>CAVOST010000007.1:0-209286 GCA_963698945.1 uncultured Actinomycetota bacterium | reverse complement strand
AACGCCGTGATTGCCGACATGGCGCTGTCGGGATCGACCAATTCGCTGATCCATCTCGTCGCGATGGCGCGGCGCTTAGGCATCGCACTTGGGCTGGACGACTTCGCAAAGGCCGGCGAGTCGGTGCCGGTCATCTGCAACCTGCAGCCAAGCGGCAAGTACCTGATGGAAGACTTCTACTATGCCGGCGGCCTGCGTGGGCTCTTGAAGCGCATCGAAGCGCACCTCGACCTTTCCTGCATGACGGCGAACGGAAAGTCGCTCGGCGCCAACATTGCGGACGCACAGGTCTACAACGACGACGTCATTCGCCCGACGTCCAATCCCGTCTATCCGGTGGGTGGGCTCGTGGTGTTGCGCGGCAACCTGGCGCCGCGCGGCGCAGTGCTCAAGCGCGCCGCCGCCGATCCGCGATTGCTGCAGCATACCGGACCCGCGGTGGTGTTCCGCAACTACCAGGACCTGCAGGAGCGCATCGACGATCCTGACCTGAACGTCACAGCGGACAGTGTGCTGGTGCTGCAGGACAGCGGGCCGATCGGTGCACCCGGCATGCCGGAGTGGGGCATGTTGCCGATCCCGAAGAAGCTGCTCGAGGCCGGCGTCCGCGACATGGTTCGTATCTCCGACGCCCGCATGAGCGGCACCAGCTATGGCACCTGCGTACTGCACGTGTGCCCGGAGAGTCGCATCGGCGGGCTGCTGGGTCTCGTTCGCGACGGCGATTCGATCAGCCTCGACACCGAGGCGCGCGAGCTCAATCTCCGGGTGTCTGAAGCCGAGATCGCAGTGCGACGCAAAGCGTGGACTACACCCCCGCGCCATTACGAGCGCGGATTTGGGTCGCTGCACATCGACCACGTGCTTCAGGCCGACGAAGGGTGCGACCTCGATTTTCTCGCGCGGGACGGGGCCGAATCCCGAGCCGGAGCCGCGCTTTCCCTGAGCGCGGGCGGCCGGTGCGGGCGGGGAGATCGCGGGCGATCCGACATCGAGGCCGCCCTCCATGCGGCGCGATGCCTGAAGGTACGCCGATCTTCGCGGGTTGCTTGTGCTCCGACACCAGATTGATCAGGGCCCGGCGGTCCGTCCCCCGTATCAGCTTGATCATCCGAGCGTGTTCCTTGCACACGCGCGCAATCAGGTTCGGATCGCCGATCGTGTACGAGCGAATGGCGTGCGCCTTGAAAGCGAACTGCGAAATGGCCTCGGTCAACGGGGCATTCCCGCAGGCCTCGAAAAGGGTCTGGTGAAATTCGAGATTCAGGCGAAAGACATCGCGCAATCGCCCGGCTTTGACTGCGGCGCAGTGGCGTGCATGGATGTCTTCGAGCGTCCTGACCACCTCGCCTTCGACCGGAAGGGGCATTACCTCGATCGCGGCGCGCTCGAGGAGCTCGCGAACGAAGTAGATCTGCTCGATTTCCTGGGTCGTGAAATCGCGCACCGTAGCGCCGCGGTTGGGCCGCCGGCTCACGATGCCCATCAGCTCGAGCTCGGCCAGCACCTGGCGGACGACATGCCGCTTGACGTCGAAGCGCGCGAGCAGCTCGTCCTCGACCAGACGTTCACGTGGCCGCAGGAGCCCGAGCGCGATCTCTTCCTCGAGCCGCTGAACGATGTCGGCGAGGCCCAAGACTTCCGATGTGTTCGCGGCTTTGCTTGGGGCCATGGTGGAATTGCGAATCTTGGAAGAACGGGTTAATCTCGTCAACAGATTTATTGATAAAACTGTGATCGAGTTGTTGTCGTCACCAGGTGTTGCAGAGCGCAGCCTTGTACTCCATGAAATCGAATCGGATTGCCGCGGTGGTGGGTGCTGGTCTCGTCGGGCGCGCGTGGGCCACGGTGTTCGCGCGCGCCGGATGGCAGGTGCGCCTCTTCGACAGAGCGGCGGCGCAGTCCGCCTCTGCAAGCGAGTTGATCGTGGCGAGCCTCGCGGAGCAACAGGAAGCGGGGCTGCTGAACGACGCCACCGAGGCCGCGCATCGTGTTTCGAGCGCGGCAACCCTGGAGGCTGCGGTCGAGGGTGCGCAATGGGTGCAGGAAAACCTGCCCGAGGACGTCGCTGTCAAGCGGGACGCGTTTACGGCGATCGACGCGGTGGCGGCGCCGGAGGCGATCATCGCGAGCTCGACGTCCGGGATACCGGCGTCGGCGTTCACGGCCGACTTGCCGGGACGAGCGCGCTGCCTCGTGGCGCATCCCGTCAATCCTCCGCATCTCATTCCAGTGGTCGAGCTGTGCGGTTCCCCATGGACGTCTGCGGGCATCGTCGAGCGCGCGCGGACCTTGATGACCGAGTTGGGGCAGGTTCCGATTGTCGTCTGCCGCGAGATCGACGGGTTCATCCTGAATCGGCTTCAGGGCGCTCTACTCAATGAAGCGATGAGACTCGTCGGCGAAGGCTATGTGTCGGCGGCGGACGTCGACAAGACGGTCGCGTACGGCCTCGGACTGCGATGGTCGTTCATGGGCCCGTTCGCGACCATCGATCTCAATGCGCCGGGAGGGGTCGCCGACTACTGTGCGCGCTACGGGGGCATCTACCGCAAGCTTGCCGCCGATCCACCGGCGCCCGGGGTGTGGGACGCGCCGAACGTTGCGCGCGTCGCCGCGGGCCTGGGCGAGCCGGCGAGCCCGGAAGAGCGGGCACGCCGGATGAGCTGGCGCGACCGACGGCTGCTCGCGCTCGCGAAGCACAAGTCGAACCTGCCCGACCGCTGAGATCTCTTCAGCGGTCGGCGCCCAGGCGCGCTACTGGCAACAACTTCGTCGATCATGTTGCTGGCAATACAACTATCCTGCCCGTAGGGGCCCAAGACATAGGTAACACGCTCGCGCCGAATGGGTCGTCGAGGGGCTGCGAAGCCTTTTGCCCCAGACCGCCGGCAGTCGCATCCTCCGTTTCGATCCTGCTCCACAACTCGCGCACGAGTCGCATCAGCGTCTGCGCTTCGTCCCAGCGGTCGGATAGCTCGTAACCGTCGGGGCGCCGCTGCTCAAGTGCACGCTCGCACTGTGTGCACTGGTGAGAGTCAGCTCACCATTGCCACTTTCATGACAAAGCTCCTTAGTTGCTTGCGGCCTCGCTCTTTAGGAAACTTGCTCTTCGACAATACAGAAATTGTCGTGCTTTAAGACATTGGCGCCCGGCACGATCGTGTCGAGCAACAAATCTACCTGTTGGCCGCAGGCTGAATTGGTGCTCAGCAGATTGCCGTAACTCGAGAAGAGAATGAACCCAAACGCCCTGTTTCCGCTAGCGACGTTGTGTGAAAAGGCACTGCCATCGACAACTAGAATCAAGAATCCGAAGAACCCGTTGTTGCTGGCCGTATTGTGCTGAACCGTACTGTTAGTCACGAATTGAACGTCCATCCCCGCGACTCCGTTATTGGTTGCAACGTTGTTCTTGATCGTCAGGCTTTGGGAGCCGGTGAAAAACATGCCCGTACCCTCATTGCCGAAAGCAATGTTGTCCTTGATCACAATATCCGTCGAGCGGACTACGTATATGCCGTAGACGGCGCCGGTAATCTTGCAATTCTTGACGGTAATCCTCGTCCTTTCCTGGATGAGAATTGTTTGGAACTCGCCGGGTGCACTTACTTGATGCCCGTTGCAATTCAGCGTGACGGAGTCCGCGACGAACGTAATGGGGCCAACGTGATCTTCGTGAAGCTTGGTGTCCGACGCAATGTCGAGTGCTCCGGACGTCGCAAGGCCGCTGGATGACGTGATAGCGATAACTGACGCTAACAGCCACCGGTAGGCAGCTAGAATTCCACTAGTCGCAGCCATAACAATAGTTCCTTAGTAGACTTAACAACAACGGGCACGCATGCGCGGCTGTTTGCTGGGGCGCTTGTGCTGCGCCAGAGGCTAGAGCGACTTCGCGACGAGCTGCGAGGCGGGATGGCGCACTAGAGAACAGGCCAGACTATGATTTGCCGGCGCCTTGCCGCGTAATCGTAACGTCGGCAAATGGATCGATGTTCCTGTGTGTGTGGCGCGCAGCGACCCTCCTCATTTGAAATTCGCAGGAGCGTAAACACGAAGAGAAAGCTAAGCACCACACCTACGAACCCTAACACTATCCATCCCATATTGCGTCCCATCCGCACAAGGAGCGACGGCGGTCCCAGCCCCCGTTATGCCGCGGGTCGGTCGGACGTGTCGCGATCAGGTTGGGTAAGCACGGATCGTGCCGTCGATATACCGAGGCGTCGCCGCTTGGCAAAGGCGTGCTGCGTCCAATACTAAAGCGTCACCGCTAGGCGCTGTCCCATCGACATGTGCCAGTGGGGGCGCACTTGGACGCTGTGTGTTCAATGGGTAACGGCGCCCCTCGACTCTTGCTTCGAGTGGAGCGCGACAAGACTGCACACGCTCGCCCCACACTTACAGAGGGAGGTGAAGTTTCGATGTTGGTTTGTCGGTAATGGTCCGAAGGTGGTGTGACTGTGTCAGCGACCGCGCGTGCCGCGCGAGTCGCTGCCAGACGTTAGTGAGCGAACGGCAGCTTACGGCCAGCAGGTCCGCGAACGTCCGCTACCCTCGGGATGCTACTGCCTGCAACGATCGATCTCCGACCGTCGACGATCTAGCCGCTCGCGTTCGGACTCGATGGTCGCTGAACGGCGACGACCGGCTATTGCCACCGCGTCCTCCATTGTAGATCCCTGTTCGACGCGCTCTTTCTTCAAACTGCTGAAGAAGGACTCGGCCACCCGTTGTCCAAGCAGTTCCCCCGCCTGCCGGTAGTGTCAGAATTCGAACGAAATCTACGCACCAGCGCAGATCGGGTTCGCGGATCGCCGTTGCTGACCGCGGGTGGCTTGGAAGGGGCCGGGACCGCGTTACTGGATGGGGGTCGACGGCCAAGCCCGTGACCGGAGTCCCGGGCGAAATCGCTCGTAAAATTCGCGGATGGACGAAAAAAGCCGTCTCGGCCGTGCTCGACCTCTATCGGCAACACGCCGCTGGTGGAGTTCACGCGCTTCCATACGGTCCGTGCCGGCTCTTCCTCAAGCTCGAGTCGCAGAATCCCGGTGGCTCGATCAAGGATCGCATCGGCGTCGCGATGATCGAAGCCGCGGAGCGCGACGGGCGCCTCAGACGCGGAGGCACGGTCGTCGAGGCGACGGCAGGGAACACCGGGCTCGGGCTCGCGCTCGTCGCGCGCGCCAAGGGATACCGCGTGGTCCTCATCGTGCCCGACAAGATGTCCTCGGAAAAGGTGCTCCATCTCAAGGCGCTGGGTGCGGACGTGGAATCACCCGCAGCGACGTCGGCAAGGGCCATCCCGATTACTACCAGGACATGGCGCAGCGCGTGTCGCGGGAGATTCCCTGGGGCCTTCTTCGCGGACCAGTTCAACAATCCGGCCAACCCGCTGGCGCACGAAACCGGAACGGCGCCCGAGATCTGGGCGCAAATGGGTCATGAGGTCGACGCCATCGTGGTCGGCGTGGGATCGGCGGGCACGATCACCGGGCTCACGCGGTTTTTCCGCGCGGTGCAGCCCGCATTGCGTTTCGTGCTCGCGGATCCTGTGGGATCGGTACTCGCCGACTACGTCAAGACCGGTGTGATCGGCAAGGCTGGGTCGTGGGCCGTGGAGGGCATAGGCGAGGACTTCGTCCCGGGATCGCGGAGCTGTCCGGAGTGCGCGAGGCGTACTCGATTCCGGACGAGGAGAGTTTCGCGACCGCGCGCGAGCTCTTGAAGCAAGAGGGCGTTCTGGGCGGTTCCTCGACTGGTACGCTGCTCGCCGCTGCGCTGCGCTATTGCCGCTCGCGCACCAGCGCGGAGCGCGTGGTGACTTTCGTCTGCGACACGGCACGCGGCTACTTGAGCAAGGTGTACAACGACCAGTGGATGATCGATCAGGGACTTCTGTCGACGACACGCAGTACGGCGATTTCCGCGACGTGATCGCGCGGCGCGCCGAGGACAACGCCGTCGTCAGCGTGGCGCCCGACGACACGCTCCTCACGGCCTTCCAACGCATGCGGCTCGCGGACGTTTCGCAACTGCCGGTCCTTGCGAACGGGCTGCTTTCCGGCGTGATCGACGAATCGGACGTTCTGCTCAAGGTGCATGACGATCCCGGCGCAGTTCACGGCACGGGTCTCGAGCGCGATGACGCAGGCTCCGTCGACGCTGCCGCCGTCGGCGAGCCTCGCCGACTTGCGAGGGCGTCCTGGACCGGGGGCTCGTTGCGATCATCGCCGACGAGGCGGGGTTCCACGGCCTCATCACGCGATTCGACCTCATCAATCACCTTCGCCGCACGTTGAAATGAGGCCCCACGCTCGCGAGACTTGGTTGCGCCGTTCGCCGAGGGGACGCAGTCATTCGCTCGGCGAGAGCCTTCGGGGACTGACACATGAGCTCCACAACCAAGCAGCGTTTTGCGACGCGTGCCATCCACGGCGGTCAATCGCCCGACCCGTCGACGGGCGCCATCATGCCGCCTATCTATGCCACGTCGACGTACGTGCAATCGAGCCCCGGCGTTCACAAAGGGTTCGACTACGGGCGCAGCCACAATCCGACGCGCTGGGCGTGGGAGCGCAACGTGGCGGACCTCGAAGGCGGCGCCGCGGCGTTCGCTTTCGCGTCCGGACTCGCGGCGATCGCAACGGTGCTCGAATTCATTCCGGCCGGTTCGCACATCGTGTGCGGCGACGATGTCTATGGCGGCACGTTCCGGCTGCTCGACAAGGTCCGGCGGCACAGCGCGGGGCTCACGGTCAGCTACGTCGACCTTTCGAATACCCGAGAACCTGGAGGCGGCGTTGAACCGAACACCCGGCTCGTGTGGCTCGAAACGCCGACCAATCCGCTCCTCAAGCTCGCCGATCTTGCGCGCGATGGCGCCATCACGCGATCGCGCGGCAGTTCCTGCCGCGGTCGACAACACGTTCGCGAGTCCCTTCAACCAACGGCCGCTCGAACTCGGCATCGACATTCGTCGTCCATTCAGCGACAAGTACCTGAACGGTCACTCCGACATCATCGGCGGCATCGCCGTCGTCGGCGACGACCCGAACCTCGCGCCGGTCCGCGAGCGGCTCAATTCCTGCAAAATGCAGTCGGCGCGATCGCCGGCCCATTCGACAGCTTTCTCGCGTTGCGCGGTTTGAAAACGCTCGCCCTGCGAATGCAGCGGCACAACGACAAGCGCTAGAGCTCGCGCGGTGGCTCGAGCCGAGCCCAAGGTCGTGCGCGTGTACTACCCCGGCCTCGCCATCGCATCCGCAGCACGCGCTTGCGACTGCGCAGATGCGCGAAGTCGGCGGCGGTTACGGCGGGATGATCTCGATCGAGCTGGCGACCGATCTCGCCGGAACCAAACGATTCCTCGAAGCAGTGCACATATTCGCGCTCGCGGAAAGCCTCGGTGGCGTCGAAAGTCTCATCGAGCACCCGGCGATCATGACGCACGCCACCATCCCGCCGGAGACGCGCGCGCAAGCTCGGCATCGGCGATTCGCTCGTCCGGCTCTCAGTGGGCGTAGAGGACGGACTCGCCATTCGGCGCGACGACCTAGCGCAAGCGCTGGACGCGGTCTAGCCTTTCCAGCTTTCAGAAGCGCGAAGGAGCACTGTCCAGAAATTCGAACGAGGTGCGCGTACAACACCGGCGACGGGGATAGTTCTCAAGCCGGGCATCGGTCGTAGTTGCGCGGAATGCCAACACCCTCGCCAGAGCAGAAGGGCGAGCTAAGCACTCTAGAGGGTGGTGTTGCAATGCATAATCAGGAGCGCGAAGCTTCAGCGACTGCGCCTGGGCACACCAGGCAGACCACGCTCCCTGTACTACGCAAACGCATGGAGCGAGGAGGTGTCAATGACTACAGCTGGCATGGTGACCATCAGGCGTGGCGGAGATGTACGCTGCCACATATACGGTCGAGCACGGGATGGTTCATGTAAAGACGCACCGAAACACGGTCCGTCGCGCTCTGGGAGGGAACGTCCAGACCAGATCGCTCGCGATGTGCTGATCGAAATAGTTAACGCGGCTCGTCCCAGTAAATGATCTGTAACGACAAGCTGCACCTTTGAGTGGGGACCGTACGAGTGTTTGCAGTTTCATTTCCGTAGGCGGCGATGTGGCTTGCGATCAAGTCGTAGGGGCAGGTGTTCCGACCGCGAGCTGATCGAGTCGTGCAACTACCGCCGGACAGAGAGTCCGTCGCTCTGCGCAGCAAAAGTCTCGGTGATGGTGGTGTCGGCCCTTACGCCTCTTCCGGGCCGAACTGCGACCGTCGACCATCAAGCCGCTCGCATCCAGTTCGGCGCTGTGACGCCCGACGCTGTGAACGTCTCGCTCGGCGCCTCCGAAGTCCTGCCCATGATCGCAATCGTGCCGTTCATGCTGTACCAGCTCGCCGGGCACGGGACGCTGCACTTCGTCGTTTCGAAGTCTGCGAACTGGGTCATCAACATCGCCATCCTTGGAATGATCGTGCCCGGCTACGTCGCCTACCGCGAAGGCGGCTACGTCACGAAAGGCTATTGACCGGGCTAATGATGCTCTGCTTGGGGGCGATCGTCGTGTTGGGCATCCTCAAACACAGGCAGATGCAGATGGATTACGATCTGCGCTGCCCGACCAAAGACGAGAAGTAGGGCGATCTCGGGGCAAGGGGCCTCGTCGTCACGCTGCAGCATTCGTGCGACTCGCGCGACCGACGCATTAGGGAAGTGCCGGAGCAGAGAAGGAAGGACATCGTGTGGTGGATCAGCTATCGAGGTGAGGGCAAGACCGGCGTTGACAACATCGGCGTCTTCGAGGATGACGGAACTCCCCGCAAGCAGCATCCGCTTCTCCTCGACCCGTCGCCTGATGCACACCCGTTGCACACTGCCCGCGGCTTCGCGCTGGTCGGCGACGATCTCTACATTGCCAACGCCTGGCGCAGGGACAGCCATGTCGCCCGGTACCGCCGCCACGGCGACACGTTCCGCTTTGCCGAGGTGGCGATAACCACCAAGCAAGTCTCGGCGATGGTGCACCCGTTCGACGTGGAGTTCGGTGACGACGGCCGCCTCTACGTCTCCTGCCAGGACACCAACACCGTCCTCGCCATCCTGCTCAAGACACGCAAGCCGGCGCCGGTGGCCTCGCACCTTCGCAAGAACTTCCCCAACGGCAACTTCCTCCCCGGCACGCTCGTCGCCTCCAGCCAGGGCGGGCTTCCCGAATGCGGCGACCGCGCGCCGAGGGACGTTCCGTCACCGCAGGGCCTCAAGGTGGTGCTCGACGCGCACGGCAACCCCCGGCACTCCGTGCGCGGCATCGTCGTGCGTCACGCGCATCTCTATGTGGCGGGCGACGCGGGGAACGTCGTCAAGGTCTACGAGCTGAAGACAGGGCGGCTCGTGGCGCGCATCCGGGGGGAGAAGCTCGCGAAACCCGTGCATCTGCTTTTGCATGGCGACACGCTCTACATCGGCGCTTCCGGCACCGGCAGCATCCTCGCCTACGACATGCCGGAGGAAGCTCCGCGCGGCAAGCTCAAGGCGCGGGTAGTGATCGATGGCAAGCTCAAGACTCCCTCCGGCTTTGCGATCGGTCCGGACGGCGATCTCTACGTGGCCGAGCGGTTCGATCAGCGAGTCCGGCGCTTCTCGATCAAGGGGAAAAAAAAGGGCACGTTCATCAAGGGACTCCCGGACATGCCGGAGTTCCTGGTGCACATACCGGATCCGGCGTAAGGGCACTCAACGGTCGAGGCCCGAGAAGGAAGCGTAATGTGGCGACCCCGTGAGACAACATTTGGGTGACGGCGTGCTGGACTGCTCTTTTGCTATCCTGTCCTGATTAAAAACCCACCTCGGCTTCGAATGTCCCTCGACGAATTTGCGATCGTTAGCAAGTGGCCCGCGAAGCATGCGGACCGCCTGCAGCTTTATTCGCTGCCAACGCCCAACGGCGTCAAGGTGTCGATAGCGCTGGAAGAGCTCGGGGTCCCGTACGAACCGCACCTCGTGTCGTTCGAGCACCACGATCAGCGGTCTTCCGAGTTTCTCTCGCTCAACCCGAACGGCAAGATTCCCGCCATCATCGATCCGAACGGCCCTGAAGGGCGGCCACTTGCCCTGTTCGAATCGGGTGCGATCCTCATTTACCTTGCGGAGAAGACCGGCCGCCTGATGCCCTTAGATGCGGCCGCGCGCTACGAGACGTTGCAGTGGCTCATGTTCCAGATGGCGTTCGTGGGGCCGATGTTCGGGCAGGTGGGATTCTTCGTGAAGTTTGCCGGCAAGGATTTCGAGGACAAGCGGCCGCGCGATCGCTACGTGAACGAGGCGAAGCGGCTGCTCGGCGTGCTCGAAGGCCGGCTCGAAGGGCAGCGCTGGATCATGGGCGATGACTACACGATCGCCGACATCGCCACCTTCCCGTGGGTGCGAAACCTCGTCGGATACTACGGTGCAGGGGTGCTCGTGGAGTTTTCGCGGTTCATCAACGTACAACGCGCGTTGGACGCATTCCTGTTACGACCGGCGGTGCAATCGGGGCTCGCCATACCGCGCCGAATCGCGGCGTAGGAGCGCGCCGGACCGTCGCAGCACAGTCGCGAGCGTCGAAGCCAAAAGGCACGGCCGCAAGGAGACCGGAGCAGACTGCTCGCGGCCAGGAGCGGCCACCGACGAATTTGCAATTAGCGGCAATAACTAGTCGCGAATGCCGAGCTTCGCTGGCGAATGGCGCCATACTTTGCAGGCGTGACAAATTGGGTTGACCCGTCAAGTTACTGGCGGGAACATATTGCGATGTTACCTCCGGCCATCACCTGCGGACCTGTCGGCTTCATGACTCCGGCCCCGCGACTAGCCGACGCCGATGGAGCGCGACGCGCCGGCGCGAGACACTCGTACCAGGGGTAACGACCGGATCTAAACTGCGCGCCATCCGGTTCGCCGGTTGCGCTGGATCGGCCGGCCTGACAATCTATACCGCCCATTTGGTGACCATCGTGTTCTGCACGGCCCAACCGTGATCGATCGCCGGCGCTTCGTCGCGGGCATGGCAGCGGCCGTCCTTGCGACACCTCGTCAAGCGTCGGCGATATATACCGGGTCGCGTCTACCGCGTTGGCGTCCTGCGGCCGACTACGCGCTACGAGGATGACGAACTCTTGGCGCCCCTCCTTCCGTGGTGTTGCGCGAGGAAGGTTACGTCGAGGGCCAGAATTGCCTCTGGTCGAGCGGTTCGCGGACAACAAGGTCCTCACTGGTCCCCCGCGCTCGCCCGCGAGCTCGTCGCGGAGCGCGTCGATCTCATCTTCGTCATCACTAGCGGCGCGGCACGCGCGGCCAAGGAAGCGACGTCGACCGTCCCGATCGTCTTTTACGGTAACTTCTATTCCATCGCGATCGGACTCGTCAAGAGCCTTGCGCAGCCGGGTGGCAACATGACGGGCATCCTCATCGCGCCGGACGGCACGCTCGCGGCCAAGCGAATGAAGCTCCTGAAGTAGGCGTGCCTGGGACGCAAACACATCGCAGTCCTGTTCCCGGAAGACATCAACACCATGAACCAACAACAGCGCCCCGAAGCGGTCAAAGCTGCCCGCGAGCTCAGGGTCGAGCTCGTTTTCGAGACAGTTCGCAATCGCGACTATGCCGACGCGTTCGCGAGAGTCGCGGCCAGTCGTCCCGATTCGCTCTTCCTCACGGCCAACACCTACTTCGTTCTTGATCGCAAGCCGATCATCGAGCTCGCGGCGAAGTACCGCTTGCCTGCCATCTACGAATGGCCCAAGCAGGTCGAGGAAGGTGGCCTCATGTCGGTACGGGCCCGCCAAAAGCCTCGCGGCGACGTACCGCCGCATCGCGGAAAAGATCGACAAGGTGCTCGAAAGGCGCGAACCCGGGTGACCTTCCGGTGGAGCAGTCGTCCAAGCTCGAGCTGTAATCAATCTCAAGACTGCGAAGGCAATCGCGTTGTCGATCCCGCCATCGCTGCTACAGCGGGCGGACAGGGTGATCGAGTAGCCCACGGACGTCTGCTTACGCGAGCAGGCTATGGCCGCAGTGGGTCGAACTGCGACCGTCGATGCGACCCAGCCGCTCAAGTTCAGACTGGATGGTCGTTGAACGGTCAAAAGCAGAAGATGGGCTTCCATGCGCAAAGCGGGCATTCGCGCCAGTTGGCGGGGTAAGTCGCGACGAACTGGAACGGCCGCGTCGTCAGGTTCTAAAACGGTGGGTTCGGTTCACACCCCAAAAGCCGGCGTCGGCCATCGAGGCTTGTCACTAGAGCCGAACCTGCGTGTCCGGCCCTCGCGTGTGCACTACTATCATGGGACAGCGATTGTTGATCTTGCCCTGGCGGGTGTTCTCGCTCCAGCGCTTGTTCTTCCATTCGAATGTCGCAAGCCCGAAAAGCGCAGGTAGTCGTACGGGTCGTGCCACCCGCGCACCTCCGGTTGCTGCGACTCGGGGATGGCGAAGATGTCGAATTGGCGCTGCAAGGCCTGATGGTAGTACGGCGATGCGCCGATGTTGAAGTTGTCGGAGTGTCCGCCGTAGAAGATCTTCGGCTTCACGAGCTGGATGTACATCGCGATGTCGCGGACTCCGTTCTGATCCGCTTACCGTGCTGACGAGCGACCCCAATTCGACGTCGACGTCGGACATGGACGCGAGCATCTGGATGATTTGCGGCGCAAAGTTCTTTATTGGGCCGTTGGTGTCGTGCCAAAGGAAGCTGAAATCGTGGATCGTGAACTGATACAGTACGCTCACACCAAAGACTCCCATTCAGCGCTTGCGTGCGTGTGTTGAGCGCCGGGCGGCGGCAGCGGCGGGTACAGTTGATCCACTCGCGGATCCCGAACCGGGTTGACGAGGTTCTGCGGATAGTCCGGGTTGAGCCGGCGCGGGGCCGGAGCGCAAGTGCTTGAACGACACGATGCAGATCTGCGGCCGAAAGACTTCTATGGTCGAGACTTCAGCCCCTGGTGCCGATCCCAAACGACGTGAGCGACGTGCACTGGACCTGGGTTCCGGCGCCGAAGATCCTGACGGCGTCGCCGCGCATTGCGTCGCAATGCTCCGCGGCGCCGAAGATTCGCGCGCCCGTCAGCACAGCAATGTAGGCAGCATTGTCCGCATGATCGCCGTGACCGTGGCCGATGAAGATGGCCTCGGGGCGCAGGGCGACGAACTCGGTACGGTCGTCGGAACATAGCTTGGGGTATCCGACACGCGGTAGATGTACGAGTCAAAGTAGAAACACGTGGCCGCGTGCCGCGACCGCATAGGACTGAACGCTGAACCACGTGATGATCACTTTCTCTTTGTCGACGTCGCCGGTGGCTTGGTCGACGTTCTCTTTCCCGAAGAAATGCGAACGCGCTGCGATCGTCGCGGAAAGGTCGGGTGCTGCCAGCACCGTTGAGGCGAGAGTTGACAAGGCGATGCCGACCGTGAGCCATGCGATCTTCCATGACCTCATTGACGTTCCTCCTACGGTTCCCATTGCGAGGTTTTTGGCGGCCGCGCGCACGCCTTCGGTTTTACGCGCCGCGGTGTGCCGGGCGCGAAATGAAATGTTACGACCTGTTGTGCACAAAACGCAAGGGAGTAAGTTGTACGTTTATGCAAGTCGCGTGACCGGCGATGCAATATGCAGCGTGACGTCGGTAGCGTGGGATGCTTCAGCGGCGGACGATCGATGACGAGTCCAGCGTTACGACTGTCTGGTTTATAGTCTAGCTGACTGACTGCAATTGGCGGTGGGTTCAAATGGATCGATGCAACCATCTTCTAATCGAGAGTTCTTACGATGAGGAGGTGCAGCATGACGATTGGACGCCCGGGATTGTCTTGGTAGAAGCGGGTCTAACTGTGGAGGCGGTGGAAGAGTGGCCAGTGTGCGAGCGACATCGCTCGCGCGCTTGAAAGGACCAAGGGCGCGATCCACCATGTCTTGGCGTTCAGTGGAGGCATCGCGCCGGGAGCCCGGCGGCGCAGCCGGGTCGCGCTGGCGGTGCCCTCGATGAGCGCGAAGAGATTTCGCGCGGGATTGCGGCGGGTCGATCCATCTGCGGCATCGCCGCTGGGTTGGGGCGTCTCTGCGTCACGACAAGCTGCGGAGGTTGCGCGGCATGGCGGGCGACATGCCTACCGGGCTAGCGAGGTGACGCGCACGCCTGGAGCGGCGTGGCGGCCGGAGCCATGTCATTTGGCGCGCTATCCCGAAGGACGATGGTGCGTTGCCGAGAAGTTGGCGCTCGATTGGAGTCCCTCGCCAGCAGATCTCGGGTGGCTGAAGCGCGAATTCCCTGCTGACCAAGGCTTGCAGGTGTCGCCCGAGACTCTCTATCGCAGTTTGTTTGTGCAGGCCCGTGCTCAAGAAGGAGCTGATGGATCATCTTCGGGCCGGGCGGCGCATGCGTCATCCGAAAGGCGGCACCACGCCAGTCGGCGGCCCGGCCAACTTGTCGATGCAGTCGCATCCGGTAGCGCCCCGCCGAGGTGGAGGACCGTGCCGTTCCCGGCCATTGGGAGGGCGACCTGCTTTCGGGAGCCAACAACTCGCACATGGCGACGCTGGTCGAGCGCCATTCCCGCTTCGCGATGCTGATCAAGGTCCAGGGCAAGGACACGGCCAGCGTGGTGTCCGAGAAGATGATAAGTTGCAACAACATGAAAAAACGGCACGTATTGCTTGTGCATCGTAAAATAAAATTCGCGCACGCTGTCATTTCGGTAGTGCCGTTGCCCGCTTTACGCGCTCGATTACAGCTTTTGGTGTGGCATACATCGCTTCAATTCGTGCTTGCACGTCGGTGCCACTACGAGGAACGATATTCTGCTGGCGCTGCAGCGCCTCGGCCAAATATTCAGGGTCTTTGACCGTTAATTCAAATGCCTTTCTGTAACCCTCGACGACCTCTTTTGCCGTGCCTGGCGGCAGCATGATGGTCCTGAATCTCGTCCGGTGTTGAGAAGAATTCAAAGCTTTCTTGTCGTCTTCGGTCTTCAACAAATCGCTGACCTTCGGCACGCCCGGAAAATCCGGATCATCGATTTCTGACATGATTATCAGAGGCCGTATCAATTTCTCCTTGATCCATTGCGGCTTGGCGACTCGAATGGAATTAAATGTGCCACAACGTCCTTCCATCTCGCCGCGCTCAACAGCCAACGTCGCTGTTCCGCCGTCATAGCCCGAGATCGGTTTGAATTTGGTGCCCAGAAGAGAGTTCAGCAGCAGGGGAACGAGCGTCGAGTTTGAAGCTGTGCCTGTAGCGGACACAGGCACATCCCGTTAGCAATACGTCTAACCAGTAAAAAAAAAAAAAAAAAAAAAAAAACGGAATGACCAATTGCTGCACCTTGTGCCGATCCCGCTCGTGCGCACGCCTTCCGGCAGCTCGTCGCCGCGCGTCTCACCAACAACTCGTTAGCACGGTCGAGGCTATGCTCTTAGTACCGCCGATTTCGACCCTGCTGCCACGAATCCTCGACACACACAGCAATGCTGAGCCAAGAAGTATATATATAACATAACAAAAACAAAAACAAAAAACAAAACGGGGCTAGCCAGGCAGGCAGGCACGTTACATTTGCTGATATTTGTTCATATGTTCTGTAACAACCCCTCCCAACACTGTTTGGCGAGGCCGCCGGTGCGAGCAACCGTATACGGCGTGGAGGTATGGGCAACCCGCGAGCACGGCGACCTGATCCGGCGCCGTTGGTACTGAAGCACTCCGGGGCGTTGTTCCTATCGGTGGTTGCGAGGGTCGGGGATAGCTGGCTCATCGGTTGTGAGGCGCCGGGCCTGAGCTGGTCGGCGAGCAAGGCCGAAGTCGTCGGCGACACGCAAGTCGGCGGTCTCCCGCCGCTTCGTGGCGATGACCGAAACCGCGCTGGCCGAGCTGCTTCCGCGGACCTGTCTGGGCTGAATCTGGTCGCAATGTGAATCGACGGCGTCCACTTCGCCGAATCTTGCGGGTGTCGTCGCCATGGGCATCGACATCGACGGGAACAAGCACCCACCGGCGCTGTGCAGGGTCTCCACCGAGAAGACGAGGCTGGTCACCCATCTGCTCATCGACCTGCGGGAGCGGCGCCGCGCCACACCCTCCCGTTGCTGGTCGGGTTCGACGGGTTCAAGGCCCTGTCGAAGGCGGTGCTCAACGTGTTCACCGTCCGGTCATTTAACGCTGCCAACTTCACAAGGTCAGAATCGTCAAGAATAATCTGCCGCAGCGACTTCGCAGCAGCGTGGGCCGCAGGATGACCGATGCCTGTACGGGCGCACGCCGAGGCGCACACGCTCAATGTTGGCGGTCACCGCTCCGGTGAGAACAAACCGTTCACCTCAGGCATCGTCGTCCACGTCCAAGAAGTTTGGGCCATCAGGATCACCGGCCGCACGAACAGATGCCGCGAACAGGACGGAGACCTCCACGAATGCCTGCCACGGCAACGCGTTTTGCTGTGGCGGGGTCCAGCCATACGCCCAGCGTCCGTAGTCGATCTGCGCCTCGCTATCGGGATGGACCTCACCAAGCGGTAGCATGACCCGATCGCGAGCCACCCGTCAGCGATTTGCAATCCACCGTCGCACCGACGATTCGGACGCATCGACAGCATGGTCGTCGCGCAACCGCTGCACGATCGCGGCCACCGTGACCTCGGCATCGATCCTGCTCCTGCCTCGGTCGAGAGGTGGGTCGTGCTGATCGAGCACCAAGATACTTCTCAGCGCCATCAGCGCCCTTCCATCGGCCAGTCGACGGAAGCAGAGTGAACCTTCCCGGCTCACCCCGGGGAAGACACACAGCCCGGGGTGGGGAATGATGTGACAGTCGGGGGTGGGGAGTTGCGGCACGGACAACCCCGCCAACGTCGGGAATATGTGACCGCTGACACCCGATCCTATGGCAAAACCCCGCCGAACTGGCTCCTTTCATCTGGCAGCGACAGCCCACCGACGGGAGACCGTTGCCTGCCTTTGCCCTTATGATCGTGTGAAGTTCGGTTCCGCAGCACCTGAGGTGGCGAAGGCTCCGAATGTTGAACCAGTCCAGTAGAAGCCAGACCCAGCAAAAGAAGGCGGGCCTCAAGGCGATGGCGACATTGTCCTTCACCCCCGGCAGCCGAGAGTGTTGGGCGGGGCATCGCAAACTTCGGAAGGTGCACCCGACACCCGATAGTCGAGGCTTACCCCACATTGAAGCCGTCACGTCGCGCACGTGCCGGAGCAAGGGTCGCTCCCGCCGATCGGACGCTTGCTGCGCGCCCCCTTCTCGTGACCATCTGTGTAGTCCTGGGTGGGCTCACGGATGGCTACTGGGGAGATAGGGGCTACCAGGCGACAACCTCACTCGAGTTCACAGCCAGGCGGCGAAGACAACCTCGCTGGAGCTGGAAGGGGAGACGCTGGCGAACACGATAACCACCGAGCCGGTGATCGAACGTGCCGCAACGTTAGTCGGGCAACCCGCCGCTGATATTGCAGACAACACGACCGCGAAATGGCACCCGGAATCGTTCCTGGTCGACGTGACCGCTGTCGCGGCAAGCCGTGACGCAGCAATCGCGAGGGCCAACGCCGTTGCGCAGGCAGCGGTCGCCGTCCCAATGACTCGACTTACCAGAGGTTGGGCGCCGCGACGGTCCGGCGAACTCCCTACGCCGCACCCAGTCAATCGCGGATCCAGAGGCGGAGGCTGCCCGTCGCGCCCAAACCTCGGAGGTTCGGTGGCCGGACGCCAGGAAGGGGAAGCAGCTCAGTCTCAAGCTGTATTCATCGCGAGGGCCGCCGACGAAGCGACGCCCGCCGGGCTCACGAAGTCGACCACGGCGATAGGCTCGGCCGTAGGACGGTTCGCGGGATGCGTTATCGCGGTGCTACTCGGTGCTCGAGGTTTGCGCGCATCGTCGCCGAGCGCGATCCGTCGGCTGGCACCCGGCGTCGAGGTTCTGACACCGTCGCAGGCGCCGCAGCTAGCCGGTCGGATTGTCGAAGCTGGCGAGACGTACCTCGGAGTCTCGTCACTCGACGCTCGAGCGACGTAGCTGAGGCGTTCGCGGCTGACATAGCGCGCATCTTGTCACTCACGGCAGGACAGTGACGACGACCGTCCACCAGCGACCGTCGACGAGACGTCAGCTCCCCTCCGCGTGGAGACGCGCCCGACAACGTGCGCAGCCTAGTGGGCACCGACGTGCTAGTAGTGATAGTCGAAGCGAGAACTGAATCGGCGGCAATGCTGGAAGGCCGATCTGGGGTTCCGCCCGGTCATCCTGATGCGCCGTCCGTACTCCGGTTTCCGACGGATTGTCGGCGGCACGTGCGACAGACACGCAATGCCCGTGCTGATGCTCGCGAAAGAGGCGGCCCGCTGGTGCGGCACGTCCGCGAGGCGCACAACGGCGCCGAGATGATCGCCGACACCGAGCGGGCTACCGCTGCGGGGTAGAAGGCAGGATTGTGACGCCGGGTAGAAGCAGATCGTGACGCCGACCACCGCAGAGCGTCGGGCCGCGTCGTGGGTTGCGGGCTTGTTCCTCATGGCTGTGCTGTTGCAGCGATTCGCGGTACCCGGGCTTCCCATGATCGCGCTGCTTGTTCCGGCGGTGGCGATGTGGGTAGCGGCCGCCTGGGCTCGGGTGTCGTTGTCGTGGATTCGACTCGCCTGATCTGGTGGCTTACAACTCGCCTCTTCTACCGGAATCCACGCTCATCCAGTCTCGCGTGGTCGTGGATTCGCGGATCAGTGTTAGGTCATGGGCACTGATGTTAGCAATACGTACGAGTCAGTAAGTGAACAATAAATATTGTCAGTAATTAATAACAAGGCCATCGCCAATTGCTTCGGTAATACGGGTTGTCGTTTGTTCTGCCAAAATTGCAGGAGACTTGAGTATTTCGCGCGGTGTAATACAATGCCAGAGCCGCCGCAAAATTGTAGCAGAAAAATAGGAAAGATCAGCGGCGTAAACATCATTATGCGGCGTTGCGTGGGATCGCCAGCTCTCGGCGTCATCGCCATGAGCCACACCTGCGTAGCCGCCATGAGCAGCGGGATGACGTTGATCGGGAAACCGAGCACGGGCAGATGCGCCACGGTATCGGGTTGCAGATAATCGTGTACCGAGAAACTTCGCGTTTCGCAGTTCCACAACCGCGAGTATCGCGTAGAGCCCGAAGAAAATCGGGATCTGACGGCGATGGTACAGCCGCCTACAGGATTAATGCCGTACTGCTAGCAATACGTGAACCGTACCAGTAGTTACATAACAGGAAACGTATTGCTGGAACTGCGGTTTGCGCCTCCCGGTGTTCCTGAGTAGCTCAATGGCAGAGCATCCGGCTGTTAACCGGAGGGTTGCTGGTTCGAGTCCAGCCTGAGGCGAATTCCCTTCGGAAATTCGACGACTTTGCCCGCCGCGGATCTCTTTGGAGCACGTTGCCCTTTTTCGTCCTTTCGCTGCGCCCGGGACTCGACGCGCTGCAGCGGCGCGCAGCGGGCTCGCCGAAGGCGACGTCATCCTGCGTGTCACCGGCCGCTTAACTGATCGAACGCGTTCTCCTGCCTCTCGTAATAGATGCTCAGATCGCTCCGGAAGTTGTCCCGGAGTTCCAGCTGGATCATGTCGTTCGCGTGCAAGTTCGAAGGCTCAACCGGGTTCTGACGGTTGTTGTTGATCGTCACCCTGGTCACGAAGCGCTGGTCACCGCCCGTGATCACCTTACACAGCACTCGAATGGCGTCGAAAGCGGATTGCCCTTCGTCCAGCTTGGGATTGTCCTTGTTGGTTTGCCTGAATGACGTGACGGTGGTCACGGTTTGCGCACCATTGAGCAGGCGTGGCAACGTCAGCTGCCACTGACCATCCATTTTCTCGACTCGCTCGGCAAACAGCGTGATGCCGTTGTGGTGAAAGCCGAAGGTCGTCGTATCCTCCGTTCGCTCAAGAACGATTTGCCGCAAGGCCTTCGAGATCGCACGATTTACGGCTTCGCTCTCACCGCGCCGGAACCGGATGTTGCGATCGAAGAAGTTCGAACCGAAGGCCGCGTGCATGTGGTGCAGATCGGCCAGGCGGATGAACCCGATGTCCATCCGTTCCCTGACGGCGACTCGACAGTGATCATGTCAGTGAGCGGAACCTTGAAGGTCGTCGTCGCCTTCCGAGTTCTCAAGGAGCCGACACGCCCTGTCGCCGATCGGAAATCGACGACCAACTGAACGTCTTTTCCGTTGAAGAACTGGTCGATCAAGAACTTCTTGTTCTCGAGATCTTCCCGGTGCTTCTCCATACGGGACCGCGTTTCGCTTCCTCGGGATTCCCTTTTTGAATACGAACCGGAAGCAAACCTGGTCGATTAGGGCCCTGTTTTCCACCAGATTTGCTCGAAGCTGCAGCAGCAATGGGTCTCTTCGCATCATCGCGATTCGGAGCAGAGAAGATCCGTTGACCGCCATCAATCAGACGCTGCAACGATCCCTTGAACTGCCCGTATGACTCCGAGTACTTGAACTGAAAGAGGTAGAAGTTGCGCCGCTGTTCATCGAAGTGGAAGCCGTCGACTCCGTAGTCGTGTCCCCCAAATGCGACCTGGTTGAGTGCCTTCTCTCGGGGTTGGGCATGCTCCCTCCGACGTAGAGCAAGCCAAAATAGTCCTCGCGCAGGCCCCCATGAACGGGCGCGAGGTCTGAGAAGGTCTGGCTAATGCGCCGATCGGGAACGATCGGACTCCTTCGAATCGCTCGGACGGTGTCATTGGCTGTCCGTCTCCGGCGTCGATTTGGAACTCGCGGCGCCCGCGCGAACCCACTCGTCAACCTCAGAAAGCTTGAATTTCCAGAGTTTCCCAACCTTTTCGCCGGCAAACCCTTCCGGTCGATCGATCGATACACGGAGTCCTTCGTGACACCAAGGTGCTGCGCGAGAACATCGACTGAAACCCAAGGCTCGGTCATCGTAGGCATTCGCGGGGACCGAAGGCGGGACGGCGGCTGCCGACGGCTCGGGCAATTTAGCAGTCCGAATCTCATCCGACAACAGGCGTTTACAGTCGTTTACAGTCTGACAAACAAAGTATAAGTCGTAATCAGCTTCGTTGGGTAGGACGAACATGCGCCCCAGACGTCGCGAATTCCGAGCGAATGAGGGGCGGACATTGACGGAAGCGCGCGACGGTTTAATCGGCAGCAGCTTTCACTCGTGCTGTTCGACACGGTCGCTGGGGCAGGGCATGCCTGACGGCGGCTTGGAGCGAACCTTCGCCTGTTGATGGAGGCGGCGCTCGGACGGATATCGAAGCGCGGAATGCGGAGACGGCACGTCGTGCTGAAGGGTCAGCGCGAGCCGAGCAGGCTCCGGTGACGTGACCGGCTGGTCCTGGCGCTGGACCTGAATCGCTGTCTTCCTCGATCGGCGAGGTCCTGACCCGCAGGGCCGCCATGGTCTGAAAGCGTTTGGCCGTATCCTTCCGAAGGCGTCGCAGCGATTCTCGCTAGGTCTACCAGGAAAGCACTTCACCTTGCGTGAGGGGCTTCTTACATACGAACCGATAATTACCATTGATTCATCTGCTTCTACGACATTTCTGCCGCGCTGCAGCTCCCACACATTTTCCATTCACCGACTGATAGATCTGCATTGCCGTAGCAAGCCCAGAAACAACCTTTTGGTGCTTGGGGATGGGGATGCCGCATCGTGCCACACCATTCCGTCCCAGTTGGTCCATACGCCGCGATGTATTCGGTCAAGATCACCTTGGGTTATGTGAGTCCGCTGACCCATTAAGGATTCGTATGCTGCTGGTATTTGGGCAAAGTTTCAATAGTCTTTTGGTGGTTCTTTGAAAAATCTGTAGAACCATAATGCATGATTGATTCAAAAGTTGTACTTACCTTTCCATGCTTCTGAATTCTGCTATGTCAAAATTGTGCTCCTTGCCTACCTGGATGTTAGCCCAGTCTATTTTCTGACATATTGATTGTCAGGACGAGATTGCTCATGAACAAAACCTAGCGCGTGCATTAGTTCATGAGCAATTATAACCGAGTAATTCCAGTTGTAAATATTGAACGGTTGCGGACCGCCTACCCTGCCAACGTAAGAGCTGTTTTCTGTGCTGTTGACTACATAGATGTCTGCTTCCCCCGAGGCCACCGGCAGGATTAATACAGCCGGCCCCGCTCCCTGCTGTGATTAGTTTGCAGGCAGTCAGAAACGACTGGTCTTGTACGAATCGGCTTTTACATCAGGAGCCAAAACGTAGTTCAGCGATGCGTTTGGCCAGATTGGGCCTTGATAACCACGCGTTTGTGTTTTGTTAACGCGGAACTTCATGTCGTCAATCTGACATAGTTTCCGCTTTGGTCAGTGTGAACCGGCAAAGCAGCCAAAAGGTTTGAATCCAGTCTTCTGGGTGCGACGAACGCATCAGGGCTGAAGTCGTGTTCCGGCAGAAGGCGAGGCTTGGACGCTTGTGGGCCGACCGGTTTCTTGTCGTCCTTGGTGCACCCAAGGAGGAAAGCAAACGTGCAGAAAACTAACATAACGCGTAATAATCTAGGCATAATCCCTTCTTGGGGATTGGTTGGCATCCTCCTGGGCGAGCGTCCCCATGCGCTGTCCGTCGTCTGTCAGGTGCTCGACCATATGAGCCGCCGCTGAAGGGTCCGACGTTCTCGTCGTCTTCGCGAAGAAGTGTGGCCAGTCCGAAGTCGAGCATCTTTACGGGCAATCGGCCCCCACCATCACATTGGCGAGCGTCGGGTCGCGATGGGCGAAGCCCGCGCAGTACAGCTACGGCCCCTTGAAATTTGTACCGAATGTTTACGTAAAAGCCCGGCTTTGGCTTTGCGTTGAATTTCAGATCGTTCTCGATGTCCTTGGTCCCCGTGATCACCGACTTCTCTGGCACCAAGGTCTGGAGGTCCTCCACCCATCCCAAACACCAGGCCGAGGCCGACGACGATGCCGCTTTTTCCGGTCGTTCCCGGGACGCGCCAACCTCCACCGATGAAGACAGCCGGTGCCGAGGTCGATGTCGACGCACCGACTTGAATGATCGGAACAGATCCGTGGAGACCCGCCGGAACGAAGTTCACCATCACAGTCGGGCTAACACTGACCTGTATTTTGTGCCAGCACGCGATACGATAGTCTGTCCCTGCGAGTTCTGGTGGAGGTTCCATACTTCGGCTCGATCGAGCACCGCGAATGTCGCGCCAATTCCAATTTCAGGCACAAAGGCCGAATACTCCCCTGACATCAAACGTTGCCGACGCGGCGTCCTGTGGAGTTGTCTTGAGCGTTGCGTCGGCCGTTTCGAGCTTCAGACTTGAAACCTTGACGACCACGCGCGATAGCGTGCCGCTGGAAACTCTTACGTCACGGGCGAGCACATACTCCGTGGCGTTAAACCAAGCGCTGTCAGGCCCGTAGTCCTTCGAATCATATCGGCCAAATCGCTGACAGCCTTCTCAAGTCTTCTCACGTCGGCCAAACGGGTCTGCGGGTTTGAAATTGATATCAGACGATAGAGATTGGTCGCATCTTGCGCGCAGGACACACTCGCGTCCGCAGCTGCACGGAGACGGTCGACATCAGCCTTGTTTGCCGTAAGCGCTTGCGACTGCTCAGCGGCTGCCTTGCCAGTCAGCAGCTTTGCGAGTAACTCGTCGTATGCCTGTTGTGCCTTGGTCGGTGCCGCGGGCGCTCCCGCTCGATCTTGTGCCAACTTGATTGCAAGCGCGGCCTTGTCAGCGGCGGCGTGCAGAGTGCTATAAAACTTCATGATGCGATCTGCTACGTCCGAAGCAGCCTTCGGTCCGCCGCCAGGCTGACGAAGACCATCTCGAAAGAGGTTGGTCCATGCGTTGTACCCGTCACTGATGGTCGTGGCGGATAGAGTTGGCCGTAAAGACCGGTCTGGATGTCTGCCAAGGCACCTTCGGCCTGCGCGAGCTCTGGACACTTATCAAGATCGGAGACCGATGCCAGCCGCGGGCTAGCCCCGGCGGCCTTGGCCAATCTGGATTTACCAGGCCGGGAACGCCTGCAATGGCGGCGATCAACTGAGAAATGGCAGAATGCGTTGGGTCCTCAGCTTCTGAGACGCTGGCGGTCGCTTGAACCGACAGAGGATTGAGGTATGCATAGGTGACAAGAAGGTCATTATTAGTGGAGAAGACGGCACCATCGGCGTTGTGCCCGACGCTATTGTGTTCGTCGTCGATCACGTATCGCACTTGCTTGGCTTCAGGATCAAGATGAACTGTTATGCGTGTGGACACCCGTCTGGCCCGAAGCGCTTTGTCGGTATCAGCTGGAGTTGGTGATGCAGGCGTGGCGTCTGATTTTTGGGCTGTCCGACCGGGCTGGTCGCCAAGAGCAGTGTGACGACTAACCAGACGTGCAATACTCGCAACGAAGAAGCGACGAGACGCCACCAGAGGCGGTCGAAGTTCATATGCATCGCGATCGTCTCCGATGTTGAAATGTCGTTGATCTTGAGGGAACTGACCTGAATGATCATTGACTGGGTCCGACATTGACACTGATACCAAGGGAGCTCAGCCACTTCACAACGCGAGAGTCCGTCCGCACGTAAATTCCTCCATCACCACATGGCCGAAGCCCGGGAGGTCCGGTGGGGCGCGAGGTGGCAGCTGCCGGGTAGCAGGTACTGTTTTGCGCCGCAACGAAGAGAGGCCCACCGCTGTCGCCATTACAGGTGTCTCGATCCAACGACGCGGCGCCGGCGACGAGTTCCTGTCCAACCGAACACCCGTAAAATGCCGCGTCCGTCACTTGACCACTCGGCGTGGTCACGGTGCCGCTACAGGAAACGGAAGCAATCGGAACATCGACCCTCCGTTTTATGCCCGCAGGCTCCGTGATCGGATTCGCCGTCTGACCAAACCCGACGGCGCGACCAGTCTTTGCGGACACGACTAGAGAATCGGCAGCAAAGGATTGCGGGGCCACTGATGCTGTGCCGTTAAGACGCAAGACAGCGACGTCACCTGTCTTCAGGTCGTCTGTGCACTTGATCATTGCAGCGCCGCTGGACACACCAAGTGAGGTGAGTGACGCATTCACCGAATTGCCGACGAACACTTTCTCGGTGACGCCACCACAATAGCAATGAGCTGCAGTCAAGACGGCGTTTGTTGCGATGATGGTTCCCGTACATAGCCGGCCGCTGCCAGTTATTGCGACTGTATCGGAATACGTGCCAGGCGGACAACTTCGCCGCCCCAGATCCGCTGCGGTTCGCTTTGCGCGGCGACAAAGTCTCCGGTATCGCGCGTCAAGGTCCAGCAATCCGCGAACTGGACTGTAAACCGTAAGTGCTCTCGTCGCATCCTCGCTGACGGCGCGCCCACTGGCGAGCGCGATTGCTCTCCGGAGAGCGGACGTGAACTCGGCCGTGCCCTCTGTCGCGACCGAGCGCGCGAACCCGACCGCCGCCTCTTTGACCTTTTGCGACTCGGGGCCACCTGGCCCACTCTCGGACGACGGTTGCTGCGATCCAAAGACGGACGCTGCCGTCACGCCGATCAGCGTCAGAATCGGCGCCCACGCCACCCGGAAATCGCGGCATTGCTTGGACGTTGATTTGGAATACATCACAGATGGCCTCCGTGTATGGTAGCGGTGGAAAGACAGACGCAATCACTTGTTCCACACACTTCCAGTGTCAAGCTGGGTTAGAGATATGGCAGCTGTGACCGGATTGACAAATAGAGATCCCGTGGCCACACGGAACCGCTTTCCATGGTGATTCCCGGCTTTTTCGGGGTGCGTCTTCCTCGTCTCCGAGTACCCAGCGAACCGCCGCCACGCCAGGACGCACCGGAGGGTTGAGGAGCTAGCCGCACGGCGTAGTGCCACCCCTCGGCGGGGCCTAGTGCCCCTCTTGTAGTGTGTTGGTTGTAGACGTCGACGGCGAAATCATTCCGTCCTACTTTCAAATCGACGCGTATCGCCTTGTTTCCATCTGCGCTCCAATTGGAAACTTGCTTACCGTTGACATTCAAGTAGACGTCGTCGTCACCGCTGCTAATTGTCGCTTCTATCCATGCTGGCGGTCGGAAGTAGAACGGCATCTGTAGCGACGTGTTTTCCCATGGTAACTGTGGCGAATGGTCACCGGTCACGTCGCGGCGAACTCGTTGGAAGAGGTCATCCAACGTCAAGCCTGGCTCGCGAATATGATGGAGAAGTGCCTCTGTGTACGGTGAGTTCAGACCTTGCCCGTCGCTGGCGGTTTTACCTGGCTCTGTGGAGAAAGCTATTACGGTATTTGGCGGTGCGTTTGCCGGCGGAGCTAGCCCGGGACCCAATCTTGACTCGCGGGAAGCCCAGACATGAATGCGGCCGGAAATGGATTGGTTCGGCACGCGTCGAGCACGGACAAGTCTGGTGGTGAGCTCGACGCCACGAAGGACCGCAAAAATGGTTTCAACATCGATCGCTTCGCGCGGTAAGTCACTGATGTCTGTAATGTGAGTCCCAATTGGAAGCAAGTAGTCGTGCCCACGCAGCTGTACCGCATGGCCGGCGAAGTAAAACAGGCCGACGCGCGATGTCTTCAGCTTTGCGGCAAACAGGTCGAGCGCTTCGCTGAACTGCGTCTTAGATATCTCGCGAGCGTAGATAACCTCGAAGTCGAGGGCCGTAAGTGCGGCGGCTACGCCGGCCGCGTCTGGCCCCGCGTTCGGCAGCAGATCGCCTTCATATGCTCCGTTGCCAACGACCAGCGCCGCCCGTTCACGTTGCCCTTGGCTGAATCCTACGTGCGAAGCCAAAGCCAGACAGAAGAGGACCCTGCAGAGCGATTGCGAGACGGTATCGAAGAGGTCTGCCACAGCTCCTCCAAGAGGCGAATCGAGAACTCGCAAGACCAGGGTCGCCTAGCACCATCGTAGAAGAAGTCCTCCGGCCCAACACACCCACGCGTCTTCCCTTGAAGCAGTGCTCAGAACTCATATAGACTGCCTGCGGAACACAACGGCGCGGGCACAGCAATCCCACATCCTTGAGCCCACGTTCCTCTACAACTATCTCCACGGACATAAACGAAAGCAAGCACGTAACTGAGCCAAGCAAGAAGGACAGAAAAAAAACATCGCCGGATTGCTGCGACTGCGACAGCGCACCGGCTGCGCCGACTTCCCCGAGGTCTCCACCAACGTCTAGGCGACCCGTTCCCGGCGTCAGCCCCGAGCAGGAGGTCCTGCGGGTACATCGACGCCCACACCCACGGGATGGCGGCGAGTTCCTCGGCGGCGAGGTGCACTGCGGCCGGCCCTGGTCGCCGTACGGCGTGACGGTGGCCCTCGAGGACTGCCCCGACCACTACCTGACCAACGGCAACGGCGCGCGGCTATGGAGGCCTTCCTGTCGGGCCGGCCCACCCACGACCCGGTCGGCTGGCCCACGTTCAAGGACTGGCCCGCCCCCGAGCTGCTGACCCACGAGGGCACCTACTACAAGTGGATGGAGCGCTCCTGGCGCGGCGGCCAGCGGATCCTGGTCAACCTGCTCGTGGAGAACAACAAGCTGTGCGTGCTCTACCCGCTGAAGCGGAACTCCTGCGACGACATGGTCGTCCCTCAACCGCCTGCAGGCCAAGGACATGTACGCGCTGCAGGACTACGTGGACGCCCAGTTCGGCGGGCCCGGCAAGGGCTGGTCCGGATCGTCACCACCCCCGAGCAGGCCCGGCAGGTGATCAACGCCGGCAAGCTGGCTGTCGTGATGGGCATCGAGACCTCGGTGCCGTTCGGCTGCACCGAGAAGCTCGGCGTCCCTGACTCGAAGTGCACCACCGCCACCATCGACAAGCAGCTCGACGAGGTGCGCAAGCTGGGTGTCACGCAGATGGAGCTGGTGAACAAGTTCGACAACGCCCTGGCCGGTGTGGCCGGTGACGAGGGCGCGACCGGCTACCTCGTCAACACCGCCAACACCCTGGAGACCGGCTCGCCATGGCGGATGCAGACCTGCGCCCCCAACGACCCGGAGGTGCACGACAAGGACCAGGACAACTCGGTCCCCGTGGACTCGGGGGCCATCCCTGCCCAGGACGCGCTGTTCGGCGCCGTGCTCAAGTTCTCCGGGGTCTCGCTCCCGGCCGTGCCCGTCTACCCGGCCAAGCACCACTGCAACCAGATGGGCCTGACCGACCTGGGTGCCCACGTGATCAAGGGCATGGCCCAGCGGCACATGATCTTCGACCCCGACCACATGAGCGTGAAGGCCCGCAAGGCCTCCCTCGACCTGGTCGACCAGCTCAAGTACCCCGGCGTCGTGTCCAGCCACTCCTGGTCGACCCCGGATGCCTACCCGCGCATCTACGGCGAGCAGGGCTTCATCGCGCCGTACGCCGGCGACAGCACCGGCTTCGTCGAGAAGTGGAAGCGGCACCTCACCTGGGCCAACCCCAAGACCTACTGGGGATTCGGCTTCGGCGCCGACATCAACGGCCTGGGCGCGCAGGGCGACCCCCGCCCGAACGCGGCCAGCAACAACCCGGTGACCTACCCGTTCAAGGGCCTGGGCGGCGTGACGGTGAAGCAGCAGGTCAGCGGGCAGCGCGTCTACGACATCAACAAGGACGGCGTCGCCCACTACGGGCTCTACCCCGACTGGATCCAGGACCTGAAGATGCTGGCCGGCCAGGACATCGTCGACGACATGGCGCGCGGCCCCGAGGCCTACCTGCAGATGTGGGAGCGGGCCTACGGCGTCCAGCCCAATGCGTGCACCAACGCGGGCTCAGCGCTGTCGGCCGCGACCCTGAAGTCGAAGGTCAAGGCCGGCTTCACCTCGTGGCAGACGCTGACCGCCGTGGGGCAGCCCGACCGGCGCCTCGGCTCGACGTTCAGCTACTGCACCACGACCGGCAAGGCCACGGTGTCCTTCTCCAGCGCCGGCAAGGTGATCGGCGTGACGACCTCGTGAACCGGCAAAGTTACCCGTAGGTAGCATTTGTCACAGTCCTGCGGGCTGCCGAGGCACCGCGCTTCCCCGTAGTCTGCCTGCGCGCCGTACGGCGCGTGTTGCCCACCGGTCCAACAGATGTGGAGTGACAAGTGCTTCTGGTGCTCTTCGTCGGCCTGCTGATGAATGCGATCGCGCTGCCGCTCGCCGGCAAGCGCGTGCATTTCCTCTACCGCGTGATCAGCAGCGGCCAGCCGGCGCCCGACCGGATCAAGGGCGTCACCCGGCGGATGGGGGCGGCCGGCAAGCGTCAGATCGTCGAGGTCTTCGGCCAGAAGAAGCTGCTGAAGTGGTCGGTTCCCGGCGCCGCCCACTTCTTCGTGTTCTGGGCCTTCGTGATCCTGGCGACGGTCTACCTCGAGGCGTACGGCAACCTGATCAAGATCCTGTTCGAGGGCAATGACGCCACCCTCGACTGGGCCATCCCGATCGTGGGCCACTGGCCGCTGCTCGGGTTCCTGCAGGACTTCATCGCGATGATGGCGTTCTTCGGCATCCTCACCTTCGTCGTCATCCGGATCCGCAACGCGCCCAAGGGGATGGGGCGCCGCTCACGCTTCTTCGGTTCGCACCTGTCCGGCGCCTGGATCACGCTGTTCATGATCTTCAACGTCATCTGGACGATGTTCCTGTTCCGCGGGGCGTCCTCCGCCCTGGGCAACCTGCCCTACAAGAGCGGGGCGTTCATCTCCATCGGCGTGGGCAACCTGCTCGACGGCATGTCCGAGAGCGCGCTCGAGGTGCTCGAGGGCGTCGGCCTGCTGCTGCACATCGGCGTGATGCTGGTCTTCCTGATCTTCGTGCTCAACTCCAAGCACCTGCACATCTTCGTGGCCCCGCTGAACGTGATGTTCGGGCGCGAGCCCGTCGCACTGGGCGCGGCCAAGCCGATGACGAGCGCGGGCAAGGCGCTGACCCTCGAGGACCTCGAGGACCTCGACGAGGACGCCAAGCTCGGGGTCGGGGCAGCCGAGGACTTCTCCTGGAAGGGCATCCTCGACTTCACCACGTGCACCGAGTGCGGCCGGTGCCAGGACCAGTGCCCGGCCTGGAACACCGAGAAGCCGCTCTCCCCGAAGCTGATGATCATGGCCCTGCGTGACCACACGCTGGCCAAGGCGCCGTACCTGCTGGCCGACGAGGACAAGCGCGACGGTCTCCTGGAGGGAACGAGAAGCTGGCCCGGGAGGTCGAGCGCCCGCTGGTGGGCGACACGGGTGACGACTGGTTCTACATGCCCGACAGCGGCGCCGGCGTGATCGACCCCGACGTGCTGTGGTCGTGCGTGACCTGCGGCGCGTGCGTGCAGCAGTGCCCGGTCGACATCGAGCACGTCGACCACATCGTCGACATGCGGCGCTACCAGGTGCTGGTCGAGTCGAACTTCCCTGCCGAGCTCAACGGGCTGTTCAAGGGCCTGGAGAACAAGGGCAACCCCTGGAACATGTCGTCCACGGCCAGGATGGACTGGGCCAAGGACCTGGACTTCGACGTGAAGGTCGTCGGTGACGACATCGAGTCCCTCGACGAGGTCGAGTGGCTGTTCTGGGTCGGCTGCGCCGGCGCCTACGAGGACCGCGCGAAGAAGACCACCCGCGCGGTCGCCGAGCTGCTCCACATGGCAGGTGTCTCTTTCGGTGTCCTCGGCAACGGCGAGACCTGCACCGGCGACTCCGGCGCCGGGCCGGCAACGAGTTCGTCTTCCAGGGCCTGGCCACGCAGAACATCGAGACCTTCAAGGAGTACAAGGTCAAGAAGGCCGTCACCACCTGCGCCCACTGCTTCAACACGCTGAAGAACGAGTACAGCCAGCTCGGCATCAAGCTCGAGGTCGTCCACCACACCCAGCTGCTCAACCGCCTCGTGCGCGAGAACAAGCTGACCCCGATCCGCACCCCCGAGCGTTCCTGGAGCGGTCCGCACCGACGGCCGGTCACCTACCACGACCCGTGCTACCTCGGTCGGCACAACCAGGTCTACGAGGCTCCGCGCGAGCTGCTCAACGTGCTGCCCGACACCAGGTTCGTCGAGATGCCCCGCAACTCCGAACGCTCCTTCTGCTGCGGCGCCGGCGGTGCCCGCATGTGGATGGAGGAGACCATCGGCACGCGTATCAACGAGACCCGCACCGCCGAGGCCGTCGGCACCGGTGCCGAGAAGATCGCGACCGGCTGCCCGTACTGCCGCGTGATGCTCTCCGACGGACTCACCAGCGCCCAGAGCAAGGGCGAGGCCCGTGAGGAGGTCGAGGTCCTCGACGTCGCCCAGCTCCTGCTCGCCGCCGTCAAGGGCGAGACCAAGCCGAAGAAGGCGCCGCCGCGTCGGGTTCCGCCGCTGCTGCCGACGGAGGTTCGGGTGGGACGGCTACGGCGACCATCGAGCGCACCGAGACCGAGGAAGCCACCAAGGCGGAGCCGGACGAGGGTGACGCCACCCAGTCCGAGGACACCGTCACCGAGACCGAGGACGTGGGAGCGGCAGCGAAGGCCGGCGCCGGGAGCTCGCTGTTCGACCTCGGCGACGACGAGTCGGACGCCGACGACGAGCCGACCAAGGAGCCGGCCCAGGAATCGGCCGAGGAGCCGGAGCCCGAGGCGAAGAAGTCCGAGGAGTCCGACGACTCCTCGGAGGACTCCGGCGGTGGCTCGCTGTTCGACATCGGCAGCGACGACGACGTGGAGGACGCCGCCCCCGAGGAGGAGGTCGACCGCTCCGACGACGCCGCGGACACGGACGTCGAACCCGACGAGGACCAGGCCGAACCGGAACCGGAGCCGGAGCCGGAGGACAAGGCCGAGGACAAGGCTGAGGAGCCCGCGACGTCCGGCGCCGCGAGCACCCCGGGCAGCGAGATCCCCGAGGGCGGCTCGCTCTTCGACATCGCCGAGCCCGAGGAGACCGAAGCGGCACCAGCGGCCGAGAAGCCCGAACCCGAGCAAGAGCCCGAGCCGGAGGCAGAGGCAGAGGCAGAACCCGAGCCAGAGCCGGAACCCGAGCCCGAGGACGAGCCCGAGGACCTGGCCGAGGAGCCCGCCTCCTCCGGCACCGGCATCACCCCGGGCAGCGAGATCCCCGAGGGCGGCTCACTCTTCGACATCGCCGAGCCCGAGGAGACCGAAGCCGCACCAGCGGCCAAGGCACCCGAGCCCGAGCCCGAACCAGAGCCCGAGCGCGAGCCCGAGGACAAGGGTGAGGACGCCGCCGACACCGACGACGAACCCGACGAGGACGAGCCCGAGGCCGCGGCCGAGGACGAGGCCGGCGGGCTGGGCGGCAAGTACCCGCCTGACCAGTCGATGTTCGACGTATCCGACGACGAGCAGTCCGGGTCCACCGAGTCGAGCGAGACCGAGGAGCCCGCGGCGGACGACGAGGACGACCCCTCCATCACCTCGCTGAAGGACATCAAGGCGAAGTTCTCCGGCGAGCAGCAGGAGGAGTCAGCCGAGCCCGAGCCGGAGCCCGAGCCGGCTGACGAGCCCGACGACGAGCCCGAGCCGGAGCCCGAGGACGAGGACGAGGAGCCCGAGGAGAAGCCGAAGCCGACCAGCTGCCGGCGAGTCCCACGAGCCCAAGACCGACAAGGACATCGGCGAGGCCGGCTCGCTGTTCGACATCTGAGCTCGAGCCCGGCACCGTGACGCGGATCACGTGAGGTAACTCGGCTCACTCCCCCTCGTTGATCAGGCACGCAACCGGGAGGAACCTCATGCCGTCACGTCTGCTCGCAGCCGCGGTCACGACCGCCGCACTCGTGATCGCTCCGCTGACGGTCGCCGGTCCGGCGCACGCCGCCACCAGCGCGACGTGGAAGCCGCGGGCCGAGCAGTACCACGCCACCGTCGAGCACCAAGGACATCGCGATCCCCATGTCCGACGGCGTCAAGCTCCGCGCCGACCTGACCCTCCCGGCCGACGCCAGCGGCGCCGCGATCAAGACCAAGCTGCCGGTCGTCGTGACGATCACGGCCTACAACAAGACCGTCATCGCCGGCGGCTTCGGCGGCACGCTCGCGGGCGCCGATCCGGCGTACCTCGTCAAGCGCGGCTACGCCCAGCTCACCGTCGACGCGCGAGGCACCGGGTCGAGCGAGGGGCAGTGGAACGCCTTCGACGCACGCGAGGACAAGGACGCGGCCGAGGTCATGAACTGGGCCCACAAGCAGCCGTGGAGCAACGGCAACACGGCGATGACCGGGGCGTCGTACATGGGCATCAGCCAGATCTTCGCCGCCGCTGGGAAGCCGGCCGGACTCAAGGCGATCTTCCCGCAGGTGCCCGGCGCCGACGTCTACCGCGACGTGGTGGCCTCCGGCGGCCAGATCGACTCCGGGTTCATGCCGCTGTGGCTCGGCCTGGTGACCGCCACCGGCCTGATCCCGCCGGCCGTCGCGGGGACCGACCCGCAGTCGGGCATCGGCGCGCTCGCCTCGCACATCGGCGGCGCCGCCGCCTTCACCGCACCCACGCTGGTCAAGGCGATCGCCGGCGACGAGACGGCGTACGACGGGCCGTTCTACGCCGAGCGCAGCCCGATCAACGTGATCTCCAAGGTCACCGTCCCGACGTTCCTGGTCAGCGGTGAGTTCGACCTGTTCCAGCGCGGCACCCCGCTGCTGTACGAGAACCTGCGCAAGCGCGGCATCCCGACGAAGCTGATCATCGGCCCCTGGGACCACCTCAAGGGCTCCTCGGGCGCCGAGGTCGGCAACGCCGGCTACGGCTCGCTGGCCGAGCTGCAGCTGCGCTGGTTCGACCACTACGTCAAGGGCGTCGCCGACCCGGCGCTCGACAAGGACATCGCCCCGCTGACCTGGTACGAGCAGGGCACCGGCGCCTGGCGCAAGGGCGCCGACTGGGCCGGCAGCGACCGCGTCGCCCAGAGCTGGCGACTCTCCGGCAACGCCCAGAACGGCACGGCCGGAGGACTCACCACCGGTACGGCGAAGGACGGCACCGCCCAGGTGCTGCCGATCCCGGTGGCCGGGCTGTGCACCCGCTCCACGAACCAGTGGACCGCCGGCATCATGGGGCAGTCACCGATCCCCAACCCGTGCCTGACCAACAACGCGCCCAACGACCTCGCGGGCGTCACCTTCGACTCGGCGCCGGTGACCAAGGCGGTGCGCTTCCAGGGCCCGATCAATGCGCGGCTCTACGTCTCCAGCATCGGTGGCAACGGGATGCTCTCGGTCGCGGTCGAGGACGTCGCCCCCGACGGCACCGTCACCCGGCTGACCGGTGGCTGGCAGGTCATCTGCCACCGCGCCCTGATCACCAGCAAGTCGCGCTACCTCGGCGGCAAGCTGATCCAGGCCTTCCACCCGTTCACCAAGGCGGCCGAGAAGCCGCTGGCGATGGGGGCGGTCGAGCCCGTCGACGTCGAGGTGTTCCCCACCGGCGCCGACATCCTTCCCGGCCACAAGCTGCGGATCGCCGTACAGGCCTTCGACACCCCGCACCTGGCTCCCACGCTGCCCCAGCTCGCCGGCGCGCTGACCTCGATCACCATCCACAACTCGGCGAAGTACCCGTCGGTGCTGACGATCCCGGGACTGCGCTGACTCAAGACGGTTTCCCAGGTTAAGAACCCAGATTGTCTCTTCACACACATTGCAACCTGTGCGAAGAACCAGTTCGGGTTCTTAACCTGGGAAACTTCCGACTCGGTCTCAGACCCTGGTGCGCTGGAAGTTCGCGTAGGAGCGCGACGGCGTCGGCCCACGCTGGCCCTGGTAGCGCGAGCCGTACTTGGCCGAACCGTAGGGGTGCTCGGCCGGCGAGGAGAGCCGGAAGAAGCAGAGCTGGCCGATCTTCATGCCGGGGTAGAGCTTGATCGGCAGCGTGGCGACGTTGGCCAGCTCGAGGGTGACGTGCCCGCTGAAGCCCGGGTCGACGAAGCCGGCGGTCGCGTGCGTCAGCAGACCCAGCCGGCCGAGCGAGGACTTCCCCTCCACGCGCGCGGCCAGGTCGTCGGGCAGGGTCACGACCTCGAGGGTCGAGCCGAGCACGAACTCGCCGGGATGCAGGATGAACGGCTCCTCGCCCACCGGCTCGACCTCGCGGGTCAGGTCGGACTGGTCGGCGGCGGGGTCGATGTGCGGGTACCGGTGGTTCTCGAAGACCCGGAAGTAGCGATCGAGCCGGAAGTCGATGCTGGAGGGCTGGAGCAGCGTTTCGTCGTACGGCTCGAGGACGATCCGCTGCTTCTCGATCTCGATCAGGATGTCGCGGTCGGAGAGGAGCACGCGGCCAACCTACCCTCCGTCGTCGGGTAGCATCCGTGGGCGCGGGACCCATGTACGACCCGCATGCGGATGTAGCTCAGTTGGTAGAGCGCGACCTTCCCAAGGTCGATGTCGCGAGTTCGAATCTCGTCATCCGCTCCATGAGTTTTGAAGGTTTCCCCGAGGCCGCGCTCGACTTCTACGACGACCTCGAGATGGACAACACCAAGTCGTTCTGGGACGCCCACAAGCACGTCTACGACGAGGCCGTGCGCGCTCCGATGCTGGCGCTGACAGCGTCAGCTCGCCGAGGAGTTCGGCCAGGCCAAGGTGTTCCGCCCCTACCGCGACGTCCGCTTCGCCAAGGACAAGACGCCGTACAAGACCGCGCAGGGCGCCTTCGTCGGCGTCGGGCCCGCGACCGGCTGGTACGTCGAGATCGGTGCGCCGGGCGTCCGGGTCGGCGGCGGTTACTACCACGCGGGTGGCCCTGACCTCGCCCGCATCAGGGCCGCGATCGACACCGAGCACTCCGGCCAGGAGCTCGAGAAGCTGGTCGCAGACCTGCGGGCCGACGGCTTCGAGGTGCGCGGCGAACAGCTCAAGACCGCGCCGCGCGGCTACGACGTCGGGCACCCCCGGATCGAGCTGCTGCGCTACAAGTCCATGGCGCTGGGCAAGTCCTACGGCTTCGACAAGCTCATCCACCGCGCCGAGCTGCTCGACCGGGTGCGCGACGACTGGCGCGCCCTGCGGCCGTTGGTCGACTGGGTGCGAGCCCGCGTCGACGTGATCGGCTGAGTCGGCCGGCTACTCGGGCTTCCGCAGGGTCGCCATCGTGCGCTCGACCTCCCAGTGGGCCGCCATCGAGACCAGCTTGCCGTCGTCGTTCACGCGGTAGACGGCGATCAGGTCGGTGTCGGCGAGGGTGCCGTCCTCGAGGACGGTGCTGAAGGTGCCGATGTTGGCGCAGGCGTTGCCGTTGGCGAAGGAGTCGCGGATGGTGAAGCGGAACTCCTTGACCGGCGCGATGGCCATGTCCCAGAAGGCGCTGACCCCCTCGATGCCGTGGTGGCCGTGGCCCTCGGGGTCGAAGAACGACGGGCCGACCGGGTCCTCGATGACCGCGTCCTCGGCCCACAGCGCGAGCCAGTCGTCCTTCTGCTTGCGCGAGACCAGGTCGTAGGAGCGCTGCGAGAGACGGCGGACGGGATGGTCGCCGTCCGGCGCCTCCCAGGTGACGAACTCGGACTCGATCATCGCAGAACTGTAACGTGTTTCAGTTTTCCACGACAGCCTCCAGCTGCCTGGCCCGCCGCTTGTGCTTGCGCCGCTTCCGGTCGAGCCGCTGGTTCTCGCGCTCGAGCCCGACGACCTCGGCGCGCAGCCGGTCGTTCTCCACCAGGGCGTCGGCGAGCGCGTTCACGGCGGCGTCGAGCTGGTCGTGGGCCCCGGGCAGCGAGGTCGGCTCGGCGTCGTCGACCAGGTCCTGCGAGGTCACCGTGCACGTCGTACCCCGTCGTCGAGAGGGTGTCCGCCCAGCGCTCGAGCAGCGGGAGCAGCGGCGTGGTGTCGACGACGGGAAGGGCGCCTCGTTCGTCGTCGCCGCGCCACCAGCAGCTCGGTCGTCGCCCGGGCCAGCGGTGTCTCGAGCTCGCGGTTCACCCTGCGGAGCACGGCGACGCCGGCGGGGCCGGCAGGCGGCGGTACGACGACGGGGAGCTCGTCCGGTGATCCCGGCGATCTCGAGGAACGACGACCACTGCCGTGCCGGGCCGGCTCCGGCGACGACGTGCAGCCGGTCGGCGTGGAAGGTCCATCCCCAGCGGGCCAGGATCGAGGCCAGCTCGTGGCCGGCCCAGAACTCCTCGGCCTGCCGGTGGCCGGCGGCACCCTGCGTGCCCCGCTCGAGGACGCGGCCGACGTACTTCTCCCAGGCGGTGCTGCGACCGGTGCGGAGCTCGGCCAGCCAGCCGCCGTACAGCTGCCGGCTCCAGGGCTCGACGGTGACCACGAGGTGCACCTCGACGCCGATGAGGGCGTCGAGCGCCAGCCGCAGCTGGTCCTTGTCGGCGGCGCACAGGTCGGGGGTGGACAGCAGCGAGACGCCCTTGTGGCCCCAGACCCGGTCGGCGATGCGCGCCCACTGGCCCTCGACCTCGTCGCGCGAGCGCCCGGCGGCGCGGTGGGTGCGGAGCAGCTCGTGGGTGGCGAGGTCGGCCTGCTCGGGCGAGGCCACCACGCGTGCCCCGGCCGCCTCGAGCGCCGGCGCGTGGGCCGCCAGGCTCGCCGCGATGACGGGCCTCGGCGCGTGGGCGAGCCCGATGTGCCAGATCAGCCTTCGTCGTGCCATGCCCCCATGCTCGGGCGGCTATCTAACCCCCGGTGAACACGACATGGACCCCCGAAGACGGGTAGTCCGAGGCTGAAAGCAGGAATTCCGGCGTCCAGGTCCTGCTTCCGACCTCGGACTACCCGGAATTCGGGACAGCTCAGTGGGGCTGCCAGGCGTCCTCGTCGAGGGTACGGCGGTCCACGGCGTCGGGGAGGGAGCGGGCCGGCGAGGGACTCCAGCGTGACCGCCTCGAAGACCTCGCGCAGGCTGCTGCGGGCCGCGATCCACACGTGCTGCAGGATCTGGGCGGACTCGTTGTAGTGCACCGCCTCGGGCCGCAGCCCGTAGACGCTGACCAGCGGGCCGTCGACGGCCCGGATCACGTCGGCCACGGAGACGTCCGCGGGCCGGGTGGCGAGTCGCCAGCCGCCGGACTGGCCGCGCTGGCTGACCACGATGCCCGCGCGGCGCATGTCGGCGAGGATGGCCTGCAGGAAGCCGTGCGGGATCTCCTGGAGCTTGCCGAGCTCCTCGGCACTCACCGGGCGGCCATCGGTGCGCTGGGCGATCTCGATGAGCGCACGTAGGGCGTAGTCGGCCTTGGCGGAGACGCGCATGCACCAAGTCTGTCAGATCACTGGGCTTTCACGTCGCGCTCGTCACACCTCAGGGCGATTCCCTTGCAAGGAGGCTACCCGCCGGTAGATACTGAGGTTACCGGTCAGTAGCAAGCCGTGGGCCGGCGATCGCCCCGAAGAAAGAGGCATCCGTGAGCCACTACAAGAGCAACAAGCGCGACATCGAGTTCAACCTCTTCGAGGTGCTCGGCCGGGACGACGTCCTCGGCACCGGGCCGTTCGAGGACATCGACGGCGAGACCGCGCGCTCGATCCTCTCCGAGGTCGACCGGCTCTCCCGCGAGGAGCTCGCCGAGTCCTTCGTCGACAGCGACCGCAACCCGCCCGTCTTCGACCCCGAGACGCACACCGCGCCGCTGCCGGAGTCGTTCAAGAAGAGCTACGCCAGGCCTGGATGGACGCCGAGTACTGGCGCCTGGGCACCATGGCCGAGCTCGGCGGCACGCCCGCCCCCTCCAGCGTCAACTGGGCCCTCGGCGAGATGGTGCTCGGCGCCAACCCCGCGCTGTGGATGTACGGCGCCGGCCCGATGTTCGCGGGCATCGTCTACCGCAACGGCAACGAGCGCGACAAGCAGATCGCCCAGCTGATCGTCGACAAGGGCTGGAACACCACGATGGTGCTCACCGAGCCCGACGCCGGGTCCGACGTGGGCGCCGGCCGCGCCAAGGCCACCCAGAACGACGACGGCACCTGGAACATCGAGGGCGTCAAGCGCTTCATCACCTCGGGCGAGAGCGACCTGTGCGACAACATCATCCACATGGTGCTGGCCCGCCCGGTGGGCGTCGAGGGCGTCGGCGGCCCGGGTACCAAGGGCCTGTCGCTGTTCATCGTGCCGAAGTACCACTTCGACGTGGAGACCGGCGAGCTCGGCGAGCGCAACGGCGTCTACGTCACCAACGTCGAGCACAAGATGGGCATCAAGGTCTCCAACACCTGCGAGCTCACCTTCGGCGACGCCGGCGTGGGCGGCGGCGAGCCGGCCAAGGGCTGGCTGCTCGGCGAGGTCCACGACGGCATCGCGCAGATGTTCCAGGTCATCGAGAACGCCCGGATGATGGTCGGCACCAAGGCCATCGCGACGCTGTCGACCGGCTACCTCAACGCCCTCGAGTACGCCAAGTCGCGCGTGCAGGGCTCCGACCTGACCCAGGCCGCCGACAAGACCGCGCCGCGGGTCACCGATCACCCACCACCCCGACGTACGACGCTCGCTGATGGTGCAGAAGTCCTTCTCGGAGGCCATGCGCGCGCTGGTGCTCTACACCGCGTCGTGGCAGGACCGCGTCCAGGTGGCCGAGCACAACGGCGAGACCGACGAGACGGCGATGCGCGTCAACGACCTGCTGCTGCCGATCGTGAAGGGCTACGGCTCGGAGCGCTCGTGGGTGCTGCTGGGCACCGAGTCGCTGCAGACCTTCGGTGGCTCGGGCTTCCTGCAGGAGTACCCGATCGAGCAGTACGTCCGCGACGCCAAGATCGACACCCTCTACGAGGGCACCACCGCGATCCAGGGCCAGGACTTCTTCTTCCGCAAGATCGTCAAGGACCAGGCCAAGGCGCTGGGCCACATCGCCGCGGAGATCGACGCCTTCGTCAAGAGCGAGGCCGGCAACGGCCGGCTCAAGGTCGAGCGCGAGCTGCTGGCCAAGGCGCTCGAGGACGGCCAGGCGATGGTCGGCTACATGATCAACACCCTGATGAGCGCCGACGAGTCGGCCGAGGGCGGCGAGATCCGCAACATCTACAAGGTGGGGCTCAACACCAGCCGCCTGCTGATGACGCTCGGCGACATCATCTGCGCCTGGCTGATGCTGCGCGGCGCCGAGGTGGCGCTGGAGAAGCTCGCGCGGCGAGGTCTCGGAGGCCGACCGGCTGTTCTACGAGGGCAAGGTGGCCGCTGCGCAGTTCTTCGCCCAGCTACAACCTGCCCAGGCTCAGCGCCGAGCTCGCCATCGCCGAGGCCACCGACCTGTCGCTGATGGACCTCGACGAGGGCTCGTTCTGATTTCGGCATGAGATGCCCGAATTCTGGGCACACTGCCCACAACGGAAGGGAGCACCATCATGGGTATCGGACTCGGCATCGTGCTGCTGCTGGTCGGACTGGTCCTCGCGCTGGACGTCGTCGACCTGCCGGCGAGCATCGACAACGCGATCGACGGCAACACCCTCGGCTGGATCCTCATCATGGTGGGCGTCCTGGCCATCGTGCTGGCGCTGGTCATGAACAACCAGCGCACCCGACGCAGCACCGTGGTGGAGGAGCGCCGCGTCGACGACGGGCGTCTCTGAGCCCGTACGCCCTAGGGTGTCCGCCATGACGGACGCCCCTCCGGAGGCAGATCCCCGGCTCCTGGAGTTCGTCGAGACCTGGCGACAGGCCTGCGACGACTTCGTGGCGCTCGCGCGCGCCCTCCCCCGCGAGGAGTGGGACCTGCCCACCGACCTCGACGGGTGGAGCGTCAAGGACAACGTCGCCCACACCGCCCACCTCGAGGCGGTCCTGGCCGGCGCCCCCGAGGAGACCATCGAGGTCGCCGAGGCGCCGCACCTCGTCGGGCTGATGAACTACTACACCGAGCAGGGCGTGCTCGCTCGCCGCGACCGCGACATGGCGGAGCTCGTCGACGAGATCGAGACGGCGGTGGCCACGAGGTACGCCGAGCTCCAGGCCGAGCCGCCCACCGACGGCGCGGCCCCTGCGCCCAGGACCCCGGGCGGGATCGGGTGGAGCACCCGGACCCTGCTGACCAACCGACCCGTCGACGTCTGGATGCACGACCAGGACATCCGTCGTGCCGTCGGACGTCCGGGCGGCTACGACTCCGCGGTCGCCGACGCACGTGATCGGCGTGCTCGGCCGCTCGTTGCCGATGGTGCTCGGCAAGCGCGTCGCGCCCCCCGCCGGTACGACGGTCCGGGTCGCCGTACCGGAGGTCGGGATGGAGTGGACCGTCGCCCTCGGCGACGACGGGCGGGCCACCTTCGACGACACCGCCGACCCGACGCGACCATCACGCTCACCGCCGAGGACTTCGTCGTACTCTCCGGCGGCCGACGCGGCGTCGAGGCGACCCAGCCGAAGATCGAGGGCGACGAGGACCTCGCCCTGCGACTGCTCTCCTCGATGGCGGTCACCCCGTGAGCCAGCTGGACGCCGGCCGACATCCCCGACCAGACCGGCCGGCGCTACCTGGTCACGGGCGTCACGAGCGGCATCGGTGAGCAGACCGTCATCGAGCTGGCCCGCAAGGGCGCCGCCGTCGTGCTCGGGGCCCGCAACCCGAGCAAGCTGGCCGAGACTGTCCGACGCGTGCGCGAGGCGGTGCCCGGAGCGGCGCTGGAGGAGCTCGTCGTCGACCTCGCCGACCTCTCGTCGGTCCGCCACGCGGCCAGCCAGGTCACCGGCCCGCTGCACGTGCTGATCAACAACGCCGGCGTGATGGCGACCCCTCAGGAGCGCACTGCCGACGGTCTCGACCTGCAGATGGCGACCAACTACTTCGGTCCGTTCGCGCTCACCGGGCTGCTGCTCCCCCGGCTCGTCGAGTCCGGAGGCGGCCGCGTCGTCGGGGTCAGCTCGCAGGCCCACCGCATCACCCGCGAGGCGCCGCTCGACGACCCGCGCGAGCAGCCGACCCGCTACCGCCGGTGGGACGCCTACTCGAAGTCCAAGCTGGCCGACCTGATGTTCGTCCTCGAGCTCGACCAGCGCGCCCGCGAGCAGGGCGTCCCGGTCGAGGCGCTGGCCGCGCACCCGGGGTACTCCGCCACCGGGCTCATGGGCACCGGCCGCAACCACGGCAACACCGCCGAACGGATGCGCTGGACGGCGAGCATCATGCAGGCCGTCTTCGAGGCAGTCGGCCAGCCGGCCGAGCTCGGGGCGCTGCCGACGCTGATGGCGGCGACCTCGGACCTGCCCGGGTCGACGTACGTCGGGCCCAGCGGGCTGCTGCAGTTCCGCGGCCACCCGGAGATCGTCGGCACCCGGCCGCTGGCCCAGGACCGCGAGGCGCGCCGCCGGCTCTGGCAGCTCAGCGAGGACGCCACCGGCGTGCGGTTCCTGGACGGCTGACGCGGTGAGCGTCCTGCGCCCGCTCGCCCCGGCCGACCACGCCGCCGTGCTGGAGCTCAACCAGCGCAACGTCGAGCTGCTCGCGCCCCTCGACGAGGCCCGGCTCGTGCAGCTGCTCGCCTGGGCGGACACCGCGGCCGCCATCGAGGTCGACGACGCCTTCGCCGGCTTCGTGCTGACCTTCGCCTCCGGCTCGTCGTACGACGGGGAGAACTTCGCGTGGTTCTCCGAGCGGTACCCCGACTTCGCCTACCTCGACCGGGTCGTCATCGACGAGCGCTTCCGCCGCCGCGGGCTCGGCACGCTGGTCTACGACGAGCTCGAGGCCACCTGCGGCCGGCCGGTGTTCGCGCTCGAGGTCAACATCGACCCGCCCAACGAGCCCTCGCTCGCCTTCCACCGCGCCCGCGGCTACGTCGACGTCGGCAGCGGAGCGCGGCCACCCGTCCGATCGGCCGACACCGCTGACCGATGATCGGTGAAGTCGCGTCGACCTCAGCCGGTGACGACGAGCGAGACCCGGTCGGTGGGGTAGCGGACACCGGCGGAGAAGTGCCGGTGGTAGAGGTAGGTCAGCTGGGCCAGGTCGCCGGGGGCCATCTTGATGCAGCCGTAGGACTTGTAGTCGTTGATCCGCGGCCACTCCCACCGGCAGCCCTGGTCGCCGCGGCGGTCACGGCACTGCCGGTTGCCGGGGCCCTGCTCGGTGTGCAGGAACAGGTTGTGCCGGACACGTCCGCTGGGGCACGCCTTGTCGTCGAGGCGGAAGGCGCGGCCGTGGATCTTGTTGCCGGGGTAGTTGTTGTACTGCTTCAGGTGGTAGGTGCCGTTCGGCAGCCAGCCGCGCGACGTGGCGCACGAGTTGCGGCCGACCTTGCCGGGGAGCCCGGCGCCGGCGCGCCAGTCACGGGTCTCGACGAGCTTCCAGGCACCGCTCTGTCGCTGGTAGAGCCGCCAGACCACGCGCGAGTCGAACTGGTTCTTCGGGTTCTTGTCGAAGGTGATCGTCGCGCGCCACGGAAAGTCCGCCGACGTGGCCGGCGAGGCGATCGCCAGGGGCCCCAGGACGACCATCAGCGCAGCCAGCAGCGCGAGCACCTTCTTCACGCAGAGCACCCTAAGGCTCACCCCACGACTTGTCCGACGTGTGTCCATCACGGCAGGTTGGACACATGCGCCTCCTCGTCCTCGGCGGCACCCGGTTCCTGTCCTGGGCCGTGGCCAGCGACGCCATCGCCCGCGGCCACGACGTCACCTGCGCCGCGCGCGGAGTGAGCGGGGACGTCCCCGCCGGCGCGACGCACGTGCACCTCGACCGGAGCTCCCCCGACTGGTCGGGCGACAAGCTCAACGGCGAGTGGGACGCGGTCGTCGACGTGGCGCGGACGCCGTCGTGGGTGCGCGAGGCGGTGAGCGCGCTGGCGGACCGCATCCCGCACTGGACCTTCGTGTCCTCGATCAGCGTCTACGCCGACCACACGATCCTCCACGGCACCCCCGAGACGGTGCCCGTGCTCGCCCCGATCCACGACGACGTCGAGCAGGACACCCCGGAGAAGTACGGCGCCAGCAAGGTCGGCTGCGAGGAGGCCGTGCGCGAAGGCGCGCAGCAGGCACTCGTCGTACGGCCCGGGCTGATCGTGGGGCCGGGAGACCCGAGCGGCCGGTTCAGCTACTGGCCCGAGCGGATCGCCGAGGGCGGCGACATCCTCGCCCCGGGCTCGCCGGAGCGGGACACCCAGCTGATCGACGTCCGCGACCTCTCGGCCTGGCTGGTCGACTGCGCCGAGCAGCAGCGCACCGGCGTGTACGACGCCTCGGGACGCGTCACCACGCTCGGCGAGGTGCTCGAGGGCGTCACGATCGGCGTGGGCGGCGAGCCGCGGCTGTTCTGGGCGCACCCGGCGTTCCTGCAGCGCCACCACGTGCAGCCCTGGTCCGGCCCGCGGTCGCTGCCGCTGTGGCTGCCCGAGGAGATGACCGGCATGGTCAGCCACGACGTCAGCGCCACCTTCGACGACGGCCTGCGGACGCGGCCGATCTCGGTGACCGCGGCCGACACCCTCGCCTGGCTGCGGTCGGAGGAGGGCCGCGCGACGGTCACCGGGATGACGCGCGCCGAGGAGCAGGAGCTGCTCGACGACTGGCATACCATCCGCGCGTGACCCTCTCGGCGCGCGAGCTGATCGACTCCGTCCTCGACGCGGGGTCCTGGAGCAGCTGGGACGTGCCGCCGACCCGCCGCGACATCTCCGCCGACTACGCCCAGACCCTCGAGCGGGCCGCGGAGAAGTCCGGCACCGACGAGTCGGTGATCACCGGCGAGGGGAGGCTGCGCGGCCGCCGGGTGGCCGTGGTGGCGAGCGAGTTCGCCTACCTGGCCGGCAGCATCGGCGTCGCCGCCTCGGACCGGCTGATCGCCGGCGGTGGAGCGGGCCACCTCCGAGCGGATCCCGCTGCTCGCGGCCCCGTGCAGCGGCGGCACCCGCATGCAGGAGGGCACGCCGGCCTTCGTGCAGATGATCCGGATCTCCGCGGCCGTGGCGGCCCACAAGACCTCCGGCCTGCCCTACCTCGTCTACCTCCGGCACCCCACGACCGGCGGCGTGATGGCGTCGTGGGGCTCGCTCGGGCACATCACCGTCGGCCGAGCCCGGTGCCCTCGTCGGGTTCCTCGGGCCGCGGGTCTTCGAGGCGCTGTACGACGACACCTTCCCCGCAGGCGTGCAGACCTCGGAGAACCTGTTCGCCCACGGCATCGTCGACGCCGTCGTACCCCCCGACGAGATCGGCGAGGTGCTCGACCGGGCCCTGAAGATCCTCTCGCCGGGCGAGGTGGAGACCGTCGCCTCACCTGTCGAGGAGGACGTCCCCGACGTCGACGCGTGGGAGGCGATCACCCGCTCCCGTCGTACCGACCGGCCCGGGGTGCGCCGCCTGCTCCGCTACGCCGCCACCGACGTCGATCCCGCTCAACGGCACCGGCCAGGGCGAGGCCGACCCGGGACTGCTGATCGCGCTCGCCCGGTTCGGCGACGGCAGCTGCGTCTTCCTCGGCCAGGACCGCCGGGGCCAGACCACGTCGAACCCGCTGGGACCCGGTGCCCTGCGCGAGGCGCGGCGCGGGATGCGGCTCGCGGTCGAGCTCGGCCTGCCGCTGGTGACGGTGATCGACACCCCCGGTGCGGCGCTGTCGCCGGACGCCGAGCAGGGCGGCATGGCCGGCGAGATCGCCCGCTGCCTCTCCGACCTCGCGACGCTGCCCGCCCCCACGCTGTGCCTGATGCTCGGCGAGGGCAACGGCGGCGGCGCGCTCGCCTTCCTGCCCGCCGACCGGGTCGTCGCGGCGCAGCACGCCTGGCTCTCGCCGCTGCCGCCGAGGGGGCCAGCGCGATCATGCACCGCGACACCGCCGCACGCCCCCGAGATGGCCCGGCAGCAGCACGTCCGGGCCCTCGACCTCCGCGCCAACGGGATCGTCGACCGCATCGTCGCCGAGCACCCCGACGCCGCCGACGAGCCCGAGGAGTTCTGCCTGCGCGTCGGCGAGGTGCTGCGCTACGAGCTGGCCCAGCTCGCCCGCCTCGACCCCGAGGCCCTGCGCCGCTCGCGCCCTGGCCGCTTCCGGGTGTGACGGCTCACCCTCGCTCGACACTAGAACGTGTTTCAGTTTGAATGAGCCCATGGACCTCTCCGTGGTGCTGTTCACGAGCGATCGCGGCATCACGCCGGCGGAGGCGGCGCGGGCCGCGGAGGACGCCGGGTTCTCGGCGTTCTACGTGCCGGAGCACTCCCACATCCCGACCAGCCGCGACTCGGCGCACCCCGGGACGGGTGGCGAGCTCCCCGACGACCGCTACCTGCGCATCCTCGACCCGTGGGTGGCGCTGGCGACCGCGGCGGCGGTGACGAGCACCATCCGGCTCGGCACGGCGGTGGCGCTGCCGATGGAGCACGACCCGATCACGCTGGCCAAGACGCTGGCCACCCTCGACCACCTCTCCGGCGGGCGGGTCACCCTCGGCGTGGGCTTCGGCTGGAACGTCGAGGAGCTCGAGGACCACGGCGTTCCCGGCAAGCAGCGGCGCACCGTGCTGCGCGAGTACCTCGAGCTGATGCAGCAGCTCTGGGGCGAGGAGGTGGCGTCGTACGACGGCAAGCATGCGTCCCTCAAGCCGAGCTGGGCCTGGCCCAAGCCGGTCCAGCAGCCGCGCATCCCGATCCTCGTCGGCGCCGGCGGGACGCCGAAGAACTTCGACTGGATCAGCGCCAACGCCGACGGCTGGATCACCACCCCCATCGAGACCGATGTCGAGGACCGCGTCTTCGCCCTCAACACCGCCTGGAAGGAGGCCGGCCGCGAGGGCGAGCCCCGGGTCGTGGTGCTGCTCGCCAGCCGGCTCGAGCCCGGCCAGCTGGAGCGATGGGCCGCCGCCGGTGTCGACGAGGTGATGATCGGGCTGCCCGACAAGCAGCCCGACGAGGTGAAGCAGTTCATCGCCGGGATGGGCGCGAAGCTGATCCGATGACGCGAACCGCATGAACACCTACGTCGTCAGCGGCTCCGCCTCCGGAATCGGCGCCGCCACGAGCCGAGCGCTGTCGGAGGGCGGCCACCGGGTCATCGGCGTGGACCTGCACGACGCCGACGTGGTCGCCGACCTGGCCACGGAGTCGGGCCGCGTCGCCGCGGTCCGCGAGGTGGCGGAGCTCACCGACCGGGTCGACGGCGTCGTCCCGTGCGCCGGGGTCGCCGGTCTCACGGACACCGACCCGCGACTCGTGGTCTCGCTGAACTTCTTCGGCGCCGTGGCCCTGGTCACCGGCCTGCGACCGCTGATGGTCCGGGGCGGCAGCGCCGTCCTGGTCAGCTCCAACTCCGTGACGGCGCAGCCCGGCTGGAGTGGCGACGTGGCCGCCGCCTGCCTCGCCGACGACGAGGAGCGGGCTTGTCGCCTGGCCGGAGGGGTGGAGGCCGTCCACGTCTACCCGGCCACCAAGGCGGCGCTGGCCCACTGGACCCGGCGCGAGTGCGTCGCCTGGGCCGCCGACGGCATCCGGCTCAACGCGGTCGCGCCAGGACTGATCGCCACCCCGATGACCGACCGGCTGCGCGAGGACCCGAACCTCGGCGTCTTCGCCGACGCCTATCCCAGCGCGCTGGACCGGCCCGGGCGCCCGGAGGAGGTCGCGTCGGTCGTGGCGTTCCTGCTCTCGGACCGGGCCAGCCTGCTCGTCGGCTCCGTGGTGTTCGTCGACGGGGGCACCGACGCGCTGATGCACCCCCGGATGCCGGAGGGGATGAACGTCACCGGCGACCGGTAACCCCCACCGTCCACGGTCGTTTTCCCAGCATGCGGCGAACCCAACTCATCCTGTCGACAATGCTGGTCGGCAGCATCCTCGCCCTCGTGGGCACCCAGGCCTCGGCCGTGCCCGCGCCGCCGGTCCCGCCGCTGCCCACCGACCTGCTGAGCGAGTCCTTCACCGGCACACCGGCCACGAAGCAGCCGCTGCCGCACCAGCCGGTGCCGGCCCACCCGTTCCTCTCGCCCAACGGCACCAGCTCGATGCACGACGACGCCTACGCCAGCGACGCCTACGAGGTCAGCGGACCGCTCGGTCGCAACCTGCAGGTGCGCTCGGCGTCGTACGGCATCTCCGAGTGCGCCACCATCGCCTTCGACTCCCGCCACCGCATCGTCGGCCTGTGCGGCGGTCTCCAGGGCTTCACGATGCGGCTGATCGACCCGACCACGCTCGAGCAGATCGCCTCGCTCGACATGCCCGCGCGCGACCTGACGTCGGGCAAGAACCCGCTCAGCGACATCTGCGGCGGCACCTACTTCTACCTCGACCGTGACGACCACGCCTACGTGCTCACCACGGACAACCAGGTCTGGCGCGTCGACGTCGGGACGTCCTCGCTGACGCACGCGCGCAGCTACGACCTGAACGCGCAGATCCCGGACGGCGACTGCGTGGTCGCGACCATGCCCGACTGGAAGGGCCGGATCTTCTTCGCCACGCAGGGCGGTCGCGTCGGCACCGTCGACCGCGCCACCGGCGTGGTCCGGATCAAGGCCTTCCCCGGCGAGGGCATCTACAACTCGCTGGCGGCCGACGAGACCGGGGCGGTCTACGTCGTCACCGACCACCGGCTGCTGGCGCTGGTGGCGGACAGCAAGGGCGTCCCGCAGGTGCGCTGGTCGGCGTCGTACGACCGGGGCACGCAGCAGAAGCCCGGGCAGCTCTCGCAGGGATCGGGTACGACGCCCACGCTGATCGGCAAGGACATCGTCGCGATCACCGACAACGCGGAGCCGAGGATGAACGTCCTCGTCTACAAGCGCGACGGCAGCCCCCGCAACCGGCTGCTCTGCCGGACGCCGGTGTTCGCCGCCGGCGCCTCCGACACCGAGAACAGCCTCGTCGCGGCCGGCCGCTCGCTGATCGCGGAGAACAACTACGGCTACGAGGGCCCGCAGTCGACGATCGGCGGCCGCACCACCTCACCCGGCATCGCCCGGGTCGTGATCGACGCCAAGGGCTGCCACGTCGCCTGGACGAGCACCGTCTCCGCCCCGACGTCGGTGCCCAAGGCCTCCCTGGGCAACGGGTTGCTCTACGTGTACTCCAAGAAGGCCTCGACCCCCCTCGACGACAGCTGGTACCTCACCGCGCTCGACATCCGCACCGGCCGGACCCGGTGGCTGCAGCGCACCGGGAACGGCACGCAGTGGAACAACCACTACGCGTCGATCTACCTCGGTCCCGACGGGGCGGCGTACATGCCCACGATGGCCGGGCTGGTGCGGTTCAAGGACGGGTAGCGCCTAGAGGTACAGCCCGACGAGCCAGCTCGGCGCCGCCGAGCATCGCGAGGAAGCGCAGGTAGCGCCCGGTCAGGCAGGTCCCGACGAACAGCCAGAGCCGACACCTTGAGCTGCCCGGCGAGCACGGCCATCACGTAGAGCGGCGGGAAGCCGAGCGAGGCAGAGGCGAACAGCAGGGCACCGGTCTGGCCGGGGTGCTCCTCGGTCGCGGCGCTGCCAGCGGTCGTAGGAGGCCTGCCACTTCGGTGTGGCCATCTTGCGCTTGATCCAGGGCAGCCTCATCGCCCAGTCGGCGGCGTAGTAGAGCGCCACCTTGCCGGCGGTCTGGCCGACGGCGGCAGCACCCGCAACGGCCCAGATCCCGATGTCCTGCACGGCGGCGCCGACCGCGGCCAGGTAGGCCTCGATGTTGACGAACGGGAGCAGCGCTGATGCGAAGGCCACCCCGAGGGTGGTCAGGACGAGGTTCACGGGGCCATGCGGTCGACGCGCTCGAGGCGGTCAGTCATCTGCGGCACCGGCATCCCCAGACGGACGAGCCGGGCCAGCGACCAGCACTTGAAGGTGAGCAGCGCGACCGCCACCACGAGCCCGGCCCACATCGAGTTGGTCACGACCAGCAGGATCGCGAACAGGCCGGAGTTCACCGCCTTGCCGGGGTGGGACCAGTTGAGCAGCCACAGCCGCCGATCCACGACGTGGAAGTGGTTGGGGCTGTTGAGCGGCCACGCCAGGAAGCCGAGTGACAGGAACCCGTCGACCACCATGAACTCGAGGAGGTAGACGAACACCGCCGGCCCGAGATGGGGTTCCAGCCACACCAGCCCGATGTAGAAGGCGGCCGCGCACAGCCGGTCGCTCAGGATGTCCAGCACAGCGCCGGTGCGGGTCTCGCAGTCGCGGACCCGCGCCACCCAGCCGTCGAGGGAGTCACCCACCCAGTGCACGACCAGTCCGACGCACAGCAACGTCAGGCTGCCCTGCCAGGCGGCGACCGCCGAGATCGACACCGAGGCGACGGTCCGGATCGCGGTGACGACCGTGGCCGACGTCAGCACGCGCTCGCGCGAGGCATCGGCGTAGACGCGACCGGGACCCACCATGGGTAAGACGCTACGGCCTCGTGCCAGCGAGCGCCTCAGGTGACTCCCTGACGCGCCCCCTGTTCTCACCCCTTGGGTCAGAACAGCAGGGCCGCGGCGGGATCTCCCATCATGGCTGCGACGTCGGAGAGGAAGCGCGATCCCTTCTCGCCGTCGACGTGGCGGTGGTCGAAGCTCAGCGCGAGGGTGCACACGTCGCGGATCTCCAGCCGCTCGTCCTGCCGGTGCCGACCACCCAGGGCTGCCGCTTGACCGCGCCGAAGCAGAGGATCGCGGACTCGCCCGGGTTGATGATCGGGGTGCCGCCGTCGACGCCGAACGGACCCACGTTGGTGATGGTGAACGTCCCGCCGCTCATCTCGGCGGGCTGGGTCCGGCCATCGCGCGCGGTCGCAGTGAGCTCGGCGAGCGCCTCGGCCAGGTCGCGCAGCGAGAGCCGCTCGGCGTCCTTGACGTTGGGCACGACCAGCCCGCGCGGGGTGGCCGCGGCGATGCCGAGGTTGACGTAGGACTTGAAGCAGATCTCCTGCGCTGCCTCGTCCCAGAACGAGTTGATCTCCGGCGTACGACGCATCGCCAGCATGCAGGCCCGGGCCAGCACGAGGAGCGGGGAGACCTTGACGTCGCGGAAGTCGCGGTGGCCGCGCAGCCGCTCGACGAACTCCATCGTGCGGGTGACGTCGACGGTGACCCACTCGGTCACGTGGGGCGCCGTGAACGCCGAGTCGACCATCGCCTGGCCCATCATCTTGCGGACGCCCTTGATCGGCTCGCGCCGCTCCCGCTCCTCGGGTCCCTGAGGAGGTTGCGCAGCAACCGTCTCGAGGGCCCGCCACCGCCCTGCGCAGCCGCCTGTACGTCGTCGCGGGTGACCGAGCCGGACGGACCGGAGCCGGTCAGCGAGGTCAGGTCGACACCGAGGTCGCGGGCCAGTCGTCGCACGGGAGGCTTCGCGAGCGCGCGCACCTCGCCCACCGGCGCGGGCTCCTGCGCCCCCACCGCACCCGGGACCGCCGGCTCGTCGGCCTCGACGACCGGCTGCGACTGGGCGCCGCCCGGACTGAACGCGCCCTGGACCTGCATCTGGGTGGCCGCCCCCGCCTCGCTCGACGGGCTGGCCGACCCGCGGCGCGGTCGCCGCGTGGGGCCGCGGTCGGCCTTGTTGCGGCCCACCAGGCTCTCGCCCTCACCGCCGCCGCTGGCTGCGGGGTTGGAGAGGTCGATCTCGGGCTCTGAAGGCTCCGGGCCCGTCTCCGGGCCCTTCGAGACGGGCCCCGGGGGGCCTTCCTCAGGAACCCGGTCAGCCGCCTCGTCGCCGATGCGGATGATCGGGGTGCCGACGTCGACCGTCTCGCCCTCGGCCACGAGCAGGGCCAGCACCGTGCCGGCGTACGGCGAAGGGAGCTCGACCAGCGACTTGGCGGTCTCGATCTCGACGACGATGTCGTTGATCTCGATGACGTCGCCCTCCTTGACGCGCCACGAGACGATGTCGGCCTCCGTGAGGCCTTCGCCCACGTCGGGCAGCTTGTACTCGAAGCTCATGCCACGCTCCTAGAAGGTGAAGGTCCGGTCGACGGCGTCCAGGACCCGGTCGAGGTCGGGGAGCCACTCCTCCTCGATGCGGGAGGGCGGGTACGGGGTGTCGAAGCCGCCGACGCGCAGCACCGGCGCCTCCAGCGAGTAGAAGCACTCCTCGGTGATCCGGGCCGCGACCTCGGCACCCATGCCGAGGTTGACGTGGGCCTCGTGGACGACGACGGCGCGCCCGGTGCGTCGTACCGACTCGAGAACCGGCCCCATGTCGAGCGGCGACAGCGTGCGCAGGTCGACCACCTCGATCGACCGGCCCTCGCCCGACGCGGCCTCGGCCGCCTTGAGCGCCGTCTTCACCGTGGGCCCGTAGGCGATCACGGTGATGTCGGTGCCGCGGCGCACGACGTGGGTGGAGAACAGCGGCAGCGGGGTGGCGCCCTCGTCGAGCTCGGCCTTGTCGGCGTGGTACTGCCGCTTGGGCTCCAGGAAGATCACCGGGTCGTCGCACGCGATGGCCTGCTGGATCATCCAGTAGCCGTCGACCGGGTTCGAGCAGGCGACGACCTTGAGGCCGGGCGTGTGGGCGAACTGCGCCTCGGGGCTCTCGGAGTGGTGCTCGACCGCGCCGATGCCCCCGCCGAACGGGATCCGGACGACCATCGGCATGCGGACCTTGCCCTGCGTGCGGAAGTGCATCTTCGCGACCTGGCTGACGATCTGGTCGTAGGCCGGGTAGACGAAGCCGTCGAACTGGATCTCGCAGACCGGCCGGTAGCCGCGGATGGCCAGCCCCACGGCGGTGCCGAGGATGCCGGACTCGGCCAGCGGCGAGTCGATCACGCGGTCCTCGCCGAAGTCCTTCTGCAGGCCGTCGGTGATCCGGAAGACGCCACCGAGCTTGCCGACGTCCTCGCCCATGATCAGGACCTTGGGGTCGTCCTCCATGGCCTTGCGCAGCCCGGAGTTCAGGGCCTTGGCCAGCGTCACCTTGCTCATGAGTGGGCCTCCTCGAAGGAGTCGAGGTACTCCGCGAAGCCGGCCTTCTGCGCCGCGAGCTCCTCCGTCGACTCGGCGAAGACGTGGTCGAAGACCAGTCGCGGGTCCGGGTCGACCAGCGCCTTGCAGCCCTCGCGCAGGTGGGCGCCGAGGTCGGCAGCCTCCTGCTGGAGCGTGCCGATGAAGTCGTCGTCGACCAGGCCGTTGCGCCGCAGGTACACCTCGAGCCTGGCGATCGGGTCCTTGAGCTTCCAGGTCTCGACGTCCTCGGAGAGGCGGTAGCGCGTGGGGTCGTCGGTCGTGGTGTGGGCACCCATCCGGTAGGTGTAGGCCTCCACGAGGGTCGGGCCGCTCCCCTCGCGGGCGCGCTGCAAGGCGGCCTGCGTCACGGCGTACGTCGCGAGCACGTCATTGCCGTCGACCCGCACGCCCGGGAAGCCGAAACCGAGGGCCCGCTGGTAGAGCGGGATCCTGGTCTGGCGCTCGATGGGCTCGGAGATCGCCCACTGGTTGTTCTGGCAGAAGAACACCACGGGCGCGTTGTACGACGCCGCGAAGATGAAGGACTCGTTGACGTCGCCCTGGCTGCTCGCGCCGTCACCGAAGTAGGCCACGACGGCGGTGTCCCGATCGGGGTCGCCGGTGCCGACCGCCCCGTCGCGCTGCACGCCCATGGCGTAGCCGGTCGCGTGCAGGGTCTGGGCGCCGATCACGATCGTGTAGTTGCCGAAGTTGTGCTCGAAGGGGTCCCAGTTGCCCTGGTCGACGCCACGGAACAGCCCGAGCAGCTTCAGCGGGTCGACGCCGCGGCACCAGGCGACCCCGTGCTCGCGGTAGGTCGGGAAGACGTAGTCCTGCTGGCGCAGCGCGCGACCGGAGCCGATCTGGGCCGCCTCCTGGCCGAGCAGCTGGGCCCAGATGCCGAGCTCACCGTGGCGCTGCAGCGCGGTCGACTCGGTGTCGATGCGCCGGGTCAGCACCATGTCGCGGTAGAAGCCACGCAGCTGCTCTGCGGTGAACTCGAGGTCGAAGTCGGGATGGTGCACCCGCTCGCCCTCGGGCGTCAGCAGCTGGACGAGCTGGGGACCGCCGTCCTGCTGGGAGGGCCCGAAGACCTCGACGAGGTCGGGCCCGATGGGCTGGCTCATGGGTCGCTCCTGTCCGGTGGGCGCGCTGCGGGGTCTCCGCCGCTGGCTCCGTTGTCTCCTGGGCTCACTCGGGCGAATGGGTGGCTCGCCCTGTGAGCCGGACCACAACTTATCGCGGGATCAACCGGACAGGAGAGTCGAGTGCCAAGGTGGGTTCTCTGGGCACCACCTCGGCACTCGACTTGTTTCCCCCGTTCCCCCGTGTCCCCCCGTCAGTCCCCCGGTTGGTCCTCCGGATCCGGTCGCTGGATCTTCTCGCCGGTGGCGGGGTCGATCGCCGTCTCGCCGGGCGGCAGGTTGGAGAGGTCCGGCGCGATGACGGTGCGCTCGGCGGAGTCCGGCAGCCGCACGCCGGTCGGCTTGCCGCCGCCACCGACGAGCACCAGGTCACCGGAGTCGCGCTTCGGCAGCGTCTCGCCACGGAAGTACGCCGGCGCGATCGCCTGGTAGACGAACATCAGCACCACGCCGAGCAGCAGCGAGCCGATGCCGATGATGAACACACCGCCGATGTTGCCGATGCTGGTGTACCCGTAGTCGGGGTCGGCGTAGGTGTTGCAGGCGATGAAGAAGAACACCACCAGGATCAGGCCGCCGAGGAGGGGGATGATCCCCTGCATCAGGATGTCGCGCGGCTTGTCCCACATGGTCTTGCGGTAGAACCACACGCAGGCGAAGCCGGTCAGGCCGTAGTAGAACGCGATCATCAGGCCCACGGCGGCGATGGTGTCGGCCAGGATGTTCTCGCTGACCAGGGTCAGGCCGACGTAGAAGATGATCGAGACCGCGCCCATCCAGATCGTGGAGTCGGTGGGCGTGAGGTACTTCGGGTGGATCCGCGCGAAGCGGCCCGGGATCGCCTTGAACGCGGCCATGGAGAGGCTGGTGCGGGCGGTCGGCAGGATCGTGGTCTGGGTCGACGCGGAAGCCGAGGTGAGCACGCAGATCGCCAGCAGGTGCACCATGAGCCAGCCGACGGTGCCGCCGCCGAACACCTCGTGGCCCATCGCCGCGAACACGTCGTCGGCGTTGTCCACGTTGCCGAGTCCGATGCCGGTGGTACCCACGCCCGCGAAGGCGATGGTGGCGACCGAGACCAGCGCGTAGGTGATGAGGAGCAGCACCGTCGACATGATCGCGGCCCGGCCCGGCGTACGGCCCGGGTCGTCGGACTCCTCGTTGACCGCCACCGCGGTGTCCCAGCCCCAGTAGATGAACACTGCGATCAGCGTGGCCGAGACGATGGCAGTGATGCTCAACCCTGACGGCGAGAGCCAGGAGAGGGACGGCTTGAGGCCGGCCGGGGCGGTGCCGTTGTAGACCTTGACCAGGGCGAACAGCGCGAACGCCACCAGCGTCACGATCTCGATGCCGAGCAGGCAGTACTGCATCCGCGCGGAGACCTCGATGCCGCGATAGCAGATGTAGGTCATCACGGCGATCCAGATGATCCCGGCGACCGTGCTCCAGAAGGTGCTCGCCGCCAGGGTGTCGGCGCCCACCAGGGCGAACGAGTAGGAGCCGGCGATCTGGGAGAGGTTCGCCATCACGATGACGTCGGCGGCGATGATCCCCCAGCCACCCAACCAACCGGTGCGGGTGCCGAACGCGCGAGCCGCCCAGGTGAAGGTGGTGCCGCAGTCGGGCTCGACCTTGTTGAGCTCGGAGTAGGCCACCGCGATGAAGTACATCGGGACGAACGCCACCACCATGATCAGCGGCGCCTTCACGCCCACGATCCCGTCGCCGTTCTCGACGATGACCACGTAGCCGAGGCTGGCCGCGAGGCTGTAGGCCGGGGCCGTCGAGGCGATGCCGATGACGATGCTGCCGATCAGGCCGAGGGCGCCGGCCTTGAGACCCTTGCTCTCGCGTTCTACTGATTCCGTCGTGGTCATGGCGTGATCTCTCTCGAATACGCAACGGATCCCGCGGTTTTCAGTGGAAACAGTAGGACGGAACCCCCCGCAGGGGAAGAGTCAATCCGGCGACTGGCTCAGACCAGTTGCGCCCCGGCCCGCCTCACGAGCACTGCCACCCAGGTCCGCATCGGCCGCCACGGCTGGGCGAGGTCGGCCAGCCGCCCCGGGTCGGGCGGCCCTTCGAGGCCGTAGAGCCGCTGCACCAGGGAGAGCAGCCTCGGCTCCCGGTCGACCAGCACGTCGGTGAAGCCGACGGCGCGTACGACGATCAGCGAGGCGTAGAACGGTCCGATCCCCTTGGCCTGCTGCACCCACTCGGTCGCCTGCTCGGGACCCATCGCACGGAGGCGGTCGGCGTCGAGGCCACCGTCGCGCGCGAACGCCGCGAGAGCGTGCAACCGCGCGAGACGCTCCTGCGGCAGCCCCGCCACGGCGTCGACCTCGAGCAGCTGGTCGGGGGTCGGGAGGGCGGCCAGCTCCTCCCCCTCGAGCTCGAAGACCCGCCCGGCCGAACGGGACAGCGCCTCCCGCACGGAGGCAGCCGCCTCGGGTTGGCGCCGGGTGGAGATGATCGCCCACACCGCGGCCTCGTAGGGCGAGTGGAACAGCGGCGGTCGCAGCCCCGGGTGGAGTGCCTGCAGCTTCGCGACCACCGGGTCGCGGTCCGCGACCTCGTCGTAGGGCCGGCCGTCGTGGTCGAGCGACAGGATCCGGGCGACCTGCCGCTCGACCAGCACCGGGTCGGCGTCACCGTGCACGTCGCCGTGCACCGCCCCCACCTCGGCGTCAGGGTCCTGGCGGAGGACCACACCGACCTGCTCGACGTTGCCGTCGAGCACGAAGGCCAGCCGCATCGAGCCGGTGAAGCGCTCGGAGTGCCGCTGCCCGAAGCCGAACTCGACTGACTCCTTCAGCGCGAACGAGCCCTGGGGGTGGAGGGTGAAGCCGGCCATGTCGCGAGCATGGACCCGACCACCGACAGGGTCCCTGAGGAGGTCGCGCAGCGACCGTCTCGAAGGGCGTGCCTCGCGGCCCAGAGGGCTCAGCGCGAGGTGAGCCAGCCGGCCGCGACCTCGAGGAAGACGTCGTTCGCGTCGGGCTCACCGATGCTGACGCGCACACCGTCGCCGGCGAACGGCCGGACCGTGATGCCCGCGGACTCGGCCGCCGCGGCGAAGTCCAGCGCCGCCTCGCCCAGCGGCAGCCACACGAAGTTGCCCTGCGCCTCGGGGACCTGCCAGCCCTGCCCGGCCAGGCCCGCGACCACTCGCTCGCGCTCCCCGACGATGGCCGCCACCCGCTCCAGCAGCTCGTCCTCCGCGGCCAGGCTCGCGACAGCCGCGGCCTGGGCGACGCCCGAGACGCCGAAGGGCAGCGCCACCGCGCGCACGGCCGCGGCCACCTCCTCGTGGGCGACGAGGTAGCCGACCCGGAGGCCGGCGAGGCCGTAGGCCTTGGCGAAGGTGCGCATCACCACCACGTTGGGGCGGTCGGCCACGAGCTCGAGCCCGTCGACCGGGTCGCTGGTCCGCACGAACTCCCGGTAGGCCTCGTCGAGCACCACGAGCACGTGCCCTGGGACCGCGTCGAGCAGGCCACGCACCTCGGCGCGGCTCACGGAGGGCCCTGTCGGGTTGTTGGGCGTGCACACGACGACCGCGCGGGTCCGGTCGGTGACGGCCGCCGCCATGGCCTCGAGGTCGTGGCGACCGTCGGCGGTGACCGGCACCTGCACCGACGTGGCGCCGGTCGCCGAGACCGCGATCGGGTAGGCCTCGAAGGAGCGCCAGGCGTAGACGACCTCGTCGCCGGGCTCGCAGTAGGCCTGCAGCAGGTGGTAGAGCACGGCGACCGAGCCGGTGCCGGCGGCCAGCCGCTCCTGCGGCACCCCGAGCCGCCGGGCCAGGGCCTCGTACAGCGCGGTGTTGCCCATGTCGGGGTAGCGGTTCATCGCCGCGACCGCCTTCGCAGCGGCCTCCACGACCCCGGGCAACGGCGGGTAGGGGTTCTCGTTGGAGGACAGCTTGAACACGGGCAGGCCCGGTCGGGGCTGCGGCGGCTTGCCCGCGACGTACGCCGGGATGGTGGCGACGCTCGAGCGCGGCTTGGGAGCGGTCATGCCAGCAGGTTAGGCGGCCCTTCGAGACGGTCGCTGCGCGACCTCCTCAGGGACCCGGCGTCACGCTCATTCGCAACCTAGATCTCGTCCAAGAAGGGGCCTGGCAACGCGCGGAGATCGGGTCCCTGAGGAGGGCCTGCAAGGGACGGAGATCGGGTCCCTGAGGAGGGCCTGCAAGGCCCGCTCGAAGGGCCCGCCCCAACTCAGGGGAGGACGACGCGCCCGCCGGGCACCGGCTCGAGGTCACGCCCGAGCCGTACGTCGAGGGGGTTGCTCAGGCAGCGGACGGCGCCGCCACCCTTGAGGAACTCGCCCACGTCGACGACGACGACCTCGAAGCCCCACGCCTCGAGCTGGGTCCGCACCCTGTCCGGGCACGCCGGCATCAGGATCGTGCGGCCGATCACGACCGAGTTGGCGCAGAAGGTCATGGCCTCTGCCTCGCTGAGGACCAGCGGCTCGGGCACGAGCGCCAGCAGGGCGGCCGCGCTGGCGTCGTCGTACGCCTCCGGACAGACCAGCGCGTGGGTGTCGTCGAGGGGGCAGAAGCCGAGGTCCATGTGGTACATCCCCGGGTGCGCGATCCGGACGCCACGGACGCTGACACCGAGGTCGGTGGCGAGGTGCTTGAGCGCGAGCTCCTCGGTCCGCGGGCCGTAGCCCACGACGAGCTCACCGCGGAAGGCGAAGGCGTCACCGGCCTCGAAGTACGCGCCGACCCCGTCGCGGCCGATCCGCCGGCTGGTGTGGCCGTGAGCGGCGAACCACTCCTCTGCCGCCGCCGTCTCCATCCGGCGCTGCGGGTAGCGCATGTGCGAGAGCACGACCTGGCGGGTGCCGTCGGCCGCGACCAGGGGCATGCCGAGGTTCATCGCGTAGACCATGTCCGGCGCGTCCGGCAGCTGCGGGATCACCTCGACCGTGGCGCCGGCCGCCTCGATGGCCGCCACCAGTGAGAGCCACTGCGCGCGCGTGCGGGTCGGGTCAGGCTGGTCGTCGAGGTGCATGAACGGGTTGATCGCGTAGTCGACGCGGAAGTGGTTCGGCTCGGTCAGCAGGTAGTGCCGGCCCCACGCAAGTTCGGTGCTCATGTCCCCTCCTCGGATTGTCTGACAATCAGGCAATCCCAGTGTGCGGCACGGATTGCCGGGAAGCAACTGATTGTCGGACAATCGACATGTCATGAGCGCCACACGCCCGTTCGCCTCGCTCAGCCTCGAGCCGGTCTCCACCGTCGACCGCGCGGCCGAGGAGCTGCGGCGCTCGCTCTTCGAGGGGGAGCTGCCGCCGGGGACCCGGCTGCGCGAGGTGGCGCTGACCGAGGCGCTCGGCGTCTCGCGCTCGACCGTGCGCGAAGCCCTGGGGATGCTGGTCGCGGAGGGTCTGGCCGACCGCGTGCCCAACAAGGGCACCCAGGTCCGCCGACTCGACCCGGCCGAGGTCTCCGACGTGTGCCGGGCCAGGCGCGTGATCGAGACGGCCGGCGTACGGCGCTGGGCCGAGGCCTCCGAGGCCGAGCGCGACGGCGTACGCCAGGCTCTGGCGACCTACTCCGAGCTGCGCACGAGCGACTGCACCACTGCGGAGTTCACCGCGGCCCACCTCGAGGTCCATCGAGCCCTCACGGCCCTGTCGGGCTCGGCGCGCCTGGTCGCCTTCGCCGACTCGCTGCACTCCGAGGTCCGGCTCGCCCTGGCCCAGGTCGACCGCACCCGCGGGAACGCGGCCGAGCAGGTGCACTCGCATTCGTCCTTGATCGACCTGATGGAGGCCGGTGACCTCGAGGCAGCAGCGCGCGAGCTGACGGCGCACCTGCTGGAGGCGGAGGAGTCGATGGTCGACGAGGTGACCTCCCGCGCCTAGCGGGGAGCCCTCACTACGCTGCGCGCATGAGATTCCTGAGCTGGCTGGCCGTGAACGCCCTGGCGTTGGGCGCCGCGGTGTGGCTGTTCGGTGGGATCACGCTGAGCGGCAAGACGCGCACCTCCGAGCTCGTGGCCCTCGTCGTGGTCGGCGCGATCTTCGGCCTGATCACCTCGTTCGTGCGGCCGTTCGTCACCTTCGTCTCGATCCCGCTGATCGTGCTCACGCTCGGGCTGATGCTCCTGGTCATCAACGCACTGATGCTGATGCTGACGAGCGCCATCGCCGGCGCCCTCGACCTGGGCTTCCACGTCGACGGCTTCTGGACGGCGCTGGGGGGCTCGATCGTCATCTCGATCTCGCTGATGGTCCTCGAGGCGGTCTTTCCCTCCCGCCGTCGCTGATCCTTTCCGCGGCTCGTGGCGGCGCGAGGCGCGTAGATTTGCCGCCACCACCTGCGTGCCAGAACGCTCACAGCCTTCGAGGGAGACCGATCATGACCGATGCCGAGTCGGCGCCGCTGCAGCCACCCGCGGCCACCGCGTCATCGCTGCAGCTGGTGGCTCCACCCGCACCGGAGCCCGTCGCCGCCACCTCGGCGCCGCGGATGGCACCCGCCGTCGAGGCCGCTGCGCTGCCGGGCCTCGACGCGAAGGTGGACACCTTCCTCACCAGCCTGATGACGGCCGCACCCCGCTCGCCGGAGTTCGCGTCCAAGGCCACCGACGTGCGCACGATGGGCGACGCCGACATCCGTCGGGCTGCCGAGACGTCCAACCGGCTCCTGAAGTCGCCCGTGAAGGCGTTGCAGGAGGGCGGTCTCTCCGAGGGGTCCAAGGTGGGCTCGACCCTTCTCGACCTCCGCAGGACCATCGAGGACCTCGACCCCAAGGAGGCCACGGGGGCCAAGAAGCTCCTGGACATGCTCCCGTTCAGGGACAAGGTGACCGACTACTTCCGCAAGTACCAGTCGGCTGAGAAGCACCTCGACGGCATCCTGCACGCCCTGCGCGAGGGCCAGGACGAGCTCGGCAAGGACAACGCGGCGCTCAACCTCGAGAAGCAGCAGCTGTGGGAGGCGATGGCCCGGCTGAACCAGTACGTCTACGTCAGCGAGCGCCTCGACGCGCGCCTCGCGGCCGCCATCGCCGACCTCGACGCGACCGACCCGGAGCGGGCCAAGGCGCTGCGCGAGGACGTGCTGTTCTACGTGCGGCAGAAGCACCAGGACCTGCTGACCCAGCTCGCGGTCTCCATCCAGAACTACCTGGCGATCGACATCGTCATCAAGAACAACATCGAGCTGGTCAAGGGTGTCGACCGCGCGTCGACCACGACCATCTCGGCGCTGCGCACGGCCGTGATCGTGGCCCAGGCGCTCGGCAACCAGAAGCTCGTGCTCGACCAGATCACGGCGCTGAACACGACCACGTCCGGGATGATCGAGCGCACCAGCGAGATGCTGCGCGACAACTCGGCCCAGATCCAGGAGCAGGCCGCGTCGGCCACGGTGGGACTGCCCCAGCTGCAGGCCGCCTTCGAGAACATCTACGCCACGATGGACGCGATCGACACGTTCAAGGTGCAGGCCCTGGACAACATGGCCGCGACCATCGGGACGCTCGAGACCGAGGTGACGAAGTCCCGGGAGTACCTCGGGCGGGTCGAGCGACAGGACCAGGGCGTGGCACACGGGTCGCTGGACCTCGGCGGATCACCGTAGTCGTCCGGCCGTCCACAGACATGAGGGGAGAGTGGTCGCGTGGCACGCGGGTTCTTCGGCCGCCTCTTCGGCCGACCTGAGCGAGCGGAGAGCAGTGACTCGTCCGCCGTGTCACGCGTGCCGACCAGTGACGACCTGCTCGCGGCGCTGACGCGCGTCGAGACGATGGTCTCGGCCGGCGCTGTCCCGGCACCCGTCGCGTCGCGCGTACGACGGGTCGACCGCGTCGTACGCGACACCATCCCCCGGCTGAAGAACCTCGGCGCCGGCAGCCCGCAGGCCTACTCCGTCATGGCGACCGCCACGGACTACCTGCCGGAGGCGGTGGGCGGCTACCTGCGGCTGCCACGCCAGTTCGCGGACAACCGCCCGGTCGACCGGGGCAAGTCCTCGCTGATGCTCCTCATCGACCAGCTCGACCTGCTGGCCGCCACCATGGACAAGGTGTTCGACGCGGTGTGCCGGGAGGACGCGGCCGCACTGGTGGCGCACGGGCGCTTCCTCGAGGAGAAGTTCGGAGCCGGCTCGACCGGAGGCGTCCTCAACGTCGGCTCGGCCCCGCTGCCACCGATGCCGGACGCGTCGAAACCGCCAGGACCCGGGACCGGCGCGGGGGCCGCGGAGGGTCAGGACCCCGGTGGCCTGCGCCTGCAGCCGCCCGCCGGCCGTGATGCCTGATGGACGCACCCAAGCCGAGCCCGCCCTCGAACCCGCCCTCGACGCTGACCCTGAGCGACGCCGTCGAGGCCCTCGCCAAGGTGGCCGCAGCGGCCGGCGCGGACCAGCAGGCCGCCCGCGACGAGGCGACTCACCCTCGCCGCAGCGGTCGCCGAGTCGGCCCCCGGGGCAGCGGCCGACTGGGCCGAGGCGGCCGGCCCCGGCGCCACCACCCAGGACTTCTTCGACGCCGCCAGCCGGGGACGACGGTGGCGCGGCTCGCCCACCGCCGTGCTCGGCGCGCTGGCCGCCCAGGGCTCCCCCGACGCCGAGAGGTACGCGACCCTGCTCGCCGAGGTGGCCTCGGCCGCCTGCCAGCTCGGCGAACCCACCATGCGTGTCATCGGCAACGCCTCGGTCGCGGCCGCCGCCCAGCTCGGTGCCGTCCACCGCCCTCAGTCGACCCCAGCCATGCCAGGCGATGCCGCCTGCCCCCGCCGCTGACGCGACTGCGAGCACCGCCACCGCGGCGGCCCAGGCCGAGCAGGCGCCACCCGCCCCGGAGCAGCACGAACGCACCCTCGACGAGCTGCTCGCAGAGCTCGACGCCCTGATCGGCCTCCAGCGGGTCAAGCGCGAGATCCACCGGCAGGTCGCGCTCCTGCGGGTCGAGAAGCTGCGCGGCGAGGCCGGGCTGCGCAGTCCCACGCTGACCCGGCACCTCGTGTTCACCGGCAACCCGGGCACGGGCAAGACGACCGTCGCCCGGCTGGTCGGCGGGATCTACCGCGCCCTGGGCCTGCTCTCCCGGGGTCTGCTCGTCGAGGTCGACCGCTCCGAGCTGGTGGCGGGCTACCTCGGCCAGACGGCCACGAAGACGGCCGAGGTGGTCGCCTCCGCCGCCGGCGGGGTGCTGTTCATCGACGAGGCCTACAGCCTGACCGGGACGAGTCCGCTGGGCGACCAGTACGGCCAGGAGTCCGTCGACACCCTGGTCAAGGAGATGGAGGACCGCCGCGACGACCTCGTCGTCATCGTCGCCGGCTACCCGGCACCGATGAAGGTCTTCATCAGCGCGAACCCCGGTCTGGCCAGCAGGTTCCGCACCACGATCGAGTTCGAGGACTACACCGACGACGAGCTCGTCGCGATCCTGCTCCAGCTCGCGGACGGCGCCGACTACGAGGTCGTGCCCGAGGCCGTCGAGCGTTTCCGCGAGACGCTGGGGCGGACCCCACGGGGCGAGGCCTTCGGCAACGGGCGGTTCGCGCGCAACGCCCTCGAGTCGGCGATCGGGCACCAGGCCTGGCGGCTGCGCGACACGGCCGCACCCACCCGCGACGAGCTGCGCCAGCTCGTCGCCCGCGACTTCGACGAGGATCCGATCGACGAGGGGGTTCCCCCGTCGACCTCCGGTCGGGATGATGCCTCGACGGAGCCCGGCACCCCCGGCCCGAGTTCGGGAGGAGCCTCGTGACGGTGACCAGGAGCGGTACGGCGGGAGCCACGGCGCCTGCGCCGACGCCTGCACCCGGCCCGGCGCCGGCACCCGGCCCGGCGCCTGCACCCGGCACGTCCGCGACTGTCGGCACCCGGCTGCGCTCGCTGGCCGCGTCCATGCGTTCCGGCTTCGAGGGCACCCCCGGGCGGATGCGAGCGGTCGCCGCCGTCACCGTCCTCGCCGCCGTGATCTTCGGCCTGGTGGCCGGGCTACTCCTTCCGTGCGGCGGACGGCGCCCTGGCACGAGCGCAGGCGAACACCGACCAGCTCATCCGGGTGCAGGCGATCCAGAACCACGTCGTACAGGCCGACGCGGACGCCACGAACGCGTTCCTCGTGGGCGGTCTGGAGCCGGCGGAGCAGCGTGCCGACTACACCGACTCCATCTCCTCGGCCTCGCAGCTGATCGCCGAGGCCGCCAAGAGCCAGCCGGCCGACGGGCGAGGCGCTGGGCGCGCTGAACGAGGCCCTGGTCACCTACGCGAGCACGATCGAGCAGGCGCGGGCCAACAACCGCCAGGCACTCCCGATCGGCTCCCAGTACCTCAAGGACGCCAGCGCCGAGCTCCGCGCCGAGGCCCTGCCTCCGCTCAAGAACCTGGTGGACGCCAACAACGCGCGCGCCGCCGAGGAGTTCGACAACGCCGGGAACGCTGCCCTCTGGCTGGTCGTGCGCGGGCGTGCTCACCCTCCTGGTCCTCGGCCTGGCCCTGGTCTGGCTCGCGCGCCGGACGCGGCGCTACGTGAACGTGCCGCTCGCCGCAGCAGCCGTGATCGTGTTCGTGGCCCTGGTGGTCGGTGCCATCGGCCTGTTCGGCGTCGGCAACCGGGTCGACGACCGTGCAGGACGGCGTCTACGCGGCGACCCTGTCCACGGCGCAGGCGCGGATCGCCGGCTTCGACGCCAAGTCCAACGAGAGCCTGACGCTGATCGCCCGCGGTTCGGGCGCGGCCTTCGAGGACGCCTGGAAGGCATCGGACGACGTCGTGCAGCGCCAGCTCGCACGACCTCGGGCAGAACTCGGCGGCCGACGGCCTCGATCCGCTGCCGTGGGACGCCCTACGCGACCGTGCACGAGAAGATCCGCGCGCTCGACGACAGCGGGAACTGGGAGCGCGCCGTCGCGCTGGCGACGTCCACGACGTCCGGGTCGGGCAACGTCACGTTCGCCGACTTCGACGAGAGCTCGGGAGCCCAGCTCTCGTCGCTCGGCAAGGACACGGCGACCGACCTCGACCAGGCCGGCGGCTGGCTGCCGCTCGCCGCGGTCCTCGGCCTGCTCGCCGGGATCATCGCGGGCCTGCTCGCCTGGTGGGGCGTCGCGCAGCGGCTGGAGGAGTACCGGTGATGCGCAGGCACCTGGCACCGGTCGTCCTCGCCATGGTGGCGACGGCCTCGCTGCTGGGCGCCTGCTCGTCGGCGGGTGACTACGCGGCCACGCCCGTTCCCACCCAGAGCCCCTCGCCCTCACCGTCCGCGAGCAGCGCCCCGGCGGCCCCGGCCGCGCCCGGCGGCTCCGACATCACGACCGCCAACTGCCTGCGGTCCTACGCCCCCGACCAGACGCTGCCCGCTCCCCGCGAGATGCCCGCGGGATCCTACCATGGCGAAGATCCAGAAGCGCGGTCGGCTGATCGCCGGAGTCTCGGCCGACACCCTGCTCCTGGGGGCCCGCAACCCGATCTCGGGCAAGATCGAGGGCTTCGACATCGACATGCTGCACGCCATCTCGGACGCGATCTTCGGCGACCCCGACCGGATCGAGCTCCGGGTGATCACCGCCGCCGCAGCGCGCTCCCGTGCTGCAGGACGGCAGCGTCGACATCGTCGCCCGCAACATGACGATCAACTGCGCCCGGTGGAAGCTCATCGCCTTCTCCGGGGAGTACTACCGCTCCGGCCAGAAGGTCCTGGTGCGTCTCGGCGAGAAGACCGCCGACCGGCGGCCCCATCACCGGGATGAAGGACCTGAAGGGCAAGAAGGTCTGCGCCCCCAACGGCTCGACGAGCATGGACAAGCTGCGGACCTTCAAGGACGTCGAGGCGGTCGGCGCCGACGCGCACACCGGCTGCCTGGTGCTGTTCCAGGAGGGCAAGGTCGATGCGATCACCGGCGACGACACGGTGCTGGCCGGGCTCGCCGCCCAGGACCCGTACGCCGAGGTGGTGCAGGCACCTGCGTTCACCGCGGAGCCCTACGGACTCGGGATCAACCAGAAGAACGTGGACTTCGTCAGGTTCGTCAACCGGGTCGTCGAGAACACGAAGGGTGACGGGCGGTGGGCCGGCAGCTACAAGAAGTGGCTGGCCGACGCGCTGGGCCCTGCCCCGGCTCCGCCGGACGCCGTGTACGGGCGGACGCCGTGATCGCCGCCGCCGCCGACGACGAGCGCACCGATCGCGCCCGGTCGTCTCGGCCGGGCGATGGCCGCCGACGAGGCGTTGCGGTACCTCGAGGCGCTCACCAGCTGGCGCGACCGGCGCAAGGCCGAGCTCGACCAGCTCGACCAGGCCGTGTTGGAGGCCTCCGACACCTCCGCCCTCACCGACGACCTGCTCCTGTCGATGGCGCTGTGGAAGGCGGCCGCCGACCGGCTCGACCTGCTCCTGGTCACCTGGGACTCCGGTCGCGTCGGCCAGAACGAGCTCGAACGGCTCAGCACGCTGGTGTGGGGTCGGCTGGACGCCACCCGGCAGCTCCCCGGCAGCGCACCCGACGCAGCCAGGCTCCAGTCCGTCGGGGCCCTCGCGGTCTCGCTGCCCGAGGCCTGCCGGCTCTCGGACGCGCTGGCCGCCTCCCTGCGCGCCCGCCTCGGCATCGACGCGTCGGAGGCGGACACCACGGCCCGTCTTCGCCAGCTCCGGGCCGGTGTGGAGCGGGTGCGCGACCTCGTCGAGCGGGAGCCGGCCGCCAGCCACGACGCCGCAAACGATCCTGCTCTCCAAGCTGGACGCCCGTGTCACCGACGCGACCGCCCGGGCGAAGCGCGGAGCAACGGTCGAGGGGTTGCTCGGCCCGCTGGAGCACGACGTCGCCCGGGGCGAGCGCGACCTGATCGTCGCTGCCTCCACCCGTCGTGCCCATGCGCACGACGAAGCCAGGGCACGGGCACTCCGCGACGAGCTGCTCGCCCGCGGCGCGGCGCTCCGCGACCTGGCGACGCGCTGCGTCGCGGAGGTCGCGCCGGCGCCCCGGTTCGCGGTGCCCGACGTCACCGTCCTCGGCCCGGTCCCCCACGGGCCCGGAGCCGTGGACGCCTACCTGGCCAGGCTCGACGCAGTCGGACGCGCCATGACCGTGGCGCAGGAGGCGTACGCCGCCGCCCTCGGCGAGCGCGACGAGCTGCGCGGCCGGCTGGAGGGGTACGCCGCCAAGGCCGCCGCCGTGGGCGCCGCCGGGGAGGACCTCCAGGACCTGGAGCGCCGCGCGACCGAGGTCCTCGACACCTCGCCCGCCGACCTCGCGCGCGCCCGCGCCCTGCTCGCGGCGTACCAGGGCTACCTGGCCAGCCGCGAGGCGCAGCAGCCAGACGGCCCCCGGGAGGCAGACCATGACGGCCGCTGCGTGCACCCAGCCCGGCTGCACGGGCTCGATCCTCGACGGGTACTGCGACGTCTGCGGATCGCCGGCCGCCGCCGCCCCGGCAGCGACAGCCGGCGACCGCTCCGCCCCCGAGCATCGGGGCGGCCGGCGGGCCCTGCGGGCAGCCCGGCTGCGGCGGCACCATCGTCGACGGGTACTGCGACGTCTGCGGCACCCCCGCTGCCGCTGCGGTCAGCACCAGTGCGCCGGCCGCCGCACCGGCCGGTGTCGGGCAGTGCGCCGTCGACCGTCTCCCGCGCCTCCAACAGGCTCGCCTCGACGGCGCTCGGCTCCGCGCGCGCCGCTGCCGGTGGCACCAAGGTCACCCGACGCCTCGGCACGTCGTCGACCAGGCTGCGCGGCGCCCGGCTGGGCGCCGGCCTGACGTCGATCCCGGCGGTCCCGGCCGTGGACGCCGGCAAGGCCATCCTCGAGAACCCGATGGTCCCCGAGGACCGACGCACCTGCCCCAACTGCGGGGCGCCGGTGGGCCGCGCACGTGACGGCCAGCCGGGTCGCACCGAGGGGTTCTGCCCCAAGTGCCGGACGCCGTTCTCGTTCGCACCGAAGCTGCAGGCGGGTGACCTCGTGGGCGGCCAGTACGAGGTCGCCGGTGCCATCGCCCACGGCGGTCTCGGCTGGATCTACGTCGCGCGCGACCGCAACGTCTCCGACCGCTGGGTGGTGCTGAAGGGGCTGCTGAACTCCGGCGACCCCGATGCCCTCGCGGCCGCCATCGCGGAGCGCCAGTTCCTGGCGCAGGTGGAGCATCCGCTGATCGTCGAGATCTACAACTTCGTGACGCACGAGGGCGCCGGCTACATCGTGATGGAGTACGTCGGGGGCACCTCGCTCAAGCAGCTGCTGAAGCAGCGGATGCAGGCAGCCGGGGGCAAGTACGACCCGTTGCCCGTCGACCAGGCGATCGCCTTCCTCGTCGAGGTGCTGCCGGCCTTCCAGTACCTCCACGACCTCGACCTGGTCTACTGCGACTTCAAGCCGGACAACATCATCCAGGTCGGCGACGCGGTCAAGCTCATCGACCTCGGGGGCGTGCGCCGCCTCGACGACCTCGACTCGGCGATCTACGGGACGACGGGCTACCAGGCGCCGGAGGTGCCGATGGTCGGGCCGTCGGTGGCCTCGGACATCTACACGATCGGGCGGACCCTGACCGTCCTCGCCATGGAGTTCCGTGGCTACCAGAGCACCTACGTCGCCTCGCTGCCGCCGATCGAGGAGACACCGCTGTTCCAGGCGAACGACTCCTTCTACCGGTTGCTGCTCAAGGCCTGCGCCCCCGACCCGGCCGACCGGTTCGTCTCCGCCGACGAGCTGCGCGTGCAGCTGCTCGGCGTGCTCCGCGAGGTCGTCGCACTGGGTCGCGACGCTGCCGAGCACTCCGCCTCGTCACTGCTGTTCGGGTCGCCGGCGGTCTCCGAGGACGTCTTCGACTGGCAGGACCTGCCGTCGCTGCGGGTCGACGAGAGCGACACGCAGGCGCCCTGGCTGCGGACGTTGAGCATCGAGGACCCCGCCCAGCGGCTGCACGCCCTCGAGGGTGCCCCCGAGGTGAGCCCCGAGGTGCTGCTGGCGAGGTCCCGCGCAGCCCTGGAGTCAGGTGACCACGAGCAGGCGGACCAGGCCGCCCAGGCGTTGCTGGCCGACGACCCCTGGGAGTGGCGGGCCGCGTGGATGTCCGGCCTCGTCGCGCTGTCCCGCGGCAGGACTGCGGACGCGCAGAGTGCGTTCAACGCGGTCTACGGCCAGGTCCCGGGCGAGCTCGCGCCCAAGCTGGCCCTCGCGGTCGCCTGCGAGATCAGCGGTGAGGGCGACGTCGCGGAGTCGCTCTACGTCACCTGCGCCCGCACCGACGCGGCCTACATCGCGCCCGCGGCCTTCGGTCTCGCCCGCATCCGGTCGGCCCGCGGCGACGTCACCGGCGCCATCAGCGCGCTCGAGCTCGTGCCCGGCACCAGCCGCGCCTTCACCTCGGCCCGACGCAGGCGCGCGACCCTGCTGGCCGAGTCCGGCGGCGGGCTGGCCTCGCTGGCATCGGCGCTGCAGAGCCTCGACAACCTCACCATCGATCCCGTCGACCGCTCCAGGTTCCGGGTCGAGGTGCTCCAGTCCGCGCTCTCGATCGTCGAGAAGCAGGGAGTGGATCGCACGGTCTCCTTCGCCGGGCACGAGGCCTCGGAGCCCAACCTCCGCGACGGGCTCGAGGCTGCCTACCGCGACCTCGCGCAGTACGCCCCCACCCGCGAGGAGCGTGTCGACCTGGTCGACCGGGCCAACGCCGTACGCCGATGGACGCTGCGATGACGCAGCCGAGCACGACCGGAGCCGTGAGCACGCGGTGCCCCACGTGCGACGAGCCTGTCGGGCCCAGCGAGCAGTTCTGCGAGGCCTGCGGGGCGACGCTGCACCCCGCCACGCTCGGCCGCGCCCTCGCCCGAGCCCGCCCCCCAGGCTTCGCCCGAGCCTCCTCCCGGGCGCCCGACCGACGACGACGCGGACGTCACCGGTCAGGAGACCCGGTGCCACGAGTGCGGAGGCGCGGTGGCCGCCGACGGCTACTGCACCGAGTGCGGCGCCAAGGCGCGCAGCCTGCGTGACCACTTCACCGAGCAGCCGGCCGCCTGGGTGGCTGCCGTCTGCGACCGCGGTGTCCGACACTCGCGCAACGAGGACGCGGTGGCACTCGAGGCCAGGGCCGAGCCGGGGAGCCACGCGGTGCTCGTCGTCTGCGACGGCGTCTCGACCTCGAAGGACTCCGACGTCGCCAGCCTCGCGGCAGCCCGGGCCGCGCGCGACGTCCTCGCCGGCTCGTCTCCCACTGGCATCGGGACGGCGGCCGCACACGTCGCCGCCACGGCCAAGGCGCTCGAGGCTGCCGTCGATGCCGCCAACGACGCCGTCATCGCGCACACCGTCGTCGGTCCCGGCAACCCCGCGTCGTGCACCTTCGTCGCGGCCGTCGTCGACGCCTCCCTCCTCGTCGTGGGCTGGGTCGGCGACAGCCGTGCCTACTGGCTGCCAGACGTCGGGCGAGCCCCGCCTCCTCAGCGTCGACGACTCGTACGCCGCCGAACAGATCGCCCAGGGAGTGCCGCGGGCCGAGGCCGAGAGCGGGCCCCAGGCACACGCGATCACCCGGTGGCTGGGGAGCGACGCCCCCGACCACCAGCCGCAGACCGCCTCGCTCGACCTCGACGGGCCGGGCTGGGTGCTCGTCTGCTCCGACGGGCTGTGGAACTACTGCTCGGAGCCGACCGACCTGGCCGCCCTGGTGGACGAGCTCGGCCGCCGGTGCCGCAGACCCGCTCCCTCTCGCCGGCGCGCTGGTGGACTGGGCCAACGCCCAGGGCGGTGTCGACAACATCACCGTGGCGCTCGCCCGGATCGACGCCCGGATCGACACCCGGGGCGCCACCACCCCGCCGCCCGACGCCACGACCGCAGCGCATCACGCCGCAACGACAGGAAGGCAACCCCGATGGCCACGTTCTCAGCTGAGGTCTACCAGAACGAGTTCCTCCCCGAGGGCGGCAGCGACGTGCACGCGATCGTCACCGTCACCTGCGCCGACGCCGGGACGGCCGGCAGCTCCGGCGAGGGCGCCGCCGGGCGAGATCGTGATCGTCGACAGCTCGGGCTCGATGGGCGCCGACAAGATCGCCGCGGCGCGGCGGGCCGCGGTGGCGGCCCTCGACGAGGTGCACGACGGCGTCTGGGTCGCCGTCATCGCGGGCAGCCACGAGGCCCGCCTGCTCTACCCGGCGTCAGGCGCCGGCATGGTCCTGATGGACGCCGAGCAACGAAGGGCCGCCAAGGCGGCGATCGCCCTGCTCAGGCCCGACGGCGGCACCGCCATGGGCACCTGGTTGCGACTGGCGACGTCCGTCTTCGCCTCGGTCCCCGGCCTCGCGCAGAAGCACGCCATCCTGCTGACCGACGGCATCAACCAGCACGAGACGCCCGAGCAGCTGACGGCGGCCATCCAGGCCGCGCAGGGCCAGTTCCAGTGCGACTGCCGAGGTGTCGGCGCCGACTGGCAGGTCGCCGAGGTGCGCCGGATCGCCACCGCCCTGCTCGGGACCGTCGACCTGATCGCAGCGCCCGAGGCAGATGGCCGCCGACTTCCAGCGCATCATGCGCGAGTCGATGTCTCGCGGAGTGGCCGAGGCGTGGCTGCGGGTGTGGGCGCCCCAGGGGGCCGAGATCCTCTTCGTCCGCCAGGTCTCCCCCACCGTCGACGACCTCACCGCCCGACGCACCGAGGTCAACGCGCTGACGTCGGCGTACCCGACGGGCTCGTGGGCCGACGAGGCCCGCGACTACCACGTCGCCGTACGCCTGGCGGCCAAGGCGATCGGCCAGGAGCAGCTCGCGGCCCGGGTCCAGCTCACCCTCGGCGACGACGTCGTGGCGCAGGGACTCGTCAAGGCCATGTGGTCCAACGACGACACCCTGACGACCCGCATCGACCCCGCCGTCGCCCACTACACCGGGCAGGCCGAGCTGGCCGAGGCGATCCAGGATGGCCTGGCCGCCAAGGCCTCGGGCGACACCGCGACTGCGACCACCAAGCTGGGCCGGGCCGTGCAGCTGGCCGCGGAGACCGGAAACGAGGAGGCGACGACCCGGCTCCGCAAGATCGTGGACATCGACGACGCCGACGCCGGTACCGTGCGACTCCGGCGCAGTGTCGACAAGCTCGACGAGATGGCGCTCGACACCGCCTCCACCAAGACGACCCGGGTGAAGAAGTGACCACGACCAACGCCGTTCCCCCGCGCCGCCCCCGGCAGGTTGCATGAGCACGTTCACCTGTCCGCAGGGGCACGAGTCCACGTCCAGCGACTACTGCGACGTCTGTGGCGTGCCGATCCCTGCCGGCAGCTCCAGCGGCGAGTCGGGTACGACGCTGCTCGGCACGGCGGCACCGGAGGCTCCCGCGACCCAGGACTGCCCCAACTGCGGTACGCCGAGCGCGGCGACCGCCCTGTTCTGCGAGGCCTGCGGCTACGACTTCACGACCGGCAGCCTGCCCCGTCCCCCGGACGCCACCGCGGCGGTGAGCGCGCCGGCGCCGGCGCCCGCGGCCACTCCCCGGTTCGTTGTCGGCTCCGATCGCACCCGAGTGGGTCGTCGAGCTGTGGGTCGACCCGGACTGGTACGCCGTGCAGAACAGCGACGACCCGTGCCCGTCGCCGGGGCTGCCCGTCGTCGTGCCGCTGACCTCGCAGAGCGTCCTCGTCGGGCGGCCGTCGAAGAGCCGCAACATCCACCCCGACGTCGACTGCAGCAGCGACACCGGCGTCAGCCGTCGACAGGCGCAGCTGACCACGGACGGGCAGCGCTGGTGGGTCGAGGACCTCCAGTCCTCCAACGGCACCTTCGTCGCGCCGGCCAGCGGGCCGCTGCCGACCACGCCGGTGCCCCCGGGGCAGCGACGCGAGCTCGGGGAGGACGACCGCGTCTACGTCGGGACGTGGACCAGGCTCGTCGTGCGACGGGCCACGCCCGAGGAGAAGGCCGGCCACGGGTCATGACCCTGCCCGCACCGACCGGGACGCCGTACCGGATCGGGTTCGTCTGCCTGGGCAACATCTGCCGCTCCCCGATGGCCGACGTGATCCTCACCGACCTCGTCGACCTCGCCGGGCTGGCCGGGAAGGTCTCGGTGTCCAGCTGCGGGACGGGGACCTGGCACCTCGGCGAGCCGATGGACCCACGGGCGGCGGCGGCGCTGCTGGCCGAGGGCCACGACCCGTCGGGCCACCTGGCCCAGAAGTTCACGCCGGACTGGCTCGACAAGGACCTCGTCCTCGCGATGGACGCGAAGAACCTGGTCGACATCACCGAGGGTGCCGGCGAGTCGGAGCGGGTCCGGATGTTCCGGTCCTTCGACCCGGTGCTGCCCGACGGCGCGGCCGGCGAGGACCTCGACGTCCCCGACCCCTTCTACGGCGGTGACGAGGGTTTCGCCGAGGTGGTCGCGATCGTCGAGCGCACCTGCAACCGGCTGCTCACGGAGCTCGAGACCCTCGATCTGTGAGGCACCGATGAGTTCCGGCGTCGCCAGTGGTCGGTACCGGTGCCTACAGTTGGGACCCGAGGAGCACTCATGACGCAGCTCGACACCAGCCAGACCGAGGCCGCGCCGACACCGGCCGACTTCCCGCAGATGGCCGACCAGTACCGCCGCGAGCTCACGGCGCACTGCTACCGCATGACGGGGTCGGTGTACGACGCCGAGGACATGGTCCAGGAGACCTACCTGCGCGCCTGGCGGGCCTACGACGACTTCGAGGGCCGTTCCTCGGTCCGCACGTGGCTCTACCGCATCGCCACCAACGTGTGCCTGACCAACCTGGAGAACAAGGGCCGGCGTCCATTGCCGACCGGGCTCGGCATGCCGGGCGCGCAGGCCCGCGACGAGCTGGTCGAGGCGACCGAGGTGCCCTGGCTCGAGCCGGTGCCGGACGTCATGGTCGACATGGCCAACGTCGACCCGGCCCAGGTGGTCGGCAACCGCGACTCGATCCGGCTGGCGTTCGTCGCCGCCCTGCAGCACCTGCCACCCCGGCAGCGCGCGGTCCTCGTCCTGCGCGACGTGCTGCGGTGGTCGGCCAAGGAGACCGCGACGGCTCTGGAGACCACCGTCGCGGCGGTCAACAGTGCACTGCAGCGTGCCCACGCACAGCTCGCCGAGAAGCAGCTGACCCAGGGCACCGTCGAGGACGAGCTGACGCCCGAGCTCGAGTCGATGCTCGACCGCTACGTGCAGGCGTTCTGGGACAAGGACGTCAACTCGCTGGTCACGATGCTGGCCCACGACGCCGTCTGGGAGATGCCGCCGTTCACCGGCTGGTACGCCGGCGTGGAGAACATCGCCGAGCTGATCGACACCCAGTGCCCCGGCGGTGTCCACGACATGCCGATGCTCCGCACGAACGGCCAACGGCCAGCCGGCGTACGGCCTCTACATGCGCCAGCCCGACGGGCACTTCGAGCCGTTCCACCTGCAGGTGCTGCAGATCGTCGACGGGCAAGCGTCACCCACGTGGGCGCCTTCTTCGACAAGCGGCTGTTCGAGACGTTCGGACTGCCCGCCTGCCTGCCTGCGTCGTACGAGCCCTCCTCGCCGGCCTGAGACATGACCACCACCTCGCCGCCGCGCCTCGGTGGCGGTGCTGGACAGTGCCGTCGCCTACACCCACACCGTGCTGCAGCACGCCCGGATCAGCCCCCTGACCGTCCCGACACCCTGCGCCGACTGGGACCTCGGCCACCTGCCTGCTGCACATGGAGGACTCGCTCGAGGCGATCGGCGAGGCCGCCGAGCTCGGCCACGTCGCCGTCGAGGACCAGCCCCAACGCAGTGGCAGTGACCGCATCGTCGACCGCATCGTCCAGCGCGCCTGCGCCACCCGCAGCGCGTGGCTGGAACGCCTCACCTCGGCGCCGGTCGCCGTCGGCGACCTCACCCTCGGCCGCGACACGCTCGTCCTCGTCGGCGCCCTCGAGATCGCGGTGCACGGGTGGGACGTGGCCGAGGCCGTCGGCCGCCCCAGGCCGCTGCCGGAGGACCTCGCCGTCAGGCTGTACGACGTCGCGCTGGCGGTGGTGACGCCCTCCGAACGAGGTCGCCGGTTCGGTCCCGCACGGGAGGTCCCCCCGACCGCCTCGACCGGCACCCGGCTGCTCGCCCACCTCGGCCGCCGCTGACCGGGCCGTCCCGCGCTGGTCTGGTCTCCGGGGCGTTCTCGCTGGCGCGACGTGCCCGGGCACGGCAGGCTGGCGGGTGTGGCGCGGATGCGCGGGATCGCCGACCGGGTGGAGCAGCTGCTCGGCCAGGCCGTCGTGGCCACCACTCCGGTGGCCGGCGGCGACGTCTGCACGTCGACGCGGGTGCGGCTCAGCGACGGCGGTTCGGCACTGGTCAAGACGCGAGCCGCAGCACCCGAGGGGTTCTTCGAGGCGGAGGCGCGCGGCCTGCGCTGGCTGGCCGAACCCGGCGTCGCGCCCGTCGTCGAGGTGATGGCGGCCGACCACGACTGCCTCGTGCTGCGCTGGGTCGAACCCACCAAGCCCACCGCGGAGACCGCCACCGACCTGGGCCGGGCACTGGCGCGGCTGCACGCGAGCGGGGCCGAGATGTTCGGCGCCGAGGAGGACGGCTTCATCGGCACGCTGCCGCTGCCGAACCGGACCGCCCCCACGTGGCCCGAGTTCTACGCGACGAGACGGGTGCTGCCCTACCTCAAGCTGGCGGCCGACCGGAAGCACATCGAGTCCGGCGACGCCGACATCGTGGAGTCGGTGATCGGCAAGCTCACCGACCTCGCCGGACCGGAGGAGCCGCCCGCGCGCATCCACGGCGACCTGTGGTCGGGCAACATCGTCTGGTCGACCGAGCACGGCACCCTGATCGACCCCGCGGCCCACGGCGGTCACCGGGAGACCGACCTCGCGATGCTCGCGCTGTTCGGCGTACCCCACCTGCAACGTCTGGTCGACGCCTACCGCGACGAGACCGAGCTGGCCGACGGCTGGGAGGAGCGCCAGCCACTCCACCAGCTCTTCCCGCTGCTGGTGCACGCCGCGATGTTCGGCGGCCACTACGGCTCCAAGGCCGCCGAGGCCGCCGAGCGCGCCCTCCGCGCCTGAGATGAGGTACGTGGGTCGTCCCGAAACAGTGCTGGCGTGAAAGCCTATTTATTCGCTATGCTTACTCTAGATTCATCGTGATCGGGAGGCAGCATGTCGGTATGGGAAGCGATGACGCAGTGGAGTGGCTCGGGTCGTGCGCTCGCGAACGCCCAGGAGGCGACCCTCGAGCTGGCCGGCCTGCGCCGCGAACGTGAGGAGGTCGCGAGCTTCCTCACCGAGGCCCTCGAGGGGAGGGTGCTCGAGGCGCTGGCTGCCGACGCCTGAGGCGCCGCTCATCGAAGTTGTGCGCTGAACTCAGCGATTGCTCAGTTCCTAGTGGCACCCTTGGGGCGTGAGCGCCGGCGACGAGAGTGGAACGACCCAGCACGTACTCGTCGTCGAGGACGACCGCGCGGTGCGCGAGTCGCTGCGACGGTCGCTGGAGTTCAACGGCTACCGCGTCTCGACGGCCTCCGACGGGGCGGAGGCGCTCGCGGGCATCGGCGGGATCAACCCCGACGCCGTCGTGATGGACGTGATGATGCCGCGCCTGGACGGCCTGGAGACGACGCGCGCCCTGCGCAAGGTCGGCAACAGCGTGCCGATCCTGGTGCTGACCGCGCGCGACGCCGTCGGGGACCGCGTCGAAGGACTGGACGCCGGCGCGGACGACTACCTCACCAAGCCGTTCGCGCTCGAGGAGCTGCTCGCCCGCGTGCGCGCGCTGCTCCGCCGCGTCTCCACCGCGCCGGGAGACCCCGACGAGCACCTGGCCTTCGCCGACCTCACCGTCGACCTCGCCTCGCGCGAGGTCCGCCGCGGCAACCGGCTCATCGAGCTGACCCGCACCGAGTTCACGCTGCTCGAGCTGTTCCTGCGCCGTCCCCGGCGCGTGCTCGAGAGGTCGTTCATCCTCGAGGAGGTCTGGGGCTTCGACTTCCCCACGACCGCCAACAGCCTCGAGGTGTACGTCGGCTACCTGCGTCGCAAGACCGAGGCGGAGGGCGAGCCGCGACTGATCCACACCGTGCGCGGTGTCGGCTACGTCCTCCGCGAGGCGTCGTGAGGCCTGCGCCACCCATCGACACGCGGGACCGGACCCGGAACAGCATGGCCCTGCGACTCGTCCCGCAGAAGTACCGTCACTCGCTCGCCAGCCGCGTCACCCTCCTCACCACCATGGCGGTGGGCCTCGCCGTGACGGTCGTGGCCTTCGCCGCCTACGCCACCGTCCGGATGCAGTCGATGGAGTCGCTCGACTCCTCGTTGCACACCCGCGCCGCCCAGGCCGCTCACGCCGACACCCTCGATGCCCTCTCCAGCCAGGAGATCCCGCCGTGGGCGCTGGGCGCGGCCGACGTGAAGATCATGTTCCTCAACGCCTTCGACCAGACCATCCGCGGCGGCAGTCGCAACGCGGCGGCGACGATCGGGTCTCCCGAGTTCCGAGTCGCCGAGGGCCGTGACGACTGGTCGGCGCGGACCGTGACCATCGGGGGCGAGCAGTTCCGCGTCGTGGCCGTCCCCGCCGACCGGGGAGAGGCGCTGATCCTCGCGCAGTCACTGGCGCCGACCCAGCAGATGCTCGACCGGCTGGGGCTGGTGATGCTGTTCTTCGGCCTGGCCGGGATGATCTCGGCCGGCCTGGCCGGCTGGGCAGTGGCCCGCAACGGTCTCCGGCCGGTCCGACGCCTCACCACAGCCGTCGAGGAGATCGCCCGCACCGAGCGCCTCGAGCCGATCCCCGTCGAGGGCAACGACGAGGTGGCCCGGCTCGCCGTGGCCTTCAACGCGATGCTGACTGCCCTGGCCGCCTCCCAGGCCCGCCAGCGCCAGCTGGTGGCCGACGCGGGCCACGAGCTGCGCACACCGCTCACCTCGCTGCGCACCAATCTCGACCTGCTGGCCCAGGCCGACAGCTCGACCGCGCTCACCGCGGCCTCGCGTCGTGAGCTGATGGCCGACGTCCGCGCCCAGATCTCGGAGATGACGACGCTGATCGGCGACCTGGTCGAGCTGGCCCGCGAGGGACCGGCCACCACGTCGGTCGAGCCGGTCGAGCTCGCGGCGGTCGTGACGCAGGCCGTCACCCGCGTACGGCGACGTACGACGACCGTGGAGTTCGACGTCCACACCGAGCCGTGGTGGGTCACCGGCGACCCGAACGCCCTCGAGCGGGCCATCACCAACCTGCTCGACAACGCCGCCAAGTGGAGCCCGCCGGGCGGGCGCGTGAAGGTCGAGCTCAGTCGCGGCACGGTGATGGTGACCGACGAGGGCGACGGGATCCCCGAGGGCGACCTGCCCCACGTGTTCGACCGGTTCTACCGGTCCGCGGAGTCCCGCACGATGCCGGGATCCGGCCTCGGCCTCTCGATCGTGAAGGCGGTCGCCGACCGCCACGGAGGCAGTGCGCGCGCCGGCAAGGGACCCGACGGCGGCGCCAGGTTCTGGTTCGAGGTGCCGGGCACGCCGGCGCCGCCCGAGGTCTTGGCACGGTCGTAACGAGTTCACGGCATCTCTTCAGGATCGCGAGCAAGACTCGCGGCATGGATGACGAAAACCAGCCTGTCTTCGGCCCCTCGCAGCAACCCGCGCCGGCCGACGAGGAGTACACCCGGCCCCTCCCGCCGTACTACCCGACCACGCAGGCCACCCAGGTCACACCGACCGAGCCGCGTGCCCGGCGCACCACCCTCACCGCCGGCGTCCTGGCCGGCGCCCTGCTCCTCGGCGGAGCAGCCGGCGTGGGCGGCGCAGCGGCGTACTCCGCTCTCAACGACGAGTCCGGCTCGTCGGGCTCGACGAACACCGCCGGCGACTTCCAGGCGACCAAGACCTCCGTCGTGCAGGACGGCACCGTGGAGAAGGTGGCCAACACGGTCCTTCCCTCCGTGGTGAAGGTGAACGTCTCCAGCGACAGCCAGGCCGGGTCGGGCTCGGGCATCGTGCTGAGCAAGGACGGCGAGATCGTGACCAACAACCACGTCGTCGCCCTCGCCGGCGACAACGGGACGATCTCGGTGAACTTCAACGACGGCACCACCAAGAAGGCGACCATCATCGGCACCGACCCGATGACCGACATCGCGGTGATCAAGGCCGAGGGCGTCTCCGACCTGACCCCGGCGGCGCTGGGCAAGTCCGGCGACCTCAGGGTGGGCCAGTCCGTGGTCGCCGTGGGCTCGCCGTTCGGCCTCAACGCCACCGTCACCTCCGGCATCGTGAGCGCGCTGAACCGCCCGGTCTCGGTCTCGAGCGAGGAGTCGGACGGCGGCGGCGGCGTCGACCCCTTCGGGCAGCAGGGCGAGAGCCAGGGCCAGACCTCGAGCACGACCTACCCGGCGATCCAGACCGACGCGGCGATCAACCCCGGCAACTCCGGCGGCGCGCTGGTGGACCTCTCCGGACGCGTGGTCGGCATCAACTCCTCCATCCGTACGGCGAGCAGCGGCAGCACCGAGTCCGGCGGCTCGATCGGCCTCGGCTTCGCGATCCCCGTCGACGAGGTGCTCCCGATCGTCAACCAGATCACCGACCACGAGACGCCCACCCACGCGCGACTCGGTGTCGAGGTCTCCGACGCGGACGGCAAGACCCTCACCCAGGGTGCGACGATCCAGTCGGTCCAGTCCGGGCGGCGCGGCCGACAAGGCCGGCCTGGAGAAGGGCGACGTGATCGTCAAGGTCGACGACCAGGTCGTCGACGGCTCGGAGTCGCTGGTCGCCACCGTCCGCGGTCACCGACCCGACGACAAGGTCACCATCACCTACCAGCGCGACGGCAAGACCTCGACCACCACCGCCGTGCTCGGCTCCGACAAGGGGAACCAGAACAGCTGAGCCCGCGTCAAGGACCAGCCTCAAAGTGGTCCGATTCGTGGCGGTGACACGGCCGACTCGGCGGCGTAGCGTCCGAAGGTGCACCGCTCCGCGGTGGAGCGGCTTCTCGGAGTGAGGAGGACGCGATGTTCATCCAGGTCATCCAGGGCCACTGCAAGGACGCGGACCAGATGCGCGCGATCGGTGACGAGTGGGTGGAGAAGCTCGGACCGGGCGCCGACGGCTGGTTGGGGGGCACCTACGGCATCACCGACGCGGGCGAGTTCGTAGGCGTGGTGCGGTTCGACTCGAAGGAGGCGGCAGAGCGCAACTCGCAGCGCCCCGAGCAGGGTGACTGGTGGCAGCGCATGTCCGCCCTCTTCGACGGGCCGGTCACCTTCCACGACTGCGACGACGTGACGATGTTCCTCGGCGGCGGGTCGGACGCAGGCAGGCTTCGTGCAGATCATCCAGGGCCGGCTCTCGGACCCGGAGCGGTTCCGGAAGTTCATGGAGCAGCCGATGGACGCCCTCGCCGAGGCGCGCCCGGACATCATGGGCGGCACGGTCGCGATCTCCGAGGACGGCACGTTCACGGAGACCATCGCCTTCCGCACCGAGGAAGAGGCCCGCGAGGGCGAGAAGATGGAGATGCCGGCCGATCGCCAGCAGGAGTTCCAGGAAGAGATGTCCCAGGTCCAGGACCTGACCTACCTCGACCTGCACCACCCCTGGTTCAGCAGCTCCAGGGTCAGCTGATCAGCGGAGGCGCGGAGACGCTGTGCTTTCCACAGCGTCTCCGCCCACTCCTCGTCCACGTCGGAGCGCACCGTGATGCCGCCGCCGGTGCCGAGGCGCCAGACGCCGTCGGGGCCGGCGTAGAGCGAACGGATCACCACCCCGAGGTCGGCCCGGCCGTCGGCGCAGATCCACCCGAAGGCGCCGGCGTACGGCCCCCTCGGCGTCGCCTCGACCGCGTCGATGACCTGCATCGTCCGCAGCTTGGGTGCGCCGGTCATCGACCCGGCGGGGAACAGTGCCCACAGCGCGCCGACCGTGGAGACGTCGTCACGCAGGCGCCCGCGCACGGTCGAGACGAGCTGGTGCACCGTGGCGTAGGACTCCACCGCCATCAGGCTCGGCACCTCGACCGAGCCGACCTCGCACACCATCGAGAGGTCGTTGCGCAGCAGGTCGACGATCATCAGGTTCTCGGCGCGGTACTTCGGGTCGGTGGCCAGCCGGTGCCGCAGCCGCTCGTCCTCCTCGGCCGTCGCACCACGCGGCGTCGTTCCCTTGATGGGACGGGTCTCCAGCACCCGGTCCGGCGTCGACGGTGGCGTAGCGCTCCGGTGAGCTGCTGAGCAGGTGGGTGCCCCGGTGGCGCAGCAGGCCGGCGTACGGCGCCGGGTTGGTGGCGCGCAGCCGGAGGTAGGTCTCGAGCGGGTCGGCCGCCGGGCCGAGCTCGTCGCGGTAGGTCAGGTTGACCTCGTAGGTGTTGCCCGCGTGCAGCTCCTCCTGGACGCGGGCGAAGGCGTCGGCGTACCAATCCGTGGGTCGGGCCCTTCGAGGGAGGACTTCGTCCTTCCTCAGGAACCCGACTCGCTTCGTGGGTGAAGAACTGGACGTTCCGCGAGCGCATCCAGACGCGTCCGGTCCGACGCCCCACGGCCTCGCGGGGAGCTCCGGGCGCGCGGCGTAGCCGAAGCAGCCGACCCAGTGCACGGCCGGGTCGCCGTCGTCGCGGGCGACCTCCTCCTCGAGCACGCCGAAGACGTCGTCGCCGACGACCTCCGCCCGGCCGCCCTGGTGCCGGGTGACCTCGCGGCGGCCGGCGTCGAAGGACAGCGAGACGTCGTCGTCGGCGAGCACGCCGACCAGCGAGCGGCGGCCCGACCAGTTGCGCGAGCCGCCACCGTCCAGCCAGAACACGCGGTCGCTGCGCGCGAAGCCGTCGCGCACGACGTCGACGACGCCAGGAACGGGGTCAGCCACGACGGATCCCGAGGAAGTTGGCGACGATCTCGTGGCCGTACCGCGACAGGATCGACTCCGGGTGGAACTGCACGCCCTCGAGCGGCAGCTGCCGGTGCCGGACGGCCATCACCACGCCGTCGGCGCGGGCCGTGACCTCCAGCTCGTCGGGCACCGCGACCGCGGCGAGCGAGTGGTACCGGACGGCGTCGAAGGGCGACGGGATCCCCGCCAGCACGCCGACTCCGTCGTGCGTGACGGCGGCGACCTCGCCGTGGGCCGGTTCGACGCGTGCCACCGTCCCGCCGTACGACGTGACGAGCGCCTGCATCCCCAGGCAGACGCCGAGGACGGGTCGACCGCGCTCGAAGACGTCCGGGCCCAGGGCGAAGTCGGCGGGGTCGGTCGGCCGGCCGGGCCCCGGCGAGAGCACGACGTGGCTGAACTCGCCGAGCCGGCCGGGCAGGTCGGGGGCGTCGTGCTGGGCGACCTCCGGCAGCTCGCCGGTGACCGCTGCGACCAGGTGCACCAGGTTCCAGGTGTAGGAGTCGTAGTGGTCGACCACCAGCACGCGCGAGGTCACTCGAGCAGGTCCAGCAGCAGGCCGCGCAGCAGGGCGAAGCCGTTCTCGGTGAGGATCGACTCGGCGTGGAACTGCACGCCGCGGTAGGTCGGCCCGGCCACGAGGTGGATGTCGCCGGTCGCCTCGTCCGCCTCGACGGTGACGCCGTCGGGGAGGTCGTCGCCACGGCGGCCGACGAAGGTGTTGTAGAAGCCGACCTTCTCCTCGCGCCCGTCGATGGAGACCGATGACTGCGTCCCCTGGAAGACGATGTCCTTGTAGGCAAGGGGAATCCCGAGCCGGTCGCACAGCACCTGGTGGCCCAGGCAGACCGCGAGGAACGGCCGGCCACTGGCCAGCAGGCGGTCGATGGCCACGCGGTAGGCCGCGATCTTCGGGTGGTCGTGCTCGCGCGGGTCGCCCGGTCCCGGCCCCACGACGACGAGGTCCACGTCGTCGAAGGTGTCGTTCGCGCTGTCCTCGTGGCGTACGACGCGCGAGCTCATCCCGAGCACCGAGAACACGTGCGCCAGCATGTTCACGAAGTCGTCCTCGCCGTGCAGGATCGCGATCTTCTTCCCCACCAGGGCAGGAGCGGGCGCCGCCCCGGCCTGGTCGGTGAGCCAGAACTTCGCGAGCCGCTGGTTGCGCGAGTTCAGCGCGATCAGCACGTCCTCGTCCTGCATCAGGTCGGTCATCGCGTCCGGCGTACCCGTCGCTCCCGGGGCCAGCCCGAACGCGGAGAGGATGCCGCCGGCCTTGGCCAGCGTCTCGGCCACCTCGTGGTCGGGGTCGGAGTCGCGCACCAGGGTCGCGCCGGCGGTCACCAGCATCTCGCCCTCGGGACTCACGTCCGCGGTGCGGATGACGATCGGGGAGTCAGCGGTCGGAGCACCGGCCTCGTCGCGGCCGAGCAGCGCGAGCGCCCCCGCGTAGTAGCCCCGGCCCTCGCTCTCGTACTGGTGGATCAGCCGGCAGGCGTTCTCGACGGGCGCACCGGTGACCGTGGCGGCGAACATCGTGTCGCGCAGGACGTCGCGCACGTCGGAGTGGGTACGGCCGGCGAGCAGGTACTCGGTGTGGACGAGGTGGGTCATCGGCTTGAGGAACGGCCCGAGGACCTGGCCGCCCTCGTGGCAGATGTCGCACATCATCTTCAGCTCCTCGTCGACGACCATGAAGAGCTCGAAGATCTCCTTCTCGTCGGCCAGGAACTCCAGCAGCCGCTGCTTGCGCTCGTCGTCCGCGACACCGCGGAGCCGGAAGGTCCCGGAGATGGGGTTCATCCGCACGTCACCGCCGTGCACGCTCACGTGCCGTTCCGGCGAGGCGCCGATCAGGAAGCGCTCACCCGTCCAGAAGCAGAACGTCCAGTAGGCGCCGCGCTCGCTGCTGAGCAGCCGGCGCAGCACCGTCAGCGCCTTGTCGCGGTCCCAGTCGCGGAGCCGGGCCCGGTAGTGGCGCCCGACGACCAGGTTCGCCCCCTCGCCGTTGCCGATCTCGTCGTCGATGATGCGTCGTACGACGGCCGCGTAGTCGTCGTCGCTCGTCTCGAACCCGCCCTCGTCGACGAAGGCGACGTCGCTGTCCGGCAGCGCCTCGAGGAGCTGCTCGAGCGGGACCTCGCGCTCGAGGTCGATGTCCACCACGGCCAACGGGGTGCCGTCGTCATGGGCGACGAAGCCGCGCTCGGTCACCTGCCGGAACGGCACCGCGACCAGGCGGTCGAACCGTCGCCCTTCCGGCGGAGCCCCGTCCTCGAGCGGGATCTCGGCCAGGCGCTCGAGGTGGCTCAGCGAACCGCCGACCAGCGTCACGGTGGGGCTGTCCCGCAGCCGGATGACCGCCCACGCCTCGTGTCCCACCAGCTCCTCGAGGAGTTCGTGGACGGCGGGCTGCTCGGGCATGCGGCGACGCTACCGGAGCACGTCCCCTTCCTCTGCCGGCTGGTTCGGGGAGGAGGCCCGGCGCACGAGGGCGACTGCGGACCACGCCATCTGCTCGACCGCTTCCTCCCGGGTCAGGCCGGCCACGTCGGTGAGCCACACCAGCGCCTCGATGCCGGTCACCGCGCGCACGGCGATCGCGAGCCGGCGGACGCCCTCGGTCCCGAGCCGCCCTGACAACGGGTCGAGAGCCTCGGAGAACCAGCCGATCGCCCGCCCCTGCCGCAGTGGCAGCTGACTGGGTGACGTGTCGTCCTCCAGCGAGAGACGGAGCATCGTGCGTTGCTGGGACTCGGTGTCGACCACCATCGCCGTGAAGCCGCGGACCGCCGCCTCGATCCGCGCCTCGGGATCGTCCCCGATGTCGGGCGGCAGCAGCGAGGTCAGCTCGACCTCGGGGTGGGCGGCGGCGAGCAGCTCACGCTGGCTGCGGAAGTAGCGGTACGCCGTCGTTCGCGACACCGAGGCCGCTGCTGCTGCTTCCTCGACGGTCGGGGCAGCTCCCCCCGACGCGATCAGGTCACGCGCAGCGGCCACCAGGTCGTTGCGTGTTCGTTGCTTCTGGCGGGTCCGACCCGACTCCTCGTACGCCGTTGACACAGTCCTCACGGTACCGTAGTTTCTTTATGGGACTCAAGTCCCACGAAACAGTGAGGAACCACCATGGAGACATTGAGCGCGACGATCCGCAACAGCGGCGAGGGCGAGCAGCGCTGGTTCAGTGGCGGTGGGAAGCACACCTGGCTTGCCACCTCGGAGGAGACCGGTGGCGCCTTCCTGCTGTTCGAGTTCGAGGGGGAACAGGGAAAGGTGACGCCCGTCCACATCCATCCCGCGTCGGACGAGACGTTCTACGTCCTCGACGGCGACATCCTGCTGGACCTCGCGGGAGAACGACGCGAGCTGTCGACCGGAGGAGTGGTGGTGGTCCCCCGCGGGGTGCCGCACGCGTTCATGGTCACCTCGCCCGAGACGCGTCTGCTGACCCTCCAGACCCCTGGTAGCCGACGAGGCGTTCTTCCGCATGGCCAGCGAACCTGCCCCGCCCGGCAGCCAGCCGATCCCCGTCGACTTCGACCGGATCGCGGACGCAGCCAGGCAGACGGGTGCGATCGAGATCCTCGGCCCGCCGCCCTTCTGAGGAGCGGCGCCGGGGGGACGGTTTCCCATGGGAGGAACCCGAATTGCCGCCGACCACAGGAAGTTTCCTGTGCAAGGAGGCAGAAACCCTTCCTCGCATGGGAAACCGGCAGTCCCGCTCAGCGCTGGGTGAGCGTGACCATCCGCTGGGTGGCGCGGGTGTAGACGACGTAGAGGGTGGCGCGGCCGGTGGGCGACTCGGCCTCGATCTCCTCCGGCTGCACCACGACGATGCCGTCGAACTCGAGGCCCTTCGTGTCCAGCCCGGCGAGTACGACGACCCGGCTGTCCTGGCCCCTGGTCTCCGCGGCGAGCTCCTCCCACGAGGAGACCCACCGGCTGACCTCGCCGATGCGCGCGATCGGGACGACCACCCCGATCGTGCCCGGAAGTGTTCCGGCCAGCGAGCCGAGCTCGGTGCGCAGCGCGGACTCGAGGTCGTCGACGCCGAGCTCCGACGGCTCGACGCCGGTGGAGCGGACCGCGTTCGGCAGGTCGGCGTCGAGGCCCACGCGGCGGGCGTAGTCGGCGGCGAAGTCGTAGATCTCCGCGCTGTTGCGGTAGTTGGTGGAGAGGTGGAACTCGTGCCGCGGCTTGTCGGCAAGCGCCTGCTCGCGCGCGGCAGCCGCTTCCGCGGGCACCGGCCACGACGACTGTGCGGGGTCACCCACGACGGTCCAGGTGGCGTGCCTGCCGCGGCGGCCGACCATCCGCCACTGCATCGGGGTCAGGTCCTGGGCCTCGTCGACCAGGACGTGCGCGAACGCGTCGTCCTCGACCCGGTTGGTCGGGGGGGTCCAGCCGCGGGGTCCGGCGTACTCGCGCTCCGAGGCGGTGGTGACCTCCTGCAGGGCGGCGTCGACGACACCGAGGTCCTCGTCGTCGATCGAGCCGGTGTTGACGATCGGCGGGTCACCGAGCACGTAGCGCAGCTCGTCGAGCAGCGGCACGTCCTCCACGGAGATGGTCTCGCCCCACGACTTCGACAGCAGCCGGACCGACTCCTCGTCGAGCACGCCCTCGCTCACGCGCGACATCATCTCGGGGTCCCGCAGCCAGCCGAGCACGGTCGCGGCGTCGAGCACCGGCCACCACGCGGTCGCGAAGTCGAGGAACTCGTCGTTGGTGCGCATCTCCTCGGCGAAGTCGTCCTTGGTGCGCTCGCGGGCCCGCTCGCTGCGGACCTGCCGCCACATGGTGTCGATGAGCATCGACGCCACCCGCGTCGTCGAGCGGTTGCGGCGACCCCCTGACAGCAGCTGGCGCCGCAGCGAGCCGAGCTCACGTGGACCGAGCCTGATGACGTCGTCGCGGTAGAAGACGCGGAACTCACGTGGGGCGTCCGGCACGGCCTGGCGGGCGGTGCGACGCAGCACCTCGACCATCGCGGAGGACCCCTTGACCTCCGCCACCGCGGGCTCGTCGCGGCGGGTGGCGCGGACGCCGTCGACGACCTCGCCCAACGAGCGCAGCGCCACCGCCGTCTCGCCGAGCGACGGCAGCACCCGCTCGATGTAGCGCATGAACACCCCGGAGGGACCCACGACCAGCACGCCGCCGGACTCGTAGCGACGACGCTCGCCGTAGAGCAGGAAGGCAACGCGGTGCAGCGCCACCACGGTCTTGCCGGTGCCCGGCCCGCCGCTGATCGCGACGACACCCCTGTTGGGGGCGCGGATGGCACGGTCCTGCTCGGCCTGGATCGTGGCCACGATCGAGTGCATCGAGCGGTCCCGGGCCCTGGACAGCTGGGCCAGCAGCGCGCCCTCGCCGATGATCGGCAGCTCCTCGGCGTTGGGGCTCTCGGGGTCGATCAGGTCGTCCTCCACGCCGAGGACGGTGACGCCCTTGGAACGCAGGATGCGGCGGCGTACGACGCCCAGCGGGTCGGCCTGGGTGGCCTGGTAGAAGACCGCAGCCGCGGGTGCTCGCCAGTCGATGAGCATCACGTCGTACGCGTCGTCGCGCAGCCCGATGCGGCCGATGTAGCGGGCCGAGCCGGTGACCTCCGGCCGCATGTCGAGGCGTCCGAAGACCAGGCCCTCGTGCGCCGCGTCCAGGCTCGCCATCCGGCGCGCGGCCTGGAAGACCATGGCGTCGCGCTCGACGAGCCCGCCCTCGTTGCCGATGCGGCCGCGCTCGAGACCTTCCTTCGCCAGCTCCTGCGCCGACGCGGACGCCTTCTCGAGCTGGGCGTACACGGTGTCGACGTACTCCTGCTCGCGCGCGATCTCGCGCGCGGCCACGTCATCGCTCAACGAAGGTGCCCTTCGACGGGGAAACTCAAAAGCAAAGACTCGATTCTACTGACGCACGTCGCCGGCCGCGCAGGAAGTCTCGTTTTCTCACAGACAGCGACGCCAGCCGGAGTCGAGGGTCCGGCCGTCGATGCCGCGGAACGCCCACGAGAAGGAGCGCGGTCGCAGGTCGAGCTGGAGCACCCCGAAGACGCTGGCCTGGGCGTACACCGACCCGCGCTTGCGCCGCCCGAGCGGGTAGAAGTTGCGGCCGCCGACCCCGGAGACGATCTCGAGCATCCCCCGTCGGGGCTTGAGGCGACCGCGAGCGTCCATGCGCTTGAACCGCTCGTAGTCGTGGTCGTGGCCCGACAGCACGAGGTCGTTGCGGTGCCGCAGCGCTGCCCGCCACAGCGGGACCACCGCGGCGTCGTTGCCGTGCTCCCCGCCCGAGCTGTAGCGGGGGTGGTGCATCGTCACGAGCGAGCACCTCGCCGGGTGTGCGGCCATCTGGCGGTCGAGCCAGGCGGCCTCCGCCCCGCAGCTCACCTTGTCGCAGTTGCTGTTGAGGAGGTAGAGCTGCCAGCGGCCGACGTGCACCCGGTAGTACCCGGGAGGCCCAGGCTGCCGGCCACTGAAGTAGTCGTAGTAACCCTTGGCGCCGGGCGTCAGGTACTCGTGGTTGCCGATCGTGGGCCGGGTCACCGACAGCAGCTGGCCCCACGACTTCGCGTAGGAGGCCGCGAAGTCCGAGGGCGTGGCGTTCTGGTACTGCAGGTCGCCCAGCGGCAGGACCAGGTCCGGTTCGAGGCGGCGCGCCAGCGCGGCGGTGGCGGCCTGCTGGCACTGCTGCGGCGTCGTGGGCATGTCGGGCTGGCAGGCGATGTCGCCGGACGCCACGACCCGGACGGTCGAGCCCGTGCCCGCGCCCGACACCGCATAGGCCCGTACCCGGTCGGCGCCGCCGTCGTGGTCGGAGCCCTTCGTGGTCGCGCAGCCGCTGAGGAGCAGCGCGAGGGCAGCGACCAGGGCCGTCCCGAGAGCGCGATGAGGCATGGCTCCACGGTACGACGGGCTCAGGCGAGGTCGTGGACGAACTCCCCGAGCTGGGTGAGGTTGCGGCACTCGATCATCGGCACCAGCTGCCCGTACTCCCGGGCGGCCGAGTCGCCGGTGTTCCAGTTGCGGTGGTGCTCGGGGTTGAGCCACCAGCTGTGGCGCGCGGCGTGGACGAGGTCCTTGACCACCGGCAGCGCCAGGTCGGAGTGGTTGGAGCGCGCGTCGCCGAGCACGAGCAGGTTGGTCTTCGGGGTCAGCGCGTCGCCGTACGACTCGGAGAAGCGGGTGAAGGCGCGGCCGTAGTTGGTGCGGCCCCACAGGCTGGCGTAGCGCGCGCTCGCCGCCAGGTCCGACATGGTCCGGGCGGGGTCGGCCCCCGGTGTGAAGCGGTCGGTCACCTCGTGGATGTCGTCGACGAAGGTGAAGGCCCGTACCCGGTTGAACTGCTCGCGCAGCGCGAAGACCAGCATCAGCGTGAAGCCCGCGAAGCTCGCGACCGAGCCGCTGACGTCGCACAGCACGACGAGGTCGGTCCGGCCGGGACGCTTCGGCCGGTGGCGGGTCTCGAGCGGCACGCCGCCGCTGGACATCGACGCCCGCACGGTCCGGCGGAAGTCGAGTGGCCGGCCGCGGCGGGCGTGCTGCTCCCTGCTGACCCGCGTCGCGAGACGCCGGGCGAGCGGTTGGATCTCGCGGCGCATCAGCTCCAGGTCGGCCTTGCGGGCCGAGGTGAACTCGACCTGCTCGATCGCCGGCTTCACGGTGTGCTGGGCGACGTGCCGGGGCCCACGCACCTCGGCCGCGCGCCGTCGTACCTCGGTGTCGACCAGGTCCTCGAACGCCCGCACCTGCGCCTCGACCAGCCGCCGCAGCGACGGGTCGTCGTCGCCGGCGGGGACCCCCAGGCCGGCCAGGGCCTTGGCGACCAGCTCGGCCGGAGCGACCCGGTTCATCACGTTGTACGACGACCAGCGCTGCTCCCCCGGCCCGCGGCCCCGGATCAGCCCGAACCGCTGCACCGCCTCCCGCGCCAGCGTGGTCAGCGCGTCGGGATCCCCCATCGCCAACCCCGTCGTCAGCGCCTCCCTGAAGTCCGCCAGTGCCTGCGGCCCGTCCCGCAATTCCGGGTAGTCCGAGGTCGAAAGGTCGTCAGGAGGGCCCGCGGACGACATTTCAGCCTCGGAGTACCCGGAATTGGAGTCGTGGCCCTCTCCCACCAGCGCCGGCCAGTAGAGGTCGAAGACCTGGTCGAAGCCGGGGCGGTGGTTCTGGCGCTTGACCAGGGTGGCGGCGTACGCCGTCCGGAGCGTCTCGCGGTCGTCGAGGCCCAGGCGACCGATCGCGGCGATGCCGTCGAGGCCCTCGGCCAGCGACACGGGCAGTCCCGCGTCGCGGAGCGCCTCGACGAAGGCGATGTGGCGGTCGAGGAGCGTCATGTCGTGCGCAGGCGCAGCTCGCGGATCGCCCGCTCGTGGTCGCTGGCGTGCTTGAGGACGACCCCCAGCGTCTGGTCGATCGCCCGGGGGTCGAGCGTGCCCGTGCCCAGCGCCACGAGGGTGCGGGCCCAGTCGATCGTCTCGGCGATCGAGGGCGCCTTGCGCAGCTCGAGCCCGCGCAGCTTCGCGACCATGTCGACGACCTGCCCCGCCAGCTCGGTCTCGATCTCGGGCACCTGCGAGACCACGATGTCGCGCTCCCGGTCGCTGTCGGGATAGTCGATGTGCAGGAACAGGCACCGACGCTTGATCGCCTCCGAGAGCTCGCGCGTGGCGTTCGAGGTGAGTACGACGAGCGGGCGCCGGGTGGCCACGACGGTGCCGAGCTCGGGGATGGTGACCTGGAAGTCGCTGAGCACCTCGAGCAGCAGGCCCTCGACCTCGACGTCGGTCTTGTCGACCTCGTCGACGAGCAGCACCGTCGGCTCGTCGCGGCGGATGGCGGTGAGCAGCGGGCGGGTGAGCAGGAACTCGTCGGTGAAGATGTCGTCGTGGGTCTCGTCCCAGTCCTGGTCACCGGCGGCCTGGATGCGTAGCAGCTGCTTCTTGTAGTTCCACTCGTAGAGCGCCCGCGCCTCGTCGAGGCCCTCGTAGCACTGCAGCCGCACCAGGCCTGCCCCCGTCGCGCGGGCGATCGCCTTGGCCAGCTCGGTCTTGCCCACGCCGGCCGGTCCCTCGACGAGCAGCGGCTTCTCCAGCGCGCCGGCGAGGTAGGCGGTGGTGGCCGTGACGGAGTCGGCGAGGTACCCGACCGCCGCCAGCTGCTTGTCGGCCTCGGCGGGCGACTCGAACCACGCTGCCTTCTGGGTCACCCGGTCATTGTGCCCGCCGGGTCCCGCGGCGGTGCGGGCAGTTCAAGAGGCATTCAAGTCGCGCACCAGTGCGGTGCAAGGCCCGTGTCCGACATTCGTCCTGCCCGAGAACCACGCCCCTCCCCGAGGAGATCCCGATGTCCCAGTTCCTCCACCGCCTCGGCCGCACCACCGCGGCCCACCCGTGGCGCACGCTCGCCGCCTGGGCCGTCGTCGCCGCGTCGGTCTTCGCGCTCGCCGCCAGCTTCGGCGGCACACCCCAGGACAACTGGAACATCCCGGACGCCAGGGCCCAGGTCGGCATCGACCAGCTCCGGGCGCACACCCCGGGAGCGGGCAACGCCGACGCCCGCGTCGTCGTCCACGACCCCGACGGCAACAAGCTCGGCGCCTCGGTGATCACTCCGCTGACCGAGCGGCTGCAGTCGATGGACCACGTCGTCTCCGTCTCCCCGCCGCGGATCAGCCCCGACGGTGACACGGCGATCCTGGCGGTGGAGTACGACGTCGAGGTCACCCACCACGACCTGTACGAGAACCTCGCGCCGCTCGACCGGGCCGTGGCGCCCACCCGCGACGCGGGCATCCAGGTCGAGCTCGGTGGCGGCCTCCCGGACACCGCCGCAGCGCCCATGCGGGGCAGCGGCGAGCTCATCGGAGTCACGGCGGCCCTGCTCATCCTGGTGCTGGCGTTCGGCTCGGTGGTGGGCGCAGGCGTGCCGGTCGTGGTCGCCCTGGGTGGTCTCGCGGTCGGGTCCGCCGGCATCACCCTGCTGGCGGCCACCATGGACGTGAGCACCGCAGCCCCCATGGTGGCCTCGATGGTGGCGCTGGGCGTCGGCATCGACTACGCGCTGCTGATGGTCACGCGGTTCGCCGAGTTCCTCGGCTCCGGCCTCGACAAGCAGGAGGCGGCAGGACGCGCCGTCGCCACCGCCGGCCGCTCGGTGGTGTTCGCCTCCTCGACCGTGCTGGTCTCGCTCCTGGGACTCAAGCTGGCCGGGCTGCCGACGTACGACGCCTTCGGCTACGCCACCGCGATCGCCGTCGTGTTCGTCGCCCTGTCGGCGCTCACCCTGGTCCCGGCCTTCTGCGGCCTGTTCGGTCGCCGGCTGCTCCCGCGCCGGGTCCGCCGGGGCCGCGCCCGCAAGGGCACGCCGGTCATGGAGCGCTGGGCCACCCGCGTCACCCGCCGCCCGGTCGTCTGGGCCCTGGTCGCGACCGTGGTCATGCTCACCCTGGCTGCCCCCGCGCTGGGCATGCGGACCTGGCCGCAGGACTCCTCGGCCCAGTCCTCCGAGCTGACCACGCGCAAGGCCTACGACCTGGTCGCCGCCGAGTTCGGTCCCGGCGCCAACGGCCCCCTGCTGTACGTCGTCCAGGCCGACCGGCTCGACGAGACCGGGACCGCTGCCCTTGCCCGGAAGGTGGCCGATCGCGACGACATCGCCACGGTCACGCCAGTGGCGACCTCGCCGGACCAGGCCCTGCGGATCTTCTCGGCCGAGCCGGCCTTCGGCCCGACCGACGAGCGCACCTCGGACCTCGTCGCGGACCTGCGGCAGCAGGCCCCGGCCGGTGTCGAGATCACCGGCAACACCCCGCTGTTCGCCGACATCGCCGAGCTGTTCAACACCCGGCTGTGGCTGGTCGTCGGCTTCGTGGTCCTCGTCTCCGTGCTGCTGCTCGGGATGGTGTTCCGCTCGGTCGTGGTCCCGGTGAAGGCAGCCGTGATGAACCTGCTGTCGATCGCCGCGGCGTTCGGCGTGCTCACCGTGGTCTTCCAGTGGGGCTGGGGCACCGAGCTCCTGGGCCTCGACCACGCCATGCCGGTCTCGAGCTGGATGCCGATCCTGCTGTTCGCGGTGCTCTTCGGACTGTCGATGGACTACGAGGTGTTCCTGCTCTCGCGGATCCGCGAGGACTGGCTGGACACCGGTGACGCCCACGGCAGCGTCGTGCGCGGCCTGTCCAGCACGGGCAGGGTGATCTCGGCCGCCGCCGCCATCATGGTCGCCGTCTTCCTGGGCTTCGCCACCGAGGTCGACGTCGTCATCAAGCAGCTCGGCCTGGGCATGGCGGTCGCCGTCGCCCTGGACGCGACGCTGATCCGGATGGTGCTGGTCCCGGCCACGATGACCCTCCTCGGCCGCTGGAACTGGTGGATGCCTGCCTGGCTCGACCGGGCCCTGCCCACCGTCCGCGCGGAGGTCACCGACGTCGACGAGCCCGCCGACCACGTCACTCCGACCCGCACGCCCGCCGGCGTGTGAGAACCCCGACCCCGAGAAGCGCCCGAGAAATCACGACAGGAGAACCGAGATGAGCACCCACACCGCAACGACCGAATGGCCCACGCAGATCCGGCTCGCGGGACAGACCGCGGCTCCGGAAGGACCGGTGGACATGTTCATGATGTACGTGATGCACCACGCCTTCCGGCGCGACCTGCGGATGCTGAGCGAGGCGGCCCGGCTCACGCCGGTCGGCGACCGGGTCGCCTGGAAGCTGCTCCAGAAGCGCTGGTCGGTCTTCGCCGAGGCGTTGCACGGCCACCACTCCGGCGAGGACGCCGGCCTCTGGCCGCTGCTGCTCGAGCGCGGCACGGCCGACGACCGGGAGACCCTGGAGGCGATGGAGGCCGAGCACGCCGAGTTCGAGCCGCTGCTCGAGGCCTGCGAGCAGGGCTTCGAGCGCCTGGCCGGTCACGCGGACGACGACGCCCGCGCCGCCCTCGCCGTCCGGCTCGCCGCGATCCGGGAGTGCCTGGCCCGCCACCTCGAGCACGAGGAGACCGGCGCCATCCCGATCATCCAGCGGGTGCTCACCCAGGAGGACTGGGAGTGGCTCGACGAGGAGTACTTCAAGGAGGACCTCACGATCGGCAAGGTGCTTCGAGTCGTCCCGTGGGCCGCCTCGGAGCTCCCACGACCGGTCCGGGACGACGTCTTCGCCAAGACCGACCCGGCCTTCCGGCTGATCTGGCACGTGACGCGGCACCGGTTCGCGCGCCAGCAGGCCCGGGCCTTCCAGCACTGCTTCTGACCTGGAGCCTGACCGTCAGAACCCGTGCTCCTCGCGCACCCGCGCGAACCACGAGGCGGCGAGCGGGATCTCCCACTCCGTGCACAACCGGACGGCGTCGTCCGCGTGCCGGGTGGCGAGGTCCCGCTCTCCTGTCGCGTGGGCGGCCATCGCCAGGAAGAAGTCCACGACGCCGATCACGGTGCCGGAACCGCCCGCGGCCGGCCGCCCCGCGAACGGGGCGAGACGTTCGTAGGACTCGGCCGCGAGATCCGGGTCGCCGGTCAGCATCGCGGCCTCGGCGGCCTGGCCCAGGGTCAGCAGCGAGAACCACCAGTCGGGCGACAGCTCCGCGCCGACGGAGCGGAGCCGCTCGCGCGCCTCGTCCAGGCGCCCCCCTCGGGCCAGGATCAGGGCGACGGAGGCCTCGACAGGCATCACCTTCACCTCGGCGACCTGGTCCACGACCGCGAGCAGCGCGTCGGGCTCCTTGCCCCAGAGAAGGTCCATCAGGAAGGCGCCGACGAGGGCATCGCCGGTCTGCGGCACGTCGACGCGCTCGTGCATCACCACCATGTCGGCGATCAGCGCGTGGACGCGGTCCCAGTCACCGCGCATCGCCAGCCACGGGATCTCGAGGCCGTCCAGGAAGAGCTGGGCGAAGAGCTGGCGCTCCTTGACGGCCTGCTCACGCGCCTCGGCCGCCAGGTCGAGCAGCCCCACGACCCGGCCGGACTCCGAGGCCGCACTGGCGTGCAGCGCCAGCGCCGTCGCGAGGGCGATGCCGTCACCGAGCTCGCGCGCGAGCTCGGCCGCCTCACCCGTGAGCTCGAAACGCTGGTCGGCCGAGGCCGGGCTCCACAGGCTGAGCGGCACGGCCAGCAGCGTGTCGAGGAGCAGCCGCGGGTCATCGACCCGACGAGCCATCTCCAGCGCCTGCTCGCAGAGCGCCACGCGTTCACCGACCGCGGAGGCGTAGTAGATCTCGGTGGCCAGCGCGACCATCAGGCGGCACCGCTCGGCACTGTCGCCCGCTGGGAGCCGGTCCAGGGCCCTGCGGATGACTCCCACCACGACCTCGTCCACCCCGCCGAAGACCCCGGACTGCCACAACGCCTTGGTGAGCAGCAGGCTCACTGCCTGCACCTCGCGATGCAGGTCGTCGAGGCGTCCGGCCACCCCCAGGGCTTCGTGCACGGTGCGCCGCAGGTCGACGAGGTTGTCGGTGAGCAGGTAGCTCCGGGCCAGGTCGATCAGCAGCGCGAAGCGGTCCTCGTCGGTGGCACCCGCGTCGTCGAGGACCGTGAGGGCGCCGGTGAGCAGCTCCACCGCCTCGTCGTACGCGAACAGCTCGCGCGCCGCGTGCGCCGCGTCCTGCGCCGCCCGCCACGCCCGGTCGGCGTACGACGGCCCCGCCGCCAGCCAGTGCCGGGCCACCTCGTTCTCCCGCCCGGGCACCCCGCTGAGCACCTCGGCCGTGCGCGCGTGCAGCCGGCCGCGCCGGCTCTGCGAGATCCCGGCGTAGACCGTGTCCCGGATCAGCGCGTGCGCGAACCGGAACCGGTCGACGCCGAACTCGCGCAGCAGTCCCGCCGACAGGGCCGGGTCGAGGTCGTCGATCACGGCGTCCTCGTCGCCCGTCATCAGTGCGGCCAGCGTCGGCACGTCGAACTGGCGGCCGATCACGCATGCATGCCGCAGCGCAGAGACGGTGGCGTCGGGCAGCGCCCCGAGGCGCCGGGTCAGCACGTCGCTGACCGCCGCGGGCGGGTGCTCCTCGGCGAGCAGCGCGGGGAGGTCACCGCTGTCGCCGAGCAGCCGGGCGTACTCGACGAGGAAGAACGGGTTGCCCTCGGTGCGCGACCGCAGTGCATCTGCCTCCGCGGAGGTCGGCGCCGTCGCCGCCACCGAGGTGACGATCTCGGCCGCCTCGTCGGCGCTCAGGCCTTCGAGGTGCAGGCGCAACGCGTGCCGGCGCGCCAGCATGTCCGCGACGACGGCCAGCTGCCCGGTCGGCGGCGGCTCGTGCCGCCACGTGCACACCACGAGCAACCGTCCGGCCGTCGCCGTCTCGGCCAGGAGCCGCAGCACCCGCAGGGTCGAGACGTCGGCCCAGTGCAGGTCGTCGAGGAAGATCAGCAGCTGCTGTTGCTCGGCGGCGTCGAGGACGGAGCGCACGATCTCCTCCCACGCCCGGAACCGCGATCCGCTCTCGTCGCCGCCCTCGGCCTCGGCAGCCACCGAAGGCAGGTCGTTCCCGAGCTCGCGAAGGACGCTCGCCCACGGGTAGAGCGGTGGTGCGCCCTCGTCCTGCGAGCAGCGCCCGACGAGGACGGCCACGCCGAGATCGCGGGCGACGGCCGCGAGCTCGCCGCACAGCCTGCTCTTGCCGATGCCGGGCTCGCCGGTCACCGCTGCGAAGAGCGGCGTCCCTGCCGACTGCTCGAGCAGGCCGACCATCGCCGCCAGCTCGTCGTCGCGGCCGACGAGCGGCCACTGGTACGGCGCCGGAGTCGTCGCGACCGGGCGCGCCAGCTGAGCCTCCGAGGCCGGTGCGGCCCAGGTGAGGGCGGGGTCCTGGCGCAGCACGGCGGTCTGCAGCTCACGCAGCTCCGCACCCGGCTCGAGCCCCAGCTCCTCGGCCAGCAGCTCGCGCACCTCCCGGAGCACTTCGAGCGCGTCGGCCTGGCGACCCGAGCCCGCCAGGGCCACGGCTCGCAGGCCCCACAGCCGCTCGCGCAGCGGGTACGTCGAGGTGAGCACCTCCAGCTCACCGGCCACCATCGTGTGACGGCCCATCGCGAGTCCCGCCACCGCCCGGTCCTCGAGGGCAACGGCACGCAGCTCGTCGAGCCGGGCGCGCTCGGCCTGCGCGGCCGGGGCGTCCTCGAGCTCGGCGTACGGCGTCCCCCGCCACAGCCCGAGCACCTCGCTGAGCGAGCCGAAGACCTCGTCGGCATGCTCGACCTGCATCGGCGCGGCCAGCGAGACCCCACCGATCCGTTCGCGGGCGTCGCGGACCGCCCGTTCGAACCGCACCGAGTCGAGGGCGTCGTCGGCCAGCCGGAGCTCGTACCCCTGGTCGGTGAGCACCAGTACCTGGGACGGGGCACGCGGTGGCCGGTCGGGTTCGAGTGCGCGGCGCAGCTTCGCGACGTACCCGTGGAGCGTGGGGGTCACCGCCGTCGGCGGCTGGTCGCCCCAGATCAGGTCGACCAGCGTGTCCGGGGGCACGGGGTGGCCGGCGTGCAGCGCGAGTGCGGCCAGCAACGCCCGCTGCTTGCGGGTGCCGAGGTCGATCGGCACCTCGCCGATCCGGGCCTCCGCGGCTCCCAGAATCCCCACGCGCACGGGGGAACTATAAGGAGCGCGCGTCCTGGAGCCGCGGCAGTCGGGTGCCCAGCACGTCTCCTCGTGCGCCGGCACGGCAGTGGCGGGTCCACGCGCGGCGGTGGGGCGCGTCGGAGGCACGCACGGCTGAACCGGCGGCAGCACCCAGTCCACCCAGCTCGGAGTCCTGCACGAGGATGCGGTGCTCGAGCGAGCGCACCAGCGGGGACGGGTCCACGCCGAGGTCCATCGACAGCCGGTCGCGCAGCGCCGCCAGCGTGGCCAACGCGTCGGCCTGGCGGGAGCAGGCGTACTGGGCCCGGGCCAGCAGCGCCCAGAGCTGCTCGCGGTAGGGGTGGCTCGGCGTCACCGGCGCCAGCAGCCGTTCAGCGGCAGCGGCGTGGCCGAGGGCCAGGAGCGACTCGGCACGTGCCTCCTGGACGGCGAGCATCAGGTCCTGGAGCCGGGCGGCCGCGGCGTGGAGAGAGGAGGAGTCGCTGCCGGCGTACGGCGTCCCGGTCCAGAGCTCGTCGGCGCGCGTCGCGGCGACCAGCCGCTCAGCGGAGGTGGGTACGGCGAGGGTGCACTCGGCGGCGTCCTCGAACTCCCAGGCATCCACCTGCACCCCCACCAGCCGGTAGCCGGCCGGCGTCCGCTCGATGCCCGCCTCCCCCCGGCCGGCGAGAAGCGCCCGCACCCGCGACACCACCACCTGCATGGCCGCCCGGGACGGCTCGCCGGACCACAGCTCCTCGAGGATGCGCTCGGCCGGCACGGGACCACGCGCCGCGACCAGCAGGGCGAGCAGGTCGCGCTCCCGCGGGCGTGACACGACGGCACCGTCGACGCTGACGTCCCCCAGCACCTGCAGCAGCACCATCACGGCTCAGTCCTCTCGCACCGGGCCGAGGAGGTGCTCGACCGACAGCCACTCGCGCCGCAGGTCAGCCGGGAGGCCCTCGAACGGCGAGACCTGGGAGCGGTGCAGCCGGATCGCCTGCTCGCGGCGATCGAGGTGAGCAGCTGTGTCGATGACGAGGTCGATCTCCTCGTCCGGCGTGCCCAGCTCGCCCAGGGCCAGGTAGTCCGAGCCGGGATCGCGCTCGGTCATCACCTCGACCCAGCGCCGCATCAGTCGCTGGGACAGGCAGTACAGGTACACCGGCACGCCCTCCTCGTGGGCCACCCGCACGGTGACGTCGCGGATCCGGGCGTGGTCCCGGTGCCCGTCACTGGCATCGAGCGTCACCACCAGGTCAGGCCCGAAGTCCTGGACCACACCACGCACGCTCGCGGTCACCTCGTCCTCGGCCGCGCCGACGAGCGTCGACGGGCCTGCCTGGCCGGCCATCCCCGAGTCCGAGAAGGAGAGCACGGCGACCCGGCTGACCCCGAGGGCCTCCGCCGCCTCGCGGAGCTCCGCCTCCCGCTGCTCGGCGAGGCCGCCGGCCGGCAGCGCGAGGCCGTCGGGCCACTCCCCCGCCTCCCCGCGGGTCGCGCAGCACACCGCGGTGGTCATACCCGACGCCGCCGCGTGCAGCAGGAGGGAGCCGCACCCGAACGTCTCGTCGTCCGGGTGAGCCACCACGACGAGCAGTCGTCCCGGCGAGTCGAATACTGTCATGGGCAGTATTTGATACTGCCCACGGCAGTATGTCAAGATGCGACATGCCTTCGTTCCCGACGACCACGTCGTACGCCGTCCTGGGCCTGCTCTCGGTGAGGTCGTGGACCACCTACGAGCTGGCCAAGCAGGTCCAGCGCAGCCTCAACTGGTTCTGGCCACGGGCGGAGCGCAAGCTGTACGACGAGCCGAAGCAGCTCGCGGCGCAGGGCTGGGCCGTGGCCACCGAGCGGTTCACGGGCAAGCGCCGCAGCCGCGAGTACGCCATCACCGACGAGGGTCGCGAGGCGCTGCGTTCCTGGCTGGCCGAGCCCGCGGCACCGCGCACCAGCGAGTTCGAGGGGATGGTGAAGGTGTTCTTCGCCGACAGCGGCGACCTGGCGGCGTTGCGGGCCACGCTGGCGGAGATCGCCGCCGAGGCCGAGGAGCGGGCGCGGTCGCTCGGCAGCTTTGCCTCCGGGCCGACCACCTTCGCCGAGCGGGACCACATCAGCGCCCTGACCCTGTCGCTCGTGCTGGAGCAGGAGCTCGCCGTGCTCCGCTGGGCGCGCTGGGCCCAGGAGCAGGTGGCCGACTGGCCGGACACCCGCGACACCGGAGACTGGGACGCGCAGGCGGCGCTGCGCGCCGTGGCGCGACGGGCGCTCGACGAGGTCAGCGCCCCGGCTCCCTGACCAGCCGCCACTCGATCTCGGTCCGGCTGACCTCGCCAGGCCGCAGCACGGCGCTCGGGAAATCCGGGTGGTGCGGGCTGTCGGGGAACAGCTGCGGCTCGAGGGCGACGCCGCCGCGCGGCGCACCGTCGAGGAACTCGCCCGTGTAGACCTGCACCCCAGGGCGGTTGGTCGACATCTCGACCGTCCATCCCCCGGCGGAGAGAGCAGCACCGCCGTCCAGCACGTAGGTGTGGTCGATGACGCGGCCCTCGAGCAACGGGCCCTGCCGCAGGTCGTACGGCGTCCCGGCGACCCCGGCGAGCTCTCCGGTCGGGATGCCGGCCGCGTCGACGGGCAGGTACCGGTCGGCGTCGACCCGGAGCGCGTGCCCGTCGATGGTCGCCGCGCCGTCGAGGTTCCAGTAGACGTGGCTGGTCAGGCTGGCGAGGGTCGGCGCATCACTCGTGGCCTCGATCTCGACGGCGACCGAGTCCACCGTGGTGGTGTAGGTGACCGTTGCGGTCAGCTCGCCGGGGAAGCCCTGGTCCCCGTCGGGGCTGACCAGGCGGAGCCGCAGCAGGTCGTGCTCGTGGGCGACGACCTCCCACTCGCGGCGGTGGAACCCGTCGGGTCCGCCGTGCAGGGAATTGCCGCGCTCGTTGGTGTCGAGCTGCACCGGGCGCCCGTCCAGCTCGAACCGGCCACCGGCGATGCGGTTGGCGAAGCGGCCCACGATCGCGCCCCGGAAGTCCGTCCCGGCGAGGTAGGCCTCGTCGTCCTGGTGTCCGAGCACGAGGTTGCGTCGCCGGCCGTCGGCGTCCGTGACGAGGAGCCGGTGCACGGTCGCCCCGAGGTGGCGGACCTCGAGGACCACGCCCGGCTCCTCGCCGATGAACAGGTGGGTCACCTGCTCATTGTTCACTCACATGGGGCGAAGCTCGTCTGCGTAAGAGAGCGACACCCTCCGGAGGACCCCCTCGTCGTTCACGGCGTACTGCCCCATCCGCCACAGCGGCGGGCTGTAGGCGTGCACGCTGACCGACCCGTGCACGGCACCGGTGAGGCGATGGATGTGGTCCGGCCCGAACGAGAAGCTCTCGCCTGCCTCCACCGGTCGCTCGAGGGCCCCCTCCAGCAACGTCAGGTTGCTCTCGATGAGCTCACCGGCGACGACGGCCACGGCACCGGAGGACACGTCGTGGTCGTGCCAGCCGGTGTCATTCTCCGGCGTCCAGCACAGCAGCCAGACGTCGACGTGGGAGTCGCGGTGCAGCGACACGTAGACGCGGTCCTCGCCGTCGAAGGCCACGTGGTGGGCCCATCGCTCCGGGTGCTCCGCGATCCTGGTGACGAGCTCCTCGAGCTCGGAGCGCTCCAGGTCTCGGTCCGGCAGGTCCTCGCCCACCACGGTGTCGACGTACGACGACGTCAGCTCGCCACTGCCCATGCCTGCTCACCTCCTCCGACGTGCGTCGGCTCCAGCAACCGCTGCGGGTTGACGACGCGCACGGCGTGCGTGGCCGCATCGCCGAGGAACTCGGTGAGCGGGTCGCCGTAGGGCCGGTCGCTGCCCAGCACCAGCGCGTCGATGCCGAGCACCCGGACCAGCGCCTCCAGGGCGCGCGTGCCGGTGCCAGAGGTGTCGACGAACACGTCCGGGTCGACCACGATGCGTCCCCCACCTCGCATCGCGTGCCGCTCGACCAGCACGGGTGCCAGCCCCGCCCCGGCGCCGAAGACCACCTTGAGCCGCGGGAACAACGTGCGCCCACCGAACGCGTGCCACCCCCACCACGCCGCCTGCAGCTGCGCGGAGTAGCCGACCACGGGTGCCCACCACTCCGGCAACCGGCCGGCGAGTGCCCGCCGCGGTTCCGGCCCGGGGTGCACGAACACCGGCTTCCCGGCGAGCTCAGCGAGCAGCAGCACCTGGGAGACCTGCTCCCAGGCGTACGGCGTGAGCAGGTCGGTCGCGGGGAGCTGCACCCCGGCGAACCGCTCCTCTGCCAGCAGGCGCTGCAGGCCGGGGACGTCCACCTCGTCGGCGGGGACGGAGGCCCAGGCGCGGAAGTGGTCGGGCAGCTCGCGCACGCCGCGGTGCCAGGCGTCGATCAGCAAGCGCGCGTTCGGCGCCGGCAGCTGCTCGATCCCCAAGGGGGAGGAGAGGCTGAGGCACGCCCGACCCACCCCCGCTTCGCGGTCCGCGGCGATACGCGCCGCGACGTCGTGTCCTCCGGGATCCACGTCGTACGGCGGTTCGCCGTCGGTGTGGAGTCGCCAGCCGCGCAGGTACGGCGGCTTCGACCGCGCCCGCAGCCGGTCGACGAGCTCGTCGGGCCACAGGTGCTGGTGCACATCGAGTGCCGGTGCGTCGGTGTGGTGTTCGGACATCAGACTCAGCCTCCTCTCTTGGTGAAGTAAGTAGAGTGACTTTATCGTATTTAACGTCAGAGCACGCACTGCCCACGATTCCGCGTGTCGCACCGGCCCGGTCAGGTCCCCGACTGGGCCTTCTCGTTGAGGTAGCGCTGCTCCGGGATGCTCGTCGCCAGCGCCGCCGCACGGCGGTACGACGCGCGCGCCTCGTCGGGCCGCCCGGCCATGTCGAGCAGGTGGCCGTGGACGGCGTACGCGCGATGGTTCCGACGCAATGCCGGGTCCTCCAGGAGCGGCTCGACGCTGGCCAGCGCCTCGACCGGGCCGGCGGAGTGGGCCAGGGCGACGGCGTGGTTGAGCGAGACGAGCGGCCCCGGCGCGATCTCGAGGAGCATCCCGTAGAGCACCTCGATCTGGGCCCAGTCGGTGTCCTCGGCGCGAGCGGCCTCGTCATGGACGGCCGCGATCGCCGCCTGGAGCTGGTAGGGCCCGACCGGTCCCGAGGGCAGCACCTGCTCGACGAGCCGCACCCCCTCCTCGATCCGGACGCGGTCCCAGAGCGAGCGGTCCTGCTCGGCCAGCGGGACCAACGAGCCGTCGGGCGCTGTCCTGGCGGCACGCCGGGCGTCGGTCAGCAGCATCAGCGCCAGGAGCCCGGCCAGCTCGTCCTCCCCGGGCAGGTGCCCGTGGAGCTGGCGGGCCAGCCGGATCGCTTCCTCCGCGAGCGAGACGTCGGTCAGGCCCGGCCCGGTCGTCGAGGTGTGCCCTTCGGTGAACACGAGGTAGAGCACCTGCGCGACCGCCGCTACGCGGTCCGGCATCTCCCGCGGGGTCGGGAGGGCGAACCTCGCCCCGACCTCGCGCAACCGGGCCTTTGCCCGGCTGATCCGCTGCGCCATCGTCGACTCCGGCACCAGGAAGGCGCGGGCGATCTGGCCGGTACTCAGTCCGGCCACCGCGCGCAGCGTGAGGGCGACCTGCGACGGCCGGGTCAGCGCCGGGTGGCAGCAGAGGAACAGCATCGCCAGCGAGTCGTCACGGTCGCTCACCACCGCGGCCAGGTCCTCGCGGTGCACCCGTTCCTCGCGGCCGGCCCGTGCGCGCTCGCTGCGCCAGTGGTCGGTCAGCCGTCTGGAGGCGACAGTGATCAGCCAGCCCCTTGGCCGGTCCGGGACGCCCTCGCCGGGCCACTGCTGCGACGCGGCGAGCAGTGCCTCCTGGGCGGCGTCCTCGGCGGCGTCGAGGTCGCCGTACTTCCGCACCAGGGCGGCCAGCACGTACGGCGCCTCGGCCCGCCAGATCCCGGCGACGTCCGGCTCGGGCACGCGTCCCTACTCGTCCGGGCCGCCGGGCGACATCACCGGCCGGAGCTCGATCACTCCGCCCGGCTGGGCGAACTGGGCGGCGATCTCCTCGGCCCGCTCGCGGGTCTCGGTGTCGACGAGGAAGAACCCGGCGAGCTGCTCCTTGGCCTCGGCGTAGGGCCCGTCCGTGGGGACGGGTGTTCCGGCGTCCCAGCCGTAGATCGTCGAGGACGACGGGTCGCCCAGCGCCTCCGCGGTGACGAACTCCCCCGACTTGGAGAGCTCCTCGAGCAGCGCTTCGAACTCGCGGTCCATCCGGTCGTGCTCCGCCGGCGCCACCTGCCTGCCCTCGGCGGTGTAGCGCGATGTCGGGTGGCCCCACGGCTCGGGGTTGGCGTGGATCAGGATCACGTACTTCACAGCAGACCTCCATCTGCGTCGCGGGCGCCCGGGCGGCAGCCTTCACCGGTACGTCGGAGCCGTCGAGGTGTCCTCGACATCCCAGCACGTCAGACTGTCAGCCAGAGATCGGGAGGAGATGACGATGGCCTCTGCGACGGTGCGGCTGCGGCCGTTCTCGCCGGACGACGACCCCCGGCTGCGCGACCTCTTCGACGATCCCGAGACGGTGAAGTGGAACCCGGACCGGGAGACCGACCTCGCCGCCTGGCGGGCGCGTCAGAACGAGGGCGGCGACGACTTCGCGACCTGGGCCGTGGCCGACGCCGACGACGACCGGTTCCTCGGCACCATCTCGGTCTTCCACATCGACCTCGACCAGGGCATCGGCGAGCTGGGGTACCGCGTCGTGGTCGCGGAGCGTGGCCGCGGTGTCGCCACCACGGCCCTCGCGACCGCTGCCCGGCGCATCTTCGTGGAGAAGGGGCTGCGTCGGCTGCAGCTGTACCACGCAGTCGAGAACCGAGGCTCCTGCCTCGCGGCCGAGCGCGCCGGCTTCCCGGTCGAAGGGACCCTGCGCTCGTCGTACCGCTACGGCGACGGCGAGTTCCACGACGAGCACCTGCACGCCCGTCTGGCTAGCGATCCGTGGGAAGAAGTTGGCGGTGGCGGAGGGATTTGAACCCTCGGTTGGATTGCTCCAACAAACGCTTTCGAGGCGTTCTCCTTAGGCCGCTCGGACACGCCACCGCGGGAGAGGCTACCGGAGCCACGCCGACCGGGGGATTTCGGTACGTCGTACGACGCCGAGCGGGGGTTTGCAGTACGCGACCTGTGCACGGAACCCCCGCTCGGTGCCCTGGCGCGTGCACGGATCCCCCGCTCGGCGTGGCTATCGGACTCAGCCGACGACGATGACGTGCAGGTTGCGCGGTCCGTGGACGCCCTCGACGCGGGAGAGCTCGATGTCGCTGGTGGCCGAGGGGCCGCTGATCCAGGTGAGCGCGCGGGCGGGATCGAGCAGGGGTACCGCGTCGGGGACGTCGGCGACGACGTCGTCGGCCGCGACGATGCAGACGTGCCGGTCCGGCACCAGGGTGATCGCGCGCCGGCCCTGGCCGGGGCCGTGGTCGAGCACGATCGTGCCGGTCTCGGCGATGCCGAGCACCGAGCGGGTGACAACCGCGTCGATGGCGTCGAGCTCGAGGGCCGAGAGGCCGTCGTCGACGACGGCGCCGGGGAGGTCGAGCGCGAGGCCTTCCGGTACGACGACCGAGCCACCCTCGACCGCTGCGGCCACGCGGGCCGCGAGGTCATCGAGCGGAGCAGCGCTCGACGACCGCGCGGTAGTCCTCGACCCGCTCGACGAAGAGGTCGATCAGAGCGGTGCGCGCGGGCCCTTCGAGACGGTCGCTGCGCGACCTCCTCAGGGACCCGGGGTCGGGGGCGGTCGCGGTGGCGGTCGCGTTGTGGACGCGGTTGAGGATGACGTCGCGGGCGCTCACTTCTGGCCCCCTGCCTGGGTCCGCTTCCACCAGGCGCGGAAGGACTCGCGCGGGGCAGGGGGGAGGTCGCGGGTGCGGGTCCAGGCCGAGGCGACGGGGAGGTGGCGAGCGGTCGCCGTACCCAGCTTCGCGAGTCGCTCGGCAAGGCCCAGCCGTCGCGCGGACGCGAACGTCGCGCCGGCTCCCCTCATGGCCGCCTTCTCCGCCTTGGGCCGGCCGTTGCGGTGCGCGTCGACCACCTGGGCGCGGAGGTCGACCAGCACCGCAGGGATGTCGATCTTCACCGGGCACACCTCGTAGCAGGCGCCGCACAGCGACGAGGCGTACGGGAGCGAGTCGACCTGCGGGTCGGTGCCGACACCGCGCAGCAGCGGGTTGAGGATCGCGCCGATCGGCCCCGGGTACACCGATCCGTAGGCGTGCCCGCCCACCCGCTCGTAGACCGGGCAGACGTTGAGGCAGGCCGAGCAGCGGATGCAGCGCAGCGCCTGGCGGCCGACCTCGTCGGCCAGCGCGCGGGTGCGGCCGTTGTCGAGCAGCACGACGTGCACCTCCTGCGGCCCGTCGCCGGGAGTGACGCCCGACCACATCGACGTGTAGGGGTTCATCCGCTCGCCGGTCGAGGAGCGCGGCAGCAGCTGCAGGAACACGTCGAGCTCGGCGAAGGTCGGCACCACCTTCTCGATGCCGACGACCGAGACGAGCACGTCCGGGAGGGTCAGGCACATCCGGCCGTTGCCCTCGGACTCGACGACGACCAGCGTGCCGGTGTCGGCGATCGCGAAGTTGGCGCCGGAGACACCCACCTTGGCGTGCAGGAACTTCTCGCGCAGGTGCAGCCGGGCGGCCGACGCGAGCGCCGCCGGGTCGTCGGTCAGGTCGTCGGGGGCGGGCCGTCCCGCCGCGGCCATCCGCTCCTCGAAGATGGCGCGGATCTCGGCGCGGTTGCGGTGGATGGCAGGGACGAGGATGTGGCTGGGCAGGTCGTCACCGAGCTGCACGATCAGCTCCGCGAGGTCGGTCTCCCAGGCCTGGATGCCCTGCTCCGCGAGCGACTCGTTGAGCCCGATCTCCTGCGTGACCATCGACTTGACCTTGAGCACCTCGTCGGCGCCGTGCGACCGCGCCACCTCGGCCACGATGGCGTTGGCCTCGGCCCCGTCGCGCGCCCAGTGCACGACGGCGCCGTTGGCGGTGAGCTTCTCCTCGAGCTCGACGAGGTGCTGCTCGAGGTCGGCCAGGGTGGCGTCCTTGATCGCCGCCGCGCGCGTGCGCAGCTCCTCCCAGTCGTCGACCTCCGCCACGACCCGCGCCCGCTTCTCGCGGATCGTGTGGGTCGCGTGCTCCAGGTTGTGGCGCAGCTGGCTGTCGCCGAGGGCCTCGCGGGCGGCCTTCGGGAACGGCGGCATGCCGACGAACGTCGCGGTCATGCGGGCGTCCTCGACTGGGCCAGCACCTCGGCGAGGTGCATCGTGCGTACGCCGGCCCGCTGCCGCCCGAGCAGTCCCCCGATGTGCATCAGGCAGGAGCTGTCGCCGGCCACCAGCACCTCGGCGCCGGTGTCGCGCACGTGCCTCGCCTTGTCCGAGCCCATCGCGACCGACGTGTCGGCGTTCTTGACCGCGAAGGTGCCACCGAAGCCGCAGCACTCCTCGGCCGCGGGCAGGTCCACCAGCGTCAACCCGTCGACGTGCGACAGCAGCCGCCGGGGCCGCTCGCCCACGTCCGAGCAGCCGCAGCGAGTGGCAGGTCGGGTGGTAGGTGACGACGTGCGGGAAGTGCGCGCCCACGTCCTCGACGCCGAGCACGTCGACCAGGAACTCCGAGAGCTCGTAGGTCCTCGGCGCGAGCTCGGCCACGCGCTCGGCCAGCGCGACGTCACCGGACCGCTTCGCCACGATCGCCTGCTGGTGCCGCACCGACCCCGCGCACGAGCCCGACGGCGTGACGATCGCGTCGTAGCCGGCGAAGGCCTCGGTGAAGCGTCGTACGGCGGGGACGGCCTCGTCGAGGTAGCCGGTGTTCACCATCGGCTGGCCGCAGCACGTCTGCCCCTCGGGGAACTCCACGTCGACGCCCAGCCGCCGCAGCAGCGTGACGGTGGCCTGCCCGACGTGCGGGAAGAGCGCGTCGTTGACGCACGTGACCTGCAGTGCAACCTTCACGGGGCCACCCTCATGAGCCCGACCCTATGAGGGCCGGCTCGTAGCGCGTCAACGTCTGGGTACGACGGAGCAGCCCGCGCATCTGCCCGAGGTCGTCCAGCGCCACGCCGAGGGCCCGTGCCTGGACGAGCACGTTGCCGAGCGCGGCGGCCTCCTTGGGGCCGGCCACGACGGGCAGCCGGCACGCGTCGGCGGTGAGCTGGCAGAGCAGCCGGTTCTCCGAGCCGCCACCGACGACGTGGAGCACGCTCGGCCTCACGCCGGCGAGCCCGGCTGCCGTCTCGAGGGCGACGCTGTAGGCCGCGGCCAGGCTGTCGAGGATCAGCCGGGTGGTCTGCACGGGGCTGCCCGCGCGGCCCGCGAGCCGAGCCAGCCGCGCCGGCATGTCGCCCTGCGGAAGCAGCGACGGGTGGTCGATGTCGATCACGGCCGGGCTCTTCGGGAGCGAGGCCGCGCCGTCCAGCAGGGTCGGCAGGTCGGTGTCGGGCACGCCGTCCTCCTGCCACTTGCGCACGCACTCCGACAGCACCCACAGGCCCATGACGTTGGTCAGGAAGCGGGTGGTGCCGTCGACGCCGCCCTCGTTGGTGAAGTCGGCCCGACGCGCCTCCTCGGTGAGCACCGGACCGGGCAGCTCGAGGCCGACCAGCGACCACGTGCCCGAGGAGATGTAGGCGAAGTCGCTGGCCTCGGCCGGCACGCCGACGACCGCGGAGGCGGTGTCGTGCGACCCGACCGCGATGACGGGCACGTCGGCGGGAAGGCCCACCTCGCCCGCGACGTCGGGCAGGAGCGTGCCGACGACCTCCCCGGGATCGCGCAGGGGAGGCAGCAGCCGCGTGGGCAGACCCAGCCGCTCGAGGAGACCGGTGGTCCACTCGCGGCTCGTGGCGTCGAGGAACTGCGTGGTCGAGGCGTTGGTCCGCTCGGCCCCCTTCTGCCCGGTCAGCCAGTAGCCCAGCAGGTCGGGGAGCAGCAGCATCGTGTGCGCGCTGCTCGAGCCTGCTGTCCTCCTCCGCGACGAGCTGGTAGAGCGTGTTGAACGGCAGCTGCTGCAGGCCGGTGCTGGCGTAGAGCTCGGTGGCGCCGATGTCGTCGACCACCCGTGCCGGGATGCCGTCCGTGCGCTCGTCGCGGTGGGAGTACGGCGACCCGAGCAGCCGGCCCTCCGCGTCGAGCAGGCCGTAGTCCACCGCCCACGAGTCGATGCCGATGCCGTCGACCGGCCCGAGCTCGCCGGCCCGGCGCAGACCGACCAGCACCTCCCGGTGGATGCGCTCGATGTCCCACCGCAGCGAGCCGTCGTCGGCGCGGACCCCGCCGTTGGGGAACCGGTGCACCTCCTCGAGGTCGAGGACGTCGGGATCGACCCCCACCCGGGCGACCATCACCCGGCCGGAGGAGGCGCCGAGGTCGACGGCGACGACCCTGACCTCGTTCTCGCTCATCGCAGGAAGGCCGCCGCGACTCCTGCGTCGACCGGGACGTGCAGGCCGGTGGTGTGCGACAGGTCGGCGGAGCACAGCACGAACACGGCGTTGGCGATGTTCTCCGGCAGCACCTCCCGCTTGAGCAGCGTGCGCTGGGCGTAGAACTTGCCGAGGTCCTTCTCCTCCACGCCGTACACCTCAGCGCGCTTGGCGCCCCAGCCACCGGCGAAGATGCCCGAGCCCTGCACCACCCCGTCGGGGTTGACGCCGTTGACCTTGACGCCGTGCTCCCCGAGCTCGGCCGCGAGCAGCCGCACCTGGTGGGCCTGGTCGGCCTTGGCCGCGCCGTACGCGACGTTGTTCGGCCCGGCGAACAGCGAGTTCTTCGAGGAGATGTAGACGATGTCGCCGCCCATCTCCTGGTCGATCAGCACCCGCGCGGCAGCCCGGGAGACCAGGAACGAACCCTTCGCCATCACGTCGTGCTGCAGGTCCCAGTCGTCCTCGCTGGTCTCCAGCAACGACTTGCTCAACGAGAGCCCGGCGTTGTTGACGACCAGGTCGAGACCGCCGAACGCCAGCACGGTCGCGTCGACGACCGCCTGCACGGCGTCGCCGTCGGAGACGTCGGCGGCCACGCCGACTGCGACGTCGGACCCCCCGATCTCCGCCGCCGCCTCCTGCGCCTTCTCGAGCGAGAGGTCGGCGATGACCACGCAGGCGCCCTCGGCCGCGAGCCGCTGGGCGGTCGCCTTGCCGATACCGCTGGCCGCGCCGGTGACCAGCGCGATCCGGGTCGCGAGCGGCTTGGGCTTCGGCATCCTCTGGAGCTTGGCCTCCTCGAGGGCCCAGTACTCGATGCGGAACTTCTCCGACTCGTCGATCGGCGCGTACGTCGAGAGACCCTCGGCGCCCCGCATCACGTTGATGGCGTTGACGTAGAACTCCCCCGCCACCCGCGCGGTCTGCTTGTCCTTGCCGTAGGAGAACATCCCGACGCCGGGCACCAGCACGATCAGCGGGTCGGCGCCGCGGATCGCCGGCGAGTCCGGCGTCGAGTGCCGGTCGTAGTAGGCCTGGTAGTCCTCGCGGTAGGGCTCGTGCAGCTCCTTGAGCCGCGTCGCCATCTCCTCCGCGCTCGCCGTGCCGGGCAGGTCGAGGACCAGCGGCTTGACCTTGGTGCGGAGGAAGTGGTCGGGGCACGACGTGCCCAGCGCGGCCAGCCGTGGGTGCTCGGCGTGAGCGAGGAAGTCGAGCACCACGTCGGAGTCGTTGTAGTGGCCGACCATCGGTCGGTCGTGCGAGGCGAGGCCACGGATCGTGGCCGCGATCGCCGCCGCCCTGGCGTGACGCTCCGCCTCCGGCAACGGCTCGTAGCCAGGGAGCGCGGCCCCGAACGGCTCGGCCTTGGAGTGCTCGGCGATGTAGGCCGCAGCGGTGTTGATGATGTGCAGCGAGTTGGTCTCGCACTCCTCGCTGGTCTCGCCCCAGGCGGTGATGCCGTGGCCGCCCAGGATGCAGCCGATGGCCTGCGGGTTGCGCTCCTTGATCTCGGCGATGTCGAGCCCCAGCTGGAAGCCGGGACGGCGCCACGGCACCCACACCACCGCGTCGCCGAAGATCTCCTTGGTCAGTGCCTCACCGTCGGCCGAGGTCGCGATGGCGATGCCGGAGTCGGGGTGCAGGTGGTCGACGTGGGCCGCGTCGACCAGGCCGTGCATGGCGGTGTCGATCGACGGCGCGGCGCCGCCCTTGCCGTGCAGGCAGTAGTCGAACGCGGCGACCATCTCGTCCTCGCGCTCGACGCCGGGGTAGACGCCGACCAGCGCCCGCATCCGGTCCAGGCGCAGCGCCGCCAGGCCATCGGGCTGTGAGCGTGCCGAGGTCGCCGCCGGAGCCCTTCACCCAGAGCAGGTCGACCGGCTCGCCGGTCACCGGGTCGGTCTCGCTGCCCTTGGCGGAGGTGTTCCCCCCGGCGTAGTTGGTGTTGCGCGGGTCAGCGCCCAACCGGTTGGACCGCTCCACGAGCTCGGTCACCACAGTCATCTCAGTTCCATCCCGCCTGGGCGCCGCCGACGCGGGCCCCCTCGATCTCTTGCTGGTACCCGCTGGCCAGGTAGGCACGCATCGGGTCTGCCGGCAGCCCGCGCTCCTCGCGCCAGGCCGCCAGGTCACGTCGTACGTCGGTGTAGAACGCGTCCATGTAGACCTCGTTCGCGGCCAGCACGTCACCGTTGCTGCGCGCCGCCTCGAGGGCCTCGGTGTCGAGCAGCAGCGCCCGCGCGGTCATCTCCTGCACGTTGAGCACCGAACGGATCTGCCCGGGCACCTTCGCCTCGATGTTGTGGCACTGGTCGAGCATGAACGCCACGTCGCTCTGCCGACCGTCGGGGGCGGGCCCGTAGCCGCCGCCCCTGATCACCTCGACCATGATCCGGAAGAGCTGGAACGGGTCGGCTGCGCCGACCATCAGGTCGTCGTCGGCGTAGAAGCGCGAGTTGAAGTCGAACGAGCCGAGCTTCCCGAGCCGCAGCAGCTGGGCCACGATGAACTCGATGTTCGTGCCGGGCGCGTGGTGACCGGTGTCGAGGCACACCACCGCACGGTCCCCGAGGGCCGCCACCTGGACGTACGACGTGCCCCAGTCGGGCACGTCGGTGTGGTAGAACGCCGGCTCGAAGAACTTGTACTCCAGCACCAGCCGCTGGTCGTCGCTGAGCTGCGCGTAGATCTCCGCCAGACCCTCGGCCAGCCAGTCCTGCCGGGCACGGATGTCGCCCTGCCCGGGGTAGTTGGTGCCGTCCGCGAGCCAGATCTTCAGGTCGCGCGAGCCGGTCTGGTTCATCACGTCGATGCAGTCCAGGTTGTGCTGCACCGCCTTGGCGCGCACCTTCGGGTCGACGTGGGTGAGGCTGCCGAGCTTGTAGTCATCGTCCTGGAAGGTGTTGCTGTTGATGGTCCCGAGGCGCACCCCCTGCTCCTCCGCGTGGGAGCGCAGCGCGGCGAAGTCGTCGACCATGTCCCACGGGATGTGCAGCGCGACGCTCGGCGACAGCCCGGTGAACCGGTGCACCGCGGCGGCGTCCTCGATCTTCTCCTGCACGCCGCGCGGGGTCCCCGGCGTTCCGAACACCTTGAAGCGGGTGCCGGAGTTGCCGTAGGCCCACGAGGGGACCTCGATCGCGAGCGCCTCCAGGCGCCGGCTGATGTCGTCGAAGCTGGTCATGTCTGGTCTCTCTGTTCCGGGTCGAGCGCGTTGAGCTGGTCCTCTAGGTGGAAGATCTCGGTGAGCTGCAGGAAGCCGGTGTCGGGACGCGCACCGTCGAGGTCGACGAAGAACTCGGCCATCTCGGCCTGCCACCTGGCGTTCACCTCGGTGGCATCCATCCCGGCGAGGGCGGCCTGCAGGTCGTCGGTCTCGAAGTACCCGATCAACAGGCCGTCCTCGCGCAGGAACAGCGAGTAGTTGTGCCATCCGGTGTCTGCCAGGGCCTGCACCATCTCCGCCCACACCGACCGGTGTCGCTCGACGTACTCAGCGATCCGGTCCGGGCGGACCTGGAGCTGGAAGCAGACTCGCTCCAGGTCCGCCACGTTGCCTCCTCGACCTAGAAGTTGAACTGGTCGATGTTGCTCTTGTTGAACTTGAACGGGTCGCCGAGCACGACGCTGGCGTCGTCGCCGACGGTGTACTCGCCGAGCTTGCCGGCCTTGAACTTGTCACCGGACTTGCCGCTGATGTCGCCCTTGACCAGTGCCTCGGCCGCGTACGCCGCCAGGTAGCCGAGGTCCTCGGGGTTCCACAGCGCGAACTCGGAGACGGTGCCGTCCTTGACGTAGGTCCGCATCTGGTTCGGCGTGCCGAGACCGGTCAGGTGGACCTTGCCCTTGCTCGAGGACTTCGACAGGTAGCGCGCCGCGGCGGCGATGCCGACCGTGGTGGGCGAGATGATGCCCTTGAGGTTCGGGTGCTTCTGCAGCAGCGCTGCGGTCTTGTCGAAGGACGTCTGGTCGTCGTCGTTGCCGTAGACGGTCTCGACGAGCTTGATGTTGGGGTGGCTGGCGGCCAGCTCCTTCTTCATCACGTCGATCCAGGCGTTCTGGTTGGTGGCGTTGGCGGCCGCCGAGAGGATGGCGATCTCGCCGGAGTCACCGATCTGGTCGGCGATCATGTCGACCTGCACCTTGCCGATGCCCTCGGTGCTGGCCTGGTTGACGAACAGGTCGCGGCACGCCGGGTCGGTGTCGGAGTCGAACGTGACGATCTTGGTGCCGCCCTGCTTGGCCTTGTCGAGCGAGTCGCACAGGGCCTTGGGGTCGTTGGCCGACAGCACGATGGCCGAGGTGTGCTTCTGCGCCTCGGTGTCGATGTACTGCGCCTGGGCGTCCGGGCTGGCCTCCTGCGGGCCGACCTGGGCGTAGGTGCCGCCGAACTCGTGGACCGCCTTCTCGCCACCCTTGTCGCTGGTGTCGAAGTAGGGGTTGCCGAGGTTCTTGGGGATGAACGTGACCGAGGTCTTCTTGGAGCTCGAGCCCGAGTCGCCCGAGCTCGACGAGTCGCCCTCGCCCTTGCCACAGCCTGCGGCTGTCAGCGCGAGCGCGACGGTCAGGGCGAGGAGCCCCGTGACCTTCCTTGGAGTGGGACATGACAGCACTACCTCTCTTGGTTTCCGACGCCTGCCGGCGCGAGCTGGGGGCGGTTGCCCCGGTGGTGACGCCTGGCTGCGGTCGTCCGAGACCCACGCCAGGACGCTGGTGGACATCACCGAGGCCACGAGGAGCAGCCCGATGATGATGTTGATGACGTTGACCGTCACGCCCTGCAGTCGCAGGGCGCTGGACAGCACGCCGATGAGCAGTACGCCGGCGACGACGCCGTGCAGCCGCCCGCGACCGCCGAAGATCGAGACGCCGCCCAGCAGGACCGCGGCGATCACCTGGAGCTCGAGGCCGGTGGCGTTGTCGCCGCGGGAGCTGGAGAAGCGCAGCGTGAAGTAGACGCCGGCGAGGGCCGAGACCGCCCCGGCGAGCACGAACAGCGTGAGCTTCGTGCGCGCGACCGGCACGCCCGTGAAGGCCGCCGCCTCGCTGTTCAGCCCGATGTCGTAGATGCCCCGCCCGAAGGTGGAGAAGTGCAGCAGCACGGTGAACACCGCCGCCAGCACGACGAAGACGAGGATGACGACCGGGATGCCGGTGCCGCCGATCTCGCTGCGGGCCAGGCTGGTCCACCGCTCGGGGAACTCGGTGACCGCCTTGGTGCCGAGCACGCCGACGGCGATGCCGCGGAAGAGCGCGAGCGTGCCGATGGTGACGGCGAGCGAGGGCAGTCCGACGTACGCCACCAGGAAGCCGTTGAGGCTCCCGCAGGCCACTCCGGCGAGGATGCAGATCACCGCCGCCACCGGTACGGCGACGCCGTGCTCGACCATCACGCCGAGCAGGACGCTGCTCAGGCCGAGCACGCTGGCCACGGACAGGTCGATCTCGCCGGTGACGATCACCAGCGTCATCGGCAGCGCGATCAGCAGGATCGGCGCGATGTCGAGGAACAGGAACGTCATCGTCAGCTGGTTGCCGAAGTACGCGACCTCGTAGATCGCCCAGAAGGTGACCGCCACGACGAGGGCGATCATCGCGGTCTCCCGCGTGAACAGGAGCCGGCGCCACAGCGGTTGCGCGTAGTCCGGGTAGGTGCGGCTCATGCTTCGTCCCTCGCTTCGATCAGCAGTCGGGCGCGGCGCTGGCTCAGCACCCGGTCGAGCACGATCGCGCCGAGGATCAGCACGCCGACGAGCGCCTGCTGCCAGAAGTCGGGGATGCCGACGATGGGCAGCGCCCGGTTGATCGTGACGAGCAGGACGGCGCCGATGGCCGCGCCCCAGACGGTGCCGCTGCCGCCGAAGATGGCGACACCACCGATGACGACGGCGGCCACGGCCTGCAGCTCGATGCCGGTGCCGGCCCCCGAGCTCACGGTGCCGTAGCGGGCGGCGTACACCACGCCGGCCAGCCCGGCCAGGGTGCCGCTGAGCACGAACGCGCCGATCACGCGGCGGCGCACCCGGAGGCCGTAGAGGACCGCCGCGTCGGGGTCCGAGCCGACGGCGTACATCTCCCGGCCGCCGCGGGCGGTCTGCAGGTAGTAGCCGACCGCGACCACGACGACGAGCGCGACCAGGAACAGCACCGGGATCGTCAGGATCTGCGCGGTGCCGAGGTTGCTGAACGCGTCGGGCAGGTCCGAGGCGTTGATGCGGTTGCTGCCGGCCCAGCTGAGCACGATGCCGCGGTAGATGTAGAGCGTGCCGAGCGTGATCACCAGCGCGGGCACCTTGCCGAAGCCGACGAGCAGACCGTTGACCAGGCCGAGCAGCGAGCCGGCCAGGACGGCAACCAGGATCACTGCCGCGATCGGCAGGCCGGTGTCGACGAACAGCCGCCCCGTGAGGTAGGCGGTGAGGCCGAGGATCGAGCCGACCGACAGGTCGACGTTGCGCGTGATGATCACGACGCACTGGCCCGCGGCCAGCAGGAGCAGCACCGACGGCGTCAGCAGCAGGTCGCGCCAGCCGTTGGCGCTGAACAGGAAGCTGGGGCTCTTGATGGTCGCGGCCGCGATCACGACCAGCAGCACGAGCAGCACCGAGGCCTCGCGCGAGCGGACCACGGTCTCGAAGATCCGTCTGCCGCGGGAAAGCTGGCTGGGCGCGATCAGCTCGGAGTGGGCGTGCTCCTCGTGGGTGTCGCTGGCCGGGGCGTCGGTCGTCTCGGTCATGCGCCGACCTCGGCGCCCTGCGTCGCGGCTCGCATGACGTCCTCGGGCGTGGCCCCGTCGGCAGCAAGGTCGGCGGTGAGCCGGCCCTCGCTGACGACGAGGATCCGGTCGGCCATGCCGAGCACCTCGGGGAGCTCGGAGGAGATCATCAGGATGGCCATGCCCTGACCGGCCAGCTCGGAGAGCAGCCGGTGCACCTCGGCCTTGGTGCCGATGTCGATGCCGCGTGTCGGCTCGTCGATGATCAGCATGCGCGGCTCGGTGGCCAGCCACTTGGCGATGACCACCTTCTGCTGGTTGCCGCCGCTCATCGTGGTGGCATGCGCGTCGAGTGCGTTGGTCTTGACCTCGAGCCTGGCGGCCCAGGGTGCGGCCGCCTTGTTCTCCGAGCGTTGGGTGAGCAGGCCGAGCCGGGTCAGGCCGGTGCGGATGACACCCGCCACGTTGCGCGCGACGGAGGCGTCGACGACCAGCCCCTGCTTGCGCCGGTCCTCCGGGATGAAGGCCATGCCGGCCCGGATGGCGGCGCGCGGGTCCTTGCGCGGCACCCGCCGGTCGCCGAGCAGGACCTCCCCGGAGTCGTAGCCGTCGACACCGAAGACCGCGCGTGCGATCTCGCTGCGTCCGGCCCCGACCAGCCCGGCGAGCCCGACGATCTCGCCGGCCCGGACCTCGAAGCTCACGCCGTGGAAGACGCCCGCCGACTCGAGGTCACGCACCACCAGGACGGGTTCGCCGATCGTGGCCGGCGTCTTGGGGAACAGGTCGCCGACCGCGCGGCCCACCATCATCGACACGATCGCGTCGTTGTCGGTCTCGGCCGTGGGCACCGTGTCGACGTAGGCGCCGTCGCGCATGACGGTGACGACGTCGCACAGCGCGAAGACCTCGTCGAAGCGGTGGGAGATGAACACCAGCGCCCGGCCCTCGTCGCGGAGCCGGCGGGCGACGGCGAACAGCCGCTCGACCTCGACGCCGCTGAGGGCCGCGGTCGGCTCGTCCATGATCAGCACGCGGGCGTCGAGCGAGATGGCCTTGGCGATCTCGATGATCTGCTGGTCGGCGATGGAGAGGCCCAGCGCCGGGCGCCGCGGGTCGATGTCGACCCCGAGCCCGGAGAACAGCTCGGCCGCCTCGGCGTACATCGCGGCGCGGTCGATACGACGAGCCGAGCCCAGGATCTGGCGGCCCATGAAGATGTTCTCGGTGACCGAGAGGTCGGGGAAGAGCGTCGGCTCCTGGTAGATGACGGCCACGCCTGCGGCCTTCGACTCCGCCGTCGAGCCGAAGTCCACCGGCTCGCCCTCGAGGAGCAGCTCACCCGCGTCGCGGCGGTAGACGCCGGCCACGACCTTGACGAGGGTCGACTTGCCTGCCCCGTTCTCGCCCACCAGCGCGTGGATCGAGCCGGACTCGACGCGCAACGAGGCCGACACCAGCGCCTGCACGGCACCGAAGGACTTCGCGACGTCGCGCAGCTCGAGCGCTGCGGGTCGGGGTTCCGAGGGCATGGCATCCTTTGATTGAAACGTTTTAATCGTGACAGGAACCTAGGTGATCGCCGTCACAGGTGTCAAGCGTCCGACAGCATCTGTGTGGCCGATTCTTGAAGGCCACGTCCCGGCTTCGTCACCTGATACGTTTCAGCCGGCACGAGGGAGGGTGGGATGGACGCGGACACCGGGCGCACCCCCTCGATCAAGGACGTGGCCGCCGCCGCCGGCGTCTCGCTCGGGACCGTCTCCAACGTGATGAACCGTCCCGAGCGCGTCAGCCCCGCGACCCGGGACCGGGTCGAGCGGGTGATGACCGAGCTCGGCTTCGTCCGCAACGAGTTCGCCCGCCAGCTCCGGCTCGGCACCAACCCGTCGCTGGCCTACGTCATGCTCGACGCGTCGAACCCGTTCTTCACCGACGTCGCGGTCGGCATCGAGGAGACCGCCACGCGTGCTGACGTGACGCTGTTCCTGTGCAACAGCAACAACGACCGCGCCCGCGAGGAGAGCCACCTCGCGCACCTGCTGCAGCAACGGGTGCGCGGCATCCTGCTCACCCCGCTCGACCCGGAGTCACCGTCGATCGACACCCTCCTCGAGCGTGGCGTCCCGGTGGTCATCGTCGACCGCACCCGACAGGACACGCGGGTGTGCAGCGTCGCGGTCGACGACGTGCTCGGCGGCCGGCTGGCGATCGAGCACCTGGTGGACCGGGGCCACACCCGGGTGGCGTTCGTCGGCGGCCCGGCCGAGCTGGGCCAGGTGCGCGACCGGCTCGCCGGTGCGCGCGCGGCGTGGCACGAGGCCGGCCGTGCCGGTCGCGACCTCACGGTGGTGCCGACGGCCGAGCTGACGGTCGTCGCCGGTCACGAGGCGGGCCAACGGATCGCCGGCCTGCCGGGGTCGCGCCGTCCCACCGCAGCGTTCTGCGCCAACGACCTCGTCGCGCTGGGTCTGCTCCAGCAGGCCATCGGCTCCGGGCTGACGGTCCCAGACGACCTCGCCATCGTGGGGTACGACGACATCGTGTTCGCCGGCGCCGCTGCGGTCCCGCTGACCTCGATCCGCCAGCCCCGCCACGAGCTGGGCCGCACCGCCGCCGAGCTCGTGCTGGCCGAGCGCGAGCCGGGGCACGAGCACCGGCAGGTGACGTTCGCCCCCGAGCTGGTCGCCCGCGCCTCGACGCGCGCCTAGTCGCGCGGGCCGCCGTGCATCAGGCCGTCGACCGCGCCCGCGGGAAGGGCGGCCAGCAGCGACTCGTCGAACCGGCCGTCGACGAGGATGAACGCCACCTTGGCCGTCGTCGCACCGCGGTTGGCCCAAGCGTGGTCGGTGCCGCGCTGCACGACGACGTCGCCCGCGCGCAGCGTGACCTCGGAGTCGTCGAGCACTAGCGTGATCTCGCCCTCGAGCACGATGCCGTAGTCGAGCGACTCGGTGCGGTGCACCGGCGACTGCAGACCGCGCTCGTCGAGATGGCCCGGGAGCGAACTCGTTGATCCGGATCTTGGTGCCGCGTTCAGGGGGCGGCACGGCCAGCACCCGCTCGGTCGGGTCGGTCTCCTCCCGGGCGTTGATCGGAGCGGGTGCGCCCTCGGTGTTCCAGATCTCGTGGAAGGCGACGCCGTCGTCCGGGATGCTCCGGCTGACCGGTACCGGTCCGTCGGAGACGACGACCGAGACCCCCGCCGGCGTGTGGCCGGTGACGACGCGCCGGGGGGCGTCGCTCACGACCAGACCACCTCGAGCTCGTCGCGCTGGCCGAAGCGCTGGAGGTGGTCGGCCACCACCTGGGCGAACCGGTCGACGTCACCGTCGTCGGGGACCGAGACCTCGACCTCCAGCGCGCCGTCGACGGGGCGCAGCACGATCACCTGGCCGGTCTCCCAGCGCATCACGGTGGCGCCGTCCTCCTCGCCGGCCGGGCCGCGCTTGGCCCAGTGGCTGGCGAGCTGCTTGGCGTAGCGGTCGGGCCTGTCGGTGGCCATCACGCCGGTCTTGTCCTTCATGCGCTCTCCTTCGTGGCGATGCTCGAGCCCGGCAGGACGGCGGACCAGCCACCGTCGACCACCAGGTTGGCTCCGGTGACGTACGACGCCGCATCGCTGGCGAGGAACAGCGCGCAGCGCACGACCTCCTCCGGGCGTCCAACCCTTGCAAGCGGGATGGCGGCGGCGATGCGGTTCATGGGATGGTCCGCGGAGAGCAGGTCGCCGCGGGTAGCTGGGGTGTCGACCATCCCGGGACTCACGCAGTTCACCCTGATGCCGTGGGGAGCACCTTCGGCGGCCAGCTGTCTGGTGAGCGCGATGACGCCGCCCTTGGTGACGGTGTGTGCGACGCGGGTGTTGGTCATCGAGCCGGTCATCCCCGCCGTCGACCCGACGAGGACCACGGCTCCGCCGCGCTGCTTGAGGTGTGGCCACGCGTGCTTGGCCGGGAAGAACACGACGTCGAGCTCGTGGCGCAGCACGAAGTCCCACTCGTCCGCGGTGACGTCCTCGATCGCGTTGAAGCGGGTGGCGCCCGCGTTGGCGTAGAGGATGTCGATGCCGCCGTGCTCCTCGGCCGCGTCGTCCACCCAGCGTCGTACGGCCTCCTCGTCGGTGAGGTCCACCTCGTGCGACACCCGGCGCCGCCTTGACGTCGCAGCCGACGACCGTGGCGCCTGCCTCGGCGAACAGCCTCGCGGCCACCGCGCCCTGGCCGCCGGCGGTCCCGGTGATCAGCGCGACCTTCCGGTCAAGGGAGCCGTGAGCACCGCTGGTTGAGCTTGTCGAAACCACGTGATCAGCCGAGCTCAGCCAGCGTGTCCTCGACCCAGTCGGCGACGTAGGCGTTGATGTGCGGCATGTGGTCGAGGCCGACGTGCTCGGCGGCGCCCTCCTCCACGGTGAAGATCCGCAGCTCGCGCTTGCTGCTGTTGACCGCCTGGTCGTAGGACTGGTGCGCGTAGTCGACGGAGATCTGCCGGTCGTTCTCACCGTGGGCGATCAGGAACGGGCAGGTGATCTGCTCGACCACCCCGTTGAGATTGACGCCCTCGGCGTACGCGATGAACTTGTCGACGTCGTCGAAGCCCCACACCCAGAGCACGTGCTCCCAGTAGTGCGGCACCGGGTTCTCGCCCTCACGCTGCAGCCGCTTCTTCTGCACCTCACCCCAGTTGTGGTTGGCCCCCCAGACCGCGACGAACTTCAGGCGCTTCTCGAACGCGGCGGCGCGCGGGCAGTAGTACCCGCCCAGGGACCAGCCGGCCAGGCCGATCCGGTCGGGATCGACGTCGTTGCGAGTCTCGAGGTAGTCGACGCAGGCCGTGGCCCAGTCCTCGGACTCGATGCGCGCCTTGAGGTCCTGGAAGCGCAATGCCTCACCACTGCCCGGGCAGTCGACCATCAGCACCGAGATGCCGCGCTCACGCATCTCCCGCGGCCAGCCGGAGGTGTACATGTGCTCCTTGGTGGAGTCCAGGCCGTTCCACATGATCACGGTCGGCACGGGCGTGCCGTCGGTGCTGGCGTTGGAGAAGTACGCCGGCAGCGTGGTGCCCTCGAAGGGGATCTCGACCCGGCTCGTGGCCGGATCGGCGATCTCGAAGACCTTCGCGAACGCGTCGAGCGCCTGCTGGTAGAAGGCCCGCCGGCCGGGGTCGGCGTTGCTCAGCATCCGCTCGGCCTGGCAGACGTAGAGCCCGGAGCGGTACCACTGCTGCCCGGCCGTGCGCAGGTGGCCGGCAGCCTCCGAGGTACGGGCCTGGTCGGCGAGCTGGTCGGCGACGGCCTTCCACGACTGCATGAAGACCTTGCTGCCCGAGTCGACGTCAGCGGCCTCGCGCGCGGGCCGGCAGGCACGGTCGACCTCGTCGATGGCCCCGCCGTTGTTGAGCGTCGCGCAGACACCGAGGTTCCAGACGTACTTGGGACCGGAAAAGTACTCGAACATGCGTGTCCTCTGATCGGTGGTCTCCCCCGACTCTGCCCGGCTCGCTCTCCGACCGGAAGCCACGGATGGTGATGCTCGGCATCTGCGGGCGCGATGCCGCACGCGCGCTCGCCACCAGAACCACACCGAGGAGGTGCTTGCCCCGGGTACCGCCGTGGGGCTTCACTGAGGTGGGCGGCGCGGTCATCGACCCCGGGCGTTCCACCCGGAAGGGAAGACCATGACCACGCAACCCCTCTCCCGACGCCACCGAAGGTCTGTGTGCGCGCTGACGACCGTGGCGGCGGTCGCCGTCGTCATGGCTCTTGCTCCACCGGCGCAAGCGAAGGGGAGCCGGTCGAAATCGCAGCTCGTCTACGCCGGCGACACGGAGCGCTCCACTGGACAGATATTCGTCGCACGACCCGGCGGAAAAAGACGCCAGGTCACCAGCGGCCCGAACTACCTGGACCTGCCGCGCTGGTCACCCCACGGCCGGCGGATCCTGTACCGAGACTATGGGAAGGGCGCGAAGCGTCTCTACCCGTTCCTGATGGTGATGGGCGCCGATGGCCGCCACAAGCACAAGGTGCTGGGCGGCCCGCGGCTGGACATCATCGACTACGCATGGGGCCCGTCCGGGCGTCGTATCGCGGTCTCCGTGGCGATCGATGGCGGCCCCGCGGCCGGCAACGACCTGTTCCTGTACTCGTTGCGCAGCAAGAAGTTGCAACGGCTCCACGTAGACATCCCTGACCGGATCCCCAGCACCCTCGACTGGTCCCGCGACGGCAAGCACATCGTGTTCGCGGGCCTGGACAACAACGGTGACGACGGGTGGAACGATGGACCGGTAGGGAGGATGTGGACGATGCTGGAAGACGCCACGCAGGTCGGTTTCGTCGGGGTGAGCGACCTCGACGCCGCACACCGGTTCTACGGCGAGGTGCTCGGCCTCGTGCTCCAGGACGCGAGGCCGTTCGCCCTCGTGCACGAGTCCGCGGCAACCCAGCTTCGGATCACGCTGGTCGAGGAGGTCATCGCGGCGCCGTACACCGTGCTCGGCTGGTCGGTCACCGACCTCGACGGCGAGATCGACCGCCTGGTGGCCTCAGGGGTCGCGTTCAACCGGTACGACGGCATGGACCAGGACGCCCGAGGCATCTGGACGTCGCCGAGTGGCGCCCGGATCGCGTGGTTCCACGACCCTGACGGGAACAACCTCTCGCAGCCAGGCGCTGACGCCCCGGGAGCTGCTCCGCCTGGACTAGAGGGGTCGTTGTTGCTCCCCAGCGACCGGTCTAGCGTCGGCCGAGGATGGCACCGCGCCGAACATCCTCGGCCGGACGCCGCGACCGGGCACGACCACCGCCATCTGCCGCCGCGCCAACGGCTGGCGTGGTCCGTGAGGAGAGAAGAAGAATCATGGCGTACGGAGTAGTTCACCACTTCCCGGGCGGCACCAAGGAGCAGTACGAAGCCTCGGTCGCGGCCGTCCATCCCGGCCCCGACCAGCTGCCCGAGGAGCAGATCTTCCATGCGGCCGGTCCCTCGGAAGGCGGCTGGACCGTCCTGGCGGTCCACGACTCGCAGGCCACCTGGGAGAAGTTCCGCGACGAGATCCTGAACCCTCCGCTCCAGCCGGAGTCGAGGGCGGATTCACCACGCCGCCGGAGGAGACGACCGTCGACCTGTACAAGGTCCTCCCCTAGTCCGTCGTGCCGGTACGGCCGAGGGGCTGCCGAGGAAGGTGAAGTCGAAGCCGCTCTCCGGAAGCGAGACGACCGGCTCGACCATGTCGGCGAAGCCGTTGGTGGTGCCCGCGAAGGCCTTGAGGTTCGCCGGCTCGTACCCGCCCTCCTGGAAGTGGGTGACGGCGCTGCTGGCGACCCGCACGGACAAGGCGCGGTCATTGGTGAGGAGACGCAGCCCGCCGCTGAACGCGCTGCCCCCTTCCTGCTGACCTTCATCTTCGCGCCGAGCATCAGGTTGTCGACCTTGAACATCGCGCTGAGCGGGTTGTGCCGGATGGGGTCGGACCCGCTGTTGACGTAGTGGGACAGCAGCGGCACGTCGAAGACCAGGCCGGCGTCGTGGGCCTCACGCACCATCCACAGCAGCGAGGTGTCCGACAGACCGGTCTCGGCGTAGCCGCCGCCGACGTCGGAGTGCGCGCCCTCGAACCACACCTGCTTGACCCGGTCGTCCGTGGTGGGAGCGTCCGGGCGGTCCTCGGGGGCCTCCCAGAACGTGGGAGCGAACTTCAGCCGCGTCTCGTCCACCGCCAGCGCGTGCCGGGCTCTCAGCACCTGGCTGCCCAGCTGTACGTCGTGGAACCGGGGCGCGAGCCGCATGAAGCCCGGGATGCCGAGCGCGCCCACCGTGTCGAAGACCCCGAGGAAGTCGACCTTGGCGGCGTGGCAGTGGTCGTGCTTGAACTCGTCGACACTCGCCCCGAAGGCGCCGCTGGACAGGTCCTTCTGCTGGTACATGTGGACCGCCGCCGGCAGCCGCTCCTCGACGAGGGAGAGCTTGGTGAGCAGCCCCACCTTCCCGACCATGCCGGCCACCGAGCGCGCCGTGTACGCGCCCCGGCTGAAGCCGATGATGAAGATCTCGTCACCCGGCTCGTAGTTCTGCGCGAGGAACCGGTAGCTGGCGATCACGTTGTGGAACAGCCCGAGCCCGAACGCCCCGCCCAGCAGCCGGTCGGCCGCGTAGCTCCCCGCGCCGACCCCGCTGACGTAGTACACGAGCTGGTAGGCGCCACCGGTCGCACTGGGGTCGCTCTGCACGGTCCGGGCGATCTTCTCGACGTTGGTGATGGTCTCGTTGTCGGGCTTGTTCCACGTCCCGTCGCAGCACACCACCAGGCGCTTCATGGATTCGATGCTCGCAAACCGACAGCGGTGGTGCATGGCCTAAGAGGGCTATGGGCCGATTTCACCCGCGAGTCGTGCACGTGCAGCGCTGGGCGCCTCACACGAGACGGGGGATGTCTGCCGACGGTGATCGCGTCAGGCTGCGTCCACAAGCCGGTGGGATCCACCGTTTCGGTTCTTTGAAAGGTTGCGTCATGTTCAACGACAACGGCTCGTTCCTGCTGGCCTTGTTCGAGTTCTTCCTGTTCTTCGCCTGGTTCATGTGCCTCTTCTGGGTCCTGGGAGACATCTTCCGGAGCAGGGACCTGGGCGGAGGCGCCAAGACGGCGTGGGTGATCTTCGTGATCATCATCCCGTGGCTGGGACTCCTCGTGTACCTCATCGCCCGTGGGCACGGGATGCAGGAGCGCCAGCTCGAGCAGGTCAAAGAGGCCCAGGCGGCTCAGGCGGAGTACATCAAGTCCGTCGCCGCACCGTCCTCGGGCAACGCCGCCAGCCAGATCGCCGACGCCAAGGGCCTGCTCGACAGCGGGGCGATCAACCAGGCGGAGTTCGACCAGATCAAGGCAAAGGCGCTCGCTTCGCTGATCACGATGCGCACCTCCGCACCCGGTGCGTACCGGAGCGCGTTGGTCAGGCTCTCCTGCACCACCCGGAAGGCGAGGTGCGCGACCGGAGCAGGGACCCGCTCGCGGTCACCCTCGAAGCGGCAGGTGACGTCGCAGCCCGCTCCGGGCCGCGCGGGTGACCACCTCGTCGACCAGCGAGAGGTCGGGCCCGGCGCCGACCTCCGCGGCGGTGCCGCCGAGCAGCTCGATCAACCGCTCGAGGTCCTGGGTGCCCTGCCGCGCGGACTCCGAGATCGCGGCGAAGGCCTCCTTCGCGCGCGCCGGGTCGGTGTCGACGAGTCGCTGCCCGGCGGCCGCCTGGATCACCATCACGCTGATCGCGTGGCCGACGATGTCGTGCAGCTCGCTGGCGATGCGGGCTCGTTCGTGGCGCAGCGCGATCTCGGCGAAGAGCTCCCGCTCGTCCTCGAGCTCCTGCGCGCGCATGGCGAGCTGCGTCGGCGGTCTCCCTGCGCAGTCGCAGCACGGTGCCGGCGGCGTACGGCGGGACGGTGAACATCATGGCCGCCACCGCAGCTCCCCATCGTCGGCCGAGGTAGTAGAACGGCACCAGGTAGGCCGCCGCGCACAGGGCAACCAGCCAGGCGGCACGCCCCGACCAGCCCAGCGCGAGCACGGCGAAGCTGAGCGAGAAGAGCGCCACCCCCGTGTCCGGGAACCAGCCGTCGCCGAGCGCGAGCGCCGCCAGGAACAGCGCCGAGTGCCAGAACCGACGCGACCCGGGGATGGGTGCGCCACCACATCAGGCGCGAGTCCGCCGCACACGACGAGGAGGGTGAAGACGTTGCCGCTGAGCGTCGTCGGCCATCCGTGCACGGCCGTCGGCAGCACCACGAGGAGGAAGACCCCCAACGCGATGGCGCTCCGCTCGAGCCGGTGCATGGGTCGCTGCTATCCCAGCACGGGGAGCTGGGCTACCGCGTTGGCGTGGCCCCGGCTCACCTTGACGTCCAGCGAGCCGCCGAGGAACTTGGCGCGCTCGCGGGCCCGGGCCACGGCCGCCTTCAGGTCGGCGGACCTGTCGACCGGACCGTTGACCCGGATCTCGAGCGCGTCGTCGTCGAAGCGCACGCCGACCTCGATGTGGGACTCCGGCTGGTCGGCCAGCACGGTCACGAGGTGCTCGACGATGCGGTACGCCGAGAGCTCCACCGTCGCGGGCAGCGAACGAGTATCGCCTTCGACCGTGAGCCGCGAGTCGGCCCTGGTGTGCCTGCTCAACAGCGCGTCGAGGTGCGCGACGCTCGGCGCTGGGGCAAGAGCCACGTCGCCATCGCGCAGCAGACCGACGATCTCGCGCATGCCGTCGAGAGTCTCGCGACTGTCGCTCTCGATCGAGCACGAACAGCGCTTTCGCGCTCTCAGGATCGAGGTCTTCGCCCGAGTCCGCAGCGGCGGTCAGTTCATCCGAGTCGCTCCTGCAGCAGACCGTCGAGCTCTCTGGGACAGCCGGGACCGATCCCGGCTACTTCGAGCGCGACCCGCTCGTCCCTTAGCTCCTGCAGCTCGGCCGTCCGCGCCTTGAGCTCTTCGCTCATCGCTGTGCGGCGCCGCACAGCACGACCGATCCCGAAGACGATCAGCACAATCGGCAGCGCGAGCACGATCGCTTCGAAACCCGTGGTCGCGTCGACCACCAGCACCGCGCACGTTGAGCAGCGTGCGAGCAGCCGCAACGAGATCCACGCCTGCTTGCCGTTCGAGGGCGACCGCGCCGAGATAGGCCAGCACGAACGCCAGCGGCAGCCCGGCTCCGCACCTGGTGACCCAGCCGAACAGCAGATCGTGGAGCACCATCACCGTCGAGCGCGATCCCGGTCACCACCGATCGACGTTGCGCCGCCACCACAGCGCCGGAATCGTCGCGAGCGCAAAGACCGGCAGCATCGCCCACGAGTGCCACGTCATCTGGTGGACCATCGTCGCCGCTGACGATCGTCGCGGCGACATGGTCGTCCTCGACCTGGATGTTCTCGACCATCAGCAGCCGCCGAGCGCGGTGAGGGCTCCGCCGCGCCGCGTTACGTTCTCGAAACCGATCAGCACGCGAGGCGACCATGACGGCCGTCAGCACGTAGTCGAGGCCGGATGCCCTTGAAGATGTCCATCTCTGCTTCCTTTCGATCCGGTGTCTGACTGACGCCGTTGCCACACGCTGCCAACCCGATCTCGTAGTCGCGTCGGCAGCGAGGATGAACCTCGGATCGGCGTCATCCTCAAGGAGAACTCGCGAGCACGCAGGTGTCGGCACAATCAGCGGCTATCATCGTCCTCATCGCCGACGACCAGGGCTTGCGCCAACGGCTTCCGGTGATCCTGGAGGCCGAGGCGACATCGAGGTCATCGCCGAGGCCGAGAACGGCAACGAGGCGGTCCGTCAGGCGGCTCTCGCGAAGCCCGAGTCGTGCTGATGACATCCGGATGCCGGACTTCGACGGCCTCGCCGCGACCGAGCAGATCCTGCGACAGCAGACCCGCCGACGATCGTCGTACTCACCTTCATCCTCGGCCCGCTGCTCGGTGGCACGGCACTGGCCCACGTGCGGTGGGAGTGGCTGCTGGTCGTCAACGCCCCGATCGCGTTGATCGCCTGCATCGGCGTCCGTCTCGGTGTGCCGGCCGACCGGCGCGAGGACCTGACCGAGGACACCCTCGACCTGCCCGGCGCGGCCCTGAGCATCAGCACGATCGGGCTCCTCTGCTACTCGCTGACCAGCGGCGTCCAGCACGGCTGGCTCTCCGCGCTCACCATCGCCTCGATCGTCGGCGGCGTCCTCGCGGGGGTGGCGTTCGTGTGGCACGAGCGCCGTACCGCCTCGCCGATGCTGGACCTCGGCCTCTTCTCCAGCGGCACCGTCCGTGGCGCCGCGATCGCGCAGGTCGGCACGGCAATCGCGATGGCCAGCGTGATGTTCGGGCTGATCCTGCACTTCCAGTTCGCGTACGGCTGGAGCCCGGTGCGGGCCGGCCTGGCCAACCTGCCGATGATCGTCACGATACCTGATGACGTCCACGACGTCGCCTGTGACGTTCAGCCCGGGGGCGCGGCGGTGGCCGGCGTGAGCAGCCGTCGTCGTACGGCCTTCTCGAGCTCCTTGCGGGTCTGGCGCTTCGTGGGGGCGTTCGCCGAAGAGGGGTACGGCGGGACGATGGTGACGCTGATGGCGACCAGGTCGGTGTAGGCGTCCTGCCGCACCCGGGTGACGAGGCGCTGGGCGGCGCTCTGGCCACGCACCAGCAGCCCGGCGAACACGACGGCGCCGAAGCTGCCGGTCGCGAGGATCGGGGAGAGCCAGGTGGTGCCCTCGGCGCCGATGACGGCGAAGAACCCGGCCACCATGGCCAGTGCGACCACCGCGAGCAGTGCCTGGGGCCAGAACGTGCGCGCCGTCCGCAGCAGGTAGCGGGCTCCGTTCAACCGCGCGTAGGGCCGGATCAGGGTGGTGGGGTCCTGGCCGAGCACGAGCAGCTGGTACCACTGCCGCACCTGCTCGTAGAGCATCGGCCGCATTTCCGCGTCCCGCGACCAGGCGTCGTCGGCAGCCACGTCACCCCACGCCTCGAGACTGCCGGAGATCCCGGCTGCGGACAGGGGGTGGGTCGTGTCGGGACCCAGCCGACCGAGCATGCGGGTCAGCTCGCGGCGCCGTTCCTCCCCCATCAGGAACGCCGGGGAGACGGCGGTCACCTCCGGTCCCGCGGTCCAGTCTTGCTCGGGACCGAGCCCCCAGTAGCACTCCGCCACCCCACGCCCGAGCAGGTAGGCGTTGGCGACGTGCTCGCCGCGCTGGGTCAGCTCGTCCTGGAACCGGCCGTCCCAGTCGAGGAAGAACCTCGCGATGCGGTCCCACGCGGGTGACGCGGCCGAGTCGTCGCTGACGAGCAGGGCCTCACCGGCCGGCGTGAACGGCGGCAGCACCTCGCTCAGCGCGACCTCGAACTCGTCGGCCTGCGCCAGGTCGAGCTGCCGAGACAGCGAGATCAGCGCCATCACCGACTCGCGACGCGAGGCCGACCCGGTGCGCTGGGAACGCAGCGGCAGCACGTCGCCGGGCACCGGTGGCAGTGGCGTCGACGTCGGCCGGGGACCCTCCGGCCAGTTGCGGCCACGGGCCTCGGCGACCGCCCAGCCGAGGCGCAGCGCGGTCGTCGTGTCCTGCGTGGTGCCGGTCATGGCGTCTCCCAGACGCCTTGCCGGCGGGGCCGAGCTCCTCACGACGCCGAGCACGAAGGGCAGCAGCGCCACAGCGCCGAGACAGCCGACGTACGCGAGGGCGAAGGCCTGGGCGTGGTGACCGCTCGAGATGAAGTCGGCGACCAGCTTGGGCTCGTACTCGCCCCCGGGTGCACCGACGAAGGCGTTCGCGACGAACGTCGCCAATGCGTAGACCAGCAGCGCGATCCCCGCAGTACGTCGAGTGATCATGGTGTCCTCCTGGAGTTGTCGGGACGACGCTCTGCCACGTCGTCCCGGGCGATTCGTCGACGCTAGGTCGGGGCCGCACCCCGGCGCGTCCGCCGACAACACGAGATCTGGCGACCTGCTGGTGGACCTTTGTGTCATCCCCCGGTCGGACGACGGAATCCCCCTGCGGAAGGACTCCAGCGGCCGTACGACAGCGGTCACGTCCGCGAGTCACCCGTCGCCTCGCGGTGATGGAGCTGCTCGTCGCCGGTGCGTGCCTGGTCCTCGGGCAGCTCGAGGTGTGGACGGGTGCCGGCGCCACTCATCGTCAGGGGCCCCACTGGGCGGAGGCCCTCGGCTACGGCATCGGCGCCCTGCTGCTCGTGGCACGCCGGCTCTATCCGCTCGAGGTATTCGCCGGGATGGTCGGCGTCTACGCCGTGGAGTTCGCGATCTTCGGGTCTCCGGAGGGCTTCGGCGTAGCGGTGCCGCCGATGGTCGCGGCGTACAGCGTGGCCCGCTGGGAACGGCGCAGGCCGGCGTGGTGGGGCCTGGTGCTCATCGTCGTCCTCGGCGTCGTGTGGATCATGTTCGACCCAGAGTCCACGACGACGACGAGCCGCATCCAGCAGCTGGTGTGGTCGTCCCCCTGGGTGATCGCCTGGCTCCTCGGAGCGCTGCTGCGCGGTCGCGCCCAGACCGCCGAACAACGGCGCCTGCACCGCGAGGAGAGAGCTGTCCGAGCCGTCTCGGAGGAGCGGAACCGGATCGCGCGCGAGCTGCACGACGTGATCGGCCACAGCGTCAGCATCATGACGGTGCAGACCTCCGCCGTACGCCGCCGGCTGAGGGAGGACCAGGTGCTCGAACGTGAGGCCCTGGAGACGGTGGAGTCCACCGGGCGCCAGGCCCTGGCCGAGATGCGTCGCATGGTGGGGGTGTTGCGCGAGGACGGCACCGCGGAGGACCGGGAGCCCGCGCCCGGGCTGACCCAGCTGTCACGACTGGTCGAGCAGTTCCGGAGTGCCGGGCTGACGGTCGACGTTTCCGTCACCGGCGACGCCCAGCCGCTCGCACCCGGCCTGGACCTGACGGCCTACCGGCTCGTGCAGGAAGGGCTGACCAACTCACTGCGGCACGCGGTCTCACCGAGCAGGGCAGAGGTCAGGATCGGGTACTCACCGGACTGTCTCGAGCTCCTGATCCGCGACGACGGGAGGCCCCTCGCCGCGCCGGCCGAGGCAGGGCACGGTCTGCTCGGCCTGCGGGAGCGGGTCACGGTCTACGGCGGCGACCTCGTGGCCCGGCCACTGCCCCAGGGCGGCTTCGAGCTGCTGGCCACTCTTCCCCTGGTCCCCGCATGAGTCCCGGAACGTTCCCACGAAAGTGCTGATCGCGGACGACCAGGCGCTGGTACGACGCGGGTTCCGGATGATCCTCGAGATCGAGCCCGATCTGGACGTGGTCGGCGAGGCCTCCGACGGACAGGAGGCGGTGGCTGGGGCGCGCGACCTCGCCGCGGACATCGTCCTGATGGACGTCCGGATGCCGGGTGTCAACGGGATCGAGGCGACCCGACAGCTCACCTCGGACACCCGCTGCCAGGCCAAGGTCATCATGCTGACCACGTTCGACATGGACGACTACGTCTACGACGCGTTGCAGGCGGGGGCGAGCGGGTTCCTGCTCAAGGACGTCCAGCCCGAGATGCTCGTGCCGGCATCCACGCCGTCCACGCGGGTGAGTCCCTGCTGGCGCCCAGTGTCACCCGACGGATGATCGAGACGTTCCTCGACCGTCGGCAGCCACCGGGTCACGCGGACGACGTACGCCTCCAGTCGCTCACCCAACGCGAGCGCCAGACCCTCGAGCTCATCGCGCGGGGGCTGACCAACACCGAGATCGCCGAGGACTTCGTGGTGTCGGAGACGACGGTGAAGACGCACGTCAGCCGAGTCCTCGCCAAGCTCGGCGTCCGCGACCGGGTGCACGCGGTGATCTACGCCTACGAGCACGGCCTCGTCTCCAGCTGACCCGACCGCTCCGTGGCCGGCCACCGATGTCCGACGGTTGCCTGTTCGCCACGTAGCGTTGCCCCGTGCCCCGCGCCGTTGATCGTGTCGACGCCTTCCAGCGTCGTCACCGTGGCTGGGGTTCCCCCTCGGAGTGGTCTACAAGTTCTTCGACGACCAGGGCGGCTACCTCGCCGCAGTCATCACCTACTACACGTTCGTGGCGATCTTCCCGATGCTGCTGATCGCCTCGTCGCTGCTCGGGTTCGTGCTGCACGGCCATCCCGACCTGCAACAGGAGATCCTCTCCTCCACGCTGGCGCAGTTCCCGATCGTGGGCGACCAGCTGGGCCAGCCCAAGGGGATCCAGGGCAGCGCGTCGGCCGTCGTGATCGGGACACTGGCCGCGCTGTACGGCGTGATCGGCCTCGGTCAGGCCACCCAGAACGCCGTCAACGTGGCCTGGGCGATCCCTCGCAACAGCCGGCTGAACCCGGTCGTGAGCCGACTCCGCAGCCTGGTGTGGCTGGTGCTGGCCGGGCTCGCCCTCGTGGCCATCGCCGTGCTCTCGACCTTCAGCAGCCACCTCGACATCTTCGGCCTCGACCTCGGCGGCGGCGGGCGCTGGTTGGGCGTGGCCGTGACGCTCCTGCTCACCACAGCCGTGCTGTCGCTGATGATGCGGTTGTCGACGCCAGTGCACCACCGGTGGCGCGAGGTGGCCCCCGGTGCTGCGCTCATCGCGGTGTCGTGGCTGGCGCTGCAGCTCCTCGGCGGCGAGTACGTCGAGCACGTGATCAAGAAGGCCGACCAGATGAACGCGGTGTTCGCGATCGTGCTCGGGCTGCTGGCCCTGCTCTACGTCGCCACGGTCATCGCGATCATCGGGCTCGAGGTCAACGTCGTCCTGTCCAAGCGCCTCTTCCCCCGGGCGCTGCTGACCCCGTTCACCGACGACGTCGACCTCACCGAGGCCGACAAGCAGGTCTACCGCGAGTACGCGATCGCCCAACGCCACAAGGGATTCCAGCGGGTCCGGGTCAGCTTCGACGAGGAGTCCGAGGGAGAGGAGTCCCCGTCACGACAGGCCCAGGATGGTCCCGTCGTCGGCTAGGTCGATGCGCGAGGCCGACGGGTCGCGCGGCAGGCCGGGCATCGTCATCATGTCGCCGCACACGACGACGACGAACCCCGCGCCGGCCGACAGCCGGACCTCGCGGACGTGGAGCTCGTGGCCGCTCGGGGCGCCGACCGACTTCGGGTCGGTGGAGAAGGAGTACTGCGTCTTGGCCACGCACACCGGCAGCGACCCGTACCCGTCACGCTCGACGCGCTCCAGCCGCCGCCGCGCTCTCGCCTCCCAGGTGACCAGCCCGGCGCCGTAGAGCCGGCGCGCGACGGTCTCGACCTTCTCGATCAGCGACAGGTCGTCCTCGTAGGTGAAGGAGAAGGTGTAGGGCGACGGCTCGTCCAGCGCCTGCAGCACGCCCTTGGCCAGCTCCTGCGCGCCGACGCCGCCGTCGACGAAGTGCGTCGCCGGGTAGGCCATCACCCCTTCGGCGGCCACCAGGTCGACGACCTTCGCCACCTCCACGTCGGTGTCGGTCGGGAACCGGTTGACCGCTACGACGCACGGGATGCCGTACACCTCACGGATGTTGTCGAGGTGCCGGCGCAGGTTCACCATGCCGGCCTCGACCGCCGCGACGTCCTCGGTGCCGAGGTCGGTCAGCGCGACCCCGCCGTGGTACTTCAGTGCCCGCACCGTCGCCACGACCACCGCGACGTCGGGTCGCAGGCCGGACTTGCGGCACTTGATGTCCACGAACTTCTCGGCGCCGAGGTCGGCTCCGAACCCGGCCTCGGTGACGACGAAGTCGGCCAGCCGCAGCCCGGCGCGGGTCGCGGCCACCGAGCTGCACCCGTGGGCGATGTTGGCGAACGGACCGCCGTGCACGAACGCCGGTGCGCCCTCCAGGGTCTGCACGAGGTTCGGCGCGAGCGCGTCGCGCAGCAGCGCCGCCATGGCGCCGTCGGCGCCGAGGTCGCGCGCGGTGACCGGCTGGGTGGAGCGGCTGTAGCCGACGACGATGTCGCCGATGCGCCGCTTCAGGTCGGCCCACGACTCGGTGAGGCAGAAGATCGCCATCAGCTCCGAGGCGACGACGATGTCGAATCCGTCCTCACGCGGGAAGCCGTTGGCGTGACCGCCGAGGGAGACGACGACCTCGCGGAGGGCCCGGTCGTTCACGTCGAGGACGCGCTTCCAGCTGACGCTGCGGACGTCGATGTCGAGCTCGTTGCCGTGGTGGACGTGGTTGTCGATCAGCGCCGCGAGCAGGTTGTTGGCCGCGGCGATCGCCGCGAAGTCGCCGGTGAAGTGCAGGTTGATGTCGGTCATCGGGACGACCTGGCTGTAGCCGCCTCCCGCAGCGCCGCCCTTCATGCCGAACACCGGGCCCATCGACGGTTCGCGCAGGCACGCGACGGTGCGGTGGCCCAGTCCGTGCAATGCGTCGGTGAGCCCGACGGTCGTGGTGGTCTTCCCCTCGCCGGGCGGCGTCGGGGACAGCGCGGTCACGAGGACCAGCCGCCCGAGGGGCCGGTCGGCGAGGGACGCCAGGTAGGTCAGGTCGACCTTGGCCTTGTAGTGGCCGTACGGCACGAGGTGCTGCTCCTCGATCCCGAGCGTCTCGAGAGCCACGTCCCTGACCGGGCGCAGCGTGGCAGCGTTGGCGATCTCGATGTCAGACAGCAAAGTCGTCCACCCTCCCTAGGTGAATCTCCCGCTGTGCACGGTAACTCAGCACTCCAGCACCCCGGCTGATGAGAGGTATCGCAACCCGCGCGTTCCCCTGCTCGTCGTACTCGGCTTGTCTGGGTCAGAGCCACGACGCAGGAGGATCCATGACCACCCGAAGCTTCCCCGTCCGACTTCCTCTGGGGCGTCGCCAGCGCCGGCCACCAGAACGAGGGCGACAACACCAACAGCGACACCTGGTTCGCGGAGAACGTCGACGCCCACGGTCTTCCGCGAGCCGTCGGGACGGGCCTGCAACGGCTACGAGCTCTGGCGCGACGGACGTCGACCTCGCGGCCGGCGATGGGCCTCAACGCCTACCGCTTCTCGGTCGAGTGGGCCCGGGTCGAGCCGGTCGAGGGCGAGCTTCGACGCGGCGGCGCTCGACCACTACGAGGCGATCGTCGACCGCTGCCTCGAGCGGGGGATGGCGCCGGTCGTCACCTTCAACCACTTCACCGTCGCCGCACTGGTTCGCGATGCGCGGCGGCTGGCTCGACGCCGAGGCGCCCGCGAGCTGTTCGCGCGGTACTGCGACGCGGTGATGGAGCGGTTCGGCGACCGGATCGCCTACGCCGTGACGCATGAACGAGCCGAACCTCGCCCGCCTGCTGACCTGGATCGACTTCCCGGACTTCGTCCGCGACCTCGAGCGGGCCACCCTGGCGGCGGCGAGCGAGGCCGCCGGTGTCGCAGCGCTACCGGCTGGCCAACGTGATGCTCCCCGAGGAGATGGACGCCATGGCCGACGGCATGACCGCCGGCCACGTCGCGGCGCAAGGCGGCCATCAAGGCGCGTCGGCCCGACCTGCCGGTGGGGCTGAGCATCGCGATCGTCGACGACGTCGTGCGTCGGCGACGACGCGTCGGTGCGCGACCGCAAGCGGGCCGAGGTCTACGACGCGCTGGCTGCGGCTCGCGCGCGACGACGACTTCGTCGGCGTCCAGAACTACGAGCGCATCGTGTACGACGGCAACGGGCCGGTGTCGACCGCCCGAGGGCGACGCCGCTGAACCAGATGGGCAGCGCCGATCGAGCCCGCCTCGCTCGCCGGCGCGGTCCGCTACGCCCACGAGGCGACCGGGCGTGCCCGTGCTGGTGACCGAGCACGGCATGTCCACCGCCGACGACGCCCAGCGCGCGGCGTTCATCGAGCCGTCGCTCGCCGGACTCCTCGACGCCATCGACGACGGGGTGCCGGTGCTCGGCTACCTGCACTGGACGCTGATGGACAACTTCGAGTGGATCTTCGGCTACGGCCACCAGCTCGGCCTGCACGGCGGTCGACCGCGAGACGTTCGAGCGCACCCCAAGCCGAGTGCCGGGTCTACGCCGCGATCGCCCGCGCTCAACGCCGTACGCGGCTGAACTGGCCCGAGCCCGGGCATCCGTCACCCCGACTCGACATCCCCGGCCGCACGGCGTAGGAAGAGGTCCGATCACAACGAAGGCAGGCCGGGATGGACGAAGAGCGCGCACGAACGTTGCTGCAGGGCGAGCGGGCCGAGGTGGAGGCCATGCTCCGGGACGTCACCGGCTCCGGAGACCAGGACCGCGAGGCCGAGCGGGAGACGGGTGACTCCGGGGACACCGCCGACGCGCTGGAGTCCGAGGGCGTGGACAACGCGGTCGAGTCGAGCCTGCGGGAACGCCTCGCAGCCGTGGAACGGGCCGAGCAGCGCCTGGCCGACGGGACCTTCGGTCTGTCCGTGCAGAGCGGGCTGCCGATCCCCGACGAGCGCCTGGAGGTCGCCCCCACCGCCGAGCTGACCGTGGAGGAAGCCGCGAACGGACGATAGGGCGCTGCCAAGATGGTGGCGTGCCACCACGAGAGCGCCGTACGTCGAACGCACTGACCCGAGCCGACCTGCCGGCGGAGCTCACCCCCGACTCGCTGCGACATCTCGACCTGCGGAGGCTGGGTCAGCTACGACGCCCGGACAACGGGGTCCTCACCGCGGACGAGCAGGTCCAGTTCGACGCGGCCTTCGACACCGTGCTCCGCGAGGTCAGGGAGCGCCTGCATGACGCCGACGGTCGCTCACGTCGCGGCGGACCGCGGGGTCTCGACCCGGAGATGCGCCGCTCCTACCAGCGCACCCAGCAACGGCTGCAGGACCAGACGCGACGCGCCCGGCAGGCGCTCCCGGAGCTCGGCCAGCCGGAGGACACCGACACCGCATCGATCGAGCCGACCGCGCCCGAGCCCGAGTCGTCGGACGACGACGTCAGTGCGGAAGGCCTGACCAAGGAGATCGAGGAGGCGAGCACGACCCTGGAGCTGCTCGACCGGATCGCCACGATCCAGCAGCAGCAGCTCGAGCACCAGGAGACCCGGCTGCTGACCGAGACCCGCGGCATCTTCTTCGCCTTCCTGGTCTCGGTGTCCGTCATCATCGCCGGGGTCGCCCCCCTCGTGGAGGCCGAGCCGCACGACCGGCTGTTGATCCTGCTGTGGACGCTCGCTGCCTGCGTCGTCGCCGGCGTGGTGTACGCGCTCGTGCGGGCCAGGGAGAACTCCATGCGCTCGTCGCGCACTGACAGTGCCGACGAGTCGGCATAGTCTCGCCGCCATGTCCTACCCACCGCCGGTCTACGACGGCTCCGGGGAGGGTGACCTCGCCAGCTTCCGTTCCGTCGACACCGCTCCCGACCTGCCGCTCGCGGACGGCGCGGCGCACTTCATCGCCACGGGGGCGCTGACCGCCGGCCGCTTCGGGCTCTACCGGTGGGACATGGGCCTCCAGACGTCGGGGGCGCGGCCGCACTTCCACCGCACCATCAGTGAGTCGTTCTTCGTGCTCTCCGGCGCCATCCAGCTCTACAAGGACGGCGACTGGATCGAGGCCGCCCCAGGCGACTTCGAGTACGTGCCCGAGGGCGGCGTCCACGGCTTCCGCAACGAGTCAGGCGCGCCGGCGTCGCTGCTCATCCTCTTCGCCCCGGGGGCGCCTCGGGAGGCCTACTTCCGCGGGCTGGTCGACATGGCCGAGGGCCGCTGGAAGCCGAGCCATGAGGAGCTGGTCGCGTTCCTCGAGGAGCACGACAACATCTACGTCTAGCGCCGGGCCACCGAGCCGGCGAGCGACCCGATCCCCTCGACGTCGATGCGGACCTCGTCGCCGGGCTCGAGCGGCGGCGGGGTCCTGCGTGCCGTTGCGGCCCCAGAGCTCGGCGAGGCATCCGCCGCCGCCGGTGGTGCCGGAGGCGAGCAGGTCGCCGCGCACGACGACGGAGTCGCGGGAGGCGTACGCGACCATCTGCGGGAACGTCCAGTTCATGTTGGACAGCCGGTCCCGGCCGACCTCGGCTCGCCGTTGACCGAGACCCGGCAGGCGAGGTCGAGGAAGCCCGTCGGCGTCGACGCGGTCCTCGACCTCGTCCGCCGTGACGATCCACGGCCCGATCGAGGTGGCGAAGTCCTTGCCCTTGGCGGGGCCGAGGCCGACCTTCATCTCCCGGGCCTGGATGTCGCGCGCCGACCAGTCGTTGACGATGGTGTACCCGAAGATCGCGTCCCGTGCCGTCGTCCTCGTCGAGGTCGCGCCCGTCACGGCCGAGGATGCAGGCCACTTCGAGCTCGAAGTCGAGCGCTCGGCACGTTCGCGGGCGGGGCACCGGCTGCCCGGGCCCGTAGAGGGCGTGCGGGTTGGTGAAGTAGAACGTCGGCGCGTCATACCAGGCCTCGGGGACGCCCGAGGCCCCGTCGATGCTGCGGCGCACGCCCTCGACGTGCGACTCGAACGTGACGAAGTCCCGGACGCTGGGCGGCTTAGTACGGCAGCTCGAGGCGCGGCGTCGGCGCGACGCCGCTCCCGCGCCGGGCCCGCTCGCCGACGTGCAGGGCGCGCTCGAGGCCGCCAGCGATGAGCGCGCCCACGCCGCTGCCGTCCGGCAGCGGGAAGGCCGCGTCGTCGTCGACGACCGCGCCCAGCGCGAGGTCGCCGAGGCGGATGCTGGCCAGCTTCACGACGGTCTGGTCGCGTCGGCGATGCGCTTGTGCGACACGTGTGCGGTGAGGCCGCCGTCGATGACGATCTCGGCGCCGTTGTAGTAGCTGGAGTCGTCGGAGACGAGGAAGACGATCGTCGGCGCGATGTCCGTCGGGAACGCCGATGCGGCCCAGAGGAGTCTCGGCCAGCGCGGCCTCGGTGAAGGCCGGGGAGGCGGAGGCCATCAGTGGGGTGTCGATCAGGCCGGGCATCACGGCATTCACGCGGATGCCCAGGGCGCCGAGCTCGAGGGACGCCGTGCGGGTGAGACCCCGGAGCGCCCACTTGCTCGAGGTGTACGCCGCCGCGGCGTGGCCGGCCACCGCCGCGACCGAGCAGATGTTCACGATCGACGAGCCCGACGACATCAGCGGCACGAGCGCCTGGATGCCCAGCAGCGGGCCGGTGACGTTGATGTCGAAGGTCTTGCGCCAGGCGTCGAGCGAAACGTGCGGCAGCCGCTCGCGCGCCGCGACACCGGCGTTGTTGACCAGGGCGTCAACGCGACCGTGCTCCACACGCAGCCAGTCGGCCAGCTCGGCCCACGCCGCCTCGTCGGTCACGTCCAGCCGGCGCTCGACCACGTTTCCGCTGGCCCAGGGCTGGGTCTCCGCCCGGTCGTCGTGCTCGAAGTCAAGGATGTCGGTCGCGACGACGAAGGCACCCTCGGCCGCGAGTGCCTGCGCCTCGGCCGCCCCCTGGCCGCGGGCCGCGCCGGTGACGACGACGACCTTGTCGCGCAGCCGGGCCATCAGACGGGAGGAGCGACGAAGACGCCCTTGTCGGGGTCGTTGAAGGAGTCGCGGGCGATGATCTCCGACATCGGGTCCGCCGTACCCCACTGGTCCTGGGTCATCGGGTCGGCGATGTCGTAGAGCTGCGGGTGCCACTCGTCGGTCTCGAGCTTCTCGAGCTCGGTGGTGTACTCCATCGTGTTGCCGCTCGGGTCGAGGAAGTAGCTGAAGGTGTTGTTGCCCGCGTTGTGACGACCCGGGCCCCAGATCTTCTTGATGCCGGCGCGCATCACGCGGCCGATGCCGCGCATGTACTCGTCGAGGCCGCGCATCTCGAACGAGACGTGGTGCACCGAGGTGTGCGGGCCGCGGGCGATGGCGAGGCTGTGGTGCCAGTCGTTGCACCGCATGAAGTGCATCATCTCGCCCATGTGCTCGCTCCAGAGCGAGTCGGAGAGCTTGAAGCCGAGGTACTTCGCGTACCAGTCGCGCGTCGTGTTGGGGTCGTTGCTGTTCATCACCGCGTGCGAGATGCGGACGGGGATGGCCTCGCCCTCCTCGATCTTGCGGTGCACCCGCGTCTCGACGTCGCTGGAGATCTCGATCGTGCGGCCGTCGCCGTCGAAGAAGCGGAAGCCGTAGCCGCCGCCGGCGGTCTGCAGCCTGCCGGGCTCGCTGACCAGCTGCACGCCCTCGCTGCCGAGCTTGGCGGCGAGCGCGTCGACGGCCGCAGTGTCCTGCGCGCCGAAGGCGATCAGGTCGAGCCGCTTGCCCGGGTCCTGGCGCAGCCGGACGATGTACTGCTCCGGCGAGCCTTCGGCCGCGAGGTAGGACAGCCCGCTGTCGGTGCCGACCTCGGTGAGCCCCCAGACGTCCTTGTAGAAGGTGCGCTGGGTGTCGTAGTCGGGGACCGCGAGGTCGACGTGGCGCAAGTGGGTGATGCCGAACTCGTTCAGGTGTCCGCTCATGGTGACGACGCTAGGCGGGGAACCGCGGCGCGGAACTAGCCGTGACGGATGCCAGCCATAGCCGACAAACGGGTCCGTGAGGAGGTCGCGGAGCGCCAGCCTGCCGGGTCCCTGAGGAGGTCGCGCAGCGACCGTCTAAAGCCGCAGCGGGTTTCGGCCCTCGAGACGGGCCTTGACGGCCCTCCTCAGGGACCCGGAGACGGGATTGCGATACGCAGTAAGCAATCCCCCGACGCGCCGGTCCCTGAGGAGGTCGCGCAGCGACCGTCTCGAAGTAGGGCCCGCCCGAACCTCAGCCGAGGACGGAGCCGCCGCCGTCGACGACGATGTTGGTGCCGCTGATCCACGAGGACTCGTCGGAGGCCAGGAAGATGGCGGCGTTGACGACGTCCTCGGGCTGGCCGTGGCGGCCGAGGGGGATCCGGTCGAGGACCACCCGCTTCATCCGCTCGGGCGGGTCGGCCAGGAGCGGGGCGGTGTTCGGGGTCTCGGTCATGCCGGGGCTTATCACGTTGGCGCGGATGCCGTGCGGACCACCCTCGACGACCAGCTGCAGGGTCAGCGCGAGGACGCCGCCCTTGGCGGTGCTGTGGGCGTTCTGCGGCATGAACTCCACGCCGCGGAGTGCGGCGATCGAGCCGACGTTGATGATCGAGCCGCCGCCGGTGCGCTTGAGGTGGGGCCACGCGGCGCGCACCGTGTAGTAGACGAGGTCGAGCTCGTTGCGCATCGTGAAGTCCCAGTCCTCGATCGAGAGCTCGTCGAGGGCGCCGAAGCGTTGGGTGGAGGCGTTGTTGTAGAGCACGTCGATGCCGTCGTACGTCGACACGGCTGCGTCGACCCAGTCACGGGCGGCCGACGGCGTCACCCAGGTCGACGCCGCCCGTCACGGTGATCTTGCCACCCTCGTCACGGATCGCCTGCTCGGTCGCGGCTGCGCTGTCGGCGTCGAGGTCGCAGCCGACGACGCGGGCACCTTCGGCACAGAACATCCGGGCGGCCGCGACGCCCATGCCGCCGCCCACGCCGGTGATGAGCGCGATCTTGCCCGCGAGCCGGCCCGTCATCGGGAGGCGGCCGTCGTCCGGTCGAGGAGCTCGAGCAGGTTGCCCTCCGGATCGGCGACGTAGGCCATCCGCACGCCGGGCTCCGGTGAGGGCCGCGGTGACATCCGGTCCGTCGCTCCGAAGCCGACGAGCGCGTGGTAGGCGATGTCGACGTCCGGCACGTCGAGCGCCATGTGGCCGTACCCGCGCGTCAGCGCCGCCTCCACCGGGTCGGACGCCTGGAGGCCCGACAGGTTCCCGGTGCGGTGCAGCAGCTCGATCCGGAAGCCGAGGTGGCTGTGGAGCATCACGCCCCTGAAGTCGGCGTCGGGGAGCTCGAAGTCGAACTCCACCTTCATCCCGAGGGCGGAGGCGTACCAGTCCGTCATGGCTCGGAGGTCGGCCACGGCGAGCCCGACGTGGTCGAACCTGCCGAGCGGGTTCACTCGGTCACCGTCGGCAAGGGGGCACCGCTGTCGCCGACGTAGACCGTCCGCACGTTGGTGAACTCGCGGGTGCCCTCGGCCGAGAGCTCGCGGCCGTAGCCGCTGCGCCCGATGCCGCCGAACGGCAGCCGCGGGTCGGAGGCCACGACGGCGTTGACGAACAGGGCGCCCGAGCGGACGCGTCGGCCCACCTCCAGGGCGTGGTCAGGCGAACCCCACACCGCTGCGCCGAGCCCGTACGGGGTGTCGTTGGCAAGCTCGACGGCGTGGTCGTCGTCCCGGGCCCGTACGACGGCCGCCACCGGACCGAACACCTCCTCGCCGAAGACCGTCATGCCTGGTCCGACGTGGTCGAGGATCGTCGGCTCGAACCAGAACCCGGGGCCGTCGATCGGTGAGCCGCCGGTGACGAGCACCGCGCCCTCGTCGAGCGACGCGGCAACCTGGCGGTGCACGCCCGCGCGCAGGTCGTCGCGCGCCATCGGCCCCACGGTCGTGCCAGGCCCGGTGGGATCGCCGCACCTGCAGCATCGCGACCCGCTCGGTGACCAGCCGCACGAACTCCTCGGCCACGGCCTCCACGACGATGAACCGCTTGGCGGCGATGCAGCTCTGGCCGGCGTTGCCGAAGCGCGACTTCACCGCGGCGTCCGCCGCGGCAGCCAGGTCCGCGTCGGCGAGGACCACGAACGGATCGGAGCCACCGAGCTCGAGCACCGACTTCTTCAGTGCCGAGCCGGCAGCCGAGGCCACTGCTGCTCCCGCGCGCTCGCTGCCGGTGACGGTGACGGCCGAGATCCGGGGGTCGGCGATGATCGCCGGCACCACGGTCGGCACCACCTCCTCGGCGAGCACGAGCGTGCGGAACAGCCCGTCGGGTGCACCCGCGTCGACGAAGACCTGCTCGATCGCGAGCGCGCAGCCGGTGACGTTGGGCGAGTGCTTGAGCACCGCGGCGTTGCCCGCGGAAAGTGCGGCGCCGGCGAAGCGCAGCACCTGCCAGAACGGGAAGTTCCACGGCATCACGGCGAGCACGACGCCCGAGGGGCTCGTAGGACAGCCAGGAGCGCGCGGCGCCGCTGGCGACCTCGTGGTCGGCCAGCCAGTCGGTGGCCTGGTCGGCCACCACGTCCATGTTCCAGGCGCACTTGTCGATCTCGCCGAGCGACTCCGCCGAGCGGCTTGCCCATCTCGCGCGTGATCAGCGCGGCCAGCTCCTCGCGGCGGCCGGACAGCTCCTTGCCGACCCGGCGCAGCAGGTCGAGGCGGTCCGGGAGCGGCATGGTGGCCCAGGTGCGCGCGGCAAGCGTCGCCGACTCGAGGGCGGCGTCCACCTGCTCGTCGGAGAACGAGTCGTAGCGGGTGATGACCTCCCCGGTGGCGGGGTCGGTCGTCGTGACGGTCGGCGTGCTCACACCGCCTCCCGCTCACGGCGCCGTGCGGCGGGCACCGGCGGGATCTCCTCGGTGGCGGCCACGACCCGGTTGGCGATGGTGCCGAGCCGGTCGATGGTCATCTCCACCACGTCACCCACCTGCAGCGGTGGGGGGTCGAGCCGACCGGTGCGGCCCCACGACTCGGCCAGCGACCCCGACGCACAGGTGCCGGAGGCCAGCACCTCGCCGGCCCGCACCCAGGAGGCGCGGGACGCGTGCGAGACGAGCTGCTCGAACGACCATCCCATGTGCCCGGACCGGTCCGCACCGACCCGGACTCCGTTGACGCGCACCTCCATGGCCAGGTCGAGGAACCCCTCGGAGTCCCGGCTCCCGTCGAGCTCGTCGGCGGTCACCACCCAGGGGCCGATGGTCGTCGCGAAGTCCTTGCCCTTGGACGGGCCGAGCTTCAGCTTCATCTCCTTGCCCTGCACGTCGCGCGCGGACCAGTCGTTCATGACGAGGTAGCCGCCGATCGCGGCACGGGCCTCCTCCGGGGTGGCGTTGTGCACGTCCTTGACCACGAGAGCCGCGATCTCGAGCTCGAAGTCGAGCCGCTCGGTGTCGGGCGGGTACGCGACGTCGTCGTAGGCGCCGGTCACCGCGTGCGGGGCCATGAACAGGAACACCGGGGCGTCGTACCACTCGGCCGGTGCGCCCGCGTTGCCCATCCCCTTCTCCATGCCGTCGACGTGGGCCTCGAAGGTGAGGAAGTCGCGCATCGCGACCGGGTACACCGGTGGCAGCAGCACGACCTCGGTCGGCCGCAGCCCGTCGGACTGGGCGGCCTCGTCAGCCGCGGCCTCGCGCTCGGCAGGAGCGGCCGCCAGCAGCGCGACGAGATCGGTGCCCTCGGGGAAGGGGTGCACCCACCAGGCCGAACCGTCGCCGAGCACGAGCCCGACGCGTCTCGCCCCGGGATCGTCGGACTGGTGACGGAAGGCAGCGATCCGCACCGGTCAGCCGATGGTCTCGTAGAAGGCGCGCTCGCGGTTGGCGAGGACGGGGATGGCCTGCTCCAGCGCGAACTCCTTGAAGTGCGCCGAGGCGCCGTGGGCCGCGTAGGCCTCCTCGTCGGCGTAGATCTCGAAGAGGCGGAACACCGAAGGCTCCGACGCGTCCTGGTAGGCCTGGTAGAAGAGGTTGCCCTCCTCGGCCCGCGACGGGGGCGTGAGCTTCTCGATGGCGTCGAGGACGACGTCCTCCTTCCCGGGCTCGGCGGTCCAGGTGGCGCTGACGACGTACGACATGGGGTCTCCTCGAAGAAGGCTTCGGTGCGGCGTCCGGCGCCACTGCATCGACGCTAGGTGCGGCGTCCGCGTGAGCGGAAAGAGTGGCGACGGATGGCAGCCATCGACGCGGACACAGGTATGTCCCCGCGTGATGCCTGTCATGCGGCTTCGGGGCTAACAGGCTCCGTCTGGGGTCGTGGTCAGGTGTGACCGGTTGCACAAGGCAGCCCTCTTGCCCAGTCACAAGGAGACGCCGTGAAGACGCTCACCCACCAGGCCGGCCGGCGCCGCCGTACGACGTTCGCTGTCGTCGCCGCCGCCAGCTGCCTCACCCTCGTGTCGGCCTGCGGGTCCGACCCGCAGCCCGCCAGTGGCTCCGACGGCAGCTCGAGCTCCGGCGGCTCGAAGACGCTCGTGTTCTCGCCGATCGGCCTCCAGGTCCCCGCGATGAAGGGCCTCGTCCGAGGGCGTGCAGGGCTACAGCAAGAGCAAGGGCTGGACGGTCATCGTGCAGGACCCGAACCTCGACCCGCAGAAGCAGGTCCAGCAGACCTCCAGAGGTCCTCGAGTCCGGCCGGCCGGCGCGCCTGGGTCATCGCGATCGCCCCGGCCCTCGCCTCCGGTCGTGAAGACGGCGCAGAGAAGAAGGTGTGCGCTGCTGATCAACGGCGTCCCCGAGGACTACGGCCTCTCCGGCCCGCAGCCGGGCATCACCTTCGACAAGATCGACTACGCCGCCAGGGCACAGGCCCTGGGCGAGCAGCTCGGCAAGTGCATCAACGAGAAGCTCGGCGGCAACGCCGAGGTGCATCTTCGACGAGTCCGCTCCGGGCACCGCGGGCAAGAAGGAGCTCGAGACGGCCGCCCTGGACGCCCTCGGCCAAGCCGCGCCGACGCCAAGATCGTGCAGACCTCGACCGTCAGCGACCGGCGCGCAGGCGCAGACCGACATCGGCAACGTGCTGCAGGGCAACCCCGACGTCAACGCCGTCGCTCGGCAACAACGACGAGGGCGCGCTCGGTGCGCTCGGTGCCTTCAAGGCCGCGGGCAAGAAGCTGCCGTGCCTCACCGAGTTCGGCGGCAACGACGAGGTGCTGGCGCCTGGTCAAGGCGGGCACGATCTACGCCTCCGTGGCTCTGCAGTTCGCCGGCGACATGGTGCAGTCGTTCGACACGCTGGCCAAGCCATGGAGGACCCCGACCGCGGACGGCCCGCTCCTGACGGTCCCGCAGAAGGTCATCAAGGCCGGGAGCTGAGCGATGACGCGCTGACGCAGCACGGAAACCTGAAGACCTGACCCCCACCGACGCCGCGGCTCGGTGCCCCGTCAGGGGGCCCCGCCGGCGCGTCGCCCCCGGGCGATCGGTGACTCCGCCAGCGTCCGTCTCGGGCTGATCTTCCTCCGCGACCGCGGCATCTTCGTCCTGTGGGGCCTGCTCATCCTGGGCTTCGCTTCTGGTGCGCACCGTACTTCGCACCGGGAACAACGCCAGCTCCTGATCGCCAACGCCGCGGCCCTCACCGCGATCTTCGCCGGCGGTGTCGCCGTCGGCATCATCTGCGGCGTCCTCGACCTGTCGATCCCGGGCGTCGCGGCGCTTCCGGCCTGCGTCTCGGCTGGCTGATCATCGACGGCAAGCCGATCTGGCTCGCGCTGCTGGCCGGCTTCGCCTGTCGGCGTGGTCGTGGGCCTGGTCAACGGCCTGATCTCGCTGCGCGGCTTCAACCCGATCATCGTCACCATCGGCACGCTGTCGATCACTCCGGCCTGGCCGCCTCATCGCCGGCGGCTACACCATCCCCGGCCTCGACGCCCTGGACTTCATGGGCACCGACCGCTACCTCGGGATCCCGGCGCCGGTCTGGATCGTCGGCGGTGCTCTACCTCATCGGCACCATCTTCCTGACCCGGACCCGCGACGGCATCCGGCTGATGGCGGTCGGCGGCAACGCCGAGGCCGTACGACGGTCCGGGCATCCACAGCGACCGCTACCGGGTGCTCGGCTTCGTCATCAGCGGCTTGTGCGCCGCCCTCGGTGGGCTCGTCTCGACGGCCGTCGTGACCGAGGCCAACCCCGCGGCCAGCCCGGCCGATCATCTTCACCGCGCTGACCGCCGTCGCCCTGGCCGGCGTGTCGCTGACCGGTGGTCGCGGCAGCCTGCCGCGCGTCCTGGTCGGCGCGCTGATCCTGGCCACCATCTCCAACGGCCTGACCATCAAGGGCGTGCAGCCCTACTGGGCCACCGTCGTCACCGGTGTCGCTCCTGCTCGCCTCGCTCGGCCTCGAGAAGTGGGTCTCGACGCAGCGTCTCCAACCGCCTGGTCGCGACGGCCAGGCGTCCGTCCACACGGGAACGAGCGATGACGGCCATGAGCCGACACGACTCCCGCGCTGCGAGCTCGCGGGATCGACATGCACTACGGCTTCGTCCGGGCGCTCGAACCAGATCGACTTCCAGGTCGATGCCCGGCGAGGTCGTCGGGCTGCTCGGTGACAACGGCGCCGGCAAGTCGACGCTGCTGAAGATCATGTCCGGCGCGCACCGCCCGAGCACGGCACTCATCCGGGTGCACGGCGAGGAGGTCGACTTCCACGCGCCGAGCGACGCCGCCCAGGCCGGCATCCAGATGGTCTACCAGGACCTCGCGCTCGTCGACGCCCTGGACATCGCCACCAACCTCAACATCGGCCGCGAGATCCTGCGCAAGGGACCGCTCGGCTGGCTCGGCTTCGTCGACCGCAAGGCGCAGCGCAAGCGCTCCGAGGCCGAGCTCGACCAGCTCGGCGTCCGCACGGCCGCGATGACGCCGACCGGTCGAGATGCTCTCCGGCGGACAGCGCCAGGTCGTCGCGCTCGCGCGCAGCGCGACCCGGGTCTCCGGCGAGACGCAACGGCGTGCTGCTGCTCGACGAGCCGACCGCCGCGCTCGGCTACGAGCAGACCAAGCAGGTCGAGGCGCTGATCCGCCGGATGGCCGGCCAGGGCATCGCCATCGTGCTGGTCACGCACAACCTGCCGCTCTGGCGACGAGGTCTGCAGACCGCCTCGTCGTGCTCAACCGTGGGCCGCAAGGTCGCCGACGTCCACACGACGGACACCGACAACGACCAGCTCGTCGGCTGGATCACCGGCGCGCGGGCCTCTCAGTTCGTGTGAGGCCGGCGTCCAGCGGCACGCCCGGCTCGCCGTCGAGCGAGAGCACGCCAGTGACGCCCTCGGGCAGCTCGACCTCGACGTGGAGGGCCTGGTCCTCGACCCGCCACGCGACGTGGACGACGCCGTGGCGCGTCTCCAGGCTGGTGTCTGCCCAGGTGAGCCCCCCACCGGGACGGGGTGCGACCAGCACGCGACCGTAGCCGGGCTCGAGCGGCGTGATCCCGCCGATGGTGCGATGCATCCAGTCGGCCACGGCGCCCAGGGCGTAGTGGTTGAAGCTCGTCATCTCACCGGGGTTGATCGACGCCGTCCGGCAGCATCGAGTCCCACCGCTCCCAGATGGTCGTGGCCCCCATCGTCACCGAGTACAGCCAGCTCGGGCACTGCGTCTCCAGCAGGCAGCGGTACGCCTCGTCGAGGTGCCCGGTCCGCGTCAGCGCGTCCGTGACGTACGGCGTCCCGGCGAACCCGGTCGAGACGCGGTAGCCGTTGGCGGCCACGAGCTCGGCCAGGCGGTCGCCGACGGCCTGCTCGTCAGCGGCGTCGAGCAGCCCGAACACGATGGCCAGCGCGCAGACGGTCGCACAGTCGCTCTCGATGCGGCCCTCGGCGCCGACGTAGTGCGTCGCCGAAGGCCCGCCTCGACGTGCGCGGCCAGTGCCGCCGAACTCGGCGGCGTCGTCGGCCCGGCCGAGCAGGGTGGCGGTCCGCGCCATCAGGTCGGCCGACCTGAACGCGCACGCGGTCGCGACCACGGCCGAGTCCGCCTTCGCGTGCCACGGCTCGTCGGGGTCGGCGTCGGGATCGAGCCAGTCGCCGAACTGGAAGCCGCCCTCCCACAGCCCCTCCGGGGAGAGCATCCCCGCCACCCGGCGCACATGCGAGGTCATCGACGCGTACTGCCGCTCCAGCACGGCCTGATCGCCGTACGCCTCGTAGAGGGCCCACGGCACCCAGACCGCGGCGTCGCTCCAGATCGCGGTGGTGTCGGGCTCGGGGAGGTCCACGTCCGGAGGTGGCAGGTACTTCAGGCAGTCGGGCACGACGAACGGCACCATGCCGTCGCGCTGTCGCTGCTCGAGGTCGAGGTCGACCAGCCAGTCGGACAGGAAGCCCTCGACGTCGAAGAGGAAGGCGGCGGTGGGTGCGAAGACCGCGAGGTCGCCGGTCCAGCCGAGGCGTTCGTTGCGCTGTGGGCAGTCGGTGGGCAGGTCGAGCATGTTGCCCCTCGCGCTCCACACCACGTTGTGGTGCAGCTGGTCCAGCAGCGGCTCGGAGCACGCGAAGTGACCGGTCCTGCGCAGGTCGGAGTGCACCACGACCGCCTCCATCGACGCGGGAGTCAGCTTGCCCGGCCAGCCGCTCACCTCGGCGAAGCGGAAGCCGTGGAAGGTCATGGTGGGCTCGAAGAGGTCGTCCTCGCCGCTGAGCACGAAGCGGTCGGTGGCCCGCGCCAGGCGCAGCGGGCGGACACCGAGCTCGCCGTCCTCGAGCACCTCCGCGTGACGTACGACGATCTCCGACCGCTCCGGTCCCCGCACCGTGAACCGCAGCCAGCCCACGAGGTTCTGGCCGAAGTCGACCAGCGTCCGCCCCGACGGGGAGGTGAGCACCTCGACCGGACGCACCGTCTCCTGCCGGCGCACCGGCGGGCCCAGGTAGGGCATCAGCCGGGCGGTGTCGAACTCGAGCGTCTCGACCGGGACCGAGCCCGCCACCGGGCCTGGTCGGAACCAGGCAGGGTCGCGCCGCCGGGCGTCGACGGTCTGGCCGTCGTACAGGTCGTCCTCCAGCACGTCGGAGGCGCACGCGGTCCAGCCGGCGTCGGTGACGACGACCTGCCGGTGGCCGTCCTCGAAGTCGATCTCGAGCTGGACCAGCAGACCGAGCCGGTCGCCGTAGACCTCCCGGGCGCCGGTGAAGCCGAGCTGACCGCGCCACCAGCCGTTGCCCAGGGCGACGCAGAGCGAGGTGGTCGGACGCAGCAGGTGCGTCACGTCGTAGGAGCGGTAGCGCAGCCGCCACTCGTAGGCGCTCCAGCCGGGACTGAGCACATCGTCGCCGACCGGACGGCCATCGAGGAAGGCCTCGAAGACGCCGAGGCTGCTGGCGTGCAGCACGGCCAACCGCACCGCTCCATGTCCCTCGTCGAGCACCACGTCGGCACGGAGCAGCGGCGCTGCGTCGAGCTCCGCTGCCGGCGAGATCATGGCAGCGACCCACGCGACGTCCATGACACCGAGGCTAGGGGCGAGAGGTATGTCGGCGTGTGATGCCTGTCATGCCGAGGCCGTGCCTTCCGCGCCCGCGCGAGGCATGGTCGAGTACGAGTGTGATCCACCCGACAGTCGCCGCGCGCTTCCCGCTGCTCGAGGGCATCGACTCGATCGAGCAGGTCTTCGGCGACCCGGCCAACGAGGAGCGCTTCCACGCGTACATGCAGTACCGGGAGGCCACCGCTCCGCCGCAGGTGCCGACGCGCGACGACGCGCTGCCCGGTCCGCACGGGCCGGTGCCGGTGCGCGTCTACGCGCCGGGGGACGGAGCCACCGCTCGTCCGGCCCTGGTCTGGCTCCACGGCGGCGCCTTCATGGCCGGTGACCTCGACATGCCGGAGGCCGAGCGACCCAGCCGCGAGGTCTGCGCTCGCGTGGGGGCGGTCGTGGTGAGCGTCGACTACCGGCTCGCCGTGGGTGGAGTGACCTACCCCGTCCCCCTCGACGACTGCGTCGCCGTCGTCCGCTGGGTGCGCGACCACGCCGACGAGCTCGGGGTGGACCGGGACCGGATCTCGGTGGGCGGGGCCAGCGCGGGCGCTTGCCTGGCCGCCGGAGCGACGCTGCGACTGCGCGACGAGGACGGCTGGTCGCCGGCCTCCCTGATCCTCGGCTACGCGATGGTGCACCCCCACCTGCCACCAGCGCCGGCCGGCCTGGACGAGCTGATGACCGCGGTCCCCGAGCTGCTGCGCTTCCGGCCGCAGTCCATCGCCGGGGTGACCGCCAACTACCTAGGCGGCCCCGACGTCACGCCCGAGGGCTACGCCATGCCGGCTCTCGCAGACCTCGCCGGGTTGTGCCCCACCGTGCTGCTCAACGCGGAGTACGACGACCTGCGCGCATCCGGACAGGCCTTCACCGCCGCGCTCGCAGCGGCCGGGGTCGATGTCCGGCAGGTGACCGTGCGCGGCATGCTGCACGGCTTCCTCAACCTGCCGGCCGACCTCGGCCCGCTCGAGGAGGCCTACGCGTTGATCGCGGACGTCGTCTCGACCTCCCGCTCCGTCCCCTCCGAACCCGCTCTCGCCTAGGAGATCCCATGTCAGTACCGCAGACCCGCGTCCTCGTCGTCGGTGGCGGCATCACCGGCAGCGTGCTCTCCCTCGCGCTGGCGCAGAAGGGCGTAGACGTCGTGCTGCTCGAGATCCGCAAGGAGTGGACCGGTGTCGGTCACGGGATCACCATCCAGGGCAACGCGCTCAAGGCGTTCAACCAGGTCGGCGTCTACGACAAGCTCGCTGAGCGCGGGTTCCCGTTCAACAACCTGCGGATGCGCACCGCCGACGGCCACGTGATCATGGAGATCCCGACTCCCCCGATGGGTGGCCCCGACGTGCCCGGCACCATGGGCGCCGTTCGCGCCGACGTGGCCGATGTCCTGTCCGAGGCCGTGCTGGCCGCGGGGGTCGACGTACGCCTCGGAACCACGGTCACCGCGATCGCCGACCACGGCGACTCCGTGACTGCCACCCTTTCTGACGGCACCGACGAGACCTTCGATCTCCTGGTCGGCGCCGACGGCATCCGGTCCAGGACCCGCTCGATGATCGGCATCGAGACCCAGCCCCATGACGTGGGCATGGGCATCTGGCGCGTCTTGGCCAAGCGGCCCGAGCAGATGGACTGTTCGGAGATCTACTACGGCGGCCCGAAGTACAAGGCCGGCTACACCCCGATCTCCGACGACCTCTGCTACGCCTTCCTGCTCGAGGGCCTGCTCGACCGGTCCTACGTCGGCGAGCACCCCAACGGTGCCGTCATGAAGGAGCACGGCCAGGGCTACGGCGGCACGTGGGGCGAGGTGCGTGACAGCATCGCCGACGACGCGGTCGTCAACTACCAGTACATCGAGGCCATCCTCGTCGAGCAGCCGTGGTACCGCGGCCGTGCGATCGTCATCGGCGACGCCGCCCACGCCTGTCCCCCGCTGATCGCGCAGGGGGCCGCCATGTGCGCCGAGGACGGCGTCGTCCTGGCCGAGGAGCTCACCTCCGGCTCCGCTGGCAATCGGGACATCGACGCAGGCCCTGAAGCGCTTCATGGACCGACGCTTCCCCCGCGTGAAGATGGTGCTCGACAACAGCCTCCAGCTCGCCGAGTGGGAGATCGCTCCGGACACCCCGGGCGCCGACCCGGGTCGCGTGATGGGACAGACGTATCACGCGCTGTGCGACCCGGCCTGATGGTCGCCGACCACGACGTCTTCACCGGTGAGCTCTTCCTCCGCAGGGACAAGGGCTTCGAGGACGCCCGGATCGAGCGGATCTTCAACCGACGGCTCACCGACCGCCAGCCCGCAGCGGTGCTGCGCGCCAGGACCGAGCAGGACGTCGTCCAGGGCGTTCGGCTGGCGCGCGAGCGCGGCTGGCAGGTCGCCGTGCGCTCCGGTGGCCACAGCTGGGCCCAGTGGTCGGTGCGCGACGAGGCGCTCGTCATCGACCTCGGAGCGCTCCAGGAGATGTCCTACGACGAGGCGACGCAGGTCGTCTCCGTCTCGCCGGCCGTCAAGGGCGGGACCGAGCTGGCGCCGTACCTCGACTCGCTCGGCCGCTTCTTCCCGGGAGGGCACTGCCCGACCGTCGGCGTGGGCGGCTTCCTGCTCCAGGGTGGCCAGGGCTGGAACGCGCGCGGGTGGGGCTGGGCTGCGGAGTACGTCGAGGCGATCGACGTGGTCACCGCCGACGGCCAGCCGGTGCGGGCCGACAGCGAGCAGCACAGCGACCTCTACTGGGCGGCCCGGGGCGCCGGCCCGGGGTTCTTCGGCGTGGTGACTCAGTTCCACCTGCGCACCCTGCCGGCCCCTCGACACTTCGCCCAGACGGTGCAGGCCTACGCGCTCGAGGACTTCGACGAGGTGATGACCTGGCTGCACGACCTGCACCACACGGTGGCCGACACCGTCGAGATCGTCGCGCTCACCAAGACCGACCCTGACCTCTCCTCACGTCCGGTGCTGCTCGTCACCGCGCTGGCCCTGGTCGACGACGAGGCGCAGGCCGACCTGGCGCTGGCACCGTTCCGCGACAGCCCGGCGCTGGACCGGGCTCTGCTCTCCCTCGACGCCGTGCCCACGACGCTGGCGGAGCAGCGCACGCGCCAGATCGCCGACAACCCTGAAGGGCACCGCTGGGCCGTCGACAACGCCTGGCTGACCGGGCCGGCTGCAGACGTGGTGCCGGCCATGCGCCGCGCCTACACGACCTTGCCGAACGACAAGGCGTTCACCATCTGGTTCAGCATGGCGCCCCTCCGCGCGCTGCCGGACATGGCGTTCTCGATGCAGTCCGAGATCTACCTGGCGTCGTACGTGCTGTGGGAGGACGAGGCCGAGGACGAGCGGCACCGGGCGTGGCTGCGCGAGGCGATGGCCGACCTCCAGCCTGTCACGGTCGGCCAGTACCTCGGCGACAGCGACCTCAGCACCCGGCAGGTGAAGTTCATGTCCGACGACAACTGGGCCCGGTTGCAACAGATCCGCCAGGAGCGCGACCCCGACAGCCTCTTCGTCGGCTACCTCGCCGGCCCCGACGGCGCCACCAACACCAACTCCTGGTAGCGAAGGCCCAACGGGTCCCTGAGGAGGTCGCGCAGCGACCGTCTCGAAGGGCCCTCGATCAGTTGAGCGAGGCCGCGACCTCGTCGAGGCGCGCGAACAGCCACTCGGAGGCGGGGTCGGCCAGCCGGTCGTGGGCGAACCAGTAGCCCTCCGCGAGCGGCACCTCGCCGAAGGGCGGCTCCACCTGGACGAGCGGGCCGTCGGCCGAGGTGTGCAGCCTGGCCAGCCGCTCGGGCACGACGCCGACGATCTCGGTGCCCTCGATCACGAAGGGGAGCGGCAGCCACCCCGAGACGCTGACCTGGATGTGGCGACGGATGTCGAGCTCGCCGAAGACCCGGTCGACGGGCGTCAGGATGCCCGTCCCGAACGTGGCCTGGGCGTGCGGCAGCCGGGCCAGGTCGTCGAGGTCCAGACCCTCCGACAGGTCGTGGAACCGGCGGTCGACGAGGCAGACCATCCGGTCGCGCCACATCGGCCGCGAGTCGCCCGGGAATCCGAAGCCGAGCGGGGCCACCAGGGCGTCGTACTCCAGCAGCACGTGGTCGTTGGTGCGCACGTCAGGGCCGAGGTGGTCGATGCGCAGGTGTACGCCGGGCGCGAGCTCGCTGATCCGGGCGAACAGCAGGTCGTGCACGACGGAGATCGCGTAGTCGCTCATCGTCAGCCGGAAGCTGCGCTCGCTCGTGGCCGGGTCGAAGCCCTCCTCGACACGCATCGCCTTGCTCATCAGTCGAAGCGCGTGCTGCACCTCCGGCAGCAGCTCGGCCGCGAACGGCGTGAGGTCGTAGTCGCGGCCGTTGCGGGTCAGCAGCTCGTCGTCGAAGCGGCGCCTGAGTCGGGCCAGGGCGGCGCTCATGGCCGGCTGGCTCAGCGACAACCGCTGGCCGGCACGGGTGACGTTGCCCTCCTCGAGCAGCACCTTGAGCGGCAGCAGCAGGTTCAGGTCAGCACCACCGAGGGCCATGGCGCTCCTTCCTGCTCAGGGACGACCCGCACAGTGTCGCAGCCCTGTGACGGTCGTCATACGATGCCGGGCAGCCGGTCCAGCGAGGAGGTGTTCGTGACCGACGCCCTGCGCCAGGTCGACGCCAACCTGCTCCTCGCGCTGCACGCGCTCCTGGAGGAGCGCAACCTCACCCACGCGGGCACCCGGATGACGATGAGCCAGCCCGCGATGAGCGGTGCGCTGGCACGGCTGCGCAAGCACTTCGGTGACGAGCTGCTCGTGCGCAGCGGGCGTGGCTTCGAGCTGTCGCCGCTCGCGGAGCAGCTGCGCCCCCAGGTGGCCGAGGCCGTGGAGGCAGCGGAGGCACTGCTGGGCAACGCGCGCGAGTTCGACCCGGCCTCCAGCATCAAGCGGTTCGACGTCAGCATGTCGGAGTACGCCATGACGGTGCTCGCCGAGCCGCTGATCCGGCTGCTGAACGAGCAGGCACCGGGCTGCTCGGTGTCGTTCGAGAGCACGCCGCCGTCGTGGGAGGAGTTCGAGACCCAGCTGATGCGGCGCGACCTGATCATCGCGCCGCTCGGGTTCGACTTCCCCGGCCGGACGCAGCCGGTCTTCACCGACGAGCTGGTCTGCCTGGTGTCGCGCACCAACCCGTGGCTCCACGACGGCGAGCTGTCCATGGACGCGCTGCGCGAGATGTCGCACGCCGTCGCCGAGTTCCTCTCCGCCGGCGAGCACAAGCGCCCGCTCGAGATCGAGGCCGAGGAGAAGGGGATCGCCGACCGCGCCGTCCTGGTGCAGGTGACGAGCCTGCTGACGCTCCCATTCGCCGTCGCGGGCACCGACATGTGTGCCTTCGTGCCCGCCCGGCTGGCCCGGCGCTGCCTCGACATGCTCGACCTCGCGATCGCCCGCACGCCGCTGGACGCCGTACAGATCACCGAGGCTGCCCACTGGCACCCGCGCCGCGCGGACGATCCCGCCGGCGTGTGGCTGCGCCGTCTGCTGTACGACGTCGCGGTGGACGTCGAGGCCGCGCTCGAGGGCGCCTAGCGACGAGAGAGCAGGTTCGCCGCACCCGCCAGGAGCGAGGCGCTGGCCATCACCAGAGCCGGCACCAGAGCCGACTCCTCGCCGCCGAGGCCCACGAGCGGTGAGACGAGCGCACCGAGGCCGAACTGGGAGAAGCCGAGGATGGCGCTGCCGGTGCCCGCGACCTCGCGGACGTGGCCCATGGCCAGGGCCGCGGTGCTGCCCATGATGCCGCCCATGCTGAGCACGGCGAAGAAGATGGCGACGGCGTAGGTCCAGGCGGGAGCGCCGAAGACCACGAGCACCACCAGCGACAACGTGGCGGTCACCTGCAGTGCCAGCGAGGCCGCGACCACGTTGCGCGGGTCGGTGCGCTCGACCACCCTGCTGGCGACGGCGCCGGCCGTGATGAGACCGGCGGCGTTGACGCCGAACGCCAGGCCGTAGGCGACCTCGCCGAGGCCGATCACGCCCTGGTAGACGAAGGGCGAGGCGGAGATGTAGCTCATCATCACCGCGAACGAGAGGGCGAACACGGCAGCGTGGCCGCGGTACCCGCGCGAGCCGAGCACCTTGCCCACGGCCCGGCGGTAAGGGATCGGGGCCCGGGTGTGCACGCTGTGCGTCTCGGGGAGGTTGACCAGGACGGCCACCAGCATGAGCGCGCACAGCCCGGTGACGGTCCAGAGCATGCCGCGCCAGCCGATCGGGGCCGACAGCAGCCCGCCCACGAATGGGGCGAGCACGGGCGCCACCCCGCCGACGGTCAGCATCAGCGTGAAGGCACGCGCGGCGGCGCGGCCGGTGACCATGTCGGAGATCACGGCACGACCGATCACCATGCCGCCGGCGCCGGCGAATCCCTGCACCAGGCGGGCGGCCACCAGGACGGTCAGCGTGGGTGCGAGGGCCGAGACGACGCCGGCCACGACGCACACCGCAGCGCTGGCGATCAGGGGCGGCCGCCGGCCGAACCGGTCGGAGAGCGGTCCCATCACCAGCTGACCGACCGCGAGGCCGACGAGGAACGCAGTGAGCGTGAGCTGGACGCCAGTCGCGTCGGCGCCGAGGTCGCGGCCCATGGCGGGGAAGCCGGGGAGGTAGAGGTCCGTGGCGATCGGGGCGAAGGCCGCCAACAGCGCCAGGGTGAGGAGCAGCGGCACCCCGATCGGCGAGCCACCCGCAGCAGGCGTGCCGGCCACGCCATCCACGTCGGCGGTCGGCTGGCTGCTCACCACGAGAGTCAAGCAGCGGGCAGACCAGCACGGAACGCGCGCGTGGTCATGCCTCCAATCGACACTGGTGATGCCCGCTTCCCTTGTGGCGGCACCGCGCGTAGGGCTGACTGGGGCCATGTCCTGGGACGACGGAGCGCCGTACGTCGACGAGCTGGTCGGCGGCGTCTACGCCTACGTCCAGCCCGACGGCGGCTGGATGGTCAACAACTGCGGTGTGGTGACCGACGGGCGCGGCAACGCGGTCATGGTCGACACGACCTCGACCGAGCGACGCAACCGCGCGGTGCTTGCCGAGGTCGCGAAGGTGTCGACGGGCGCCCCCCGCGCACTGGTCAACACCCACCACCACCCCGACCACACCTACGGCAACGGGTTCGTGCCGGAGGAGACCGTGGTGATCGGGCACGACCGCTGCCGCGATGAGGTGCTGGCGGCCGGGCTCGAGGCGACGAAGGTGATCACCGCTCCCGACTACGGCGACCTGGTGCTGCGGCCGCCGGACCTGACGTTCGCCGACCGGATGACGCTGCACCTCGAGGAGCTCCCGGTCGAGCTGCTCCACGTCGGCGGCCCGGCGCACACCACGAACGACGTGCTCGTCTGGCTGCCGGAGCAGCAGGTGCTGTTCAGCGGCGACCTTGCCTTCAACGGCGGCCAGCCGTTCGTGCTCGAGGGCTCGATCGCAGGCTTTCGCCGCGCCATCGCGCTGATGCAGGGCCTGGCTCCCGCCGTGCTCGCCCCGGGCCACGGCCCCGTGTGCCGCGACGAGGACGTGCCGCGGCTGCTCGCCGACATGGACGACTACCTCGCCTACGTCGAGCACGTCGCGGCCGAGTCCCACGCCGCCGGCCTCACCCCGCTCGAGGCGGCGGTGCGCAACCGCGACCACCGGTTCAGCGACTGGGCCGAGACCGAGCGCTTCGTCGGCAACCTGCACCGCGCCTACTCCGAGCTGGCCGGCAACCCGGTCGACACGAAGATCACGGTGCCGTCGGTGTGGCCCGACATGGTCGAGTTCCACGGCGGCCCGATCCTCTGCCACGCCTGAGGTCATTCACTCCAGCGGTGGGATCCCGGACCTGCGGGGTGGATGGCGCCGGACGGCATCACCACTGTTGCCTCGCACCCTGGCGGGACCGTCACCTCGAGCTCGAAGCCGTCGTCACCGAGTCGCCACGAGGCCGCGACCCTGCCGTGGGGTGAGTCGTGCTCGGCCCTGGCCCAGGTGATGCCGCCGCCCGGGCGCGGCTCGACGCGGAAGGTCCGCCACGTCGGGCTGGTACGGCGCAGGCCGACGAGGTGCCGGTGCAGGAAGCTCACCACCGCGCCCTTGGAGTAGTGGTTCAGCGACTCGTGCGGCACGCCGTCGTCGTCGATGCCCTCCCAGCGCTCCCACACCGTGGTCGCACCTCGGTCGATCATCGTCATCCACGACGGGGGCGAGTCCTGGAAGAGCAGCTCGTAGGCGAGGTCGAGGTGGCCACCGTCGCTGAGCACCGGGAGCAGGTCCGGCGTCGCCAGGAATCCGGTCGCCAGGTGAGTGTCGTTCTCGCGCACCAGGGTGGCCAGCGCCGCCACCGTGGCCGCGCGAAGGTCGTCCGGCACCAGCCCGAACGCGAGCGCCCGCACCAGGTTGGCCTGCGTCGGCGGACGCAGCCGGCCGTCGTCGTCGATGAACTCGGTGCGCCAGGCATCGGTGACGGCGGCGCTGAGCTGCTGCGTACCGCTCCGCCTCCTGCTCGCGCCCGAGCAACAGCGCCACCTCCGAGGCGACGGCCGTCGAGCGAGCGAAGAACGCCGTCGCCACGTCGCTCTTGTCGGCGGCGCTGAACGCCCCGAAGTCCGAGAGGTCCTCCCCCGGCACCAGCCACTCGCCCCAGTGGAAGCCGGCGTCCCAGAGGTACTGCTCGTGCGCCGCCGGCTCCGGCCGCGCCTCCACCCGTGACGGGTGCCGCTGCTCCCGCGCCGTGCGCTCCACGAAGTCGAGCCAGGCCACCATCGAGGGCCACTGCTCCTCCAGCAGGCGCAGGTCGCCGTGCTCGAGGTAGATCTCCCACGGCACCAGCACCGCTGCGTCGCCCCATCCCGCGGAGCCGTTGACGTGCTCGAGCATGCCGACCTTCTCGGCGGGCGGCATCGGCGCCATGTTGCCGACGATGCCGTTGTCCCACTGCCCAACGGACAGGTCGCGCAGCCACTTGGTCGAGAAGCCCGCGACGTCGTACAGGAAGGTCGCGGTGGGGACGAACAGCTGCCAGTCGCCGGTCCAGCCGGCCCGCTCGCGGGTCGGGCAGTCGGTCGGGATGTCGCAGGCGTTGCCCCGGAAGCTCCAGACCGCTGCGTCGTGCAGCGCGTTGACGCGGTCGTCGCTGCACTCGAACCAGCCCGTACGACGCAGGTCGGTGTGCACCACGATCCCGGTCAGGTCGTCCTCGCTCAGGTCACCGGGATGCCCCTCGACCCGGACGTAGCGGAAGCCGTGCGTGGTGAGCCGCGGCTCGAAGACGTCGCCGGCGGCACCCGCCGAGGTGACGCGGTCGACCTGACCAGCCGTCAGCTCGCGCTCGATGAACGGGATGTCGGCGGGCCGCAGGTGCTCCATCGTCACGTCGCCGTCCGGACCGAGCGCCTCGCCGTGCGTCAGCGTGAGCGTCGTGCCGGAGGGCCCGAGGTCAGTGAGCCGCACCCAGCCGTTGATGTTCTGGCCGAGGTCGAACACGTGGTGCCCGTTGACCCGGGACACCGAGACCGGTCGCAGCTCCTCGACGCCACGCATGGGCGGAGCCGGGGAGGCGACCAGCGCGCCGCCGGAGGTCCGCGGGACCACCGGGTCCCAGAACTGCTCGGCGAGCCGACGGTCCTCCACCTGGCCCTCGATCAGGTCGGCCGCGCGCACGTGTGAGACCGAGCTGCGCCAGGACTCGTCGGTGCCCGTCACCGTGATGGAACCGTCGGGGTGCTCGACCACGAGCTGCGCCAGGAACGCGGTGCGGTCCCCGAACTGCTCGGAGGAGCGGAGCATGCCGACCTGGCCGCGGTACCACCCGTCGGCCAGAACGACACCCAGCACGTTGCTCCCGTGCACCACCTGGTCGGTGACGTCGTAGGTCTGCACCTGGGTGCGGGCGCCGTACTCCGTGAAGCCGGGTGCGAGCTCGACGTCACCCACGCCCCGGCCGTTCAGGCTCAGCTGGTAGATCCCGTGAGCGGTGGCGTGGAGGCGGGCGAGGGCCACCGGCTTCTCGATGTCGACGACGCCACGCAGGAGGTGGGCCGGCCGGGCGCCGGCGGGGCGGATCTCGTCCTCGGTCGGCTGAACCCAGATCGCCGACCAGTCCGAAGGCGTGCAGCAGCCCGGCCTCGACGACCGTCTCGTCGGACCACAGGCTCTCGCCGGCTTCCGTCCAGACCCGCACGCTGACCGCTCGCCTGTCGCGCGACTCCAACGGCGCCGTGGGCCACGGGACGAGCACGTTCTGGTCGGAGGCGACCCGGCCACACGCGACGCCGTCGACCGCCAGCTCGTAGGCCGACTGACGCGTCGCACCGGGCGGCAGCTGCCAGGAGAGCCGGGGCTCGGGGACGTCGATCCCCAACGCCTCGTCGAGGTGTTCGACGCGCACGCGCATGGCCCAGCAAAGCACGTCGCTCAGGATCGGTGGGTGGCGAAGAAATCTTCCAGCAACGCCGTCGACTCCTCGGCCAGCACGCCGCCGATCACCTCGGGGCGGTGGTTCAGCCGTCGATCGCGTACGACGTCCCAGAGGGAACCGACGGCACCGGCCTTCTCGTCGTACGCCCCGAAGACGAGCCGGTCGACCCGCGCCAGCACCAGGGCGCCGGCGCACATCGTGCAGGGCTCGAGGGTCACCACGAGGGTGCAGCCGGCCAGCCGCCACTCGCCCACAGCGGCGGCGGCCTCGCGGAGCGCGACGATCTCGGCGTGGCCGGTCGGGTCGCCGTCGCGCTCGCGGACGTTGCTGCCCCTGCCGACCACCTCACCGGAGGCCGACACGACGACCGCTCCGATGGGGACGTCGTGCCAGTCCGACGACGCGCGGGCCAGGTCGAGCGCCTCGCGCATCGGCGGGTTCCAGTCGCTCACTCCTCGAGGCCGGCGAGTGCGTCGAACTTGTCGCCGAAGCCGACGCTGTCGGCCACGTCGCTGAGGATCTCCTCCGGGTAGAGGTCGAAGTCGTCCAGCAGCGCGCCCATGTCCTGTGCGGACATCCCCATGTCGGCGACGATCGCGAGGTCCCCGGCCGGCGCCTGGTCGTCCTCGTCGTCGATGTGCACGCCGATGTGGTCGACCGCGGAGCGCGCGAGCGTCCAGTCGGTGGCCGCGGTGGCGTCGGAGAGGAGCACGCGCACGCTCGAGCCCTGGGCGCGCACCAGCAGCACGAAGTCCTCCGCCACCGAGATCAGCGCCAGCGCGCCGTTGTCGCCCGGGTAGCGGCGCAGCTCGCGAGCGATGGCGTCCACCGAGTCCAGCGACCGGTCCGGGAGCTCGGCGACGCTCCAGGCGCCCTCGTCGCGGTAGGCGACGACGGCCAGGTCGACGTCGCCGACCTCGGCATCGGTGATCTCGGACATCGCACACCACCTCTCGCCGTGCCGTCTCTGGTCACTCCATGCAGATCGTTGCAGAACAACGCGTCTCGAACCACAGGGTTGCGCTCGCCGTTAACGTAAGCGCCATGCGCCTGCTCGTCGTCGACCACCCACTCGTCGCCCACAAGCTCACCACGCTGCGGGACGAGCGGACGGCCTCACCGGAGTTCCGCCGGCTGACCGAGGAGCTGGTCACGCTGCTCGCCTACGAGGCCACCCGCGACGTCCGGGCCGAGCAGGTCACCATCACCACCCCCGTCGCCGAGGCCGAGGGCTGGAACCTGAGCCGCCCTCGTCCGCTGGTCGTGCCCATCCTGCGCGCCGGGCTCGGCATGCTCGAGGGGATGATGCGGCTGATGCCCACGGCCGAGGTCGGCTTCCTCGGGATGGTGCGCAACGAGGAGACGCTGCAGGCCTCGACGTACGCCGAACGGCTGCCGGCGGACCTGTCCGGGCGGCAGTGCTACGTGCTCGATCCGATGCTCGCCACCGGCGGCACCCTCGCCGCTGCCATCCGCTTCCTGACCGACCGCGGCGCCGACCACATCACCGCCGTGTGCCTCCTGGTCGCGCCCGAGGGCGTGAACAACCTCGAGCAGGGGCTCGCCGGCCTCGACGTACCGGTCACCGTCGTCACCGCCGCGCTCGACGAGCGCCTCAACGACAAGGGCTACATCGTCCCGGGGCTGGGCGACGCGGGCGACCGGCTCTACGGGCTGGCCGAATAGACCGGGTTGAGTGCTCAGGTGGCGGCCCTGGCGACCACTCAGGCACTCAACTCCTCTACGCCGAGTGCCCTGAGGTCCTCCCCGACGGACTCCGGGTCGTCTCGGAGCTCCAGGGCACCGCACCTGACCACGATCCGGTTCGACGTTGTCAGCTTGCGCTGCCGCCTCATGTCGTCGTTGAAGTGTTCGACGTCGACGTGGAACCCGCCCTCGACCTCGAGTACGACGGTCCGACCGTCGGCAAGACGCCACTCGCAGTCGGTGAACCTCAGCCGCCCCTCGCGGTCGCGTCGCGGGCGTTGACGATCCGGTGGACGGAGATTGCAGCGCCGACACATGCGGCGAACGTCGATCTCCGCCAGAGACTGTGCGCCGCCCTCGATGTCGAGCAGGATCCTGCGGAACAGAGCCGCCCGGCGGAGGGGGCGTAGTCGGCACAGCCATCGACGCAAGCGTTCGGGATCCGTGACTCGTTGCTGCACGGCGGCGGCAACGCGCCTTGCGCGGTCCGCGACTTGCGCTCATATCCCGCGAACAGCAGGATCGCCGGCTCGACGCGGCACACCGGCAAGCCCGGCGATGCCACGAGTCGCGTCGTGCGCATGTCGGCAAGTGGTCGTCGGGTCCGGAAGAACGTGACGCCGGGGATCGTCCTCGAACGACCAGTCGTCGGGAACGAGGATCGTCACGTCTTCGCGATCCCAGTTCGCATGCCGTGGAGCTTCGCCGCGGTCAGCCCTCCGACCAGCGCAGAGTTCCGGCGATGCATGGAGCACCGCCACCCACATCCGCTGGATCCCGGTGAGCTCGCCGGTCATCGTCGCTGAGCACCGACTCGCTGCGTCGAGCCCACCGGTCGGACGCGAGCCTGTGGCGCATCGTCGAGCGGGTCACGCCGCACGCGTGGAGCTGGCTGATCGCCAGCATCCCCTGCTTCGCCGCGCAACCTGTTGCCACGTCGTACCCACGCGGCGAAGTGTGGCTCGCGGACGCCATCGGGCGCGACCGACAATCCACAGGATCAGGGTCGAGTGCTCAGGTGGGCGCCATGGCGACCACTTCAGCACTCAACCCTTCGCCTTAGAGGGCCTTGACCGCGTTGAGGAGCTTGCCCATGGAGTCCTTGGCGTCGCCGAAGAACAGCGTGGTGTTCTCCTCGAAGAGCAGCTCGTTCTCGATGCCGGCGAAGCCCGGGCGCATGGAGCGCTTCATGAAGATGACCTGCTTCGCCTCGTCGGCGTTGAGGATCGGCATGCCGTAGATCGGCGCGCCCGGCGTGGTCTTGGCCGCCGGGTTGACGACGTCGTTGGCGCCCACGACGAGGACGACGTCGGCGTCCTTGAACTCGCCGTTGATGTCGTCCATCTCCTTGAGCTGCTCGTAGGGCACCTGGGCCTCGGCGAGCAGCACGTTCATGTGTCCGGGCATCCGGCCGGCGACGGGGTGGATGGCGTAGTCGACCTCGGTGCCGCGCTCGATGAGCACGTCGACGAGCTCACGCAGGCTGTGCTGCGCCTGGGCGACCGCGAGCCCGTAGCCGGGCACGATGATCACGCGATCGGCGTAGGCGAGCATGATCGCCACGTCCTCCGCGCCGGCCGACTTCACCGGCCGGTCAGAGGCGGTGCCGGCGCCCAGGGTCGAGCCGCCCTTCAGCGCGCCGAAGAGGATGTTGGCCACCGACCGGCCCATCGCCTTGGCCATGAGGAGCGTCAGGAAGGTACCGGAGGCGCCGACGAGCGTGCCGGCCACCAGCAGTACGACGTTGGAGAGCACGTAGCCGCCCGCGGCCACCGTCAGACCGGTGAAGGCGTTCAGCAGCGAGATCACGATCGGTACGTCGGCGCCGCCGACCGGCAGCACCAGCAGCACGCCGAAGACGAGTCCGACCAGGCCCAGCACGATGCCGACCCACTGCGCCGGGTCGATGACCAGCTCTGTCGCCAGTCCGACGCCGGCGATCAGCGAGAGACCGAAGGCGATCGGCAGGCCCGGGAAGATGACCGGGGCCGAGGTCATCAGCTCCTGGAGCTTGGCGAAGGTGATGATCGAGCCCGCGAACGAGACCGACCCGACGAAGATCGTGAACGCCGTCGCCGCGAGGTCGAACCACGAGGTCGCCGAGGTGGCGTGCTGCAGCTCCAGGAGGGCCACCAGTGCCGCGGCGCCACCGCCGACGCCGTTGAACAGCGCCACCATCTGCGGCATCTGGGTCATCTGCACCGTGCGGGCGCCGAAGACGCCGCCGGCGGAGCCGATGGCGATCGCCAGCAGGATCAGCGGCACGTGGTCGAGCTCGAGGTAGAAGAACGGGACGGCACACGCGACCACGGCGCCGACAGCACCGATCAGGTTGCCGGTGCGCGCCGTCTTGGGCCCGGAGAGCCCCTTCAGGGCGAGGATGAAGCAGATCGCCGCCGCCAGGTAGACCAGCTGCACCCAGGTGGGGGTGGAGGAGCTCACTTGGCCCCCTCCTCGACGGCCGCCGGCTTCTTCTTCCTCCGGGTGAACATCTGCAGCATCCGGTCGGTCACGACGAACCCGCCGACCATGTTGACCGCGGCGAGCACGATCGCGACCAGCCCGACGACGAGCGCGATGGTGCTGTCGGTCGTACCGGTCACCAGGATCGCGCCGAGCAGGATGATCCCGTGGATGGCGTTGGCGCCGGACATCAGCGGCGTGTGCAGCGTCGAGGAGACCTTGGAGATCACCTCGATGCCGACGAACACGCTGAGCACGAAGATCGTCAGCCAGACGATGGCCTCATTCATCAGTCGGTCTCCTGGTCGAAGGGCAGCTCGGGATCGCGCTCCGGCTGCGGTTCGGGCTGTTCCGGCTGCGGTTCGGGTTCGGGCTCGGGCTCGGGTTCGGGCGCCGGACCCTCGATGGCCTCGCGGGTGGGCTGGTGCCGGATCTCGCCGGCGTGGGTGACGCAGGCGCCCACCACCACCTCGTCCTCGAAGTCGGGCGCGAACTCGCCCTCCACCGTCATCAGGGTCAGCAGGTTGACGAGGTTCTGCGCGTAGAGCTTGGAGGCCGGGCCGGGCATCTGCGCCGGGACGTTCTCGCCGCCCCAGACCTGCGCGTTGCCGATGCGCACGACCTTGCCGGCCACCGAACCCTCCACGTTGCCGCCGGTCTCCGCGGCCAGGTCGACCACCACGGATCCCGGACTCATCTGCTCGACCATCTCGTGGGTGACGAGCATGGGGGCGGTGCGGCCGGGCACGGCGGCGGTGGTGATCAACGCGTCCGCGTCGGCGATGTACGGCGCGAGCAGGTCGCGTTGCCGCGCAGCGCGGTCCTCGGTCATCTCGCGCGCGTAGCCACCGGAGCCCTCGAGCGTCTCGAGGTCGAGGTCGATCGACTTGGCACCCATGGAGCGGATCTCCTCCGCGGCCGCGGCCCGCACGTCGTAGGCGCGGACGACCGCGCCCAGCCGCTTGGCCGTGGCGATGGCCTGCAGGCCGGCGACGCCGGCGCCGAGCACGACGACGTTGGCCGGCTGCACGGTGCCGGCAGCGGTCATGTTCAGCGGGAAGAAGCGGCGCAGCAGCCCGGCGGCGACGATCGCGCAGCGGTAGCCGGCGACCAGCGCCTGCGAGGAGAGCGCGTCCATCGACTGCGCCCGCGAGATGCGCGGCACGAGCTCCATCGCGAAGGAGGTGATGCTGCGGTCCCGCAGGTTCGCCACGAGGTCGTGGGAGGAGTTCACCGGGAGGAAGGAGATCGTCGCGGCGCCCTCGCGCAGGGGCTTGGTGCGGTAGGCGGGCAGCGCGTTGACCGACAGCACCACGTCGGCCTCGGGGAGCAGGTCGTCGGTGACCGTGGCCCCGGCCTCGACGTAGAGGTCGTCGTCGTACTCCGCCTTGAGGCCGGCGTCGGGCTCGACCAGCACCTCGTAGCCGAGGTCGGTCAGCTTCCCGACGAGCTCCGGGACCATCGCGACACGGGTCTCTCCGTCACGGGTCTCCCTGACAACTGCGATCTTCACGCGTCAGAACCTAACGGAACCCGGCAGCGAGACCGGTAAATGAGAGCCGTCTCACCCGCGCCGCCGGTTCTGCGTCTGCTCAGCCGACCCCTGATCCGATGAGCGAACCGATCAGGTAGGTCACTCCCATCGCCAGCAGGCCGCCCACCACGTTGCGTACGACGGCCGGCGTCGCCGGTGACTCGCCGACGCGGGCGCTGGAGAATCCCGTCAGCGCCAGGGCGATCGTGACCGCGACCAACGTCACCACCACCCGCACGCCCGGCGGGAACAGCAGGATCGTCAGCAGCGGCAGCAGCGCCCCGAGCGTGAAGGCGGCCATCGAGGCCACCGCCGCCTGCCAGGGGCTGGTCAGCTCGTCGGGGTCGATGCCCAGCTCGATGTCCAGGTGCGCCCGGAGCGCGTCCTTCTTGGTCAGCTCCGCGGCCACCTCGTGGGCCAGCTCGGGGGTCGAGGCCCTTCTGCCGGTAGAGCTCCGCCAGCTCCGCGAGCTCCTCCGCCGGCTCCTCGGCCAGCTCGCGGGTCTCCTTCGCGATCAGCGACCGCTCGGTGTCCCGCTGGGTGCTGACCGAGACGTACTCCCCGGCAGCCATGCTCAGCGCGCCCGCCACCAGACCGGCCATGCCCCCGAGGAAGATCGTCGGCCGGTCGGAGGTGGCCCCGGCGAAGGCCATCACGATGCCGGCCACCGAGACGATGCCGTCGTTGGCCCCGAGCACCGCCGCACGCAGCCGGTTGAGCAGGTTGTTCACCGAGTCGTGGTGCGGCTCACCCGCGTGCTCGCCCATCTCGGGCACCCCGGCGGCGCGCTGGTCATGTCGCCATGGTCCTGCGTCGTCACGAGGCCCGCAACGAAGGCAAGGCTCGGCTGATTCCAGCCGCCCTCAGCCCAGCATCTCCTCCACCCAGGCCGGGACGGTCTCGGTCGCCGGGCCCCGCCGCACCTCCGCGAAGTCGCTCACCGACGGCGGGTCGAGGTTCAGGTCGAGCGTGCGCGCCCCGGCGCCGATCGCGAAGTGCACGAAGGCCGCGGCCGGGTAGACGAGACCTGAGGTCCCGATCGCGACGAACAGGTCGCAGTCGAACAGCGCCTGGTGGACCGTCTCCATGTCGTGGGGCATCTCGCCGAACCACACCACGTCGGGTCGAAGAGCCCGCACGCCGCAGGTCGGGCACGGGGGCCGCTCGGCCAGCGTCCCGGTCCACTCGTGCCGCCTGTGGCAGCTGGTGCACCACGCGCTGCGCAGCCGGCCGTGCATGTGGAGCACGCGCTTGGAGCCGCCGCGCTCGTGCAGGTCGTCGACGTTCTGGGTGACGAGGAGGAGGTCCTCGCCCAGCTGCTCCTCGAGCCGCGCCAGGGCCCGGTGGGCCGCGTTGGGCTCGGCCCGTGCCAGCAGGGCACGGCGCTCGTCGTAGAAGCGCTGCACCAGGTCCGGGTCGGCGGCGAACGCCTCCGGCGTGGCGACGTCCATCGGGTCGTGGCCCTCCCACAGCCCGTCCGCGTCGCGGAACGTGGGCAGCCCGCTCTCCGCCGAGATCCCGGCACCGGTGAGGACGACGACCTTCACGGGCGGCAGGTTAGCCGCCGATGGGATCGAGCATGCGCGCGTCGTCGCGGACGGCCCAGTGCTCCACGGCCAGCCCGTCGGCCACCCGGAAGAAGTGGACCTGCGGCCAGCTGACATCCACACCCCGGATCGGCCGCCCCTTCAACCGCGGGAACGCGTTGCCGACGTGGCGGCCGGTGAGGGTCAGCCAGACCATCACGCGGTCCCCCTCGTGCATCACGGCGTGCACCTCGACGTGCCGGTCGGCGAAGCTCTCCGCGAACCAGCCGCCGACGACGTCGAAGATCTCGAGCCCGGTCATGCCGCTGGCGTGGTCGTGGAAGTCGGGCGAGAACAGCGCCAGCACCGACTGGTCCCCGCGTCTCGACCCAAGCCGCGTACCCCTGCGCGAGCTGCGCCGCATCGATGTCGCCCATGCCCGAGTGTGACCGGCTCAGTAGTACCAGGGGAAGGGCGACCAGTCCGGGTCGCGCTTCTCCAGGAACTGGTCGCGGCCCTCCTGTGCCTCGTCGGTCATGTAGGCCAGGCGCGTCGTCTCGCCGGCGAACAGCTGCTGGCCGACGAGCCCGTCGTCGATGAGGTTGAAGGAGTACTTCAGCATCCGCTGCGCCGTCGGGCTCTTGCCGTTGACGATCCGGCCCCACTCCAGCGCCACCTTCTCCAGCTCGGCGTGCGGCACTGCGCGGTTGACGGTGCCCATCCGGACACCGTCCTCGGCGGAGTACTCCTCGCCGAGGAAGAAGATCTCGCGGGCGAACTTCTGGCCGACCTGGCGCGCGAGGTACGCCGAGCCGAAGCCACCGTCGAAGCTGCCCACGTCGGCGTCGGTCTGCTTGAACCGGGCGTGCTCGGCGCTGGCCAGGGTCAGGTCGCAGACGACGTGCAGGCTGTGGCCGCCGCCAGCGGTCCACCCGGGTACGACGCAGATGACGATCTTCGGCATGAAGCGGATCAGCCGCTGGCACTCGAGGATGTGCAGTCGCCCCAGCCTGGCCTTGTCGGGCTCGCCGTCGTCGTCGTACTGGTAGCCGGTCCTGCCGCGGATCCGCTGGTCACCCCCGGTGCAGAAGGCCCACTTGCCGTTCTTCTCGCTCGGGCCGTTGCCGGTCAGCAGGACACAACCGACGTCACTCGTCTGCCGGGCGTGCTCGAGCACGCGCAGCAGCTCGTCGACCGTGTGCGGCCGGAAGGCGTTGAGCACGTCGGGACGGTCGAAGGCGATCCGCACCGTGCCGCTCTCCGTTCCCCGCTGGCGGGCCCGGTGGTAGGTGAGGTCGGTGAGGTCCTCGAAGCCCGGCACGTCGTCCCAGTCGTCGGCGTCGAAGATCTCGCTGACACCTTCAATCGCAGTCATGTCCGAACCCTAGAACCCCTGGAATCTCCGCAGCGGGGTCGGCGTTAAGACCGGTATGACCCTTCAAGGCGAATACGTCCCCAGCAAGGCGCAGTGGGTGCGCGACCAGGTCGAGAAGTTCGAGGCGACCGACGGCCAGGAGGCCAGCACCCTTCGTGACAGCGGCTACCCGATCGTGGTCATCACCTCGGTGGGCGCCAAGTCCGGCGTGCTGCGCAAGAACCCGGTCATGCGCGTCGAGCGCGACGGCATCTACGTCGCCATCGCCAGCAAGGGCGGTGCCGACGACCAGCCCGAGTGGTACTACAACTTCCTGGCCCACCCCGAGGTCGACCTCCAGGACGGCCCGGTCAAGAAGACCTACCGCGTCGACCTCGTCGAGGGCGCCGAGCGCGAGGACCTGTGGCGACTGTCGGTCGAGACCTGGCCGACGTACGGCGAGTACCAGAAGAAGACCGAGCGCCAGATCCCGGTCTTCAAGCTGACCCCGCTCGACTGAGGTCCGCCCGGCCCCGCCGGGTCAGGTGCCGATCGAGTGGGCCAGCGCCGCGAGGTGGCTGAGCCGGGCGATCTCGGAGTCGAGGATCTCGGGCCCGCCCCGGCGCGCCACCACGATCATCTCGTCGAGGCCGATGGAGCAGCCGGCGACCAGCCAGTCGCCGAGGTGCTCGGGCACCTCGATGCGCTGACCGCGCTGCAGGTCGACGGGCCAGGAGAGGCCCTCGGGGATCTCGCTCGGGGCCGCGGACGAGCCGTGCAGCACCTTGCCGCCGTCGCCCTCGCGCTGGACCCGGAGCGCCCAGTCGACGACGAACGTCGCGGGTGACAGGTCGACGAGGGTGTTGCGGGCCATATCGGGGTCCGAGGTCATCGCCTCGACGACCTCGAGGTCCCGGGTGATGTTCGATCCCGCCCCGTAGCGCGAGATCCACTGCACCACCACGCCGTCGAGGGCGTTGCAGGCCGAGATGATGCTGTCGGGCATCACGCCCTGGTTGGCGGCGAGGAACACGTCGTCGACAGCCTTGCCGCCGGCCCGCTCCACGATCTCGATCGCGTCGATGTTGCCGCCGGCGGAACCGATGGCCGACGCGAGCCGACCCAGCGATCCCGGTACGTCGGGCAGCTCGACGCGGAGCAGGTAGGACATGGTGTCGACTCTATGGGGCCGAGGTTTCTCGGGTATTGCCAGTCATCGGACGAGCTTGATGTTGAACTCGGCCGTGCCGAGGGCGCCCATCAGCCGCACCCACAGCGGCAGCCACATCTCGAGGCCGCGCGCGTTCTGCAGCCCGTCGAGCTCGATGACGTCCTGCCAGCCCAGCGACTCGAGCAGCTGCCTGACCTGGGCACGCGCCTCGGCGTCGTCGCCGGCCACGAAGATGCTCGTGTCGCCGTCACCGACGGAGGCCGGGTCCACCATCACCGAGGCCGTGACGGTGTTCAGTGCCTTGACCACCAACGTGGCGGGGAAGGCGCGCTGGATCTGCTCGGCCAGCGAGTCGGTGTCCTTGACGCTCAGCGTCGGCGGGAAGCCCGCGCTGAAGTCGAGCGGGTTCGAGACGTCGACCAGCACCTTGCCGGCCAGGTGCTCGCTGCCCACGCGGCCCAGGGCTGCGAGGCTGCCCAGGCCGTTGGTGGCGTTGACCACGAGGTCCGCGTCGGCGGCCACCGTCTCGAGTGGCTGCAGCGCGACGGCCACGCCGGCCCATTCCTCCCGCTGTCCCGTCTCGGCGGGATCACGAGTGCCCACCACCACGTCGTGCCCCTTCCCGGCGAAGGCCGTGGCGAGGGTGCGTCCGGCGATCCCGGTCCCGATCACTGCGATCCTCATGTGCCGACACTAGGACTCTTCCCTAGTGTTGCGGAATGCAGCGCGTCCTCGTCACCGGTGCCACCGGCTTCGTCGGTCGCCGACTCGTGCCCGCGCTGCTCGAGCAGGGGTACGACGTCAGGGCGATGACCCGGCACCCCGAGACCTACGAGGGCCGGGGCGAGGCGGTGCGCGGCGACGTCGGCGACGCCGACTCGCTGTACGACGCCCTCGAGGGCGTGGAGATCGCCTACTACCTGGTGCACTCGCTGGACGACGCGGACTTCGAGCGCAAGGACGCCGAGGCGGCGCGGGCCTTCGCGACGGGCCGCGGCAGCGCGCGAGGTCCGGCAGATCGTCTACCTGGGTGGCCTCGGCGACGAGGACGAGGAGCTGTCCGCCCACCTGCGCTCGCGGCGCGACGTCGAGCGCCTGCTGGCCGGGACCGGCGTCCCGGTCACGGTGCTGCGCGCGGCGATCGTGGTCGGCCACGGGGGCATCTCGTGGGAGCTCACCCGCCAGCTGGTGAAGAACCTGCCGGCGATGGTGGTGCCGCGTTGGGCCACGACGAGGACGCAGCCGATCGCGATCCACGACGTGGTCCGCTACCTGGTGGGGGTCGCGGGCCACGCGGACGCCATCGGCCGGACCTTCGAGATCGGCGGCCCCGACCAGCTGACCTACGTCGAGATGCTGCAGGTGGCGGCGAGGGTCGAGTCGGGTCGCAGCGTGCCGATCCTGACCGTGCCGGTGCTGACACCGCGGCTCTCGTCGTACTGGCTGGCACTGGTGACCGACGTCGACGTCACGACCGGGCGCAACCTGATCGACTCGATGGGAGTGGAGGTGGTGGTCACCGACCACACCATCCGCGACCTGGTACCCGGTGAGCCGCTGACCTACGAGGAGTCGGTCCGCCGCGCGATCGAGGAGCGCGACGCCGGGTCAGAGAAGAATGGCCGGTAGCGCGTAGAGCATCGAGACCGACCACACCAGGTGGGTGAGGATCGGGGCGAGGATGCCGCCGGTGGCGCGCCGCTGGAGACCGACGATCGTGCCGAGCACGACGGCGGCGAAGCCGAGCATGACGTTGCCGGTGGCCAGGGTCGCGATGGTGTAGACGACGGTCGTCCACAGCACCTGGTGACGCGGCAGCGCGGCGTACAGCGCACCACGGAAGAACAGCTCCTCCGCGATCCCGTTGGCGACGGTGACCACCAGCAACATGGCGGCGCTGCCCTCCTGGGAGTGTCGCAACACGTCCTTGACCTGCTCGTGCAGCCACGGCAGCTCGCGGACGACGAAGGCACCGGCGACGAAGACCAGCGAAAGCGCCACCCCGAGCAGGATCGGCGGGAGCACCGGCCGTGGCGCCAGCAGGTCCGGTTCGGCGGGCTGTCCGATCCGGCCGAGGTGCAGTGGCCCCGAGGCGAACGCCCCGACGGTCCACACGCCTGCCAGCAGGAGCGCGACCAGGTTGAACTTGAACGGGTCGTCCTGGATGCGCAGCATGTAGCCGAGCACGAGGGCCCCGACGAGGACCACGACGGCGCTGACGACCTGGCGCCGACGGAAGTCGCGGTCCGGCTGCCGATGGTCGCGAGGCGTCATCTCCCAGAGCGATGACCGCAGGCTCAGGCCGAGCTCCCGGGCAGTACGACGCATGCTTCGAGGCTAGTGGTCGGTCGAAGCGAGCTTCTCCATGGCGTCCGCCACGTCGTGCTCTCGGCCGCCGCCCTCGGAGCGCAGCCCGCGAACCACGCCGGCGCGGTCCTCCTCGGACTTGTTCTGGCTGAGCTTGGACTTGCCCTGGACGGACTCGATCCTCATCTCGACGCCGACGATCGCGCGCAGCTGCTTCTCGACGTACGTCGCCGGGGCGTCGGTCACCGACCACCGTTGCGAGCGCGGCTCCTCGTGCAGGTCGGTCAGGCTGGTGACGGCCTCGCGCAGCCAGCCGGCGTCCTCGTGCACGTCGACGCGGCCGGTGAACTCCACGGCGGAGTAGTTCCACGTGGGCACCACCCGCCCGTGCTCCTCCTTGCTGGCGTACCACGCGGGCGAGACGTAGGCCTCGGGTCCCGTCACCACGGCGAGGGCCGGGGAGTCGGGCTCGATCTCGCGCCAGTGGGGGTTCGCCCGGGCCATGTGGAAGACGAGCCGCTCGCCGTCCCAGATGATCGGGAGCAGCGTGGCCAGCGGGTACCCGTCGGCTCCCACGGTCACCAGGTGCGCGGACCCGACGGCCGCGACCAGGGCCCGGAGCTCGTCGGCTTCCTCGAGGGCATTGAAGTGCGGGACGTACACACCCCGATCGTAAGGTCGCCGCGTGGGCTCGATCATCTGGTTCCGGCGCGACCTGCGCCTGCGTGACCACCCGGCGCTGCGGGCGGCGAGCGCCAACGGCCCGGTGCTCGGCCTGTTCGTGATCGACCCGGCGCTGTGGCGCTCGGCCGGGCCGGCCCGCCGCGCCTGGCTGGCCGCGTCGCTGCAGTCACTGGACCGGTCGATCGACGGGCGGCTGTGCCTCCGGTTCGGCAAGCCGTCGTCGCTGGTGCCCCGGATGGCACACGAGGTCGGAGCCGAGCAGGTGCACGTGAGCAACGACTTCACGCCCTACGGCCGGGCCCGCGACGCCGCGGTGGTCGAGGCGTTGCCCGGCAACGTCGAGGGGGTGGCGACCGGGACGCCGTACGCCGTGCCGCCGGGAACCGTGAAGAACGGGTCCGGACAGCCCTACCAGGTGTTCACGCCGTTCAGCCGCGCCTGGCGCCAGGCGGGCTGGGACGCGCCGGTGCCGGCGCCGCGCAACGTCGACTGGATCGCCCACGAGAGCGACCAGCGCGTGGCGAAGATGCTCGAGAACGCCGTGGCCGACGGACCCGAGAAGCTGCCGACCGCCGGCGAGGACGCCGCACGGCGGCGGTGGCGCCGCTTCCTGGAGCACGACCTCGACGAGTACGACCAGATGCGCGACGAGCCCGGGGCCGACCGCACCTCGCGGGTCTCGCCGTACCTCAAGCTCGGCGTGCTCCACCCGCGGCAGCTCCTGGACGACCTCAAGGAGCGTCGCTCCAAGGGCGCCGCGACGTACCAGACCGAGATCGCGTGGCGGGAGTTCTACGCCGACGTGCTCCACCACCGTCCCGACAGCGCGTGGCAGGACCTGAAGCCGGTCAGCGGGCTGACCTACGACGAGCCCGCCGACGCGATCGAGGCGTGGAAGACGGGCACGACCGGCTTCCCGATCGTCGACGCCGGCATGCGGCAGCTGCTGGCCGAGGGCTGGATGCACAACCGGGTGCGGATGATCACCGCCAGCTTCCTGACCAAGGACCTGCACGTCTGGTGGCCGGTCGGTGCGCGGCACTTCCTGGACCACCTGGTCGACGGCGACCTGGCCTCCAACAACCACGGCTGGCAGTGGGTGGCCGGCACCGGGACCGACGCGGCGCCGTACTTCCGGGTCTTCAACCCGGTCAGCCAGGGCACGAAGTTCGACCCGCAGGGCGACTACGTCCGCCGCTGGGTCCCCGAGCTGGCCCACCTGCCCGGCAAGCAGGCCCACACGCCGTGGGACGTCGACGGCGGCTACGACCACGGCTACCCGAGGCGCATCATCGACCACGCGGAGGAGCGGGAGCGGGCGCTGGATCGCTACCAGCGCGGCCGAGGCTGAACGACTCGACCACCTCGTAGCGCGGCCGTCCGCGCGGGCCCTCGCCGAGGTACGACGCGACGAGCACGACCTCGTCGATGGTCCAGCTCGGCCCCGAGTAGGAGTCGAAGAGGCGGACCCACTTCGTCGCCTCGACCGGTCGGCCCATCCGGGCGAGGGTGACGTGCGGCCGGAACCGCTGCCCGTCGACCTCGATGCCCGCCTTCGTCGCCGCTGCCTTCGCGCCGGTCGCGGCCCGCGAGAGCTCGACGCGGTCGGTGTCGACGCCCGCCCACAGGACTTTCGCCTTGCCCGCATGGGGAAACGCGCCACCTCCGGCGATGCGCGCAGGCATGGGACTGCGCTTGCGAGCGGCCCTCGTGAGCCGCTCGACCAGCTCGTCCAGGGCACGGTCGGGGACGTCCGCGAGGAAGGCCAGCGTCACGTGCCACTGCTCGGGCCAGGGCCCACCGCAGGCCGGCGTCCTCCCGCCGAGGTGCGACGAACGCCTCCAGGTCCTCCACCACCGCCTCCGGCAGCGGCACCGCCACGAACATCCGCACCGCGACCATTGTGACTGGCGGGCCCTTCGAGACGGTTGCTGCGCAACCTCCTCAGGGACCCGAGCTGGTCGCGATGTCTGCCCGAGCAGGCTTCGGGTCCCTGAGGAAGGACGAAGTCCTGTCTCGAAGGGCCCGCCCCCTACGCTCGAAACCATGAGGCGGTGGTGGGCGGTGCTGGCGATCGCCTTGCTGACAGCCGGGTGCGGGAGCGACAACGGAGCATCCCCCAGGGCCGAGACGCCGGAGCCCACGCCCACCGTCAGCCCTGCCTCCCCGCCGACGACTTCTGCGAGCCCGACACCGCCGCGGGCGACGAACAGCGGGCGGCCGGTGATGGGGTCCGCGCCGCCGCCCTGGCTCGGGAAGCGGGTGCTGCCCAAGCGGCCCGACGGGCTGGGGGAGATCGGGCCCACGCCGCCCGAGCTCGTGCAGCGCCGCTTCACGCTTCCGGACCGGCTGCCCATGCTGCCGGGCGACGGCTTCGCCGCGCGCGTCTCGACACCGGCTCCCGCCGACGTGCTCGCGCGGTCGACGTGGGCACCCGGGTGTCCCGTTGCCGCCGACGACCTCTCGTGGGTCCGGCTCACCTTCTGGGGCTTCGACAACGCGCGCCACACCGGCGAGATCCTGGTCAACCGCGAGGTGGCGAACGACGTCGTCTCCGTCTTCCGCCAGCTGTACGACGAGCGCTTCCCCATCGAGGAGATGCGCATCAACACCAAGGCGGAGCAGACGGCGCCGCCCACCGGGGACGGCAACGACACCGGCTCGTTCAACTGCCGGGCGACCCGCGGCGCGACCTTCTTCAGCCAGCACGCCTACGGCCTGGCCGTCGACGTGAACCCCTTCCAGAACCCCTACCACCGCGACGACGTGGTGCTGCCCGAGCGCGCGTCGTCGTACCTCGAGCGCGGCTGGCACCGGCGCGGCATGATCACCCCGCAAGGCCCGGTGGTGCGCGCCTTCGCCTCGATCGGCTGGACCTGGGGCGGCACGTGGAACTCGCTCAAGGACTTCCAGCACTTCTCGCGGAACGGACGCTGACCGGATCCGGCGTCAGCCGGTGGGTACCCACTCGGTAGTTTGAACGTTCCACAAAGGCAGACAGCGGACTGGAGGTCCCGTGGAGACTGGCCCCTCGGCGGCGTGGCCGGGCAAGCCCTACCCGCTCGGCGCCACCTTCGACGGCAACGGCACCAACTTCGCGCTGTTCAGCGAGGTGGCCGAGCAGGTCGAGCTGTGCCTGATCGACGTCGGGGCACGGGGCGCGGTCACCGAGACGCGCGTGCCGATGACCGAGGTCGACGGCTACGTCTGGCACTGCTACCTGCCGCAGGTCCAGCCGGGACAGCGCTACGGCTACCGCGTCCACGGTCCGTGGGACCCCGAGCGCGGCCTTCGGTGCAACCCCAACAAGCTGCTGCTCGACCCCTACGCCAAGGCCACGGCCGGCGAGATCGACTGGGACCAGTCGCTGTTCGGCTACGACTTCGGTGATCCCGACTCGCGCAACGACGACGACTCCATGGGGCACATGACCTTCGGGGTGGTCATCAACCCGTTCTTCGACTGGGAGGGCGACCACCCGCTCGACATCCCCTACAACGAGACGGTCATCTACGAGGCGCACGTCAAGGGACTGACGCAGCGCCACCCTGAAGTGCCGGAGAGCCTGCGCGGCACGTACGCCGGGCTGGCGCACCCTGCTGTCACCGCGCACCTCAGCAAGCTCGGCGTGACCGCCCTCGAGCTGATGCCCGTGCATCAGTTCATCCAGGACAGCACGCTGCTGGACAAGGGGCTGCGCAACTACTGGGGCTACAACACCCTCGCCTTCCTCGCGCCGCAGGAGTCCTACGCCACCACGGCGCGCAGCGGCCAGGGGCTGGGCCAGCAGGTGCAGGAGTTCAAGGGCATGGTCAAGGCCATGCACGCGGCCGGTATCGAGGTCATCCTCGACGTCGTCTACAACCACACCGCCGAGGGAAACCACCTCGGACCCACGCTGAGCTTCAAGGGGATCGACAACCCGGCGTACTACCGGCTCGTCGAGGACGACCAGCGCTACTACATGGACTACACGGGCACCGGCAACTCGCTCAACGTGCGCCATCCCCACTCACTGCAGCTGATCATGGACTCGCTGCGCTACTGGGTCACCGAGATGCACGTCGACGGGTTCCGCTTCGACCTCGCCTCGACGCTGGCGCGCGAGTTCTACGACGTGGACAAGCTGGCGACGTTCTTCGAGCTCGTGCAGCAGGACCCGGTCGTCAGCCAGGTCAAGCTGATCGCGGAGCCCTGGGACGTCGGGCCCGGCGGCTACCAGGTCGGCAACTTCCCGCCGCAGTGGACCGAGTGGAACGGCGCCTACCGCGACACCGTGCGCGACTTCTGGCGCGGCGAGCCGAACCTCGGCGAGTTCGCGAGCCGGCTCGCGGGCTCCTCCGACTACTACGAGCAGTCGGGACGCCGGCCCTTCGCCAGCATCAACTTCGTCACCGCGCACGACGGCTTCACGCTGCAGCGACCTCGTCTCCTACAACGAGAAGCACAACGACGCCAACGGCGAGGACAACAACGACGGCGAGAGCCACAACCGCTCGTGGAACCACGGCGTCGAGGGACCCACCGACGACCCCGAGATCCAGGCCGCACGCGCGCGCGAGCAACGCAACTTCCTGGCCACCCTGCTGCTGAGCCAGGGCGTGCCGATGATCGCCCACGGCGACGAGCTCGGCCGCACCCAGCAAGGCAACAACAACACCTATGCGCAGGACTCCGAGCTCAGCTGGGTGGACTGGGAGCGGGCCGACCTGCCGCTGATGGAGTTCACGGCCGCCGTGTCACGGCTGCGCGCGGCGCACCCCACCTTCCGGCGCAAGCGGTTCTTCACCGGTCGCACCGTGCGCACCGGCTCTGCCGAAGAAGGGGGCGAACGGCTCAACGACATCGTCTGGCTGCACCCCGACGGGCACGCCATGGAGAACGAGGCCTGGGACCAAGGTGGACAGGCGATCGGGATGTACCTCAACGGCGACGGCATCGCCGGCAAGGGCGCCCGCGGCGAGACCATCACCGACGACCACTTCCTGCTCTACTTCAACGGCGGTGACGAGATCGAGGTGACGCTGCCGCCGGAGGAGTACGCCGCCAGCTGGGACGTGGTCATCGACACCGGGGGCAACGCCGACGACGCCCCCGTGATCACGGCCGGGGCGTCGAGGAAGATGGCGACGCACTCGCTCGTCGTGCTCAGGGAGCACACCGCACCCGAGGCCGAGCCCGACCACTCGGTGGCCGCCTCCGTGGCCGCGCAGTCCGGCGCCCCTGCCTCCGCCTCGAGCGGCTCCGGAAGGCGTCGTGGCTGAGCGTCCGCCTCGCAGTACGTATCGGTTCCAGATCACTGCGGAGTTCGACCTGTTCGAGGCGGCGCGGAGGCTGCCGTACCTGCACGACCTCGGCATCGACTGGGTCTACCTCTCCCCGATCCTGCAGGCCCAGCCCGGCAGCAGCCACGGCTACGACGTCGTACGTCACGACCGCGTCGACGAGTCCCGCGGCGGCGCCGAGGGACTGGCGGCGCTGTCGGCCGAGGCACGTCGGCTGGGCATGGGTGTGCTCGTCGACATCGTGCCCAACCACATCGGCGTCGAGGGTCCCGAGGTGGCGAACCCCTGGTGGCAGTCGTTGCTCGACGAGGGCCAGGACTCGCCGTACGCCGATCACTTCGACGTCGACTGGGACTACGGCGACGGACGGCTCGTGGTCCCGTCGGCCGAGAACAGCGGCGACCTGAACTACCGCCGCTTCTTCACGATCAGCACCCTGGCGGGCGTGCGCGTCGAGGACCCGACGGTCTTCGAGGAGACCCACGTCGAGATCCGTCGCTGGTTCGACGAGGGCCTCGTCGACGGGTTGCGGATCGACCACCCCGACGGCCTGCGCGACCCCGAGGGGTACCTGCGCGACCTGTCCGAGCTGACGGGCGGTGCGTACTGCCTCGTCGAGAAGATCCTCGAGCCCGGCGAGGCGCTCGAGGACGAGTGGTCCTGCGACGGGACGACGGGCTACGACGCACTCGGCTGGATCGACCGGGTGCTCGACCGACCCCGAAGGTGAGCAGACGCTTGCGGGCGTGCCCGGTAGCGGAGCGGGCTTCCACGAGCTCGTCCACGACCGCAAGCTGGCTGTCGCGCAGGGAACCCTGCTGCCCGAGACGCGGGCGTATCGCACGAGAGGCAGGCGGAGACGAAGCGGCGATCGCCGAGCTGATGGCATGCTTCCCCGTCTACCGGTCCTACCTCCCGCACGGCGTCGAGCACCTCGACCGTGCCTTCGCCGACGCACGGCGGCGCCGGCCCGACCTGGCGGCGTCGTACGACGTGCTGGAGCCGGTGCTGCACGACCCCACCCATCCCGCCGCGCTGCGCTTCCAGCAGACCAGCGGCATGGTGATGGCCAAGGGTGTGGAGGACAACGCGTTCTACCGCTGGGTCCGGCTGAGCTCGCTCAACGAGGTCGGCGGCGACCCGACGGAGCTTCTCGGTCGAACCCGCGCACTTCCATGGCTGGGCCTCGCGCCGCCAGCACGAGTGGCCGGACGCGATGACGGCACTGACCACCCACGACACCAAGCGCAGCGAGGACACCCGAGCGCGGATCACTGCGCTCGCCGAGGTCCCGGACGAGTGGGCGTCGGCGATCACCGAGCTGCAGCGGCTGGCACCGATGCCCGACAGCGGGCTTGCCAACCTGCTCTGGCAGGCCGTGGTCGGCGCGTGGCCGATCTCCCGGGAGCGGGTCCATGCGTACGCCGAGAAGGCGATGCGCGAGGCCGGCGAGCGCACCGACTGGATGGACCCCGACGAGGCGTTCGAGGGGTCGGTGCACCAGTCGCTGGACGCGGCGTACGACGACCACGCGGTCGCCGAGGTGGTCGAGCGGATCGTCAGCCGTGTCGAGCCAGCCGGACGCAGCAACGCCCTGGCCGCCAAGCTGATCGCGATCACCATGCCGGGGGTGCCGGACGTCTACCAGGGCACCGAGCTCGGCGACTTCTCGCTGGTGGACCCGGACAACCGGCGGCCGGTCGACTTCGACGCCGCAGCAGCTTCGCTCGCGCTCGGGTGCCAGCGAGAAGCAGGCACTGACCGCCGAGGCGCTCCGGCTCCGCCGCGACCGGCCCGAGCTGTTCACGTCGTACGACGCCGTGCCGGCCGAAGGTCCCGCCGCCGACCACGTGCTCGCCTTCGACCGGGGCGGTGCGATCACGGTCGTCACGCGGCTGCCGCTCGGGCTCGAGGGCAAGGGCGGCTGGGGCGAGACGATCCTGCGGCTGCCCGACGGTGCCCGACGCCTCGACGAGCTCCTCTCGGACCGGCCGGCCGCCATCGTGGTCTACCGATGACTCGCGGCCGCTTCGACGTCTGGGCGCCCGATCCCCTCGCGGGTCCGGCTCTCCGTGGGCGACGAAGTGGTGGGGATGAGCCGGGGCGACGACGGCTGGTGGACGCCGGTGGATCCCGTCCCGGACGGTGAGGTCGACTACGGCTACCTGCTCGACGACGACGAGACGCCGCGGCCCGACCCGCGGTCGCGACGACAGCCGGCAGGCGTGCACGAGCGCTCGCGCACCTTCGACGCCAGCACCTTCCAGTGGACGGACCAGGCGTGGACCGGTCGACAGCTCGCGGGGGCGGTGGTCTACGAGCTCCACGTCGGGACGTTCACCCCGGAGGGCACCCTCGACGCGGCGATCGGGCGGCTCGACCACCTGCTCGACATCGGCGTCGGCCTGGTCGAGCTGCTGCCGGTGAACTCGTTCAACGGCGAGCGCAACTGGGGCTACGACGGCGTCGCCTGGTTCGCGGTCGACGAGACCTACGGCGGCCCGGAGGCCTACCAACGCTTCGTCGACGCCTGTCACGCCAAGGGCCTCGGCGTCGTGCAGGACGTCGTCTACAACCACCTCGGGCCGTCGGGGAACTACCTGCCGCTGTTCGCGCCGTACCTGAAGAGCGAGGGCGAGAGCACCTGGGGCGCGCACGTGAACCTCGACGGGGAGGGCTCGGCGGAGGTGCGCCGCTACATCCTCGACAACGCGCTGATGTGGCTGAGCGACTTCCACGTCGACGGCCTCCGCCTCGACGCCGTGCACGCACTGGTCGACGACTCGCCCGTGCACCTGATGGAGGAGCTGGCGGTCGAGGTCGCAGCGCTCTCGGCGTACGTCGGACGACCGTTGACGCTCATCGCTGAGTCCGACCTCAACGACCCGGTGATGGTCACGCCCGCGGGAGGCGCGGGGCTACGGCCTCGACGCGCAGTGGAGCGACGACTTCCACCACGCGCTGCACGTCGCGCTGACCGGTGAGACCAGTGGCTACTACGCCGACTTCGAGCCGCTAGGCGCGTTGAGGAAGGTCTGCGAGGAGGGGTTCTTCCACGACGGGACGTGGTCGTCGTTCCGCGAGCGCGACCACGGCCTGCGGATCGACACCGACGCGATGCCGACCTGGCGACTCGTCGTCTCCCACCAGAACCACGACCAGGTGGGCAACCGGGCGCGGGGCGACCGCACCGCCGAAGTCCTCGACGTCGACCAGCTGTGCTCGGCGGCACTGGTGACACTGGCCGGGCCCTTCACCCCGATGCTGTTCATGGGCGAGGAGTGGGCCGCGTCGACGCCGTTCCAGTTCTTCACCTCCCACCCCGAGCCCGACCTGGGACGCGCCACCGCCGAGGGTCGGATCCGGGAGTTCGCGCGGATGGGCTGGGACCCGGCGCAGGTCCCGGACCCGCAGGAGGAGGAGACGTTCGCCCGCTCCAGGCTCGACTGGTCCGAGCCGACCCGCGGAGACCATGCGCAGGTGCTGGAGGCCTACCGGCGACTCGCCGAGCTGCGTCGCACCCAGCCGGCCCTGACCGACCCGTCGTTCGCCCACGTCGCCTGCACGGCCGACGAAGCCACCCGCGTGTTCACGATGCGTCGCAATGAGCTGCTGGTGGTGGTGAACTTCGGCCCGCAGCAACAGTCGATCGACGTCTCGTCGTACGACGAGGTGCTCTTCCAGACGCCCGCCGGGGTCACCCTCGACGGGACCCGGTTGACCCTGCCACCCCACGCCGGCTGCCTGCTCGCGTCCTAGTCCACGCGCGTCGCCGGGGTGACGGGTCCGGAGCGCCGGTCCTAGGTTCGCGATGTGGGACACCTCTACGGATCTCGCTCCGCCCTGGCCGTCTGTGCGGCGAGCGCGCTGCTGCTCACGGCCTGCGGGGGCGAAGAGAAGAGGCCGGCGGACAGCGGCGGCCAGACGACGGCGCCCGCGGAACCCGGGCCCGGCGGGATGCCGGAGGTGCAGGACGTCGTCAAGGCCGGGGGGTCACGTCTCGAGGTGGTGGCCGCGGACTGGATGCAGGTCGTCGCCGGAGCACCCTGGGCCTCGCTCGCCGGCGGTCTGCTGGTGCGTCTCGACCCGACGTCCGGGAAGCAGACGGCCACCGTGCAAGCCGGTAGCGACGACACGTGCACCGCGATGGACACCCGGGGACACGACCTGTACGCCGCCGTGTGCTCGCTGCCGGGCGCAGTGGTGCGGGTCGACGGCCCGACCGCGAAGATCACCCACGTCTTCAAGCTGCCGGGCCACACCGTGCTGGAGGAGGGATCGATCGCGGTGGACGGCCGGCACGTCTGGGTGGTGACGGCCGACGAGCGACACGCCCTGCTCGGAGTGGACCTGCACACCGGTCGGATCACGAAGACCTTCCGGATCTCCCAGGGGGTGGCCGCCGCGCGGGCCGGTCTCGGTGGGCTGTGGCTCACCGACCCGGACCGCGGAGTGCTCCTGCGGATCGATCCCCGCACGGGTCAGGTGCTGGCCACGATCCGGACCGGCGCGGGGGCCCGGTTCTTCGCGGTGGGCGAGGGCGCCGTCTGGGTGCAGAACAACGACGCGGGCACGGTCAGCCGTGTGGATCCCGCGACCAACCGCGAGGTGGCCTCGATCAAGGTCTCCGCCCTCCCGATCGACGGCGGGGATCTCGCCGTCGGCGGCGGCTCGGTCTGGGCACGGATCAGCGACGTGCTAGTCGCCCGGATCGACCCCACCACCAACAAGGTCGTCGCCCGCTACGGACCGGGGTCGGGCAGTGGCGGCGTGGCCGCCGACGAGACCGCGGTGTGGATCAGCGCCCACGACGTCAACGCGGTCTTCCGGCTCCCTCTGAAATGACAAGCCGATAGTCGAGGACGTTTTCGTGGTCTACCGGCGTCGCCGACCACGAATCTGTCCTTGACTATCGGGAATTGGGGCCGCGGAGCAGGTCCTCGAAGTCGCCGAGCGCGGCGACGTCGCGGTCGAACTGGTCGGCCTTCGGGCCGGCGGGGCGCGCGTTCACCAGCGCCGCGAGCTCGGCCACGGCACGGTCGACCCGAGCCTGCAGGGCGCTGTCGACACCGCCGGTGCCCCAGTCCTCGCTGGCGGCGAAGACCGCCGGTGGGCACAACGACCGCATGGAGGTAGGTGAACAGCGGCCGCAGCGCGTGGTCGAGCACGAGGCTGTGGCGCGCGGTCCCGGCAGTGGCCGCCACCAGGACGGGCGTCCCGTCGAGCGCGCCGGGCTCGAGGGCGTCGAAGAACGACTTGAACAGGCCGCTGTACGACGCGCTGAACACCGGCGTCACCGCGACCACCGCGTCGGCGGCGGCCACCCGGCCGACGACGTCGGCCAGCTCACCGGAGGGGAAGCCGGTCAGCAGCGCGTCGGTGATCGAGTGCGCCAGCGGCCGCAGCTCGACGACGTCGACCTCGGCCTCGGGGAGCGCCGAGCCGACGCCGCGCGCCAGCAGGTCGGCCAGCAGCCGGCTCGACGAGGGCTCGGAGAGCCCGGCACTGATCACCACGACGCTCGTCATGCCGCCGCCTCCTCCGAGGTCTCCTTGCGGAGCTCGACCACGACCTCGCCGAGCAAGTCGAGCTGCTCGAGCACGTTCTTCAGCGGCAGGCCGGCGTGGTCGACCAGGAACAGCTGGCGCTGGTAGCTGCCGGCGTACTCCCGGAAGCCGAGCGTGCGCTCGACCACCTCGTCGGGCGTGCCGACGGTCAGCGGCGTCTGTGCGGTGAACTCCTCCAGGGAGGGGCCGTGGCCGTAGACGGGGGCGTTGTCGAAGTAGGGGCGGAACTCGCGGAACGCCTGCTCCTTGGTCTTGGCCATGTAGACCTGGCCGCCGAGACCCACGATCGCGTCCTCGGCCGAGCCGTGGCCGTAGTGCTCGAACCGCGACCGGTAGAACTCCACCATCCGCGCCGTGTGCGAGGGCGGCCAGAAGATGTGGTTGGAGAAGAAGCCGTCGCCGTAGTAGGCCGCCTGCTCGGCGATCTCGGGGCTGCGGATCGAGCCGTGCCAGACGAACGGCGGCTGCCCGTCGAGCGGACGCGGCGTCGAGGTGAAGCCCTGGAGCGGTGTGCGGAACTTGCCCTCCCAGTCGATCTCCTCCTCGCGCCACAGCTGGTGCAGCAGCGCGTAGTTCTCGATCGCGAGCGGGATCCCCTGGCGGATGTCCTTGCCGAACCACGGGTAGACCGGGCCGGTGTTGCCGCGGCCGAGCATCAGGTCCATGCGGCCGTCGAGCAGGTGCTGCAGCACGGCGTAGTCCTCGGCGATGCGGACCGGGTCGGTGGTGGTGATCAGCGTCGTGCTGGTGGAGAGCTTGATCCGCTCCGTCAGGGCGCCGATGTAGGCCATCGTGGTCGTGGGCGACGACGCGACGAACGGCGGGTTGTGGTGCTGACCCACGGCCACGACGTCGAGACCGACCTCCTCGGCCTTGAGCGCGATGGCCACGGTGTTCTTGATCCGCTCGTGCTCGGTCGGGGTCCGCCCGTTCGTCGGGTCGGTGGTCACGTCACCCACGGTGAAGATGCCGAACTCCATGGTGTCCTCTCAGGTCGTTGACTGTTCAACGATCAGCCCTCTCCGACTATTCCACCGCACCGTCGTTTCGGGGTCTTGTGCTGCGCCGCGGAAGAGGGTTGGTTTGTCCCATGGCGGAGCGCGCCAAGACATCCGGCCGGGCCACGGCCCACACCCTCGAGGTGACCTCGCCCGCGCAGGTGCGCAACGTCGTCGTGGTCGGGCCGCACCAGTCCGGCAAGACCAGCCTGGTGGAGACGTTGCTGCACTCGACCGGCGCCATCACCCGCGCCGGCTCCGTGACCGAGCACACCACGGTGTGCGACTTCGAGGAGGAGGAGCGCGCCCACGAGAGGTCGAGCTCGCTCGCGGTGGCGCCGGTGGTCCACGCGGGCACGAAGATCAACTTCCTCGACACACCGGGGTACGCCGACTTCGTCGGTGAGGTGCGCGCCGGCCTGCGCGCCGCCGACTGCGCCCTGTTCGTGGTGGCCGCCAACGAACCCGTCGACGAGAACACCCGCGTGCTGTGGCGCGAGTGCGCCGCCGTCGACATGCCGCGCGCGGTGGTCATCAGCAAGCTCGACCATCCTCGGGCCGACTTCGACGCCACCCTCGCGGCGGTGCGAGCAGCGTTCGGTGACCGTGTGGTCCCCGTGGTCGTGCCGGACGGCAACGGCGTCTCCGGCCTGCTCCGCCAGGCGGTCGAGGACGAGCGCCGAGGCACCCTCATCGAGGCGGTGATCGAGGAGTCCGAGGACGAGACCCTGATGGACCGCTACCTCGGGGGCGAGCTCATCGACGAGGGCCTGCTGGTCAAGGACCTCGAGACCGCGGTGGCCGGTGCCCAGCTGCACCCCGCGCTGGCGGTCTGCGCGGCCGACGGGCGCGGTTGCACCGAGCTGCTCGACCTGTGCGTGCGCGGGTTCCCCTCACCGCCCGAGCACCCACCGCAGGACTCCTTCACCCCCGCCGGCGGCGCGGCCGGGCCGGTCAGCTGCGACGCCGACGGCCCGCTCGTGGCCGAGGTGGTGCGCACCAGCAGCGACCAGTACGTCGGCCGGGTCAGCATCGTGCGGGTCTTCTCCGGCACGCTCCTGCCCGACGCACCGGTGCACGTGTCGGGGCACTTCTCCTCCTTCTTCGCCGAGGCGGGTGGTCACGAGGACCACGACGAGGACGAGCGGGTCGGCGCGCTGGCACACCCTTTCGGCCAGCACCAGGTGCCGGCGGCGCGAGTCGTCGCCGGCGACATCGCCTCGGTCGGACGGCTGTCCCGGGCCGAGACGGGCGACACGCTGTCGAGCCCTGACAGCCCGCGGGTGCTGCGTCCCTGGGCGATGCCGACACCGCTGCTGCCGGTGGCGATCGAGGCCGCGTCTCGCTCCGACGAGGACAAGATGTCCACCGCGCTGGGCCGGCTGCGCGCCGAGGACCCGAGCCTGCGGGTCGAGCAGAACGCCGAGACCGGGCAGGTCGTCCTCTGGGTGATGGGCGAGGCCCACGCGGATCAGGCGCTCGACCGGCTGCGGCGCCGGTACGGCGTCGCGGTCGAGGCCTGCCCTGTCGTCGTACCCCTGCGCGAGACGTTCGCCGCCCCGGGCAAGGGCCACGGTCGCCACGTGAAGCAGTCGGGCGGCCACGGCCAGTACGCCATCTGCGACGTCGAGGTCGAGCCGCTGCCGCGCGGCGGCGGGTTCGAGTTCGTCGACAAGGTGGTCGGCGGTGCGGTGCCGCGGCAGTTCATCGCCTCGGTCGAGAAGGGCCTGCGCGCGCAGATGGAGCGAGGGGTGGCGAAGGGCTACCCGATGGTCGACATCCGCGTCACCCTCACCGACGGCAAGTCCCACAGCGTCGACTCCTCCGACGCCGCCTTCCAGAGCGCCGGCGCCCTGGCGCTGAGCGACGCGGCCGATGCGGCGATGCTCAGCCTGCTCGAGCCGTACGACGAGATCGCCGTCGTCGTGCCCAGCGAGCACGTCGGCTCGGTGATGAGCGACCTCTCCTCTCGCCGCGGTCGGCTGCTGGGCAACGACGAGGCCGGCGACGAACGCACCGCGGTGCGCGCGCACGTGCCGCGCACCGAGCTGATCCGCTACGCCATCGACCTGCGGGGGATGACCCACGGCTCGGGCACCTTCACCCGCACCTTCGCGCAGTACGACGTCATGCCCGACGACCTCGCCCGGAGCATCGAGCACCGCTGAGCCTCGCGGATCAGCGGCGACGCCCGCGCGGCTCGGCGGGCGGCCAGCGGGTCGTGAACTCCAGGACGTTGAGGTCCATGTGGTTGCGCATGTACTGGTGCGCGCCGTCCTGGGGAGGGGTGTACTCCCACGGGGTCAGCGTTCCTTGGCGCAGCGCCTTGTCGATCAGCCGGCGACGCAACTGGTCGTCGATCACGTCCTGGGTGAGGGCGTCCATGTCCCAGCGCTCGTCGACCTCGGTGCGCAGCTGCCTTCACCACCGCGGACCAGTCGTGGTCCTGCGCGAGGTTGACCCGCTCCTCGGGATCCACGGCGAGGTCGTAGAGCTGGTCGGGGTCGACCGGCGAGTGGACGTACTTCAGGTCACCGCGCCGGATCATCACGATCGGCGCGATCGCGCCCTCGCCCATGTACTCGCCGATCACCTCACGCTCGACCTTCTCGCCGCGCTTCCCGTCGTGACGCCCCTCGAGCAGGGGCAGCAGGGACCGGCCGGCCAACGGATCCACGGGGGCGGGGGCGGCGTCGCCGGAGAGGTCGCTGAGGGTCGGCAGGATGTCGACCAGCGAGACCGGTGCACTGATCCGCTTGGGCGCGAACTTCGTCGGGGCGTGAACGATCAGCGGCACCCGGGCCGAGCCCTCGAAGAAGTTCATCTTGTACCAGAGCCCGCGCTCGCCGAGCATGTCGCCGTGGTCGGCCAGCACGATCACGACGGTGTCCTCGGCCGCCCCCACGGAGTGCAGCGTGCCCATCAACCGGGCGGTCCAGTCGTCGAGGTAGGAGATGTTGCCGTAGTAGGCACGGCGGGCACGGCGTACGTCGGCATCGGTCACCTCGACGGATCCCATGGCGCTGACGTTGCGCAGTCGTTCGGTGTGCGGGTCGAGGTCGACGTCCCGGCCTTGATCCTCGGCAACGGGATCTTGTCCTCTTCGTAGAGGTCCCAGTACTGACCGCGGGTGACGTAGGGGTCGTGCGGGTGGGTGAACGAGACGACCAGCATCCACGGCCGGCCGTCGACGTCGCGGGCGAGGTCGTGCAGCGCCCGCACGCCCTGGTGGCCGACCTCGTCGTCGAAGAGCAGCTGGTTGGTCACCTCGGCGACGCCCGCGTTGGTGACGGCGTCCATGTTGTGGAACCACCAGTCGATGCGCTCGTCGGGCTGCAGCCAGTTGGGCGTCCAGCCGAAGTCCGCCGGGTAGATGTCGGTGGTGCGCCGTTCCTCGAAGCCGTGCAGCTGGTCGGGGCCGACGAAGTGCATCTTGCCGTCGAGCACCGTGCGGTAGCCGGCCGAGCGGGCGTAGTGGGCGAAGGTCGGGACCGTGCTGGCCAGGTAGGCGGCGTTGTCGTAGCCACGCGTGGCCGACGGCAGCTGGCCGGTCATCATGCAGTAGCGGGCCGGCGTGCACAGCGGGCTGTTGGAGTACGCCGCGTCGAAGACCACCCCCTCGCGTGCCATCTGGTCGAGCGTGGGGGCATGGACGACCGGGTTGCCGTAGGCACCGAGCGCCGTGGGCGCGACCTGGTCGAACATCACGACCAGGACGTTGGGGCGGGTGCCCCGTGAGGAAGCCTTCACATTCCGAGTGTGCACCCGGACAGGTCAACGTCCGACCTCGCGTGCGAGCGCGCCCTCAGCGAGGAGAGCCGTCCCGTCGCGACCCAGCCATGCGTGCAGCCGCTCAGCCGCAGGTCCCGCTCGCGCGCTGGACCTTGCGAGCCACCGCCGGCCGCGGACCGACCGTCCTCGGTGCCGATCACCGAGACCCTCTCCTTGGCCCGCGTCACGGCTGTGTAGAAGAGCTCGTGGGTGAGCAGCGGGGAGTCGTCCGGCGGCATCACCACGCTGACCTCCTCGGCCTGCGAGCCCTGCGACTTGTGGACCGTCATCGCGTACACCGTCTGCACGTCGGGCAGCCGGGTGGTCGCGAACTCCTTGAGGCCCTCGGCGCCCGGGATGACCACGCGCAGGCGGCCGTCCTCACGACGGATGGTGACCCCGATGTCACCGTTGTAGAGGCCCTGCCCGTAGTCGTTGGCGGTGACCAGGACCGGCCGACCGGCGTACCACTCGTCGTAGTGGGTCACGCCCGTGCGCTCGGCCACCAGCCGCTCGACCTGACGGTTCCAGCCGGTGACGCCGTAGGGCCCCAGGCGATGCGCGCACAACAGCCGGTGCCGGTCGAGCGCCTCGACAGCGGGCTGCGCGTCGCCCGCCTCGGCTGCCCGGCGTACGGCGAGAGCGGCCTCGGCCGCGCGTGAGCGGAAGGCCGTCATCGCCGGCTCGTCGCCGGGGTCGATCAGCTCGACCTCACCGCCACCGCGCAGGATCTCGACGATCCGGTCGGGATCGTCGTCGCGCAGCGCCTGCGCCAGCTCGGCGATCGCCCCCCTGTAGCGATGGGGGGTCACCAGTGGGAAGACCGGGGAGGTCTCGACCCGGGCCGAAGCCGTCGACGAGGTCGGCGAGCACGGCGCCCGCCTCCACGGAGGCCAGCTGACCCGGGTCGCCGACCAGCACCAGCCGGGTGTCGGGACGGACCGCCTCGAGCAGCCGGGCCATCATCGTCAGCGACACCATCGAGGTCTCGTCGACCACGACGACGTCGTGCGGGAGCCGGTTGGTCCGGTCGTGCCGGAACCGGATGCTGCTGCCCGGCCGCCAGCCCAGCAGCCGGTGAAGTGTCGACGCCTTCAGCTCGCCCAGGCGCTCTCGGTCGGCCTGCGGCAGCGCCCTCATCTCGAGGTCGACGGACTCCTGCAGGCGGGCCGACGCCTTGCCGGTCGGGGCGCTCAGCGCGATCCGCAGGCGTCGGTCCCCGCGCCCGTCGAGCGCGGCCTGCTCGGCCAGCAGCGCGAGCAGCCCGGCGACGGTGGTGGTCTTGCCGGTGCCGGGTCCGCCCGTCAGCACGGTGGTCCAGCGCTCGGCGGCGCCACGGGCTGCGGTGCGCTGCTCGGCGTACCCGTCCTTGGGGAACACCCGCAGCACGCCGGCATCCAGGACTGGCGCATCGACCTCCGGCGCCGAGGCGGTCAAGACGCTCGACCAGGTCGCGGCAGACCTGGACCTCCTCGCGCCAGTAGCGGTCGAGGTAGAGCAGGTCGTTGTCGAGGCGCAGCACCTGCTGGACGACGACCGGGCTGGCGGCGACCTTCGCCTGCCAGGGCTCGGGGTCGGGCCACGGCAGTGCGGCCGTGTCGGGGTCGTCCTCCAGGGGACGCTCCGCGACGGTGGCGAGGTCGAGGCACGTCGAGCCCTGGCGTACGGCTCGCACTGCCAGCGCGGTCGCCAGCAGGACTTCCTCGTCGTCCTCGCCGGTCATCGTCCCCAGCCGGGTCGCGACGTGGACGTCGGCCGCCGTGAGCACGTCCGCCAGGTTGAACTGCGCCAGCAACCCGCCGGCGCGCAGCGCGAACCGGCGGTCGTGGCCGTCCACGAGCGGCACCGTCTCGGCGTTCACGTCGACACCGCCTGTCCGGCCACGGGGGCGTCCGGCCAGGCCGGCCAGCAGGTCGGACAGCTCGACCACCATGGCCGCAGGGGGGTTCCAGGCGAAGACCCCGCACGGCTGGCCGTCGACCTCCGGCGTCGAGGGGCCGCACATGCCCCGGACGTAGAGGTAGAGGATGCCGCCGAGATGACGGGCGGGCTCGTAGCCGGGCAGGCGCCACCGCAGGTAGCGGTGCAGCACGACGGAGTAGAGCAGTGCCTGCAGCGGGTAGTGCTCGTGGAGCATCGCGTCGGTCATCCGGGCAGGCGTGTAGTCGGCGGCGGTCAACGGCCGTTCGGGGTCGCCGAGCCGGTTGGTCTTGTAGTCGACGACGAGGAAGCGATGACCCGCGTGGGCGTCGGGCACCCGCAGCACCACGTCGATCGAGCCGCTGAGGTAGCCGCGGAGCAGCTGACCGCCCAGCGACGGTGACTCGAGCCGGTCGGCGTAGGCCCGCATCGGGTCGTCGTCGGCCAGGTGGCTGCGCAGCACGTCGGCGACCGCACGGAGGGCCACCACGGGCGCCAGTGCCGCGGGACGGTCGCCACCGACGAGCGGGAACTCGAAGTCCAGCTCGCAGAGCCGGTCGCGAGGCCCGATGTCGGCGAGCGTCAGCCGCTCGGCCAGCGGACCGAGCGAGGTGTGCTGCATCGGGACCAGCGCCTCGGCCAGCGCTTCGGTCGTCGCCTCGACCGGCCACCAGCGCCGCTGCTCCTCGACGTGGCGCCTCAGCTCGGTGAGCAGGTCGCCGGCCCGGGGGTCGGTGTGCTCGAGCACGCCGTGCACCAGCGAGCCGAAGGTCGCCCCTGCCGGCAGGTCGGCCATCGGTGAGGCGACGTCCGCCTCGGCGGCACCGACCCGTCGGACGCGGCCGGGAGCAGGTCCTCGTCGGCCTGCGTCCTCGTCGACCGTGCCGGGGACCTCGGGCTCGGCGTCGACGGCCGTGGTGACGAGCTGCTCCTCGGCGCGGATCAGTCCGGAGTAGGACGTGCGTCGCCAGTCGGTGTCGATGCTCCGCGAGAACGCCCGCGCGTCGAGCCGCCCCGGGGCATCGGGCGCGGGAAGCTCGACGGCCGTGCCGACCTCGGCCGTCTCGAGCGCCAGGGCGCCGTCCTCCTGCCACTGCGCCAACGCGGCGGTGGCCTCGAAGTCGCTCGGCACCGCGACCCGGTCGGGCACGGTCGACTCCCCCATCGACCGCCCGAACAGCAGCCGACTGAGCCCCGAGTTGGCGGCGTTCTGGCTCGGTCCCCACCAGGTGACCACCTGCGACTGCGCCCGGGTGAGCGCGACGTAGGTCAGCCGCAGCTCCTCACCGGCGTCCTCGGCCCTGGCACGGCGTACGGCGTCGGCCGAACCGGCCAGGTCCAGACGTCGGGTGCCCTCGTCGTCGTGGAAGAGCTGCTCGGAGGCGTCGGGCACGTAGCAGTCGAAGAAGTGCGGCAGGTAGACCACGGGGTACTGGAGGCCCTTGCTCCCGTGGATCGTCAGGATCTGCACGGCCGCGGCATCGGTGTCGAGACGACGAGTGCGCTCGGTCGACGCGAGGGCGTCGCGGCGTTCCTCGCGGAACCACTCGAGCAGCGCCGGGAGGCCGAGCCGCTGGCGGCGGGCGGTCTCGTGCAACAGCTGGCCGATGTGGTCGATGTCGGTGAGCAACCGCTCGCCTTCCGGCTGCGACAGCACCCGCCCCGGGAGGTTCGCGGCTCGCAGCGCCTCGTGGACCGCGGCCACCCCGCGGGTGCGGAACAGGTCGAGCCAGCTGCGGACCCGCTCGGCCACGTCGTCGGCCAGCGCGTCGCCCCCCGCGTCGAGCGAGGCCGCGGACTCGCCCACGAACGAGGTCAGCGCGACCGCACGCACCCGGTTGGTGCGTTGCTGCTCGAGCGCCTCGAGCAGGGTCAGCCACTCGTCGGCGGCCCGGCTGAGCAGCACGTTGCTGCCGCCCGCCACCACCGAGGGGATGCCGCGAGCCGGTCGAGGGCATGTCGGATCGGCTCCACGCGCTTCACGCTGGACATCAGCAACGCGACGTCGCCCGCACGGATGGGGCGGCCCTCGTAGGTGGCGCCCGAGCCGAGCAGCCGGGCGACGTCGGCCGCGAGGTCGCGGGCGATGTGATCGCGGAGCAGGTCGATGCGGACGGTGCCGTCGCGGCCGGTGGTGAAGTCCGCCGCCCGGAGCTGGCGGACCCGCGAGCGGGGCGGGCGACGGAGCGCCCACGAGCCGGCCCTCCTGGTGCTGTGCGCCGACGTCGTGGACGGAGATGCTCGGGTCGCCGAGCTCGGCGCCCCGGGTGAGCCGCTGCAGCGCGTCGACGAGCGGCGCGTCGCTGCGCCAGTTGGTGGCGAGGGTCTGCCGGGTCGAGGCGGTCGCGGCGGCCTTGAGGTAGGTGACGACGTCGCCGCCGCGGAAGGCGTAGATGGCCTGCTTCGGGTCGCCGATCAGCACGAGGGTCGCGTGCCCGCTGAACGCGCGGTCGAGCACCTGCCACTGGACCGGGTCGGTGTCCTGGAACTCGTCGACGAGCACGACCTTCCACCGCCGGCGCATCCGCTCGCGCGCGGGGGCCTCGGTCGTCCTCGAGGGCGTGGGCGAGCCGGCTGAGCAGGTCGTCGTAGGACAGCACGCCGCGGCGATGCTTGCGGCGCTCGACCTCGGCGCGCACGTCGCGGGCGAAGTCGACCTTGGCGGCCGCCGCCGAACCCGGCTCCGCGTCGTCAGGGGCGAGCACGGCCTGCGGGTCACCGATCGCCGCGCGTGCGAGCTGGAGCGCGACCGGTCGCTTGAACGGCGGCGGCTCGGGCGCCGAGCCCCAGCGCTGGAGGAAGAGGTCGTCGGTCACCTCGACCACGAGGTCGTCGAGGCTCTCCACCAGCTCGGCGCGCGAGTCGGTGTCACCCGCGACGCCGAGCGAGCGCAGCACCAGCTGGCAGAACTGGTGCGTGGTGGCGATGGTGGCGCCGTCGAAGCCGGCGAGCGCGTCGACGAGTCCGCTTGCGGCGGAGCTCGACGTCGGCACTGACCAGGTGGCTGAGCAGCACGTCGTCCGGCCGGACGCCGGCCGGGTCGACCAGCGCGCGCTCGGCCGCGACGAGCTGCTCGCGGACCCGCTCGCGCAGCTCCTGGCTGGCGGCCCGGCCGAAGGTGATCACCAGCATCTCGTCGAGGGTCGCCACCCCCTCGGCGACGTAGCGCGCGACGAGGGCGCCGACCGTCCACGTCTTGCCGGTGCCGGCGCTGGCCTCGAGCACGGTGGTGGAACGGTCCGTGGGCAGCGGGCCGAGGACGTCGAAGGGCGCGGGTGTCGGTGTGACCACTTAGTGCCTCCGCTCGATCATCGGACGCCAGAGGCGCATCGCGAGGGCGCCGAGCCGGGTCGTCTCGCCCGGGTAGTCCTCGCCGGGGAACGGGTCTCCGAGCAGGACCTCGAGCGGCGCGTCCGGACCCCAGACCGCGACATGGGCCGCATCGGCGTTCTCGCCGGGGAAGCGGTTGCTGAGCCACTTGAACTCGGCGTCCTTGCGGGCGGCGTACTCGTTGTTGTTGCCGGGCCGACGGCGACCCGCCCAGGCATGACCGGTCTTCAGCGGGAGCGGAAGTGGCGCGCGCATGCCGGCGTCGTACGTCGTCACCAGCTCGCGCAGCAGGTCGGTCGCACCCTCGACGCTCGCGAAGGCGATCCGGGCCACCGGGTCGTCGGGCGCGCCGTGACGACCCTTCTCGCCACGGCCGACGGCGCCCGCGGACCACGGCCGGCCGGGGTAGGTGGCGCACGAGCGCGAGGAGCGGGATCCACGCCTCGAGCCACTGACGGGGCCCGAGCCGCGAGAAGGTCGCGCTCACCACGCGGTGGTCGTGGACGCCGGAGACGGTGCCCCGGAGCCGGCGACCCTCGCCGAGGTCGACGTCGACGTCCACCGCGTGCGGCTCCTGCCCCTGGGTGACGGACTCGACCAGCTCTGCCACGGGCACGGCGTCGTTGGTCAGCGACTGGCCGAGACGCCAGCCGAGCCGCCCGGGAGGGAGCACGCCGCGCCGCCACTCGGTGCCCAGCGCCTGGTCGGGGGTCCGGCCTCGCAGCAGGTCGCGCAGCAGGCGGTCACCGACGTTCCACTGCTGGAGGTTGTCGAGCTCGACCGGGAGGCCGTCGGCGACCTCCTCCCCCTCGTCGAGGGTGGTGACCCCGAGCCGGTCGCGCAGGAACGCCTTGACCGGGTGTCGGAAGAACAGCATCAGCGAGGCGAGCTCGAGGTCCTCGGACGGACGAGCGGGCAGCGTGGCATCGGCCAGCGTGGGCACCGGCTCGCGGGGTCGCAGCGCGGCTCGCGCGCCCGCCAGCGATGCCCGGTCGAAGGAGAACGGCACCGGCGGCGTGAAGTTGCACGGGTCGAACGCCTGCAGCGGATGGCCGTCCTTCGACTGGTCGACCGCGGTGCCGGGGGTCGCGGCGCGCAAGGCATGCGGCACGGCCGCCGACGACCGTGTCGTCGAGCGCGTCCAGCAGCTCACCGAGAGGAACCGCCGGCGGCCGAGGCTGGCCGTTGGTCTCGTTGGCACCGCTGTAGGTCACCACCAGGTGCTCCTGCGCCGCCATGATCGCGTCGAGCATCAGCTGGCGATCCTCGCTGCGCAGGTCGCGCTCGCCGGTCAGCGGACGGCGCGCGAGCACGTCGTCACCGTCGACCGCCGACGCCCGCGGGTAGACGCCGTCGTCGAGGCCGAGCAGGCAGACCACCCGGTGGGGCACCGAGCGCATCGGGACCATCGTGCACACCGTCAACGTGCCGGTGCGGAAGTTGGCCCGGGTCGGCTGCCCGGCCAGGCGCTCGGCCATCAGCGCGCGGACGTCCGGGAGCCTGAGCTCGAGCGCGGCACCGGGGCGCTGGGCGTCGACGGCGAGCGCCGAGAGCTCGCGCTGGACCTGGGCGGTCTGCCACTCCTCGCCGCGCGCCACCGAGGTGAGCGCGGCGATGCCCTCGCGCAGCGCGTCGAGCCAGTCGTCGACGGGGTGGCTGCCGGTCAGCCGGTCGGTGACGTGCTGCAGCCGGTCGAGGAGCTCGGCGAGACGCCCCGCGAGATCGATGTTGGTGGAGCCGACGTCGTCGAGCGGCAGCGTCGTGCCGATCCAGCGCTCCGCGTCGTCGGACATCGCGACCCCCGCCAGCACCCGGTCGACGCCGAAGCGCCAGGTGTTCTGGACGAACCCCTCGAGGTGGTACGGCGTCGCGGTGCTCGGCGTCGTACGCCCACCTGATGCCGGCCTGCTCGACCCAGCCGGTGATCGTCTCGAGGTCGCTGTCCGCCAGCCCGAACCGGCGACGGACCGGCTCACTGGCGACCAGGTCGAGCACCGTGCTCGCCTCGGCGCGGCCGCCCGCGAGGTCTAGCAGCTTGCCGACCACCGCCAGCAGCGGGTTGGTCTGGGTCAGTGCCCGGTCGGCCAGGCGCACCTGCAGCTGCTGCCCCGGGTGTCCACCTGCCACGGCCTGACCCATGCCGAAGGCTGCCTCGATCAACGGCGCGTAGGACTCGATGTCCGGGCACATCACCAGGATGTCGCGCGGCTCGAGGGTCGGGTCGTCGGAGAGCAGGCCGAGCAGCACCTCACGGAGCACCTCGACCTGGCGCGACGGACCGTGGCAGGCGTGCACCTGGACGCTGTGGTCCGCGGGGGCGAGCGCACGGGTCGACGGGTCGACGGTGGCGTTGGCCGCGATGTCCCCCTGGAGGAGGGAGAGCAGGGATGCCCCGGGTCCCTGAGGAGGGCCGTCAGGGCCCGTCTCGAAGGGCCCGTCACCAGAGGCCACGGCCACGAGGGCCCGCTCCAGCTCACGCCCGTCACGACCCAGCGACGCCAGCAGCGGGTGGCCCACCCGGGCGTGAGAGCTGTCCTCCGCACGAGGCACCACGCCGGTGAGGTCGAGAGAGGCCTGCCACAGCGCGTCCGACGGGTGCGGCAGCCACACATGGACGTCACGGTGCTCCCCGAGTGCCCCGAGCAGCTCGACCTCGGTCACCGGGATCCGGGTGTGGCCGAACAGCGAGAACCGGTCAGGCAGGTCGATGTCGCCGGGGCGCTCGCGCAGGGCGGCAAGGACGCCGCGGTGCCGCTCACGGGGCGAGGGCGCACCCACCTCTGCGACGAGCAGCCGCCAGAGCTCGGGCTGCCAGGCGAGGTCGGGGTCGAGCGGCTCGCCCGCTCCATCGGTGTCACGTGCCTGCTCCCACTCCTCGAGCAGGGTCGGCCGCTGCACGGCGTACGACGCGAACAGCTGCGCCAGCCGTCGTGCGACGGCATAGCGCCGACCTCGCCGCAGCTCGCCCTCCTCCCCCGCCTCGCCGTGGCCGAGGTGCTGGCTGAGCACGCGGCACCAGTCCTCGCCGGCATGGGCGTCGACGACCGCGAGCAGCGGCCAGACGAGGGCGTCGGGCGACCAGGGGTCGTGCTCGCGGGTGCCGGCCCCCCCAGGACCAGTCGGCGACCAGGCTGGCGGGCGAGCGGAACTCCACTCCGGCGCAGACGCCGTCGTCGCGGCCCTCGCCATGGCCGAGCAGGTGAGAGAGCTGTTGGCTCAGCCAGCGCTCCACCCCTCGGGCGGGGACCAGCACCAGCTCCTGCTGGAAGGCGTCCTCGAGCGGCTCTCGGAGCAACCCGGCCAGCCCTGGCACCAGCTCGTCCGCACGTCGGGCACGGTGGACGATCAAGCTCACCGCACGTGCCTCCCGCGCCTCGAGACCAGTCCCGGTCAACCTAACGCAGGGCTACGACAGCGTCGGCTCAGGCCACCGGGGTCTCGACGCGCTCCTCCGCCGGCCGGCTCGCCGGCGCCTCGCCCTCGCGGAGACCGTGCCGCTCCCACCAGCGACGCATGCCGTCCGGCGCCCACCAGTTCCAGTCGCCGAGCAGCTTCATCGTCGCCGGCACCAGGATCGACCGCACGATGGTGGCGTCGACGAGCAGGGCGACCAGCATGCCGATCCCGATCATCTTCATGAACACGATGCCGCTGGTGGAGAAGGCCCCGATGACGACAGCGAGGAGCAGCGCGGCGCTGGTGATGATGCGGCCGGTCCGCTGGACGCCGGTCGCGACGGCGAGCGTGTTGTCGTGGGTGAGGTCCCACTGCTCGCGGATCCGGGACAGCAGGAACACCTCGTAGTCCATCGACAGCCCGACCAGGATCGCCAGCATGAAGATCGGCTGGGTCGCGTCGAGGAAGCCGGTGGAGACGAAGCCGAGCGGACCCGAGAGGTGCCCCTCCGCGAAGATCCAGGTGATCACCCCGAACGAGGCGCAGATGGAGAGCAGGTTCATCAGGATCGCCTTGACCGGCAGCACCAGCGAGCCGAACGCCAGGAAGAGCAGCGCCATCATCACGCCCCCGATGATCAGCACCATCCAGGGCAGGTGCGACTTCAGCGAGGAGAGCAGGTCGACCGTGTCGGCGGTGAGCCCGCCCACGAGGACGTTGTCGCCACCGGGTCCCGGGATCTCGCGGATCGCCTGAACCGCCTGCTGTGACGTCTGGTTCTGGCTGTTGCCGTTCCAGGTGGCCCGCAGCAGCGTGACCCCGTCCTTCTGGGCGAGGGTGCGTACGTCGACCACGCCGTCGACGTCCTTCACCTCGGCGCTGTAGGCCGCCACCTCGGCGGGATCGGTCGTCTCGAGCGCGATGTTCGCGTTCGACCGTTCCTGGCCGAAGTCGTCGTTGAGCGTGACGGCTGCGACGTGCGCCGGGCTGTCGGGCGGCAGCACCCGGTAGTCGACCGAGCCCCACTTCACGCCGAGGAACGGGGAGGCGACCAGGAGCAGGGCACCGACGACGACCACCAGCACCAGGACGGGTCGGCGCATCACGGCCCGGGCCAGGCGGGCCCAGGCGCCGTGGTCGCTGTCCACCGCGACAGGGCGGTGCCGGCGCCAGGGCAGTCGACCGGCGTCGATCCGGCGACCGAGCAGCATCAGGATCGCCGGCAGCACCGTGATGGCCGCGACCACGGCGACGAGGACGGCAGCCATCCCGCCGTACCCCAGGGACCGGAGGAAGTTCTGCGGGAAGATCAGCAGCGAGGACATCGCGGCGGCCACGGTCAGGCCCGAGAAGAGCACGGTGCGGCCGGCCGTCGCCATCGTCACCCGGATCGCATGTGCCGACGCCTTCGGGTCGTCCTCCGGCAGCTGCGCCAGCTCCTCGCGGAACCGGCTGATGATGAACAGCGCGTAGTCGATGGCCAGGCCGGTCCCGAGCAGGGTGATGACGTTGATCGAGAACACCGAGACCTCGGTGACGCCGGTGATCAGGCGCACCACCGCGAGCGCGCCGAGCACGGCGATCGCTCCCACCACGGCCGGCATCAACGCCGCGACGACGGAGCCGAAGATGAGCAGCGACAGCAGGATCACGAGCGGCAGCGACAGCATCTCGGCGCGCGCGAGGTCCTCGCTCACGGTCTCGTTGACGTCCTTGTAGACCGCCCAGGTGCCGGCGATCTCGGTCTGCAGGTCCTCGGAGGCCAGCGTCGGCGTCACCCGCTCGCTGTTGTCGGCCATCTCCGGCTGGTCCTCACCGGCGAGCGAGATCACCACCGTCGTCGCGTGCTTGTCGCTGCTCACCATCGAGGGGTCCTTGGTGTCCCAGTACGTCGCCACCGAGGAGGTCGCGCCCGCCGGGATGCGGGCGACCGTCTTGTCGACCGCGGCCTTGAACTCGGGGTCGGAGACGGTCAGGTCCTTGCTCCGGTAGATGGCGACCACGTCGACGGACTTGTTGCCGAACACGGCTCGTTCGCGGGCGAGCTCGGAGGACGCCTCGGAGCTCGGGTCGTCGAAGCCACCCTGGCCCAGCGCGTCGAAGACCCCGATGCCGAAGACACCCGCAAGGATCGTCGCGAGCACGCCGACGGCCAGGACCGTGCGGGCCCTGCTGACGAGGACCTCTGACCATCGCTGCAACATGGGACACTCCTGGGAACGGTGAACAGCGTTAACAGTTAACGGTGTAAACTAATCACGTGTCAAGACCCGGCCCGCCAACGGAGAGGTGCACCACCACGTGACGACCACCCGCGAGCAGAACCGCGCCGACACACTGCGCCGCATCGTCGGGGCGTCCCGGGAGCTCGTCACGGGCACCGGTGAGATGACGTTGCGGTCGGTCGCCCACGAGGTGGGGATGACCGCGCCGGCGCTCTACCGCTACGTCGACAGCCACGAGGAGCTCGTGCGGATCGTGGCCGTCGACATCGACGCCAGCGCTGCGGCCGAGATCGCCGTGGCGCGCGACACCCAGCCGGAGGACGACCCGGCGGCGCGGATGGTCGCCTCAGCGGTGGCCTTCCGGCAGTGGGCGCTGCGCAACCGCGAGGAGTTCTCGCTGGTGTTCACCAACCTCGACGTCAGCTGCATCGAGGAGCTGAACGCCGAGTCGAAGACCGGGCTGCTCTTCTCCGAGCTGCTCTTCCAGGTCTGGAACCGCTACCGGTTCCCGGTGCCGCGCCTCGACGAGCTCGACCCCGACCTCGTGGAGATCCTGCGTGACCCCGTGGTGCCGGCCGACCTGACCGGCGTACCCGACGAGCTGCGACCGCTGATCTGGCTGCTGGAGCGTGCGTGGGCGGGGCTGTACGGCACCGTCACCCTCGAGGTCTTCGGCCACATCGACCCGCGCATCGTGGACAAGGCACTGCTCTTCCGGGCGATGATGGACGACCAGGCGCGGCCCCTCGGGCTGACCGAGGAGCTCCCGCGACTGCACGAGCTGATGACGGAGCTGCTGGCCTGAGGCCGGGCGTCAGCCCTCTCGGGACTGCCAGAGCCCCATCAGGTTGCCCTCGACGTCCTTGAAGTACGCCGCCCAGCCCATGTCGCCGACGTCCTGACGACCCAGCACGGTCATCCCGCCGAGCTCCTCGATCCGTCTCAGCGCCTCGTCGATGTCATCGACGTCGACGGTGATGACCGGCCTGTCCGCCGGACTCTCCCGCTTGAGCATCCCGCCGCCGATGTAGCCCTTGTCGACGGGGAACCCGTCGGGACCGGCCGGCCCGGTCTGGACGATCGAGTAGTGCAGGTCCGGGATCTCCTGGATGCTCCAGCCGAACGCCTCGGCATAGAACTTCCGGGCCCGGTCGCCGTCGTCGAAGGGGATCTCGAAGTGCACGACCTTTCCAGTCATGCGCCGACCCTAGTCGCCGTCACCCAGTGCGGCGAGACGCTGGACGGAGGGCAACAGGGCAAGGGCGTTGACCACCACGGAGAAGGTGAGGAACCACAGCGCCCACTCGTGGTGACCCGCCGCCCAGAGACCGGCCGAGGCCAGGCCGAAGACCAGCACCTTCACCACCGGACGCACGACCGGTCCGCCGAACCGGGCCTTCGGTGAGGCGAACAGGAACCAGACGAGCACGACCGCGATGGGCGAGACGATCGCGAGGGCGGCGCCGCCGGCGTGCGCGCCCCAGATCCACGCGGCCCAGACCGCGAGCAGCTCGTCGAGGAACACCAGCGCCAGCACTGCCCAGCCGAGGGGTGCCGTCATGAGATCGCAGCGGCCGCCGCCCGGCCCGCCGTACGGCCGGAGAACAGGCAGCCGCCCAGGAAGGTGCCCTCCAGGGCGTTGTAGCCGTGGACGCCCCCGCCGCCGAACCCGGCCACCTCGCCGGCGGCGTACACCCCGGGCAACGGCTCCCCGGAGGCCTTCAGGACCCGGGCGTCTAGATCGGTGTGCAGGCCCCCGAGCGTCTTGCGGGACAGGATGTTCAGCCGGACGGCGATCAGCGGGCCGTTGGCGGGGTCGAGGAACTTGTGCGGCGAGGCCACCCGGACCAGCTTGTCGCCGCGGTAGCTGCGGTGCTGGCGGATGAAGGTGACCTGGGTGTCCTTGCTGTAGGGGTTGTCGAGCTGCCGGTCGCGCTCGACCATCGTGCGCCGCAACGACTCCTCGGTGATCAGGTCGCTGCCGGCCACCCGGTTCATCCCGGCCACGAGACTGGCCAGGTCGTCGGCCACCACGAAGTCCTCGCCGTGCTTCTTGAACGCCTCGACGGGTCCAGGGGCGCCGGCTCGCACCCGCGAGAGCAGCAGCTTGACGTCCTTGCCGGTGAGGTCCGGGTTCTGCTCGGAGCCGGAGAGGGCGAACTCCTTCTCGATCACCTTCTGGGTCAGCACGAACCAGGAGTAGTCGTAGCCGGTACGCATGATCGCCCCGAGCGTGCCGAGGGTGTCGAAGCCCGGGAGGTACGGCGCCGGGAACCGCTCGCCCGTCGCGGACAGCCAGAGCGACGAGGGCCCCGGCAGGATGCGGATGCCGTGGTTCTCCCAGATCGGGTCCCAGTTGCGGATCCCCTCGGTGTAGTGCCACATCCGGTCGGGGTTGATCACCTCTGCGCCGGCGTCCTGGGTGATGCCCAGCATCCGGCCGTCGACGTGCGCGGGCACTCCCGCCACCATCGTGCGCGGGGGTTCCCCGAGCCGGTCGACCGGCCAGTTGCGCCGGACCAGGTCGTGGTCACCGCCGATGCCGCCCGACGTGACGATCACGGCCTGCGCGGCGTACTCGAACTCGCCGACCTCGTCACGGTTGGACGCTGCACCGCGGACCATGTCGTCGGGGGCGAGGAGCGACCCGCGCACGCCGGTCACGGCACCCGCTGAGGTGACGAGCCCGTCCACGCGGTGCCGGAACCGGAACGAGACCAGACCCTTCGCAGCGGCCTCGCGCACCCGCCGCTCGAACGGCGCCACCACGCCAGGACCGGTGCCCCACGTGAGGTGGAAGCGCGGCACCGAGTTGCCGTGGCCTCCCGCCCGGCCGTCACCGCGCTCGGCCCAGCCGACGACCGGGAAGATCCGCAGGCCCATGTCGTGCAGCCACTGCCGCTTCTCGCCGGCCGCGAAGGCGACGTACGCCTCGGCCCAGCGCCGCGGCCAGTAGTCGCTGTCGCGGTCGAACTGCGCGCTGCCCATCCAGTCCTGCAGCGCGAGCTCGTAGGAGTCCTTGACGCCCATCCGCCGCTGCTCCGGGGTGTCGACGAGGAACAGCCCGCCCAGGGACCAGAACGCCTGGCCGCCGAGGCTCTGCTCGGGCTCCTGGTCGAGCAGCAGCACCCGCTTCCCGGCGTCGGCGAGCTCGGCGGCCGCGGCCAGCCCGGCCAGGCCGGCCCCCACGACGATGGCGTCTGCTTCCCTGCCTGCATCCATGCCGGGATCCTGACACGCCGGGTGGCAGGGTGGTCCCGTGACCTCAGACGCCCCCACCGCCGCCGGGCCGGGCCTGCGGGACCCGGCGAACCGGGTCTCCTCCAAGGCACCCCTCCTCTGGGCTGCCGGGGCATGCATCCCCACGGTGTCGCTGCTGGTGGTGCTGGTCGCCGGCCGGCTCTTCGACTGGTTCTCCGTGAGCACGCTGCTGCTCGTCCTGTACGTCGTGGTGGCGATCGCCTACGTGGTCGCGATGCCGTGGGTGCGTTACCGCGTGCACCGCTGGGAGAGCACCGACGACGCGGTCTACACGCAGACCGGCTGGCTCTCGCGCGAGCGCCGGATCGCGCCGATGTCCCGCGTGCAGACCGTCGACTACGAGCAGTCCGCGGTCGGCCGGCTGCTGGGACTCGCGTCGGTCACGGTCACGACCGCCTCCGCGGCCGGACCCCTCAGCATCCAGGCCATCGACAAGGAGGTCGCCGACCAGCTGGTGGCCGACCTGACCCGTCGTACCGAGGCAGAGGCGGGCGACGCGACGTGAGCGAGGGTCCTCACGTGACGCCCGATCAGGTCCCTGAGGAGGCCCGTCTCGAAGGGCCGTCGTACGCCCCCGTCCCGCCGATCCCGCAGGACGCCGAGTGGCGCCGGCTGGACGCCCGGATGCTGCTCGTGCACCCGGTCAACGAGCTGATCAGGTTCCTGCCGGTGCTGATCGGCATCTTCGTCCTCGGCAGCTCGAGCGACGGCGAGCTCTGGCAGCTGATCGGTGTGGCCATCCCCGTGACGCTGGGTGTGATGCGGTTCTTCACCACCCGCTTCCGGATCACCGCCTCCCAGATCGAGCTGCAGCGCGGCCTGCTCAGCCGGAGCGTGCTCACCGCGAAGCTCGACCGGGTCCGGGCCGTGCAGCTGACGTCCTCGCCCATCCACCGGGTCCTCGGGCTGGCCAAGGTCGAGATCGGCACTGCGAGCGGGGTCAAGGACGACGACGAGAGCTTCGCGCTCGACTCCCTCGCGATCCCCGAGGCGCGTGAGATGCGCGTCGCGCTGCTGCACCGGGCAGAGCCCTCCGCGGAGGGTGAGGAGCCCGCGGGCGCCGCGGAGGACGACGTGCTCCTGACGCTGGACCCGGTTGGGCCAAGTACGCACCCCTGACGACGTCGGGCAGCGTCATCGCCGTCGGCCTGCTCGCGGTGGTCGGGCAGTTCACCCGCTACCAGGACGTCATCCCGGGCGAGAAGGGGTTGGTGGAGCTGGTGACCCACCACCCGGTGGGCACGGCTGTCTTCGCCGTCGTCACGTTCCTGGTGGCCGGCGCGTTGTTCTCGGTGCTGGGCTACCTGGTCAGCAACTGGGGCTTCACGCTGGCCCGCGACCGGCGCGGCCGCTCCTTCCACGTGCGCCGCGGCCTGTTCACCAGCCGCGAGACCTCGCTGGAGGTCGAGCGGGTGCGCGGGCTCGAGCTGAGCCAGCCGCTGGGACTTCGACTCGTGGGTGCCGCCCGCCTGGGCGCCGTGGTCACGGGTGTCTCCAAGAAGGAGTCCGGCACGACCCAGCTGGTGCCGCCCGCCCCGCAGTACGTCGTCGACACCACCGGCGCTGCCCTCATCGGAGGGGCCGAGTCGCTGCACCTGCCGCTCACGCAGCACGGCCCCCGCGCGCGCCGCCGCCGCTACACCCGCGCGCTGGCGGTGGCCGCGCTGCTCCCCCTGGCGATGCTGGTGCTGGCGCTGACCACCTCGTGGCCCGCCTGGACCGTCGTCGCGGCGCTGGTCACGCTGCCCGTGGCGGCCGCGCTCGCCGCCGACCGGTACCGGCGACTGGGCCACGCCCTCACCGAGGGCTACCTCGTCGTCCGCTCCGGGACGTTCCGCGGACGCCGCGACATCCTGCAGCGCACCGGGATCATCGGCTGGAACCTGAACCAGTCGTGGTTCCAGCGCCGGGCCGGCCTGGCCACCCTGGTGGCGACGACGGCCGCCGGTCACCAGGCCTACGCCGCGATCGACATCCCGCTCGAGCAGGCCGTGGCGCTGGCCGACGAGGCGGTGCCGGGACTGCTGACGCCGTTCCTCGCCTGAACTCGTTTCCTCGCGGTGCATCCACGCAGCGTCTCCCGACGGAAGTACTGCTGAGACCGGGTGCAACTGGGCGCTCGGGCAACGAGAGGAACCACGATGAAGAAAGCCTGCCTCTGGCTGGTGGCAATGCTGGCCGTCATCCTGCCACTGACATTGGGCGCCTCCCCGGCAAACGCCGCGGGGCATCGCAGTCTCGCCACGGTCCTGACCTCGGACGGCAACAAGTTCGACCGCAACCCGAACGACTTCGACATCACCACGCAGGCCGTACTGGCGGTGCTCGCGGCCAAACCCGACAGCCCGGTCGGGGTCCTGACGGACGGCAACGTGCGGCTGACAGCGTTCGTGCCCACCGACAGGGCCTTCCGTCGGCTGGTGCACTCGCTGACCGGCAAGCAGGTCCGCCAGGAGAGCAAGGTGTTCGCCGCCGTCGCCGGACTCGGCATCGACACCGTCGAGGCCGTGCTCCTCTACCACGTCGTCCCCGGGGCCACGATCACGAAGAAGATGGCCCTCAAGTCCGACGGCGCGAAGCTGACGACTGCGCTCGGTTCGACGTTGAAGGTGTCGGTCCACGGCCGCAGCGTGCGCCTGCTCGACAAGGACCTCAACGCCCGCAACGCGCGGATCGTGAAGTTCGACATCAACAAGGGCAACGCGCAGATCGCTCACGCCATCAACCGGGTGCTCCGGCCCGCCGATCTCTGAGCGGAGTGTCGTTTGTCTCGCGTGCGCGCAGGCAACGAGCGGCCGTCCGGGAAGCTCCCGGACGGCCCGCTCCAGCCCGGGGCGAGCTGGGCCGGGGCAGTAGCGTGTGGGGATGAGCATCGGCGGGGTGCGGTGGACGCCCGTCGAGGAAGTCGCCCGAGCGGTCCGCGAAGGCGACATCGCCGGTCTGGAGGAGCTCTTCCGTCGATGGTCCCCCCTCATTCACTCCGTGGCGCGACAAGCGCTGGGCAACGTGGATGACGCCGACGACGTCACTCAACAGGTGTTCGTGTCGGCCTGGCGGAGTCGCCACACCTTGCAACCGTCGGCCACCGCCCTTCCGGCGTGGTTGGTGGGGATCTGCAGACACCGGATCGCCGACCGGTACGCCCAGCGGGCCCGCGACGCCAACGTGCTTGCCCGGGCTGGTGGCTCGGCATCATCGAGGACCGAGCAGCGCGGCGAGCCGCGCGCTGCCGACGCGGTCCTCGACCGGCTGACGGTGGAGGAGGCACTGGCAGAGTTGCCCGAGCCGCGGCGGACGATCGTGCGGCTCGCCTTTCTGCAGGACCTCACCCATCGGCAGATCTCCGAGCACCTGGAGCTGCCACTGGGCACCGTGAAGAGCCACGTGAGACGTGGGCTGCTGCACCTGCGAGACGAGATGGGGGTGGACGATGGAGAGCCTTCCTGATCAACATCCCGACGAAGAGCTCCTGGCCGCCCTGGCGATGGACGACCTGGAGGACCTGAGCCTCGAGCAACAGGCCCATGTCCAGAGCTGTCCGCGCTGCACGGCCGTCGTCGACGAGCTGCGCCGCACCGCCCTCCGGGTGCGGGCGAGCCGGCGTGACGAGCAGGGAGGTCCCGCACCCCATGTCTGGGCGGCCGTCCTGCAAGAGGTCGGGGATGCGCACACTCCGCCTCCCGCGGCTCCTGCGAGTCCCGCTCCTCCCCGGCACATGTCGGCGACACCTCTTGCCGAGCGCCGTACTCGACGCTCCATCCCGGCGCCACTCGTCGCGGCGGTCGTCGTGTTGGCGCTCGCGCTGGGTGTCGGCGTGGGGGCGCTCTGGGGCCGGGGAAACCAGCCACCGGCAGCCACGGACGACCTCCTCGCCCGCGCTGAGCTCAGCGAGGTTGGCGGCACCGACCCCCGGGGGATGGCCGAGGTGGTGCGGCGTGGGAATCGCGTCGAGCTGCGGGTCCAGGGATCCCACCTCGGCACTGGGGACGGCGTGCACGAGGTGTGGCTGCTGAACCGCGACCGGAAGCGGCTCGTCGCGCTCGGCCTGCTCGGGGCCGGTCAGTCGGGAACCTTCTTGATGCCGGCTCGACTCCTGAAGGAGGGATACGTCCTGGTCGACGTGTCGCTGGAGCCTGACGACGGGAACCCCGCTCACTCCGGCGACAGTCTCGCCCGCGGTCAGCTTCGCCTCAGCTAGGCGTCACATCACCCGCTTGAGCACCGGCAGCGGGGCGTGCTTCATCACCAGGCTCATCGGCGCCCACGGCAGCGGCGGGACGCACGCCGAGTCCTTCTCCTTCTCGATCGCCTCCACCATCGAGCGGACGCCCTTCTCGGTGGAGACCATGCCCTTGGCCTTCTTGGGGTCGACCCGCTCGTTCATCTCCGAGGAGATGTAGCCCGGGTAGAGCACGGTCACCTTGATCGGCTTCCCGTACATCTCGTTGCGGATGCCCTCGGCGATGTGGGCCACGCCGGCCTTGGTGGCGGCGTACGTCGTCATGGTCTTGGGCAGTCCCGCGCATCGCCGACATCGAGCTGATCATCACGAAGTGGCCCTCGCCCTGCGCGCGGAAGATCTCCATCGCCGCCTCCGACTGGGCCAGCGCGGCGACGAAGTTGGTCATCGCCGTCTGCCTGTTGGCGTCGTAGCGCCCGGTGCCGAGCGGCGCGCCCTTGCCGAGCCCGGCGTTGATCACGACCCGGTCGATGGTGCCGAAGTCGGCCTGGAACGCGCGGAAGACCTCGAAGACCGCGTCGTCGTCGGTGACGTCGAGCGTCCGGACCTCCACCCGGCGGTCGGGATGGGAAGCCGCGATCTCGGCCTTCAGCGCATCGAGCTTCTCCTGGCGGCGCGCGCACAGCGCCAGGTCGTGCCCCAGCGCCGCGAACTGCCGCGCCATCTCCGCCCCCAGCCCGCTGCTCGCTCCGGTGATCAGGATGGTCTTGCGCTTGGGTTCAGCCATGGGGGCGATCCTCCCAGACGGATCTCACCCCAGGTCGAGGGCAGCCGCCCGGTGGAGCTGGTCGACCGGGTCGCGGACCGGCCACAGCAGTACCTCGTCGGCACCGGCGGCCGCGTAGGCGGCCAGCGCCTCGGCGCAGTGGGCGGCGCTGCCGACCGGCAGGTGGCGCAGCTGCGCGGGGTCACGCTTGAGGGTCGGGGCCAGCACCTGCGTCAGCACCTCCTCTGCCTCGGCGCTGTCCTCCGTGATGTGGAGCCACGCGGTCGCCACCGTGTCCGGGAAGCTCGCGCGCGTCTCGCCCGGCGTCCCGCAGGTGGTCGTCGAGCCGTGCCCGCGCCTCGGCGTACTGCTCGGGGGTCGCGTTGTACGCCGACGCGAACCACCCGTCCGCCAGCGCCGCCATCCGGCTCAGGCGCCGGTCGGAGCCCCAGCTGGCGAACCACACCTCGGGCGGGTGGGCCGGGAGCGGCGCCAGGGTGACCTCCGCCGGGTAGAACCGACCAGCGGGCGCCGGCTCCCCGCGTACCAGCGCCCGCACCAGCGGCAGCGCCTCGTCGTAGCGTGCCCAGCGCTCCTCGAACGGCACCCCGACCGCCTCGAGGTCGGCGCGGCTGGACCCGGGACCGAGTCCGGCCACGACGCGTCCGCCGGACAGCGTGGCGAGGCTGGTCAGCAGCTTGGCCATCACCACCGGGTGGCGCACGACCGGCAGCGCGATGCTCGTGGCGAGCGTCAGGTCACCGGCCTCGGCCACCACGCCCGACAACGCGGTCGGCCCGTCAAGCCAGGGGCGACCCCAGACGAGGTGGTCGTTGGCCGACACGGTCGAGAACCCGAGCTCGCGGGCGGTCCGCACGTACGTCAGCAGCTCGGCCACCGACGGCGTACCGCCTCCCAGATCGGCGATCGGCAGATGCGCTCCCAGCCTCATGGCGGCCTCCTGGACCGATACTCCATGACGATCGGGCCCCTGTCGCCCTCGCCTAGGGGTCCGAATGACATGGACTACCCGTCTCTAGCGGTAGGTCAGCACGTCCGGTACGCCGTCGAGGTGGGCGTGGCCGTTGAAGGTGACCAGCGTGGTCCCGCGCCGGCCGGTGACCAGCCGGGTCACGCCGGAGTTGACGCAGACCGGGTTGAGCCGGCGCCAGAGCCGGCTCAGCACGTCGGGCTCGTCGGCGAGCAGGCTGGCGGCCGCCCACGAGATCGGGCCGCCGCTGGTGAACACCAGCACGGTCCCCTCCCGTGCCGCCGTACGACGCAACGCCTCTCCGACCCGCGAGCCGAAGGCGGCGAACGACTCGCCGTACTCGTCGTCGTGGACGCCACCCGTCCACCGCTCGGTGGCCGCCTCGAACCACTCCTGGAACTCCGCCCTCGTGGGCGACCGGCCCTCAAACGGCGCGGGCAACGAGCCCAGCATCGTGACGTGGTCGAACTCGGCCCAGCCCTCGTCGACCTCAGCCGTCGCTGTCGACTCCAGCGCCGCGAGGCATGCCTCCGCGGTCTCACGGTGGCGTCGCATCCCGCCGCTGACGACCACGTCCGGGACGATCCCTCGCGCGGCCAACGCCTGCCCCAGCAGCCGGGACTGCTCCCAGCCGACCGGCGAGAGCACGTCGTAGTCGTCGGAGTCCCACGACGCCTGGCCGTGGCGGACCAGCAGCACCTGGCCCATCAGGCGATCAGCGAGAGGCAGCGCTGCTCGAGGAAGCGCGCGGCCGGGCCGAAGATCGCGTAGGCCTCGTTGGTGGTCTGGCCGTGGAAGTAGCGGTAGTAGATCTGCTGCGCGATCACGCCGAGCCGGAACAGCCCGAACACCTCGTAGAAGAGCCACTGCTCCGGCGTCAGCGAGTAGCCCATCCGCTCGCAGTAGTAGGCCACGCTCTCCTCGCGCGTGAACATGCCGGGCAGGTTCGAGGGCTGGCGGCGGAACTGGCGGAAGAACTCGTCGTCGTCGTCGGTCACCCAGTAGGCCATCGTGCCGCCGAGGTCCATGAGCGGGTCGCCGACCGTCGCCATCTCCCAGTCGAGGACGCCGATCGGGCGGGTGGGGTCCTCGCGCGACAGCACGATGTTGTCGAAGCGGAAGTCGTTGTGGATCAGGCAGTGGCCCACGTCCTTGGGCTGGTGGGCTGCCAGCCAGGCCATCAGGGCCTCGTAGTCACCCGCGTCCTCGGTGTGGGCGTTGCGGTAGCGCGTCGACCACCCGGAGACCTGGCGTTCGACGTAGCCGTCGCCCTTGTTCAGCGAGGCCAGCGGGGTGGCGTCCACGTCGACCCGGTGCAGGTCGATGAGCACGTCGAGGGAGTTGGTGCACAGCGCCCTGGCCTGCTCCTCGTCGAGCGTGA
>CAVOST010000006.1:0-63703 GCA_963698945.1 uncultured Actinomycetota bacterium | reverse complement strand
ACAACCCGGGCACGACCGGCTGTGACCCCGTGCCAACAGGTGTCGCCTACGCCAAGGGCAGCGTGTGGGTCGAGCACCCTCGGTGCCGAGGTGCCGGGTGTGGGCGGATCTACAAGCTCAACCCGCGCAACGGCCACATCCGCCGCGTGTGGAAGGGCCTGAACGCGCCTACCGGTGTCGCGGTCGGCCGGGACGGATCGGTGTTCTTCTCGCAGGTGCTCGAAGGTGCGCCTGCGGGCCTCGCCGCCTCCTGGCTTCAACCCCGCCGACGTCGGTCAGATCACCAACATCGACCACGGCAAGGTCACGACGGCACAGGTCACCCAGCCGACGGGTCTGAAGATGCGGCGCGGCAAGCTCTTCTCCACCGCGTGGAGCGTCGCGTTCTTCCTGCCGGGCACGCCCAACGCCGGACAGGTGGTGCGGGTGCCGCGCAGCGAGTTCCACTGATCCACCCCGCGGACGCCCCGGCCCTCATCACGAGAGCCCGGGGCGTTGCGGCGTACGGGCGTGGTGGCGGAGCCCGCTACTTGAGCTCGGCTGACGTAAGGCCGAGCACCCGGCGGGCGACGATCAGCTGCTGGATCTGCTGGGTGCCCTCGAAGATGTCGAGGATCTTGGAGTCACGACCCCACTTCTCCAGCAGCTCGGTCTCGCTGTAGCCGAAGGTGCCGGCCAGCTCGATGCAGCGCAGCGTCACGTCGGAGCCCATCCGACCGGCCTTGGCCTTGGCCATCGAGGCCTCCATCGAGTTCGGCTTGCGGTTGTCGGCCATCCAGGCGGACTGGAGGGTCAACAGGTACGCCGCCTCCCAGTCGCTCTCGAGCTGGAGGAAGGTCGATGCCGCAGCCGACTGCGTGATCGCGGGCTTGTCGTAGTCGACGACCACGCCGGCGTCCTTGAGGATGTCGCGGGTCAGGTCCAGCGATGCCCGCGCGCAGCCCACCGCCATCGCGGCGACCAGCGGTCGGGTGTTGTCGAAGGTGGCCATCGCGCCGGCGAAGCCCTGCTTGGAGTCGATCTCGGGCGAGCCCAGGAGGTTCTCGGCGGGGACGCGGCAGTCCTCGAAGATGATGACCGCGGTGTCGGAGGCGCGGATGCCGAGCTTGTGCTCGAGCCGCTCCACCCGCATGCCGGGGGTGCCCTTCTCGACGACGAACGACTTGATCGCCGCCCGTCCCTGCGCCTTGTCGAGCGTCGCCCAGACCACCACGCTGTCGGCGCGGTCACCGGAGGTGACGTAGATCTTCTCGCCGTTGATGACGTACTCGTCGCCGTCCTTGGTGGCGGTGGTGCGGATGTTGGCGGAGTCGGAGCCGACCTCGGGCTCGGTGATCGCCATCGCCGCCCAGGTGCCCGCGAACTTCTCGAGCTGCTCGTCGTTGGCGACGGAGGCGATGGCCGAGTTGCCCAGCCCCTGACGGGGCAGCGCCAGCAGCAGCGCGACGTCGCCCCAGCACATCTCCATGATGGAGAGCACGCTGGCCAGGTTGGCGCCGTTCTTGTTGCCCTCCTTGCCCTCCGGCAGCTCGCTGCGGCGGACGCCGGTCGCACCGGCTCCGCCGGTGGCGCCGGTCTCGGAGACGCCGTCGATCATGGCCGCGAGCATGTCGAGCTCCTTGGGGTACTCGTGCTCGGCCTGGTCGTACTTGCGAGAGATGGGGCGGAAGCTGTTCATCGCCAGCTGGTGCGCCTGCTCGATCAGCGGGCGCAGCTTCTTGGGGGTCTCGAGATTGATGCTCATACGAGCACAGCTCCTTCCATCAGGCCGACCGCGCGTAGGTCGCGGTACCAGCGCTCCACCGGGTGCTCCTTGACGAACCCGTGCCCGCCGAGCAGCTGGACGCCGTCGAGCCCGATCTGCATGCCACGCTCGGAGCAGAGCCGGCGAGCCAGTGCGATCTCGCGCTCGGCCGGCTTGCCCTGGGCCACGCGACCGGCGGCCTTCCAGGTGACCAGACGCATCCCCTGCAGCTCGATGGCGATGTTGGCGACCATGAACGCGACGGCCTGGCGGTGGGCGATCGGCTCACCGAAGGCCGTGCGTTCCTTCACGTACGGCGTCACGTAGTCGAGCACCGCCTGCCCGGTGCCGACGGCCAGGGCGCACCAGGCGAGCCGGGACAGCCGCACCACCTCTCGGTGGTCGTCGGCGTCCCCCAGCAGCGCGATCTTCTCGACCGCGACGTCCTCCAGGACCAACCGGGAGAGGCTGGCGGCGCGGAGGCCCATGGACGGGTCCGACTCGATCGTGATGCCCGGTGCCTTCGACTCGACGATGAAGAGCTGGGGCTTGCCGTCGAGGAGCGCGCCCACCACGAACAGCTCGGCCTCGGAGCCACGCACCACGCCGGACTTGACGCCGTTGAGGACGTAGCCGTCGCCCTTCTTCTCGGCCTGCGTGGCGGGTTCGGCGGGGTCGAACAGCGGCGTCGGCTCGGCGAGGGCCAGCGCAGCGGCTGGGACCTCGTCGCCGGTGAAGGCCGGCAGGTAGGTCGACTGCTGCTCGTCGGTGCCGAAGAGTGACAGCGCGGTGGCGACGGCGCCGGGGGCGAGGGCAGCGACCGCCAGCCCCATGTCGCCCTTCGCCAGCGCCTCGTGCACGAGCACGCCCGTGACGGCGGAGCGCTCGGTGGCGATGCCGCCGAGCTCCTCGGTCACGCCCAGGATCGGCAGGCCGATCTCCAGGGTCGCCTTGAGCAGGTCGTCGGGGGCGGTGCACTCCTCGTTGGCGACTGCCGCAGCCGGTCGCACGACCTCCTCGGCGAACTCCGCGACGACGTCGGCGATCATCTGCTCCTCCTCACCCGGGGTGAGGTCGAACAGGCCGGTGCTGCTGGTGCTCGGCACGCGCTTGCCTCGGGTGGCCCGGCCGGCCCGCTTGAAGCTGCGGCCGACCGACCCCGCCGTGCGGAAGCCGGCACTGGTGACCCGGTAGACGCCCTTCTCGCTCGCCTTGCGGATGCCGAAGGTGTCCAGCAGGTCGGAGGAGGCGATCTTGTTCAGGGCTGCGACGGCGAGGCCGATCGGGTCACGGGTCTCACCGTCGGCGAGACCGTGGCGGCCACCTGCGCGCAGCAGGGTCCACGGAAGAGACTGTCTGGCAGGCCGTTGGGAGGAGGGCATGCACGAAATGTAACTCGGAGTTACACGCGGCGCCACACAGCAGTTGCGTGTCGGTGGTCACGCCGCGCTCGAGCCCTGCTTCTACGATGCGCTCATGCCTGAGCCGTCCCGCCTCTCCCCCACGTCGGTCGACCTCCCGGCCGACGGCACGGTCAGGTCGATCACGCGCTGGGGCGAGGCCGTGATGCACCGCCCGGCCCGCCCTGTCACGTCGTACGACGAGGAGCTGCACCGGCTCGTCGCGGACATGGTCGCGACGATGTATGCCGCCAACGGCGTCGGGCTGGCCGCCTGCCAGATCGGTGTCGACCTCGCGGTATTCGTCTACGACTGCCCCGACGACGACGGACTGGTCCACCGCGGCGTGGTCTGCAACCCGGTGGTCGACCAGCCGGAGGGGCACGAGCGCAACCTCGACGAGGGGGAAGAAGGCTGCCTGTCCTACCCCGGTGCGTTCGTGGAGTGCGCGAGGCCTGACTGGGTCCGGGTGCGCGGCCAGGACGCCGAGGGCCGCGACGTGAGCTACGAGGGTGGGGGCCTGTTCGCGCGCTGCCTGCAGCACGAGACCGACCACACCCAGGGCCGCGTGTTCGGCGACCGTATCGGCGACCGGGCGCGCAAGAAGCTGCGCAAGCAGATGGAGGGCAACGCCGAGCACTACCCACTCGAGTGGCCGGTCGGGTTCGACCCCGAGGTGGATCCGGAGGGCTAGTTCCGGGGCGTCTGGACGCCGTTGGGCACCGAGTTGGCCAGGGCGGGCGCCACCGTGGGTGGCGGCAGGTCCACGGTGACCGTCGTGCCCTCCCCGACGATGCTGTCGATGTCGACGGTGCCACGCATCTGGCTGACCAGCTCACGCACGCTGGCCAGGCCGAGCCCGGTGCCGCCGTCGTCCTGGGCCAGGCGGCCGCGTTCGAACTCCTCGAAGATCACTCCCACGTCGTCGGGGTCGATCCCGCGACCGTGGTCGACGATCTTGACCTGCACCCGCCGGCCCTCACCGGTGAAGCAGATCTCGACGGGGCTCTCGGGTGGTGAGTACTTGAGGGCGTTGACGACGAGGTTCGTGATCACGCGGTGCAGCGCCACCTCGTTGGCCTTGGCCAGGACGACGTCGTCGCCGGTGACGTGGACCCGGGTCGGGTCCAGCACCGGCGTGATGTCGTGGACGGCGTCACGCGCGACCCTCGCCACGTCGAGGTCCGTCATCAGCAGGGACGAGTGGGTGGCCCGCTGCTTGGCGAAGGCCACGAGGGCCTCGACCATGTCCGAGAGTCGCAGCGCGTTGGTCTCGACCCGCTCGATGAAGTGGGGGCGGTCCTCCTCCGAGGCGTCGCGGATGGCGTCCACGTAGCTCATCAGGGCTGCGATGGGCGTCCTGAAGTCGTGGGTGAACGCTGTGTAGAAGGCATCCTGGGCGTCCTCGAGCGCCTTGAGGTCGGTGCGGTCGCGCGTCACCTTGGCGTAGCCCGTCAGCTCGCCCGTGTCGCCGTGAATCGCGGTGATGATCACGTCGCCCCAGAACTTGGTCCCGTCCTTGCGCACCCGCCAGCCGGTGTGCTCGACGCGGCCGCTCCGGCGCGCTTCGGCGAGCAGATTCAGTGGCAGCCCCGCGCGCTGGTCCTCGGGGGTGTAGAAGATCGAGAAGCTGCGGCCGATCGCCTCGTCGGCGGTGTAGCCCTTGACGCGCTCGGCGCCGAGGTTCCAGGTCTCGATGACGCCTTGGGGGTCGAGCGCGATGATCGCGTAGTCCTGCACCTGGCTGACCAGCAGCCGGAATCGTTCCTCGCTGGCCCGCAGTCGCGTCTCGAGGTCGTGCTGCTCGGTGAGATCGCGCGTGACCTTCGTGTAACCGACGTGGTTGCCGTCCGGGTCGAAACGGGCGGTGATGACCACGTCGCCCCAGAATCGGGTGCCGTCCTTGCGGACCCGCCACCCGAGGTGCTCCACCCTGCCCTCGTCGCGGGCGGTCAGCAGCAGGGTGAGTGGCAGGCCGGCGCGCCGGTCCTCCTCGGGTAGAACATCGAGAAGCTGCGGCCGATCGCCTCCTCGGGGGTGTAGCCCTTGACGCGCTCGGCGCCGAGGTTCCAGGTCTCGATGACGCCTTGGGGGTCGAGCGCGATGATCGCGTAGTCCTGGACCTGGCCGACGACCTCGTCGACAAGCCGGACAGAGCCGCGCGCGGACGCACGACTGCCCTGATCCCGCTCCCCGCCCACGTGATCAGCCTAGGGGACGATCGGGCCGTTCTGGTCCGAAATTCGGTGGACCGAGACGTAGCACGCGACCGCCGCCGCAGCGGCCACGTTGAGGGAGTCGACACCCGCGCGCATGGGGATGACGGCCCTGCGGTCCGCGGCGCTCTCCCACCGCCGGGAGAGCCCGTGACCCTCCGAGCCGAGCACCAGCGCCAGCCGGTCGACCCCCGCCACGGCCCCCTCGAGGGGTACAGCGTCCGGGGCCAGGGTCATCGCGACGGTGGTGAACCCGCGCGCGGAGAGGTCCGGCAGGGCGTCGTACCAGTCAGGCAGGCGGGTCCAGGGCAGCGTGAACACCGCGCCCATCGCCACCTTGACGGCGCGACGGTAGAGCGGGTCCGCACACCGCGGGGCCAGCAGCACGGCGTCGACGCCGAACCCGGCGGCGCTGCGGATGATCGCCCCGACGTTGGTGTGGTCGACGACGTCCTCGCAGACCACGACGGTGTGTGCTCCCTCCAGGACCTGGTCGACGGACGGCAACGGGGTGCGCTGCAGCGAGGCGAGGGCCCCTCGGTGGACGTGGAAGCCGGTGACCTGCTCGGCGACCTCCTCGGAGACCACGAAGCAGGGCGCGTCCGCCGAGTCCAGCACGTCGGCCAGCCCGTCCAGCCACCGTGGCGCCATCAGGAACGAACGCACGGGGTGACCGGACTCCACGGCCCGTCGTACCACCTTTTCGCCCTCGGCCAGGAACAGGCCGTGCTCCGCCTCGAGCGACTGGCGAAGCTCGACGTCCCGCAGGTCGCGGTAGTCGGCCAGGCGCGGGTCGGCGGGGTCGTCGACCTCGACGTACGACGCCATGCTTCCTCCTCGGGCTCAGGTCCCCGGGTGGGCCAGTCCCACGACCTCGCCGATGACGATCACGGCCGGTGGCTGCACCCGCTCGTCGGCCACCGCCCGGCCGAGCTCCCCGAGGGTGGTCAGCACGGTGCGCTCGGTCGGCATGCTGCCGTCGCACACGATGGCCGTCGGTGTCGCCGTCCCACGCCCGCCGCGGAGGAGGACCTCGGCGATCAGCGCGGCGTTCTCCACCGCCATCATCAGCACGATGGTGCCGCGCAGCGCCGCCAGCGCGGCCCACTGCACCAGCGAGTCGGGGTGACCCGGAGGCAGGTGGCCGGACACGATGGTGACCTCGTGGTTGACGCCGCGGTGGGTGACCGGGATGCCGGCCAGCGCGGGCACGCCGAGCGGGCTGCTGATCCCCGGGACGACGGTGACGGGCACACCGGCCTCCTGGCAGGCCAGGCACCTCCTCGTAGCCGCGGCCGAAGACGTAGCTGTCCCCTCCCTTGAACCGCGCCACGCGCCGACCCGAGAGCGCCGCCTCGACGATGACGCGGTTGATCTCCTCCTGCTGCGCCGCCGGCCCGCGCGGCAGCTTGGCGACGTCGACGATCTCGGTGTCGGCCGGCAGCTCGGCCAGCAGCTCACGGGGTGCCAGCCGGTCGGCCACCACCACGTCTGCCTCCATCAGGGCCTTGCGCCCGGCGACGGAGATCAGCTCGGGATCGCCCGGCCCGCCGCCCACGAGGACGACCCCCGGCAGCCCTTCCGGATCGCGCGAGGAGCGCCCGGTGGCCAGGCTGCCCTCGCGAAGCGCGGTGACGATCTCGTCGCGCAGCGCCGCGTGCCGGCGCGGGTCGCGATCGGCGGCGGCGCTGGCCATGACCGCGACGGTGTCGCCGCCGTGCCTGCCGACTGCCGGGGTGAACGCAGTGGCGGCGTCGGCGTCGTCCGCGCGCACGCAGAAGATCCGCCGCTCCTCCGCGAGGGTCCCGACGCGGGCGTTGACCGCCGCGTCGTCGGTGGCCGCCATGACGTACCAGGTGTCCTCGAGGTCGGCGTCCTCGAACCCGCGGCGGACCCATGTCACCTCGCCGGACCCCACGAGCCCCTCGATCGCCGGCGTCACCCGTGGTGACACGACGTGGACGTCGGCGCCGGAGGCGATCAGCGTCGGCACCCGGCGCTGCGCCACGCTGCCGCCGCCCACGACCACGACTCTGCGGCCGGCGAGCCGCAGCCCGACGGGATAGGTCGGGAGGTCCCCCCGCTGGTCACCGGTCACGGGACCATTGTGCGGACAGGCACCTGCATGCCGGTTTCGCCCGACCACCCTCCGGACTATGTTCGGCTTCCATGAGCCTCGAACGCCCCGTCCACCCCGACCCCTACGAGCTGTTGCCGGAGGTGCCGTCGTTCACGGTCACCAGCGACGACGTGACCGAGGGTCAGCCGCTCAAGGACGACCAGGTGAATGCCCACGGCGACACCTCGCCGCAGCTGTCGTGGAGCGACGCTCCCGAAGGCACGAGGAGCTTCACCGTCACCTGCTTCGACCCGGACGCTCCCACGCCGTCCGGCTTCTGGCACTGGGTGCTCGTCGACCTGCCGGCCGACGTGACCTCGCTCGACGCCGGCGCGGGGGCCGAGGGCGCCGACCTCCCGGGCAACGCCTTCATGTGCCGCAACGACGGCGGCTCCAAGGCGTTCATGGGCGCGGCCCCGCCCGAGGGCGACCAGGTGCACCGCTACTACTTCGTGGTGCACGCCGTGAAGGAGGAGTCCCTGGGCGTGGACTCCGACGCCTCCCCCGCGGTCGTCAGCTTCAACCTGGCCTTCAAGACGGCTGGTCGCGCGATCGTGCACGGGACCTACCAGCACTGATTTCTTGACCTGTTCCAGTCTCGGTGCTTGTGTCGAAGGGACGTGGGTACGGGCGTCGTACCCCCTCAGCCACCGACTTGGAGTGAGACATGCCTGACCTGCCGCAGCCGAACGACGGAACCTCGATCGCGGCGGCGCCCTCGGAGGAGGCCTCGATCGGGTCGACCACCGACACCGGCGCCCCGGCGCCCAGCGACCGCAACAGCCTGACCGTGGGGCCGGACGGTCCGATCCTGCTCCACGACGTGCACTTCCTGAACCAGATGGCGCACTTCAACCGGGAGCGCGTCCCTGAGCGGAACGTGCACGCCAAGGGGTCCGGCGCGTTCGGTGAGTTCGAGACCACCGAGGACGTCTCGGCCTACACCAAGGCGGCGCTGTTCCAGCCCGGCGTGAAGACCGAGATGCTGGCGCGCTTCTCCACGGTGGCCGGCGAGCAGGGCTCCCCCGACACGTGGCGCGACCCGCGTGGGTTCGCGCTGAAGTTCTACACCTCCGAGGGCAACTACGACCTGGTCGGCAACAACACCCCGGTCTTCTTCATCCGCGACACCATGAAGTTCCCCCACTTCATCCGCTCCCAGAAGCGGCGCGGTGGCAACGGCCTGCGCGACAACAACATGCAGTGGGACTTCTGGAGCCTCAACCCCGAGTCGGCGCACCAGGTGACCTACCTGATGGGCGACCGCGGCATCCCGAAGACCTACCGGCACATGAACGGCTACGGGTCGCACACCTACCTCTGGGTCAACGAGGCGGGTGAGAAGCACTGGGTGAAGTACCACTTCCACAGCGACCAGGGCGTCGAGGGCCTGACCGACGACGACGCCACGCAGATCGCGGGCGAGGACGCCGACTTCCACCGCCGCGACCTCTACGAGGCCATCGGCCGGGGCGAGTTCCCGAGCTGGACCCTCTCGGTGCAGGTGATGCCCTACGAGGAGGCCAAGACCTACCGGATCAACCCGTTCGACCTGACCAAGATCTGGCCGCACGGCGACTACCCGCTGATCAAGGTCGGGACGATGACGCTGAACCGCAACCCGGAGAACTTCTTCGCCCAGATCGAGCAGGCCGCCTTCGAGCCGAGCGCCCTGGTCCCGGGCATCGGCTTCAGCCCGGACAAGATGCTTCTCGGCCGCGCGTTCTCCTACGCCGACACCCACCGTCACCGGATCGGCCCGAACTACCTGCAGCTGCCGGTGAACCGTCCCCACGTGGAGGTGAACACCTACACGAAGGACGGCCCGATGGCCTACGAGCACACCGGCGACGAGCCGGTCTACGCGCCGAACTCCTTCGGGCGCGGGTACGCCGACGAGGTCGGCGAGGCCGAGGAGTCGTGGGAGACCGACGGCCCGATGGTGCGCCAGGCGTACACGCTCCGCGAGGACGACGACGACTTCTCGCAGCCCGGCGCCCTCGTGCGCGAGGTCTGGAACGACGAGCAGCGCGAGGCCTTCGTGAAGACGGTGGCCGGACACCTCCTCGGCGGCGTCGAGGGCGACGTGCTCGAGCGTGCGTTCCAGTACTGGCACCACGTCGACGCCGAGTGCGGCAAGCGCATCGAGGAGCTCGTCAGGCAGGACGCCGACCTCGGCGCACCGGGAGCCCAGGACGACGAGGCCAAGGAAGACGCCCAGGACCCGTTGGTGGAGTCCGACACCCACGCCGGCCACTGATCTCCGGCTCAGCGCGCCTTCGCAAGCGGCGGTCCCCGGCGTAACGTCGGGCCGGGAGGATCACGATGGCGACGGTGACGGTTGCGGCTGTGCAGGCGGCGTACGTGCTGATGGATCGCGAGGCGACGCTCGCCAAGGTGGAGGCGTTGCTGGCCGACCCGTCGGTGCGGGCGGCCGACCTGGTGGTGTTTCCGGAGGCCTTCGTTCCGGGTACGCCGATCTGGATCGACGGGCCGCCGATCTGGGACGGCGACGAGCAGTGGTTCGAGATGCTCGCCGACCAGGCCGTCGTCGTTCCGAGCGAGGTCACCGATCGGCTCGGCGCAGCGGCCCGCGAGGCCGGCGTCTACCTGGTGATCGGGATCAACGAACGCGAGCGCGACGGGCAGCACGATCTACAACACGTTGCTGTACTTCGACCCCGACGGCACCCTGCTCGGCAAGCACCGCAAGCTGATGCCGACCGGCGTCGGAGCGCACCGTGTGGGGCATGGGTGACGGCTCGACGCTCGACACCTACCCGACGCCCTTCGGGCGCATCGGTGGGCTGATCTGCTGGGAGAACTACATGCCGCTGGCGCGGTTCTACCTGTACTCGCAGGGTGTCGACGTGTGGGTGGCGCCGACGCTGGCGCGACGGTGACGGCTGGGTCGCGACCATGCGACACATCGCGCGGGAGGGCCGCTGCTACGTGATCGGGGTGAACCCGTGCGTGCGCGTCGACCAGATCCCGGCGGACTTCCCCGACCGGGACCGGGTGTGGCGGACCGATCCGGACGACGCCCGAGTGGGTGGAGCCCGGCAACACGGTGATCGTCGGCACCGAACGGGGAGATCCTCGCCGGCCCTGCCCGCCACGCCGAGACCGTCCTGTTCGCCGACCTGGACCTCACCAAGGTGACGCTCGGCGCGGCGGATGTTCGACCCGGTCGGCCACTACCACCGGCCCGACGTGTTCCGGCTCGCCGTCGACACCGCGCCGCGGCCCGTCGTCACCACGTTGCGCAACGGCTTCGGCGACGACTGACTCAGTGGCTCGTCCTTGGCGCGTGGCAGGATCTGCCCGTGCCGAAGAACGCGCGTGCGCTGCCTGACGAGGACGTCCTCGGAGCGCCGTACACCTGCGAGACGCTGCGACTCAGGTCCGACGACGAGGGTGAGGTCGTCGCCACCCTCGTCCACCGGCCGACCGCCCGGACCCGGCGGCGGGCCGTGCTGCACGTGCACGGGTTCGCCGACTACTTCTTCCAGACGGCAGCGGCGGACTTCTGGGTGGAGCGCGGGTACGACTTCTACGCGCTGGACCTGCGCAAGTACGGCCGCTCGCTGCGGCCGCACCAGACGCCGAACTACGTGGCGGACCTCCGCGCCTACTACGAGGAGCTCGACCTCGCCTGGCAGCGGGTGACCGAGCACCACGACGACGTCGTCGTGTCCGCGCACTCGACCGGTGGTCTGACAGTGCCGCTCTGGCTGCACGACCGGCGCCGGCGACCGGCAGGCGTGTTCCTCAACGCACCGTGGATCGACATGCACGGCGACGCCTTCACCCGGTTGCTTGCCATGCCGGTGATCGACCGGGTCGGGGTGGTGCGGCCCATGCGGGAGATCCCCCGCGACCGCGGCGGTGGCTACCTGCGCAGCATCAGCGACCAGTACCTCGGCGAGTGGAGCATCAACCTCGACTGGAAGCCGCTGCGCTCCTGGCCCGTGTACGCCGGCTGGATCCGGGCCGTCCGCCAGGGGCAGGCCCGCGTGGCCCGTGGCCTGGACGTGCAGGCGCCACTGCTGATGATCAGCTCGGCGCGCTCGGCCCGGCCCACCTCCGACGACGACCCCGTCCTGCGATCGACGGACGTCGTGCTCGACGTCGAGCGGATGCGCCGCAAGACGCCCCGGCTCGCCCGGCACGTCACGATCGCGCAGGTCGAGGGTGCGATGCACGACGTCACCCTCTCCCCCGAGCCCGCCCGCTCCCGGGTCTTCGACGAGCTCGGTCGTTGGCTCTCGGCGTACGTCGAGCGGTGATCCACCGAGGACCGCTAGGTTCTGCGCCATGGACAACATCACCGGTCTCGCGTACGGCCGCATCGCCGTCGGCGCGCTGTCACTGCTCTCCCCTCAGCTCGCCGCCAGGATGTTCCTGCTGAATCCGAAGGCGAACCCGCAGATGTCGTTGATCACCCGCATGTTCGGCTCCCGCGAGATCGTCCTGGGCGGGCTCACGCTCGCAGCCTCGGGCGCGGCGCGCCGTCAGCTGGTCCAGATCGGGGTCGCCGTCGACAGCGCGGACATCGCCACCGGCCTCATCGGCACGGTCAACGGCTCCGTCCCGAAGCCGGCCGGCCTGGTCCTGACCGCCGTGGCAGCAGGGGCGGTCGCCACCGGAGTGATGGAGCTCCAGGACAGCTGAGCCGCGCCGGGACGTCATACGTTCCGGTCGCAATAGCAGCCATCTCGCATGACGTCCCGCGCCACGTCATGCGTTCCGGTCGCTACTGCTGCCACTTCCTATGACGCACGGGCGGGCCTCAGCCCTTCAGCAGGAACGAGCCGACCGCCGCGAGGCCGACGACGACGATCACGGCCCGGAGGACGTTCGGCGGGAGCCGGCGGCCCACCGTGGCGCCGAGCTGGCCGCCGATCGTCGAGCCCACCGCGATCAGGGCGGCGACGGTCCAGTCGACGTCCGCCACGAAGATGAAGACGATCGCCGCGACGCCGTTGACGATCAGGGCGAGCACGTTCTTGGTCGCGTTGTGCCGCTGCATCGTGTCGTCCACGCCGATGCCGAGGATGGCCATCAGCAGCACGCCCTGCGCGGCGCCGAAGTAGCCGCCGTACACGCCGGCGCCGAGCACCGTCGGCCAGACCCAGGGTGCCCCGTGGTCCGGGAGCCCGCCCCGGGAGGCGGCACGGGCAGCCACCCGCCGCTGGATGCGCGGACCCAGCACCACGAGCACGCAGCCCAGCAGGATCAGCACGGGCACGATCGCGTCGAAGGCCGCCGACGGCAGCACCAGCAGCAGGAAGGCGCCGCCGATCCCGCCGATCAGGGACGCGCTGCCCAGCCGCAGCAACCGTCCGCGCTGGCCCGCGAGCTCCGCTCGGTAGCCGATCGCGCCCGACAACGACCCCGGAGCCAGCCCGACCGTGTTGGAGACGTTGGCGACGACCGGCGGGTAGCCGAACGCCAGCAGGGTCGGGAACGTGATCAGCGTTCCCGACCCCACCACGGTGTTGATGGTGCCGGCGGCCATGCCCGCGAGCAGGATGGCCACGACCTCCCAGGGGCTCACGGAGTGGCGGGCGCCTCTCCGGCTGCGTCACCCGGGTCCGCGGGAGGCGGTGGCGCGGGCGGGTGGTGTCGCCGACGGGGTCGCCCCGGTCGAGCGAGCGGCCCCTTCTGCGGCGGCGATCGCCTTCTGCACCGCCTCGTGGGTGCTGGAGAGCTGGGCGTCGGTCTCGGGGCTCTGGCCGACTCTGGGTCGGTGTCCACGCGCACGCGGGGACCGCCCGAGTGCTGAGGGATGCCTGCGACTTCGTGGACCGCCGAGCCGAGGCCCTCCAGCGCCTTGGTGATCTCGGAGGGGACGCACCCACACCTTGTTGGCCGTGCCCTCGGCGATCTTGGGCATCATCTGGAGGTACTGGTAGGCCAGCAGCGCCTGGTCGGGCTGACCGTCGTGGATGGCCTGGAAGACCGTCTGGATGGCCTGCCCCTCACCCTGGGCCCGGAGGATCGATGCCTCGCGGTTGGCCTGGGCCCGCAGGATCAGCGCCTCGCGGTCACCCTCGGCCGAGAGGATGGCCGCCTGCTTGTTGCCCTCCGCAGTCAGGATGGACGACTGCCGCTGGCCCTCGGCGGTGAGGATCACCGCGCGCTTGTCACGGTCGGCGCGCATCTGCTTCTCCATCGAGTCCTTGATGGACGGCGGCGGGTCGATGCCCTTGATCTCGACGCGTCCGACCCGGACACCCCAGCGGCCGGTCGCCTCGTCGAGTACCCCGGAAAGGCCGCGGTTGATGTCCTCACGCGAGGTCAGGGTCTGCTCGAGGTCCATGCCGCCGACGATGTTGCGCAGCGTGGTCATGGTGAGCTGCTCGATGGCCGAGATGTAGTTCGCGATCTCGTACGTCGCCGCGACCGGGTCGGTGACCTGGAAGTAGATGACGGTGTCGATCGAGACCACGAGGTTGTCCTCGGTGATCACCGGCTGTGGCGGGAAGGAGACGACCTGCTCGCGCATGTCGATCACGTAGCGCACGCGGTCGACGAAGGGCGTGACCACGTTGAGGCCGGGCTGCAGCGTCGTCTTGTACTTGCCGAAGCGCTCGACGATCCCGGCGCGTGCCTGCGGGACGATCCGGATGGTCCTCGAGAGCACCAGCACCACGAAGACCAGCAGGACCAGGAACACGATCAGTGCGGCCATCGAAACTCCTTCGTTGATCTCAGTGACGCCCGAGTCCTAGGACTCGAGCCGGTGGGTGCGCAGCACGTAGGCCGTCGCGCCCTTGATCTGTACGACGTCCACGATCTCCCCCGCCTCGATCCGGTCGTCCTCGTCGTACGGCGCGGCCGTCCACTCCTCGCCGCCGATCTTCACGCGGCCGGGCAGCGTGGTGCGTCATCTCACGCAGCACGGTCGCGCGCTTGCCGATCAGCGCCTCGGCGCCGGTCTTGAGGTCGGGCCCGCTGTGCAGCTTGCTGACGACGTTGGGTCGGATCACGGCGAGCAGGGCGACCGCGGAGACGAGCGCGAGCACGACCTGCAGCGCGACCGATCCGCCGAGCAGCGCCGTCAGCGCACCGACGAGCGCGCCACCGGCCAGCATGATCAGGAACAGGTCGAGGCTGAGGATCTCCAGACCGGCCAGCGCGACCGCCGCGGTGAGCCAGCCGACCCACATGTGGTCCGCGAGCCAGTCCATGGCCAGACCCTATCCCCGGGCGTGCAACCCCCCAGGGTCATTCAGCACGGCGCCGCGCCGCGTAGCGCTCGTCGGTCTCGCTGAGTGAGAGGGGCATCCCGAAGGTCTCCGACAACAGCTCCTCGGTCAGCACGTGCGGCAGCGGACCTGCCGCCACGACACGGCCCGCGCGCATCAGCAGCGCGTGCGTGAAACCAGGCGGGATCTCCTCGACGTGGTGGGAGACCAGCACCGTCGCGGGGGCGTACTCGTCGAGGGCGAGGCGCGACAGGGTCTGCACCAGGTCCTCGCGACCGCCGAGGTCGAGTCCGGCCGCAGGCTCGTCGAGCAGCAGCAGCTCCGGGTCGGTCATCAGCGCCCGGGCGATCTGGACGCGCTTGCGCTCCCCCTCGCTGAGCGTGCCGAAGGTCCGGTCGAGCAGCGCGCCCATGCCCACCTCGGCCAGCAGGGCCACGGCCCGTTCGTGGTCGAGCTCCTCGTAGCGCTCCCGCCACCGGCCCACGACGCCGTACGACGCCGAGACGACCACGTCGCGCACCAGCTCGTCCCGCGGGATGCGGTCGGCCACGGCCGCGCTGGTCCAGCCGATGCGGGGCCGCAGCTCGAAGACGTCGACGGTGCCGACGCACCTCGCCCAGGATCCCGACGACGCCGCCGGTGGGATGGATCTGTGCGGAGCACAGCTGCAGCAGCGTGGTCTTGCCGGCGCCGTTGGGGCCGAGGATCACCCAGCGCTCGTCATCCTCGACGTCCCAGCTGACACCGTCGAGCAAGGTGGCCTGCCCCCGCCGGACGCTGACGTCGGCGAGCTCGAGGACGGCGACCATGCGCGCCAACCTAACGGGTTCTACCCTCGTCGGATGACCGCCCCACGGGTCTCCATGCTGCCGTCACCGGGACTGCCGGCCTCGGCGCTGCTGTGCACCTGGCTCGGGCGGTCCGCGCCGGTCTGGCCGGCCCGGACGACCTCGAGGAGGCGGTCCGGGGCGAGGACCCCCGCCACCTCGTCGCGGGGCTGCCAGACGCGGTCGAGCTCCGCGAGCTCCCGAAGACGCTCCGGATGCCGCCCCGGCTGGCGCTGCCCGTTCCGGGCGACCCGCTCGGGCTCGGCGGTCCCGCGGACGTTCAACCTCGCAGCACTCGAGAGCGGCGAGGCGGTCGTGCTCGGTGACGTCGGACTGGTTCCTGAGCTGGACGCCGCGCACCGTGCTGTGGCGGGCCTACGACGTCGGCCCGGTGCCCTACGTCGACGAGCGCGAGACGGCCCTCGAGCTGCGCACGGCCCTGGTCGAGGTCACCGGCAGGCTGGTCGACCTCGACGTGGCGTCGTGGCAGCCCGAGATCCCCGACCTGCTGATGAACGTGCGCCATCGGTCTCGACGCCTGCCCCTCCCCCCGGGTCTCGAGCCACGCCGGCTCGAGACCGTGGAGCGAGCCGTGCTCTGCCTGGAGATCGCGCGGTTGGCCCTGGCGGACGACGGCGGCGCCGTGACGTCGTACGAGATGTCGCAGCGCCGCGGCGCGCTCGGTGACCTCGATCGCGCTGCCCGACGTGCTCTCGTGGGCGCCTGCTCCGCGCCCGACTGAGGCTCGCTAACCTCGGCGGGTGACCGAGCATCCTGGCGACGAGGGTCGATCGAGCGTCGAGTCGACGCGCACACTCCTGATCACGCTCACCGGGAAGGACCGTCCCGGCGTGACATCGCTGGTCCTCCAGACCCTCGCCCAGTACGGCGTCGAGGTCATCGACATCGAGCAGATCGTGCTGCGGCGGCGGCTGATCCTGGGCCTGCTCGTCACCTCCCCCCGCGACTGGCGGTCGCTGCAGACACGCATGGCCGAGGTGGCCGACCAGCTCGGCATGACGATCGAGGTCGAGCAGGGGTCCGGCGACAACCGCAAGCGCCCGGAGGGGCGCAGCCACGTGACCGTCCTGGGCACGCCCCTGAAGTCCTCGGCCGTGGCAGCAATCGCGGGCCGGATCGCCGACACCGGCGCCAACATCGACCGCATCGAGCGGATGGCCCGCTACCCGATCACGGCCCTCGACCTGCACGTCTCCGGCTACGACCCCGACAAGCTGCGCGAGATCCTGGCCCGTGAGGCGGCCGCCCAGAGCGTCGACGTGGCGGTGCAGCCGGCCAACCTGCTGCGTCGCGGCATGCGCCTGATCGTGATGGACGTCGACTCGACGCTGATCCAGGGCGAGGTCATCGAGATGCTCGCGCGGCACGCCGGGGTGGAGGAGGAGGTCGCCCGGATCACCGCGGAGGCGATGCGTGGCGAGATCGAGTTCGGCCCGAGCCTGCGCGACCGCGTCGCGTTGCTGGCCGGGCTGGACGCCAGCGCCCTGGACCGGGTGTACGACGAGCTCCAGCTCGCGCCCGGCGCCCGCACCACCGTGCGCGTGCTCAAGCGGCTCGGCTACCGCTTCGCCATCGTCAGTGGGGGCTTCTCGCAGCTCACCGACCGACTGGCTGCGGACCTCGGCATCGACTTCTCGCGGTCCAACGAGCTCGAGATCGTCGACGGCCGGCTCACCGGCCGCGTCCTGGGCGACATCGTCGACCGCGCCGGCAAGGCTGCCGCACTGCACGACTTCGCGGCGCAGAGCGGGCTGCCGCTGAGCGCGACCATCGCCATCGGTGACGGCGCCAACGACCTCGACATGCTCAACGCGGCCGGCCTCGGCATCGCCTTCAACGCCAAGCCGCTCGTCCAGGAGGTCGTCCAGACAGCCGTGAACGTGCCCTACATGGACGCGGTGCTCTACCTGCTCGGGATCAGCCGCGAGGAGGTCGTCGCCGCCGACGCGGAGGCCGGCATCACGACTCCCGCCCCACCCGTCTGAGCGCCCGGTCCAGGGCGTCGAGGTAGCGGCGGGCGTACCAGCGCTGGACGACCGGCACGACCGGTCCGCCGAGCCGGGTGAACCACCGTCCCGGCCGCGAGAACGCCCGCACCTCGGCGTACGTCGCGTCCCCGACCCGCTCCACGAGGAACAGCTCCTCACCGCTCTCCGGGTGACCCGGCAGCGTGCCGTAGGCGAAGCCGCGCCGGTCTGGCTCGGAGACGACGTAGACCACCCGCGTGGGTGCCGCGAGCCGCAGCGGCCCCAGCCGCACCTCGACGAGCACGTCGAGCCCCTCGCGGGCGAGGGGTTCGGCACAGCTCACCGACAGGCCGGCACCTCGCTGCATCCCGAACGCGAGGACCACGTCCCCCGCACGGTCCAGGAAGGTGCCGTCGCCGACGAGCCGACGCTCACGAAGGTGCTTGTGGCCGGCAGGCATCGTGGCCGCGTCGCGCGTGCCGCCGACCTCGGCATAGGTGAGTTCCGACAGGATCGGCACCGCCCTCACTGGTGCGGCGTGTGGAAGGCGACCAGGCGCGCGGTGGCGACGTCGAGGTCGACCCAGGGCACGCCCACCTCGAGAACGGCGACGCCGGAGGTGGGCAGGCCGCCGCTGAGCGCGCGGAACGCCGCCGGATCGGGGTCGCCGTCGTCGAGCAGGTGGACCAGTGAGGACGCGGTCGGGTTGTGCCCGACGAACAGCAGCACATCGGCATCGGCCGGGGCGCCACGCAGGATCTCCAGGGCGCTGTCGGCCCCCGCCGCGTACGCCGCGTCCGAGACGTCCGGATCGGCCTGCGAACCCGACCCGGCCGCCACGCGCTCCCACGTCTCGAGCGTCCGACACGACGACGAGACGATCGCGTGGGTCGGGACGTGGCCCGAGCTCGCCAGCCACTCGCCCACGGCCGACGCCTCACGCCGGCCTCGTTCGATCAGGTGACGCCCGTGGTCCTCGCCGCCGTACGCCTCGGCCCGGCCGTGACGCAGCACGACCAGGACCCGCCGCTGGACAGGCGGGGACGAACCGGGAGAAGACGGGCTCACACCGCAAGGGTGTCACCCCGTTAGGCTTCCTGTCATGCCCTTCGGTGCCCCCCGCTCGCCCGCGCCCGCGAGCGAGCCGCGGGTCGGTGACCTGCTCGTCATCGGCGGAGCCGAGGACAAGCTCGGGAAGCGGACGGTGCTGCAGGAGTTCGTCCGCCGAGCGGGCGGGCCCGAGGCCCGGATCGCGGTCGTCGCGACCGCGTCCTCGCTCGGACCCGAGATCGTCGAGGTCTACGAGGCCCTGTTCACCCGCCTCGGTGCCGCGGAGGTCTTCGGCGTGCGTCCCGAGGACCGCGCGGAGGCCTCGGTGCCGGAGTACGTCGAGCCGCTCGGTCGGGCGACCGGCATCTTCATGACCGGCGGCAACCAGCTCAAGCTCTCCACCGTGATCGCAGGCACGCCCTTCGGCGAGGCCATCGTCGCGGCGCGGGAGCGCGGGGTGACAATCGGGGGCACCTCGGCCGGCGCCAGCGTCCAGTCCAGCCACATGGTCGCGTTCGGTCCCCCGGGCTCGACGCCCAAGCAGCGGATGACCCAGGTCGCCGCGGGACTCGGGCTCGTCCGGGACTGCGTCATCGACCAGCACTTCGCGCAGCGCAACCGCTACGGCCGGCTGCTGATGATCGTCTCCCAGAGCCCCCACCTGCTGGGCATGGGCGTCGACGAGGACACCGCTGCGGTGATCAGCCGTACCGCCGAGGGCGACCGGCTCACGGTCCTCGGTCGCGGCTCGGTCACGTTGTTCGACGGCAGCCACATGGTCACCAACGCCCACCTCGCCCGTGAGCGGCGCCCGATCCTCGCCTCCGGCGTCGTGCTGCACGTGCTCCCGGCGGGTGCGGAGTTCGACATGGCCACCCGCGAGCTGGTGCGCGCCGAGCCGGAGATCGACCCCGACGAGGCCGACGAATTGGCGTTGGCGAACCAGGATCTGCGCAAGATGGCTCGTGACATCGCGGCTGGCGACGTCTCCCCCTCGACGCTGCGCCGCCGCATCGCCCGACGCAGTGGAGGAGCCGCCCAGTGAAGCCGAGCCCGGATCTCGCGATCATCGAGACCCGCGTCTACCGGGGCGCCAACGTGTGGTCCTACGAGAAGGCGATCCACCTCGTGGTCGACCTCGGGTCGCTCGAGGAGTTCCCGACCAACACGCTCCCGGGCTTCACCGACCACCTCCTCGAGGCCCTCCCCGGCCTGCGCGAGCACTCCTGCTCACGCGGCCGACGCGGCGGGTTCGTGGAGCGGCTCAACGAGGGCACCTGGCTGGGCCACGTCGCCGAGCACGTCGCCCTCGCCCTGCAGCAGGTCGTCGGGCACGACATCCGGCGCGGCAAGACCCGTCAGGTCAAGGGCGAGAAGGGCCGCTACAACATCATCTACGGCTACGTCGACGAGCAGGTCGGACTGGCGGCCGGCCGGCTCGCCGTACGCCTCGTCAACCACTTCGTCGAGGCCGACCCGGAGTTCGACTGGGAGGAGGAGCTCGACGCCTTCATCCTGCGCGCGCAGCGCACCGCGTTCGGCCCCTCCACCCAGGCCATCCTCGACGAGGCCGTCTCCCGCGACATCCCCTGGATCCGGCTCAACCAGGCGTCCCTCGTCCAGCTCGGGCAGGGAGTCCACGCCAAGCGGGTCCGCGCCACCATGACGAGCGAGACCAGCTCGATCGCGGTCGACATCGCCTCCGACAAGGACCTCACCACCCGGCTTCTTGCGGCCGCGGGACTGCCCGTGCCCCAGCAGGAGTCGGTGCGTACGGCGGACCAGGCGGCCCGCGTCGCCGAGCGCATCGGCTACCCCGTCGTCGTGAAGCCGCTCGACGGCAACCACGGTCGCGGCGTGTGCCTGAACCTGATGGACACCGACGAGGTCCGCGAGGCCTTCGAGATCGCCAAGGACCAGTCGCGCCGCGGCTGGGTGGTCGTGGAGTCCTTCATCACCGGCAAGGACTACCGCTGCCTGATCATCGACGGGAGGGTCGCCGCCATCGCCGAGCGGGTGCCCGCCAGTGTCACCGGAGACGGCACCAGCACCGTCCGGCAGCTGGTCGACCTGACCAACGCCGATCCGCGGCGTGGCGTCGGGCACGAGAAGGTGCTGACGCGGATCAAGGTCGACGCCGCCGCGGAGGAGGTGCTCGCCGGCCAGGGGCACAAGCTGGACTCGGTGCCCGCCGAGGGCGAGATGGTCAAGCTGGCGCTCACCGGCAACATGTCGACCGGCGGCATCTCCATCGACCGCACCCTCGAGACCCATCCGGAGAACGCCGAGATCGCCGAGGAAGCCGCGCGGATGATCGGGCTCGACATCGCCGGCATCGACTTCATCTGCCCCGACATCACCCAGCCGGTGCGGGAGACAGGCGGCGCGATCTGCGAGGTCAACGCCGCGCCCGGGTTCCGCATGCACACCCACCCGACCATCGGCGAGCCGCAGTTCATCGCCAAGCCGGTCGTCGACATGCTGTTCCCGCCGGGCGCTCCCAGCCGGATCCCGATCGTGGCCGTCACCGGCACCAACGGCAAGACGACGACGAGCCGGATGATCAGCCACATCTTCAAGGGCATGGGCAACAAGGTGGGCATGACCTCGACCGACGGCGTGGTCATCGACGAACGGCTGCTGATCCGCGCCGACGCGTCCGGCCCGCGCAGCGCCCGGATGGTGCTGCAGAACCCGCGCGTGGACTTCGCGGTCTTCGAGGTCGCCCGCGGCGGCATCCTGCGCGAGGGGCTCGGCTACGAGCGCAACGACGTGGCCGTCGTGCTCAACGTCCAGCCCGACCACCTCGGCCTGCGCGGCATCGACACGGTGGAGCAGCTCGCGGACGTCAAGGCCGTCCTGGTCGAGGCGGTGCCGCGCGACGGGCACGCCGTGCTCAACGCCGACGACCCGCTGGTGCGCGAGATGCGGCGCCGCTGCTCGGGCCAGGTGGTGTGGTTCTCGATGGCCTCGCGCGAGACGGCCGAGGGCGCCGAGACGCTGCGACATGATCGACGCCCACTGCCGCCGTGGCGGCAAGGCACTGGTGCTGCTGCCGACGGACCGCGGCGAGATGATCGTCGTACGCCACGGCGCGCGCGACATGCAGCTGGCCTTCACCCACCTGCTGCCCGCGACCTTCTCGGGCCGCGCCCGGATGAACGTCCAGAACTCGTTGGCCGCGGCGGCAGCCGCCTTCGCCGCCGGGGCGCCGCTGCACGACATCCGGCAGGGGCTGCGCACGTTCACGACGAGCTACTACCTGTCCCCCGGCCGCCTCAACGAGGTCGAGGTCAACGGCATCAACGTCATCGTCGACTACTGCCACAACGCGCCGGGGATGCGGATGCTGGGCGACTTCGTCGACCGGGTCGGCGAGAGCCTCGACTCCGGCAGCGAGCTGGGCAAGCCCTCCCGCATCGGCGTCATCGCCACGGCGGGTGACCGCCGCGACGAGGACATGGTCGAGCTCGGCGAGATCGCCGCCCAGCACTTCGACGTGGTCGTGGTCCGCGAGGACGCCGCCCTCCGCAAGCGCCAGCGCGGTGAGGTGGCTGCCCTGGTCGCCGACGGCGTACGTCGGCAGATGGACGCCGGTGCTCGCTGCAAGCAGCTCGAGGTGATCCTCGACGAGATCGAGGCCGTCCGCCACGCCATGAGCCGCGCCAACCGGGGCGACCTGGTCGTGGTCTGCGTCGACAAGCACCCCGCCGTGATGGAGGAGCTGGAGACCTGGTCCAACTTCGCCCAGGCCGGTGCGTCGGTGGGCGGCAACGAAGAGGCCCCCGGCGCCGACCCGGACTACCGTCCGCCCGCGGAGGGGTGAAGTCGTACGCCTACTTGGCAGCCACCTTCTTGGCGGCGGTCTTCCTCGCCGGGGTCCGCTTGCCGAGAGCGTGCCCTTGGCCCGCACCCAGAGCTGGCCGCGGCCGTCGGCGGACTCCAGCGAGCGGGTCTCGAGGAACGGCTGGTCGCGCACCAGGTCGGTGAGCCGGGCGAAGCCGTAGGCCCGGGAGTCGAACGACGGGTCGATCCGGTTCAGGTGGCTGCCGAGGGCGCCCAGAGCGGACCAGTCGTCGTCATCAGAGGCGGTCTTGTTCAGCGCCTTGAGCAGCAGGCTCTCGAGCTCGCCCTGGTCGCGCACCGGCTCCGCGGTCGTCGCCAGCGGTGCCCTCCGCGGCAACGGGCTGGACAGGGGCGTCACGCAGCACCTCGAGGAAGGTGAACTTGTCGCACGCGTCGCGGAAGGCGGACGGCGTCTTCTTGGCGCCGATGCCGTAGACGGTCATCCCGGCCTCGCGCAGCCGGGTCGCGAGGCGGGTGAAGTCGCTGTCGCTGGAGACCAGTACGAAGCCGTCGAGGTTGTCGCGCAGTAGAGCAGGTCCATGGCGTCGATGATCAGCGCGCGAGTCGGTCGAGTTCTTGCCCTCGGTGTAGGCGAACTGCTGCATCGGGGAGATCGCGAACGAGTGCAGCTGCTCCTTCCAGCCGGTGAGGTGGGTCGTCGTCCAGTCGCCGTAGGCGCGCTTGACGGTGAGCGTGCCGTAGCCGGCCAGCTCCTCGAACAGGTCCTTGGCCACCTTGGCCGAGATGTTGTCGGCGTCGATGAGCACCGCCAGCCGGTCGTTGTCGCTCATGAAGACTCCTGTGTCTCTCTTGTCGCGTCGTCGTCGTAGCCCGCCCGGCCGACGCCGTGCAGTCCGAACCAGGAGACCACGCCCCCGGCTGCCAGCATCGCGGCCGCGATCAGCATGGCCTGGTGGTACCCGGTCTGCAGCATGGCAGGGTCGCGGTAGTCGTCCCCCGACAGCCCCACCACGGCCGGCAGCGCCGCGACCGCGAGGAGGCTCCCGGTGCGCGCCACCGCGTTGTTGACGCCGCTCGCGATGCCCGCGTGCCGGCTCGGCGCGGCGGCCAGCACCGCGACGGTCAGTGGCGAGACCAGCATCGCCAGGCCGAGGGCGAAGATCGTCAGGCCGGGAAAGACGTCGGTCCAGTACGACGCGTCCTCGCCGACGCCGGACAGCAACGCGGCACCGTCGCACACACCAGCGGCCCGACCGTCATCGGGAGCCGCGGGCCGGTGAGTGCCGACAGGCGCGAGAACCGCGCCGAGAGCAGCAGCATGGACAGCGTGATCGGCAGCATGGCCAGTCCCGCCTGGATCGCCGAGTAGCCGGACGTGACCTGGAGCGTCAGCACCAGGAAGAACAGCACCGTCCCGAGGGCCCCGTAGGTCAGCAGCGTCATCAGGTTCGCCGCCGAGAACACGCGTGAGCGCCACAGCTCCACGGGGATCATCGCGTTCGGGTGGTCCTCGATCCACACGAACAGCACGATGCTCCCGACCGCGAGGGCCGCGGTCAGCCACACCAGGACTGCGGGCATCCCGCGCCACGAGGTGAGCACGTACGTCGACGTACCCAGGGCCACGATGCCGCGTGAGGGCTCCCATCCAGTCGAAGTGGCGCGGCGCGGCCTCGTCCCGCGACTCCGGGATCCGGCTGCCCAGGAGAAGCACGAGGGCACACAGCGGCAGGTTGATGGCGAAGATCCAGCGCCACCCGCCGTGGTCGAGCAGGAAGCCGCCGACGAACGGTCCGAGCGCGGCGGCGATGCCGGACATCCCGGCCCAGGTGCCGATCGCGCTCGGCCGGTCCTCCTTGCGGAAGGACGCCTGGATGATGGCGAGGGCACCAGGGGCGAGCAGCGCCCCCGCCACGCCCTGGAGCACCCGGAAGGCCACGAGCTGCAGGGGGTCCTGCGCGAACGCGCACAGCGCGCTGCCGAGGGCGAAGCCGAGTACCCCGGTCAGGTAGAGGCGCTTGCGCCCGAGGCGGTCACCGAGGGCCCCGCCCACCAGGATCAGCGCGGCCAGGCTCAGCGCGTACCCGTTGACCACCCACTGCAGCTGCCCCAGCGACGCGTCGAGCTCCACACCGATCTGGCGCAGGGCGATGTTGACGACCGTGCCGTCCAGGAGCGCGATGCCGGACCCGAGGGTGACGGTGGCCAGCGTCAGCCGGCCGCGCGAGGTGCGGAGGTCGAGCAGGGTGGCGCCCGAGGGCTCAGGAGTCGTCGTGGGCACGACGGACCTTGTCCCGCAGCTGCTCGGGGGTGTCCGGCGTACCCCCGACCTGCGCCAACCACTCGTAGACCTCCTCGCGCTGGGCATGGCACATCAGCCCCACGACGTCGCCGGGCTCCGCCTGGGCGACCAGCGCCTGCAGTGACGCGAGCTCGGTCGGGTAGGACTCGACGTCGTCGACCCCGACGCGGCCGGCGCCGACGCGGAACAGGCCGTCCAGCTCCTCGAGGGTGCGGCCGCGGAGGTACTTGTCCTTGTGGCCGATCACCACGACGTCCGCGTCGCGCGCGGCGATCTCGCCGAGCAGCTCGATCAGGTCGTCCTGCCGGTCTCCCACGGCACCGAGGCCGAGGAGCAGCCGCTGCCCGGGAGGACGGACGCCGCGCATGATCTCGATCATCGCCTCGAGCCCGGCCTCGTTGTGCGCGAGATCGACGACGACGGTGATCGCGCCGCCGTCGATCGGCAGCGTGAAGAGGTTCATCCGGCCGGGGTTGTGCTCGGCGTCGGGAAGGAACGTCTCGAGCCCCTGCACGACGCTCGCGCGCGGGATGCCGGCCGCCAGGCCCGCCGAGGCCGCGGCGAGGGCGTTCTCGACGTTGAACCGGGACAGGCCGCTGAGGGTCATCGGTACGTCGACCAGCTGCACCAGCGGGTCGGCGCCACCTCCCTCGAGCACCGTCACCCAGCCGTCGATGACCGTCGTGGCGCGGCCGCCGTGGTTGAGCACCTCACGCAGCCCCGGTGACGCCGCGTCCCGGGAGAAGGCCCATGCGCGCGCCGGGGTGGTCAGCCGCATCGCGAAGACGCGCGGGTCGTCGGCGTTGAGCACGGCCCAGCCGGACTTCTTGGTGATGCGGGGCACGACCGCCTTGACCTCGGCGAGCTGGTCGAGGGTGTCGATGCCCTGCAGCCCGAGGTGGTCGGCGGTGACGTTCGTGACGACGGAGACGTCGTTGCTGGCGACCCCGATGCCCTTGAGCAGGATGCCGCCGCGGGCCGTCTCGGTGACGGCGAAGTCGACCTCCTCGTGCGCCAGCACGCGACCCGCACCCGACGGGCCGGAGTAGTCGCCGGCCTCCACCAGCTCACCGTCGACGTAGATGCCGTCGGTGTTGGACCAGCCCACGAGATGGCCTGCTGCGCGCGCGATGTGGGCGATCAGCCGGGAGGTGGTGGTCTTGCCGTTGGTGCCGGTCACCGCCACGACCGGCACCCTCGGCTTCAGGGTGGTGGGACCGGGACCGCGCTCGGTGCGGACGACCTTGGCGGTCGCGTCGTGCACCAGGCTCGCGACGTCGGCCTCGACCCCGAGCCCGTCGATGACCGCGGCGACCGACTCCCCCAGGGCGCGAGCGCGGTTGCGGTCACGCCACGGGTAGGCGACGACGATCCGGTCGGGGTCGCTCGTCGTACGCACCCTCAGGCCGAGGCGCGTGGTGCCGGCCTCGCCGGCGACGCGACGGACGAGGCGCATGACCAGCCTGATCACGGCCCGCTGCCGGAACCCGGAGTGGGCCTCGCCCGGGCGCAGGCTGAGACCCAGCGCCTTGCCCACGGCGCGCAGCTCGGCCTCGCTGCAGAGCGTCAGACCGCTCACGTCGAGGGTCAGCTTGATGGCCGCCCGCGGGAAGTAGAGGTTGGGGCCCTCGAGGACACGCAGCTCGACCAGAGCCGGCGGCTGTGCAGGTGACGGGGCGGAAGACGAGGCAGGTGGCACTCAGTCGTCCTCGAGCCGGAACCCGATCTTGATCCCCACCTGGAAGTGCTCGACGGCACCGTCCTTGACCTGTCCACGCACCTGGGTCACCTCGAACCAGTCGACGTGGCGCAGGGTCTCGGCGGCGCGCGCGACCCCGTTGCGGACGGCCTGGTCGATCCCCTCGGGGGAGGTGCCGACGATCTCGGTGACTCGGTAGGTGCGGTTCGTCATGTTCCACAGGATGTCACGGGCCTCGGCCGCAACAGGACGGCCCTCGGGCCCGGCGTAGGCTGACGAAGTGGCAGCACGGAAGACTCGGCGCGAGCCGGACGCGGTCCGGATCACGACCGCGCCGCTGAGCCACCACGACGACATCGTGCGTCGCCGGAAGCGCTACCTGATCTCGATGTCGGTGCGCACGGCCTGCTTCCTCGGCGCCATCGTCTTCACCGGCTGGGTGCGCTGGGTGCTGCTGATCGCGTCGTTCATCCTCCCCTACATCGCCGTGGTGATGGCCAACGCCGCCAGCCCTCGCATCCCCGGGACCGACCTCGTGGCGCCGGGAGCCGGCCGCAAGGAGCTCCATTGATCTCCCCCTCAGGGGATCTCTGCTCGGCCAAGGGCTGCAAGCAGCCGGCCGTGCACGAGCTGCGCTGGAACAACCCCAAGCTGCACACCCCCGACCGGCGCAAGGTGTGGCTGGCCTGCGACGACCACCGCGAGAGCCTCTCGCAGTTCCTCTCCGCCCGGAACTTCCTCCGCGAGGTCGCCCCCCACTGATCGCCGAGCGGGGGTTTGTGGTTCGCCGTACGACGGTGAGCGGGGGTTTGTGGTTCGCCGCGACGCGAGCCGGCCGACCGAGACTCCCCTGTCACCGGTCGAGGAGGTAACCCGACACCCCGGTCGCGAATGGAGCGTGCGTCGATCCCCCGCTCGATGCCCTCAGGCGTGCATCAATTCCGCCGACAGGGCTGGCCGCCCTCCTGCCGCTGCGCGCCTCCGGTGCGTTTAGCCGCGCGCTCACTCGCCATCCGGGCGTCACCCGCCTATGGCGGACATCGGGCGGGAGGGCTGGAGGAACAGCTCGTCGTCGATCCCGTGGCCGGGGCGCTTGGTGATCATGGCCAGGCGCCAGCGCTCGGTGATCTCCTCGTCGGAGGCACCGCCTCGCAGGGCCGCGCGGAGGTCGGACTCCTCGCGGGCGAACAGGCAGTTGCGGACCTGACCGTCGGCGGTGAGCCGGACCCGGTCGCAGTCACCGCAGAACGGCCGGGTGACCGACGCGATCACGCCGACCTTGGCCGGTCCTCCGTCGACGAGGAACAGCTCGGCAGGCGCGCTGCCGCGGTGTTCCGGGTCGGGCGTGAGGACGAACTCCTGCTCCAGCGAGGCGAAGATCTCCTCGGCGGTCACCATGGCCTCGCGCGACCAGTCGTGCTGGGCGTCGAGCGGCATCTGCTCGATGATCCGCAGCTCGTACCCGTGCTCGATGCACCAGCCCAGGAGCTCGGGGGCCAGCGTGTCGTTGAGCCCGCGCAGGAGCACGGCGTTGATCTTGATCGGGCCGATTCCGGCGCTCCTGGTGGCGGCCAGGCCCGCCAGCACGTCGTCCAGCCGGTCTCGCCGGGTGATCTGGGCGAAGACGTCGGGCCTGATGGTGTCGAGGCTGACGTTGATCCGGTCGAGGCCGGCTGCTGCGAGAGCGTTCGCCGTACGTGCCAGGCCCAGGGCGTTGGTGGTCAGCGACACCTCGGGAGTGGGCACCAGCTCCTTGGTACGGCGCACGATGTCGCTGAGGCCGCGGCGCAGCAGTGGCTCGCCACCGGTGAACCTGACCTCCTGGATGCCCAGCCGTTCCACGCCGATGCGGACCAGCCGGACGACCTCGTCGTCGGTCAGGATCTCCTCGGTCGGCAGCCAGTCGAGGCCCTCCGCGGGCATGCAGTAGTTGCAGCGCAGGTTGCATCGGTCGGTCAGGGACACGCGCAGATCGGTCGCCACCCGTCCGAAGGTGTCGACCAGTCCGGTGCCCTCGTGTGCGGCCTGAGTGGTGCTCACCCGGCCAGTCTAGGTAGTGGCCCGCGAACTACCCTCGCCGCGTGGGGTTCCTGCTGTCTCGTCGCTGGGTGCTGTTCGCCCTGGCCGTCGCGCTCGGCGCCTGGGGAGCGGCTCGGTTGGGTGAGTGGCAGTTCCACCGGCTGCACGAGCGGCAGCACTCCAACGAGGTGATCGGCCGCAACCTGACCGCCTCCCCCGTCCCAGTCGGAGACGTCCTCTCGCCCGACCACGGCCCCAGCGCCGACGCCGAGTGGCGACGGGTCACGGTGCACGGCACGTGGGACGACAAGCACACGGTGGTGCTGAAGTACCAGACCCGCGACTCCGGTGCCGGCGTGGACGTGGTCACGCCCCTGGTCACCGCGGACGGTACGGCGGTCCTGGTCGACCGGGGGTGGATGGCCAGCAAGAACTCGGGAGCCGCCCGGCCGAAGCTGCCGCCGACGACCGACGGCCCCGTGACCGTGACGGGCTACGTCCGGCAGGACGCCACCGGAGGGTCCACCCGGGTCAGTGACCTGGCCACGCGTGCGGTCTCGTCGCGCACGATCGGCGACGTGCTCCCCTACCCGGTCTACCGGGGCTTCCTGGACCTCGAGTCCGAGAGCCCCAAGCCGGACCGGTCCCTGGCCGCGGTGGAGCTGCCCGACCACACCGGCAACGGACCGCACTTCTTCTACGGCCTGCAGTGGTGGTTCTTCGGGGCGCTGGCCGTGTTCGGCTTCTGCTACCTGGTCTGGGACGAGTTCCGCCGCCGGCGCAAGGAGCAGGAGGGGCAGTCAGAGGGAGCGCAGCATCCCACCGTCGACCGGGAGCATCGTCCCGCTCACGAACGATGAGGCGGGGCTGAGCAGGAAGGCCGCCGCCGCGGCGAACTCCTCCGGCTCTCCGTAGCGGCCCAGCGGAATGCCCGCGATGGCCTTCTCCTTGGCGGCTGCGGCGTCACCGGTCGACTCGTCCAGCTCCGCCACCCGCTCGGTGCCGACGCGGCCGGGCAGCAGCCCGTTGACGCGGATGCCGCGAGGCCCCAGCTCGTCGGCCAGCGTCTTGGCCGCCATGGCGAGGCCGGGTCGCAGTCCGTTGGACACCGCGAGGTTGGCAACGGGCGCGCGCACCGACGTGGACAGCACGAAGGCGATCGATCCCGGCCCGTCGATCGCGCCGGCCACGGCGCGTGCCACCCGCAGCCCGCCGACGAACACGGACTGGAAGCTCGACGTCCAGGCCTCGTCGGGTGTGTCCATCACCGAACCGGTCGGCGGACCGCCGACGGAGATGAGGGCACCGTCCAGGCGACCCCACGCGTCCTTCGCCGCGGCGACGATCCGCGTGGCCGTGTCCGGGTCGGCGTTGTCACCGACCACCGCCACGGCCGCGTCGCCGAGGTCGGCCACGGCAGCGTCGAGGGTCTCCTGGTTGCGCCCGGAGATCACGACGCGCGCGCCCTCCGCGACGAGCAGGTCGGCCGTGGCCCGGCCGAGTCCGCGCCCGCCTCCCGTGACGACGTACACGTGCTCGCTGAGTCCGAGGTCCATCCACCCAACCTATGCGGGCTGCGCGTCCTCCTGGAACTGGGTGCGGTAGAGGTCGGAGTAGAGCCCGCCCTCGGCGAGCAGCTGGTTGTGGGTGCCGCGCTGGACGATCCGGCCGTCGTCGACGACGAGGATGAGGTCGGCGCTGCGCACGGTCGAGAGTCGGTGGGCGATGACGATCGAGGTGCGCCCCTCGAGGGCCTGGTCCAGCGCCTGCTGGACGGCGTACTCCGACTCGGAGTCGAGGTGGGCGGTCGCCTCGTCGAGTACGACGATCCCGGGCGCCTTGAGCAACAGCCGCGCGATGGCCAGGCGCTGCCGCTCGCCGCCCGAGAGCCGGTAGCCGCGGTCGCCGACGACCGTGTCGAGCCCGTCGGGCATGGCGCGCACCAGCGTGGCGATCCGCGCCGACTCCAGCGTGCCCCAGATCTGGTCGTCGGTGGCGTCGGGCCGGGCGTAGCGAAGGTTCTCGCGGATGGTGTCGTGGAACATGTGGGCGTCCTGGGTGACGTAGCCGACGGCGTCCTCCAGCGACTGCAGCGTGAGGTCGCGGACGTCCTGGTCACCCACGCGCACGGTGCCCCGGCCGACGTCGTAGAGGCGCGCCACCAGGTGGGTGATCGTGGTCTTGCCGGCGCCCGAAGGGCCCACCAGGGCCACCATCTGGCCCTGCTCGGCGGTGAACGTGATGCCGCGGAGCACCTGGCCGGTGTCTCGGCTCTCGATGCGGGCCACCGTCTCGAGGCTGGCCAGCGAGACCTCGTCGGCACGCGGGTAGGCGAACTCCACGCCGTCGAACTCCACGCGGCCGGCACCGTCGGCGAGGTCACGCGCGTCGGGCTTCTCCTGCACGGTCGAGGGCAGGTCGAGCACCTCGAAGACCCGGTCGAAGCTGACCAGGGCGGTCATCACGTCGACGCGGACGTTGGAGAGACCCTGCAGCGGCCCCAGGAGACGCAGCAGCAGCGTGGCGAGGGCGGTGAGCGTGCCGATCGTCAGCGCGCCGTCGATCGCCAAGGTGCCGCCGATGCCGTAGACGAGGGCGGTCGCCAGCGCGGGGATCAGCAGCATCACGGCCATGAAGATGCGGGTGATCAGGGCGATGTGGATGCCGAGGTCGCGGACCACGCCGGCCTTCTCGGCGTACTTCACGTCCTCCTCCTCGCGGCGCCCGAAGAGCTTGAGGAGCAGCGCGCCACCGACGTTGAACCGCTCGGTCATCATGTTGCCGAGGTCGGCGTTGCCGTCCATCTGGCGCCTCGTGAGCCCGCTGACCCGACGTCCGACCCACCTGGAGGCGAGCAGCAGCAGCGGGAACAGCAGCAGGCAGGCCAGGGTGACCTGCCAGCTCAGCGCGAACATGGTGATCCCGACGACCACCACGCTGATCGAGTTGGAGACCGTGCTGGACAGCGTGGAGGTGAACGCGCGCTGGGCCCCGATGACGTCGTTGTTGAGGCGCGAGACGAGTGCACCGGTCTGGGTGCGGGTGAAGAACGCGAGCGACATCCGCTGCACGTGTCCGAACACCTTGGTGCGCAGGTCGAAGATCAGGCTCTCGCCGATGCGCGAGGAGAGGTAGCCCGACCCCACGCCGAGCGCGGCGTCGAGGACCGAGACCACTGCCATCGCGACCGCCACCCAGACGACCACGCTGACGTCCTTGGCCAGCACGCCGTCGTCGAGCAGGCGCTTGATCAGCAGCGGGTTGACGACGACGAGGCAGGCATCGAGCACCACGAAGACGAGGAACCCCGCGATGAGCCCGCGGTGGGGCAGCGCGAACCCGACGACGCGGCGGACGGTGTCGCGCGAGATGCGTGAGTCGAGGGAGTTGCGCTCGCGCTCCGAGCGCAACATTGCCCATGGGTGCATTCCGCTCATGGGGTCTCCTCTCTCATGCCACTGTCTCAGCCGCCCCCGACAAGGTCGCGGAACCGTCGTACTTGCGCCTCGCGCTCGGCCCGGCGCTGCTCCTCGAGGTCCGAGGACCCCGCGGACTGCAGCAGCGCCTTCGTCTCACGCACCGCCCCGGCGTTGCTCTCCAGGATTGCGGCCACGAGCGACGTCGTCGTCGCTTCGAGCTCGGCGCGGGGTACGACGGCGGACGCGATGCCCAGGTCGCGGGCCTCTTCACCCTCGACGTACCTCGCCGTGGCGCAGATCTCCAGTGCCCGTGAGTAGCCAACAAGCCCGACCAGCGGTCTTGTTCCCGCCAGGTCCGGCACCAGCCCGAGCGCCGGCTCCTTCATGCAGAACTTCACGTCGTCGGCCACCACGCGCAGGTCGCACGCCAGCGCGAGCTGGAAGCCCGCGCCGATGGCGTAGCCGTGCACCTGGGCGACAGAGACGAACCGTGGGTCGGTGAGCCACACGAACCCGCGCTGGTAGCCCTCGATGGTCTCGGCCACGTGCTCGTCGCCGCGTCCGAGCATGTCGAGGACGGACTCCTCGCCGTCGACCCCGTCGGGGCCCAGCAGCCCGATGTCGATGCCGGCGGAGAAGCAGTCGCCGGCGCCCTTGAGCACCACCACCCGCACCTCGTCGGGCACCGCTTCCCCGATCGCGGCCAGCGCGTGCCACATCTTCGGCGTCTGGCTGTTGCGCTTGTGCGGCTTGTCCAGCGTCACGGTCAGCACCGCGCCGTCGTGCTGCAGCGCCAGACCTGCCTGGGCAAGGCGTTCGGGATCGACGATCGTCATGTCGCGGAGCCTATTGGCTGCGGTGACGGGGCTCAGGCCAGGGCGACCAGGTCCGCGTAGTCCGGCGTCCAGAGGTCCTCGACGCCGTCGGGCAGGATCAGCACGCGGTCGGGCTCCAGGGCGTGCACGGCCCCCTCGTCGTGGGTCACCAGCACGATGGCGCCGGCGTAGGCCCGGATGGCCCCGAGCACCTCCTCGCGGGAAGCAGGGTCGAGGTTGTTGGTGGGCTCGTCGAGCAGCAGCACGTTGGCGCTGGAGACCACGAGGATGGCCAGGGCCAGCCGGGTCTTCTCGCCACCTGACAGGACACCCGCGGGCTTGTGCGCGTCGTCGCCGGAGAAGAGGAAGGAGCCGAGCACCGAACGAGCCTCGGTGTCGGTGAGCTGGGGTGCGGCCGAGTGCATGTTCTCCAGCACGGTGCGGCGGGTGTCGAGGGTCTCGTGCTCCTGGGCGTAGTAGCCGATCTTGAGCCCGTGACCGGGCTCGACGGCGCCGGTGTCCGAGACGTCGACACCCGCGAGGATGCGCAGCAGGGTCGTCTTGCCGGCGCCGTTGAGGCCGAGGATGACCACCCGGCTGCCCTTGTCGACGGCCAGGTCGACGTCGGTGAAGACCTCCAGCGACCCGTAGCTCTTCGAGAGCTCGCTCGCCGTCAGCGGGGTCTTGCCGCACGGCGCCGGGGCGGGGAACTGGATGCGCGCGACGCGGTCGGACTTCCGCTCCCCCTCGACGCCCTCCATCAGCTTCTCCGCGCGCTTGAGCATCGACTGGGCGGCCTGCGCCTTGGTCGCCTTCGCGCGCATCTTGTTGGCCTGGTCGGTCAGCGTCTTGGCCTTGTTCTCGGCGTTCATCCGCTCGCGCTTGCGCCGCTTCTCGTCGGTCTCGCGCTGGGTCAGGTAGGCCTTCCAGCCCATGTTGTAGACGTCGATGACCGCGCGGTTGGCGTCGAGGTGGAGCACCCGGTTGACGCACGCCTCGAGCAGTCCGACGTCGTGGGAGATCACCACCAGGCCGCCCTTGTGGTTGCGGAGGAACTCGCGCAGCCACCCGATCGAGTCGGCGTCGAGGTGGTTCGTGGGCTCGTCGAGGAGCAGCGTCTCGGCGCCCGAGAACAGGATCCGGGCCAGCTCCACCCGGCGCCGTTGGCCGCCGGAGAGGGTGCGCAGCGGCTGCCCCAGCAGGCGCTCCTCGATCCCGAGCGAGGCGGCGATCTGCGCCGCCTCGGCCTCGACGGAGTAGCCCGCCTGCGGCGTGCAGGGCGGCGTCGGCCTGCTCGTAGCGGCGCATCGCCCGGTCGCGGACGTCCGGGTCCGTGCTGCCCATCCCGGTCTCGGCCTCGCGAAGGCGTCGTACGACGGAGTCGAGACCGCGCGCGGACAGGATGCGCTCGCGCGAGAGCACCTCGAGGTCACCGGTGCGCGGGTCCTGCGGGAGGTAACCCACCGAGCCGTTGTTGGTGACCGTGCCGGACGCCGGCAGCCCGTCGCCGGCCAGGATGCGGGTCAGCGTCGTCTTTCCCGCGCCGTTGCGACCGACGAGCCCGATGCGGTCACCGGCGGCGATGCGGAACGAGACGTCCGCCATCAGCAGTCGGGCGCCCGCGCGCACGTCGAGCTGGGACACGGTGATCACGAGTTACCGAGTGTAGGGGCCTACTCTTCACGCGTGCGCTTCAACCCTCGGGCCAACATCGACCAGAGCCAGATCGAGACTCGTTCCGGTGGTGGCGGCGGCGGGGGCCTCTCACGCCTGCCGATCCCCAGCGGCGGGGGCGGGCGCATCGGCCTCGGCACGATCATCCTCATCATCATCGTGGTGGTGGTCCAGCAGCTGGCGTCCAACGGGGGCGGCGGCTCCGACGCCCCCCAGGCCACGAACAGCTGCCGCACCGGCGCCGACGCCAACAAGTCCGAGGACTGCGCGGTCGACCTGTTCACCAACTCGGTGCAGGACTACTGGTCGCGGGCCTACCCCGACCAGACCGGGAAGCAGTACGACGAGATCGACACCGTGCGCTTCCAGGGCTCGACCGACTCGGCCTGCGGCCAGGCCAGCGACGCGATGGGGCCCTTCTACTGCCCGAACGACAAGAAGGTGTACCTCGACACCGACTTCTTCGACGACATGCTCAAGGGGCAGCTCGGCGCCAAGGGCGGCACCTTCGCCCTCGGCTACGTGATCGCGCACGAGTACGGCCACCACATCGAGGACCAGCTCGGCCTGCTCGGCAGGATGCGCACCCAGCGGGGACCGAACAGCGACGCCGTACGCATCGAGCTGATGGCCGACTGCCTGGCCGGGGTGTGGGCGAAGGGCGCCTTGGAGACCAAGGACGCGCAGGGTCAACCGATCATCACCGAGCTCACCCAGGACGACATCGCCACCGCCGTCGACGCCGCGCAGGCCGTGGGCGACGACCGCATCCAGAAGCGCACGTCGGGCCGGGTGAACACCGACTCGTTCACCCACGGCTCGGCCGCCCAGCGCGTGCGGTGGTTCAACACCGGCTTGCGCGACGGCACCATCCGAGGGTGCGACACCTTCGCGGCCAGCCAGCTGTAGTTCCGGGGTTGTGACCGTCCAGTACTCCCCCGTGGCCGCTGCTCCCGGGGGACGTGGTCCAGAATGACGGGCATGTCAGTCCACACCGAGTCCGGCGGTCACTCGGCCCACCTGTCCACCGGCACGCTGGCCGAGCTGCGCGAGCAGGTGCTCGAGCGCGGCGAAGGCCTGACGCAGGAGCAGGTGCTGGCGGTGCTGACCAGCCCCGACGAGGTCCTGCCCGACCTGCTCGCCCTCGCCCACGAGGTCCGGATGGCGTGGTGCGGACCCGAGGTCGAGGTGGAGGGCATCGTCTCCCTCAAGACCGGCGGCTGCCCCGAGGACTGCCACTTCTGCAGCCAGAGCGGCCAGTTCACCTCACCGGTGCGCTCGGTGTGGCTCAACATCCCCGAGCTGGTGAAGGCGGCCGAGCAGACGGCGGCCACGGGGGCCAGCGAGTTCTGCATCGTCGCCGCTGTGCGCGGACCCGACGAGCGGCTCATGAGCCAGATGCGCGACGGCGTGCGGGCCATCAAGGAGGCCGTGGACATCGAGGTGGCGGCCTCGCTCGGCATGCTCACCCAGGACCAGGTCGACGACCTGGTCGCGATGGGCGTGCACCGCTACAACCACAACCTCGAGGCAGCGCGCTCCTACTTCCCCCAGGTCGTGACGACCCACTCGTGGGAGGAGCGGTGGGACACCTGCCTGATGGTCCGCGACTCCGGCATGGAGCTCTGCTGCGGCTGCCTGGTGGGCATGGGCGAGAGCGTCGAGCAGCGCGCCGAGCTCGCCGTGCAGCTGGCCGAGCTCGACCCCGACGAGGTGCCGCTGAACTTCCTCAACCCGCGTCCGGGCACGCCCTTCGGCGACCTGCCGCTGATGGACAGCAAGGACGCGCTGCGCACGATCGCCGCCTTCCGCCTCGCCATGCCCCGCACCATCCTGCGCTACGCCGGCGGCCGCGAGCTCACCCTCGGCGACCTCGGCACGCGCGACGGGCTGCTCGGCGGGATCAACGCCGTCATCGTCGGCAACTACCTGACCACCCTGGGCCGCGAGCCCGAGGAGGACCTCGCCCTGCTCTCGGACCTCCAGATGCCGATCAAGGCACTGAGTGAGTCGATCTGAGGCTGGTGACGCAGTCGTGGTGGAGGTCTACTGCGGCCACTGCGGCGGTGAGCTCGCCGCGGGCGGGCACGACGACTGCGCGCGCAAGCTGGCCCTGGAGCCTCCCCGCTACTGCACGCAGTGCCGCCGCCGGATGGTCGTGCAGGTCATCCCGCGGTCGTGGACGGCCTCCTGCGTGGAGCACGGCGAGGTGACGACGGGTGGCTGACCTCCTCGACTGGGACCGCGAGCACCTCTGGCACCCCTACTCCTCGACCACCAGCCCCGCCCCCGTCCACCAGGTCGACTCGGCCAGCGGCGTGCGGCTGCGCCTGCGGCGCTCCGACGAGGCCGTCGAGGTGATCGACGCCATGTCCTCGTGGTGGTGCGCGGTCAACGGGTACGCCGTACCGGAGCTCGACCGGGCCGCCACCGACCAGCTCTCCCGCATGTCGCACGTGATGTTCGGCGGCCTGACGCACGAACCCGCCGTCGAGCTGGGCCAGCGTCTCGTCGAGCTCGTCGGGCTCCCCCACGTCTTCCTCGCGGACTCCGGGTCCGTGTCGGTCGAGGTGGCCATGAAGATGGCGTGGCAGGCGCAGGCGGCGGCCGGGGGCCTGGAGCGCACGAAGTTCTTCACCATCCGAGGCGGCTACCACGGCGACACGTTCTCGCCGATGAGCGTGTGCGATCCCGAGGGCGGCATGCACCAGCTGTACGGCGGTCTGGTGCCGGCACACGTCTTCGCGCCACGGCCACCGGCCGGCGTCGACCGCGCTGCCGACGATCCCGAGGTGCTTGCCTGGCAGCAATCGACCCGGACGCTCTTCGAGCAGCACGCGGACCAGATCGCGGCAGTGATCGTCGAGCCGGTGCTGCAGGGAGCCGGAGGGATGTGGATCTACCCGTCGGCGTGCCTGGACTTCCTCAGCCGCCTGGCGCGCGAGCACGGCGCCCTCGTGATCCACGACGAGATCGCCACCGGCTTCTGGCGCACGGACCGGTCCTGGCCGGGCACCACGGCGAGGAACGACCCGACATCGTGTGCGTCGGCAAGGCGCTGACCGGTGGCTACCTCACCCTCGCCGCCGCGCTCTGCACCGCCGACGTGGCGCGACGCGTCAGTGAGTCGCCCGCCGGCGCGATGATGCACGGCCCCACCTTCATGGCGAACCCCCTCGCCTGTGCCGTGGCCAACGCCAACCTCGACCTGCTTCACGACCGCGACGCGGCCACCCTGGTCAAGCGGATCGGGGACGAGCTCGTCGAAGGCCTCGAGGCCGCGCGCGCGCTGCCGTCGGTGGTCGACGTCCGCAGCATCGGCGCCGTCGGTGTCATCGAGCTCGACCGGCCTGTCGACGTCCCGAGGGTCACCGAGGCGGCCCTCGACCGGGGTGTCTGGGTGCGCCCCTTCCGCAACCTCGTCTACACGATGCCGCCGTACGTCGCCTCGACCGAGGACGTCGCCACGATCACGGACGCGCTGGTCGGGGCCGTGGCAGAGGTGCACCCGTGAGCGCCTTCGAGGAGTGGCTGGACGCCCAGGCCGAGGACAGGGCGGCGGCCGGCCTGACCCGCCGGTTGGTGGCCCGCCATCCCTCGGAGCCGGTCCTCGACCTGGCGGGCAACGACTACCTCGGCCTGGCACGCCACCCGGACGTCGTCGCCGGCGCGGTGCGCGCCGCCAAGGAGTACGGAGCCGGTGCCGGGGCATCACGTCTCGTCACGGGGACGCTCCTCCTCCACGAGGACCTCGAGCACGCGCTCGCCGAGTACACCGGTTTCCCAGCCGCGCTGGTCTTCTCGACGGGCTACCACGCGAACCTGTCGGCCGTGTCGGCGCTCGCCGACGCCGACACCCTCGTGGTCTCGGACGCCCACGTGCACGCATCGATGATCGACGCCTGCAGGCTGAGCCGGGCCGTGGTGCAGGTGGTCCCTCACAACGACGTCGACGCCGTCGAGGCGGCGCTCTCGGCCAGGACGCAGACCCGTGCCGTCGTGCTGGTCGAGTCGATCTACTCCGTCCTCGGCGACGCCGCTCCGGTCGAGGCCCTGGCAGCGGCGTGTGCACGCCACGGGGCGGTGCTGATGGCGGACGAGGCGCATGCGATCGGCGTCGCCGGAGGCGGCCGCGGCCTGCTGCACGCGGCCGGTCTGGCCGACAGCCCGGACGTCGTCGCCACCGCCACGCTGAGCAAGTCCCTGGGCGCGCAGGGCGGGGTGGTGATGTCCTCCCGCGCCGTGCGGGAGCACCTCGTCAACCGGGCCCGTCCCTTCATCTACGACACCGGCCTGGCGCCGGCAGCGGCAGGCGCAGCGATGGCCGCCCTCGGCGTGGTGCGCACGGAGCCGGACCGGGTGGCGCGCGTCAACGACGTGGCAGCGCGGCTCGCCGTTGCCTGCGGGGTCGAGCAACCGGCAGGCGCCGTCCTCGCGGTACCGATGGCCGGGCCGCTCGAGGCGGTGGCCGCCGTGGAGAAGGCGGCCGCCGAAGGCGTTCGCATCGGCTGCTTCCGGCCTCCCTCGACACCCGACGGGATCTCGCGGCTGCGCCTCACCGCCCATGCCGACCTCGGCGACGAGGGGCTGTCCAGGGCGACGGCGGTGCTCGAGGGCCTCCTGTGAGCATCCTCGTCGTCACCGGCACCGACACCGAGGTGGGCAAGACGGTGGTCACCGCCGCCCTGGCTGCCCAGCAGCTCGCCCTCGGCCACTCGGTCGCCGTGGTCAAGCCCGCACAGACGGGGGTCGGTCAGGACGATGCCGGCGACCTTGCGGAGGTACGACGGCTCGCGGGCGACGTGAGCCTGCACGAGGGTGTCCGCCTTCCCGAGCCGTTGGCGCCCGACACGGCAGCCCGGGTGGCCGGCACAGAGCTGCCGAGCCTGCGCCAGCAGGCCGCCACCATCGACACCGCGGCTGCGGCGCACGACTCCACCCTCGTCGAGGGCTCCGGAGGGATCCTCGTGAACCTCGGTGAGCACTGGACCCTGCTGGACCTCGCCGACGCCGTGCGACACCTACGTCACGAGGTGCGCTTCGTCGTCGTGGCGAGGGCCGGACTGGGCACGCTGAACCACGCGACGCTGACCGTCCGGGCGATCCTGGCCCGTGACTTCGAGGTCGCGGGCGTGGTGGTGGGCTCGTGGCCGGAGAGCCCGGGACTGGCCGAGCGCCAGAACCTGGAGGACCTGCCGCGCCTGACCGGCGTACCCCTTCTCGGGAAGATCCCCGCGGGCGCCGGCTCACTGCCGCCGGTCGACTTCCGCCGGGAGGCGCCGACCTGGCTGCCCTCGCTGTGACGTGCGGATCGAGAGTCTGGGCACGATGCCCGGGACGCGGGCCGCGTAGGCCTCGTACGCGGCGCCGAACGTACGCCGCAGATCGCGCTCCTCGAACCTGACCCCGATGGCGATGTACCCGGTCGAGGCGAGGGCGAAGAGCAGGTGCGAAGCGCCCATCTGCGGGGTTGCCCAGAAGGCCAGGAGCAGTCCGGTCATCAGCGGGTGCCGCACGATGGCGTGCAGGCCGCCGACCTCCAGCTCGTTCGTCCCCTGGGACTCCCGCGGCGCCGCCCACCCGGCCTGGCGGAGCCCGGTGAGCTCGAGGTGGTCGACCGCGAACGTCGCCGTGACCGCCAGGAGCCAGCCGGCCGCGTAGAGCGACCAGAGGACAAGGCCGGCCGGCCCGTGGACGTCCCACACCTGGCCGCCCCAGGGCTGCCACAGCACCAGGAGCAGGACGAGGCAGATGTCGGTGGCGAGGACGTACGACGTGCGCTCGAGCGCGGACGGGATCCGGCAGCGCAGCCATGCCTTGACCCGGGGACGCGCCATCACCGAGTGCTGGACGGCGAACAGGAGCAGCAGCGCCAGGTCGACAGCCACCGCGACAGCGGCGTTCGTGCGCGGCGGACCGTCCACGGACGGGGAGAAGACGCCGCCGGCGAGGAAGCTCATCGTCCACAGCGTGACGGCGATGAACCCCGCCCAGGCGACTGCTGACAGGAACAGGTAGAGGGGTTTTCGGGACACGTCCCCATGCTCCGGCGACCCAGGGGTCCGACGCAGCCGTGGAACTACCTCACTTGCTCGGCTCGCGGGCGACGTACCAGGCCGCCACCTGTGAGCGCGACCGGAACCCGAGGCGCAGTCGGATGCGCTCCAGGTGCGACTCGGCCGACCGCTCGGTGATGCCGAGGCGTTCGGCCAGCTCGCGGTTCGTGAGGCCTTCGGCCACCAGGGCCGCGACGTCGGTCTGGCGTGGGGTGAGACCTGTCGGCACAGCCCGCCGCAGCCGGGGCAGGCCGAGAAAGCGCCGCACCTCGTTGACCACCGCCTCCGCATCGCCGAAGGCCGGGAGGTGCGACCGGCCCTCGAGCTCCACCAGCTCAGCGCCCGGGATCGCGTCAGCGATCGTCCTGCTCTGCGCGCCGGGAGCCGCACGGTCGCCCCGTCGGTGCAGCACCAGCGTCGGCGCGGTGATCCCCGCCAGGGCAGCGGACACGTCCAGCTCGTAGGCGAGGTCGAGGAGGGCGACCGCCGTGTCGGCCGACGAGGCCGCCCGCTGGTACTGGGCAAGTGCCCGACGGGTCCCCGCATCCGCCTCAGGAGCGAAGAGATCGGTGAGCAGGTCGGAGCCCAGCCCCCAATGGGTGGCGAGCAGGCCGAGCAGGTGCCGCCTGCTGTCGTCGTCCCCGATGGCCGAGCCCGTGGCCCAGCCGCCGTAGAGGACGAGCCTCGAGACCGTCTCCGGTCGTTCCGAGGCCCACTGTGCCGCCACCGCAGCTCCCAGCGACCAGCCGAACAGGTCGAAGTGCGTCGCGCCGAGGGCACCGGTCACGGCACGGATCGTGTCCAGCTCCAGCGCCATCGTCCGAGGTCCCTCGTAGGGATCGGAGAGGCCGCAGCCCGGGCGGTCGTAGCGCACGAGTGTCCGACCGGATGACAGCGCCTCGTGGAACATGCGCTCGGCAGGGATGGACCAACCGAGCTCGAGGTGGCTCAGCCAGCCCGGAACGACCAACAGGAGAGGGCCGCTGCCGGTCAGCGCATAGGCCACCTTCCCGCCGTCCCCCAGGTGCGCCGTCCCCCAGCGCTGCACGAGCGCAGCCATGGGACCAGTGAACAGCAGGGCTAAGTCCGCTTCTCGTGCGGCGTTCCGACGGTCTAGCCGATGTCGCGCGCGCGGTAGCCGAACCACCCGACACCGAGCAGTGCCGCCGCCAGGCCGGTCATGACGGCCAAGGGCACCACGTCGAAGGACTCCACGGGCATCCGCGGGACGTGGGCGTACGGCGAGAGGTCGATCACCCACGACGGCAGACCGAGCAGCTCGCCGAGCTGGCCGACGCTCAGGAACAGCACCAGGAGCACCCAGCCGGCGAGCGGTCCACCTGCTTCGGAACGCGTAGGCGGCCACGGCGAGCGCGGTCACCAGCCACACCGCCGGCGCCTGGACGAGGGCCGCGGGCAGCACTCGGCCGAGTCCCGTCGGCCACGGCTCCGGCGGTCGCGCCGAAGCCGATCGCGACCGCGACCCCGGTGACGAGCAGCAGCCAGGCCGACGCCGAGCAGCGCCACGACGAGCAGGGCGACGTAGGCCCGCGCCCGCGACGTCGCGGTGGCCAGCACCTGCTCGGTGCGGCCGTCGTGCTCGTCGGCGCCGCCGTGCCCGACGACCACGAGCGCGAAGCAGGTGATGATCACCGCGAAGATCGACAGCCTCGGCCGCCAGCAGCGTGTCCTGCCAGGGCACCCTCGCCGCCGAGCCGCTGCATCATCTCGCGGGCGCCGGAGGAGTCGAGCATGTCGCCGATGTTGGGGGCGATCGCACCCATCACCAGCCCGAGCGCCACCACGGCGCCGGTCCACGTCAGCACGGAGGTCGTGTGCAGGCGCAACGCCAGTGCCACCGCGTCGCCCAGCCTCGGGCGACCCGTGGGCCGGTCCCGGGTCGGGCTGCGAGCAGGCCCGAGCCCAGGTCGCGGCGCGAGCGCAGCAGCCGGGCCGCGCCGACGAGGACGGCCGTCGTCACGACGTACAGCAGCAGCACCCACCAGCGTGGGTCGGACCATGCGCGCAGCTGGGTCGACCAGCCGAACGGTGAGAGCCAGCTCAGCCAGGACAACGACGTCGTGTCGCCGACGGCCCGGAGCACGAAGAGGACGGCCAGGCCGCGCGGCCGCCAGCGAGCCGCAGGTGCGCGAGCTCGCCGAGAGCTGGCAGCACACCGCCGCCAGGCCGGTCGCCACGAGACCGATCCCCACCCAGGAGGCTCCGAACAGCAGGAGCCTGCGACGGGGAGCCCGCCCGCGACGTCGGCGAGCGCGCGCCAGCAGGCCGACCAGGAACGAGACGGCGACGCCCTCCGCCGACGGCTGCGGTGAGCAGCGCGTCGCGGCCGATCGCGGTGCCGCCGAGCAGCTCCGCGCGCCCCGACTCCTCCTCGGTGCGGGTGTGACGTCGTACGACGACGACCACGAGGATCGCCACGAAGACGGCGTAGAGCACCGTCATCTTGGTCATCGACAGCTCGCCGAGGCTGCTGCACGTCGAGGATCGGCCCGTACAGGGCCACCACCACGGGACTGGCGTTGATGGCCTCGGCCGCAGCGACCTGGTCGGCCTGGGTCGGGTACAGCGGCGCCGTCGCGGCCGCCGACGCGTAGCAGACCCCGACGAGGACGAGCGTCCACGCGCCCACCAGGACCCGGTCGCGACGCACCCCGAGCCGGGTCAGCTCCGCGAGACCGGCCACGGTGCTCACGGTGAGGCTCCTTCGGTGGCCGGGTCGCCGGGGTGCGGTAGGCGTCGAGGAAGAGCTCCTCGAGCGTCGGCGGGGTGCAGGTCAGGCTGCGCACGCCCGCGCCGGTCAGCGCCTCGAGCACGGCCGGGAGGGCGTCCGGCTCCACGGTGCAGGTCACCACGGCGCCGTCGACCGACGACGTCGTGCACACCGGGGCCGTCCAGGGACACGGGAGCATCGACCTCGGCACGCACGTGGGTCCTGCGCAGGTGCCGCAGCTCCGCGAGGCTCCCGGTCTCGACGGTCCTGCCCTCGCGGATGATCGTCACCCGGTCGGCCAGCCGCTCCACCTCGCTGAGGATGTGGCTCGAGAGGAGCACGGTGGCCCCGGCCGCCGTACGCTCAGCGATGCACTCGTCGAAGACCTCCTCCATCAGCGGGTCCAGCCCCGAGGTCGGTTCGTCGAGGACGAGCAGCTCCGCGTCGGCCGCGAACGCGGCGACCAGGGCCACCTTCTGGCGGTTGCCCTTGGAGTAGGCGCGTCCCTTCTTCCGCGGGTCGAGCTGGAACCGCTCGAGCAGCTCCTCGCGCCGGCTGGTGGCAGGATCGGCGCCCCGCATCCGCAGCAGCATGTCGACCGTCTCGCCGCCCGAGAGGTTCGGCCACAGCGACACATCACCCGGCACGTAGGCGAGCCGCCGGTGGATCGCCACGGTGTCGGCCCACGGGTCGAGCCCGAAGACGGTCGCCGACCCCGAGTCGGTACGCAGCAGCCCGAGGAGTGCGCGAATGGTGGTCGACTTGCCGGCACCGTTGGGACCGAGGAACCCGTGCACCTCGCCCGCGACCACGTCGAGATCCAGCCCGTCCAGGGCGCGTGCCGGCCCGAACGTCTTGACCAGCTGTCGTACCTCGATCACGGGCCCGTCCGCCATGAGCCGAACATACGACGCCGGGTCGGGTAGTCCATGGCATTCGGGCCCTGGGAAACCCTCGGGAAGGGCCCATCCGTCATGGAGTATCGGTCAGTCGAGCAGCAGCTCGATCTGCGGGAACTGGCGCTGCACCGCCCGCAGGTGCGGTGCCACGGCGGGGTGCCGGAACTTGCCCGCCAGTGCACCCTCGCCACCGGCCACCTGCGCCAGCGCCCACTCCGCACGTGACAGCACGGAGTACACCGCGGTCACCCGAGCGGCGACGGCCACCGCCTCGACGTCGAGGTCGGGCCGGGTCTCGCGCACGCCGTCGAGGAAGCTCGTCAGCAGCACCTCGAACTCCTCCCGGCTCGAGAGGGCGTAGTAGCCGACGTCGCTGCCCACCGGGCCGACACCGGCGCACTGCCAGTCCACGGCGACGACGTCATCACCGCGCCGGGCCAGGAAGTTGCCCGGGACCGCGTCCCCGTGCAGCCGGCCCTGTGGCCCGTCGTCGAGGAGCGCCAGCCACCGCCCGCGGTGCTGCCACAGGTGATCGGTCACGTCGGCCAGCGTGGTCCTGGCCAGGGTCGGCCAGCCGCCCCGCTCCCCCGCCATGGCGAGTCGGTCGGCGAGCAGCCTCCGCGACGCCCACTCGGGAGCCTGGTCCACCTCGATGGCGAAGCGTCCGAGCGCCCGCGCCACGAAGAGGCCTGGCGGGGGGTCCCCGGCGACGTCTGCCATCCACAGCGTGACGCCGTGCTCGTCCTCCTCCACCGGGCCGAACTCCGGCGGCACCAGGCCGGGTCCGTCGACGAACCCGGGGTGCCGGGCCACCTCGGCCTCGCGCCGCCAGTAGCCGGCATCGCCGTGGCGACCGAGCCAGGGGTCGTCCGCGTCCGGACGGTCGAGCCGCTTGACCACCCAGGCCCGCGTCCCGTCGTGGGCGTGCCAGAGGCCGCCGCTGCCGGGACCTCGCGCCAGCGGCTGCCACGAGGGATCGGGCTCCCACACGCGGCTCATCCTGACAGGAGCGGCCGGGCGCGCGACGGCGTCACGGCGCGTTGACGACCTCGACCCGGATCGAGCAGGCGTCGACCACCGCCTGGTCGAGCACCGCTCGCCGGGGGTCCGGCACCGCCAACCACGGGGGTACGACGACCAGGTGATCCAGCCGGGTGTCGGTGAGCACCGACTCGACCGCAGCCCGGTCCCCGCCCGTGACGACCAGCTCGACCCCTGCCAGGATCCGCGCGGCGTGGCCCGCGGCCGCCTCGAAGGCGCTCCTCGCCTGGTTGTCACGGCGGCGGGCGAACCGCTGCTGGCTCTGGCCTCCAGCCTTGGTCCTGCCCTGGACGTGGCGCTGGCCGACCTTGGACTCGACGACCCGGTCGCCGGACATCGGCAGCGACGGCGAAGCCGCCCTTGCGGACGAGCAGCACGCCCCACGAGGCGGGCGGCACGCCGGCCTCGACGAACGGCGCCACCTCTGCCGGGCCGTCGTACTCCCGGCCGAAGGGAAGCTCGGCGCGGAACGTGGAGCCGTCGGCGGCCGCCCCACGGATGCCTCCGTCGACGGTCAGCGCGGTCTCACCGTGTCGCGTCACGAAGTTCTCGACCCATCGCTCGAGCCGGGGCGCGCGGGACGAGTACCGCGGTAGAGGTCATCGCTGCGGCAGGTGCTCCGCCAGGAACTCGACGGTGCGCCCCCAGGCCAGCGCCGAGGCCTCGGGGTGGTGAAGGGCGAAGTCCGGGTTGTCGAAGGCGTGATCCGCTCCGGGGTAGGTCTCGAAGGTGACGTTCGGTCCCGTCAAGGCCGTCCGCACGGCGGCGACCGTGTCGGTGTCGATGTAGCTGTCGGCGAGGCCGAAGTGGTGCAACGACGGGGCAGTGACGTCGGGAGCCAGGTCGAGCATGGTCGGGAGCGACGAGCCGTAGTAGCTCACCAGCACGTCGGGGTCGCCGGAGGCCGCGACGTTGAAGCCGAGAGCACCGCCGAAGCAGAACCCCACGACACCCACGCCCGACGGTCACCTGCGGGTTGGCACGCAGCGCCTCCAGGGCACGGACCCCGTCCGCGACGGCGAGGTCCCACTCCACCTGCTGCACCAGCCCGAAGGCCTGCTCCAGCGCCTCCGGACCTTCCTCCACCCGCGAGACTCCGAGCCGCCAGTAGATCTCGGGAGCGAGGACGACGTATCCCAGGTCGGCGAGGTCTTGGGCCCGGGACTGGATGTAGCTGCTGATGCCGAAGATCTCCTGCAGCAGCAGGATCCCCGGGCCGGTTCCCGATGGCGGGAGCCACACGTGCGCCGGCATGGCGCCGTCCGGAGTCGCCACGGTCGTCTGCTCGCTGGTCATGGCCGACAACCTAGCGGTGGGTGCGTCAGGCCCAGCTGACCTTGGCGGTACGACGCCACAGGTCGTACCCCTCGCCCGTCACCTCGTCGGAGCGGTTCCACAGCGCGAGGTAGAGCTGCTCGGCCGTGCCCTCGACCACGAGGTCTGCGTCGTCGTGACGCAGCCGACGGTGGCCGCCGGCGCCGCGCTCGACGACGGGCGGTTCGCCGCTGACGCGCACCAGCCACGAGCGGCCCACGTCGTTGGGCCGGACCGCGAAGCTGACCGGCTCGTCGCTGCGCAGCGTGGACTTCGGGCGGGTCATGAAGCCGGTGAGCAGCTCGTCGATGCCGTCGAGGGCCACCTGCTGGGTCACCCAGGTCTCGTCGGCCGTCGGCATCCGGCCCAGCCTCGCGGCGAGCGCGTCGACCGAGTGGATGGTGGTCTCGTGGCACTGGCGGCGGGCCCAGAACAGGCGGGGCGCCGGCGCGTCGTTGAGGAACACGAACGCCTCGAGGTCGACGGGTGCCTCGTTGAGCGCGCCGATCAGGTGCAGGCCACCCTCGCGCAGCCACAGCACCGGGTCGGGCGACTCGAGCCCCTCGGCCTCGTACGCAGCTGGGGTCCACGCGCTTGCCCCGGATGCAGTCCGTGGCCCAGCGGTGCACCATGCCCTGGTGGGCGAGCAGCCGGCGCACGTCCCACTCCGGAGCGGTGGGCACCGGCGCGTCGAGACCGGCCGTGCGGGCGTCCGAGACGAAGGAGTCGAGCGACTCGCGCAACGCCTCGAGGTGCTCGGAGAAGTCGACACCGAGGTCGACCGAGAGCTCCTCGTCCTCGGCGGCGTGCTCCCGCCAGGCCCCGAAGATGCCACGACGCCGTCCGGAGGGCTTGTCGCCGGTGTCCGTCATCCTGCTCTCCCCTCGCACACCGGGTCACGCGCGACCCGGCGCTCGGATCCTCTCAGACCAGCGGGAGGACGGATGTCGAGGGGCTCAGACGTTGAAGCCGAGTGCCCGCAGCTGCTCGCGGCCGTCGTCGGTGATCTTGTCGGGGCCCCACGGCGGCATCCACACCCAGTTGATGGTGACGTCGCCGACCAGGCCCTCCAGGGCGGTGTTGGTCTGGTCCTGGATGACGTCGGTGAGCGGGCACGCGGCCGAGGTGAGCGTCATGTCGAGCACGGCGTTGGAGTGGTCGTCGAGGTGCACGTCGTAGACGAGACCGAGATCGACGACGTTGATGCCGAGCTCGGGGTCGACGACGTCCTTCATCGCCTCCACGACGTCGTCACGGGTGGCGGTGGCGGTGACGCCGCCGCTCGCCTCGGGAACGTCGGGCAGGTCGGTCTGTTCGGTCATGACTCCTCCTTCGTGGCGGCTTGGGCGGTGGCGTCCTTGAACGCCATCCAGGAGAGCAGGGCGCACTTGATCCGCGCCGGGAACTTCGCGACGCCCGCGAACGCGATGCCGTCCTCGAGCACGTCCTCGTCGGGCTCGACCTTGCCCCGGCCCTGCATCAGCTCGACGAACGCGTCGTGGGTCGCGAACGCCTTGTCGACGCGGCTGGCCGATGACCAGGTCGGTGAGCACCGAGGCGGCGGCCTGGCTGATCGAGCAGCCCTCGGCGTCGTAGGAGACGTCGGTGACGGTCTCGCCGTCGAGGTGCACGCGCAGCGTGATCTCGTCGCCGCAGGTCGGGTTCACGTGGTGCACCTCGGCCTCGAACGGCTCCCGCAGCCCCGCGTGGTGGGGCTTGCGGTAGTGGTCCAGGATGATCTCCTGGTACAGGCTGTCGAGATCCATCACACGACCTTGAAGTACTTCTGGGTGTAGGAGATTCCCTCGACGAGCGCGTCGATCTCGGCCGGTGTCGTGTAGAGGTACGACGACGCGCGGGCCGAGCTCTGCACGCCGAAGCGCTTGTGCGCCGGCTTGGCGCAGTGGTGGCCCGCCCGGATCGCGATCCCGCGGCTGTCGAGGATCTGGGCGATGTCGTGGGGGTGCACGCCGTCGACCTCGAAGGACACCGCTCCCCCGCGCTGCGGTGACGTCGACAGGGCCGAGGACGGTGACGCCCGGCAGCGTCGAGAGCCCCTCGAGCATGTGGCCGGTGACGGCCTGCTCGTGCCGGTGGATGTTGTCCAGCCCGATCTCGCTGAGGTAGTCCAGCGCGGCGCCCAGCCCGACGGCCTCGGCGATCGGCGGTGTCCCGGCCTCGAACTTGTGCGGGATGCCGGCGTACGTCGACCGCTCCATGGTCACCGTCTCGATCATCTCGCCACCGCCGAGGAACGGCGGCAGCTGGTCGAGCAGCCCGGCGCGGCCCCAGAGCACGCCGATCCCGGTGGGGCCGGTGACCTTGTGCCCGGTGAAGACCAGGAAGTCGGCGTCGACGGCCTGCACGTCGACCGGGATGTGCGGGGCCGCCTGGGAGGCGTCCACGACGACGACCGCACCGACCTCGTGGGCCCGCCGCGCGATCTCAGCCACGGGGTTGATCGTCCCGAGCATGTTGGAGACCCACACCAGCGAGACCACCTTGGTGTTCTCGGTGATCAGCTCGTCGATGTCGGACAGGTCGAGACGACCGTCGTCGGTCAGGCCGAACCAGCGCAGCTCGGCGCCCTTGCGCTCGGTGAGCAGCTGCCACGGGACGATGTTGGAGTGGTGCTCCATCTCGGTGATCACCACACGGTCGCCGGCGCCCACCTCCAGCGGACCCGGCCACGCCATCGTGTTCGCCACCAGGTTCAGTCCCTCGGAGGCGTTCTTGGTGAAGATCACCTCGTCGCGCGACGGGGCGTTCAGGAACCGGGCCACCGTGTCGCGGGCGCCCTCGAAGGCCGCCGTCGACTCCGCGCCCAGCTGGTGCATCGCCCGTGCCACGTTGGCGTTGTGGCGCTCGAGGTGGTCGACCATGGCGTCGATGACCACCTGCGGCTTCTGCGAGGTGTTGGCGCTGTCGAGGTAGACCAGCGGTCTGGTCGCCGGCCAGCCGGCGCTCCAGGATCGGGAAGTCCTTGCGGATGACCTCCAGGTTGGGCAGCAGGCCCGGAAGGCTGGTCGCGCTCGTCGAGGCCATGGTCACGCCTTCGCCGTCACGTACTTGTCGTAGCCCTCCGCCTCGAGCTGCTCGGCGAGCTCGGGGCCACCCTCCTCGACCATGCGGCCGTCGATGAAGACGTGCACGAAGTCGGGAGTGATGTAGCGCAGGATCCGGGTGTAGTGCGTGATCAGCAGGACGCCCTTGTCGCCGGCCTCCTTGAAGCGGTTGACGCCCTCGCTGACGATCTTCAGCGCGTCGATGTCGAGGCCGGAGTCGGTCTCGTCCAGCACCGCCACCTTGGGGTCGAGCAGGTCGAGCTGCACGATCTCGTGGCGCTTCTTCTCACCACCGGAGAAGCCCTCGTTGACCGAGCGCTGCGCGAAGGCGGGGTCCATCTTGACCTGCTCCATGGCGCTGCTGACGTCCTTGACCCACGTGCGCAGCTTGGGCGCCTCGCCGTCGATCGCCGTCTTGGCGGTGCGCAGGAAGTTGGCAACGGAGACACCGGGGACCTCGACGGGGTACTGCATCGCCAGGAACAGCCCGGCCCGCGCGCGCTCGTCGACGCTCATCGCCAGCACGTCGACCCCGTCGAGGGTCACCGAGCCGCTGGTCACGACGTACTTCGGGTGACCGGCGATGGAGTAGGCCAGCGTCGACTTCCCGGAGCCGTTGGGGCCCATGATCGCGTGGGTCTCGCCCTCGCGGATGGTCAGGTCGACCCCCTTGAGGATCTCCTTCGTGCCGTCGGTGCCGCCGTCCTCGTCGGATGCCGCGACGGCGACGTGCAGGTCCTTGATCTCGAGCGTTGCCATTGGTCAGTTTCCTCCGATGGGAGAGTCGATGTCGATGAGCACGTTGTCGCCGTCGATGTGGACGGCGAAGACGGGCACGGGTTCGGTGGCCGGTGGGCCGGTGGGCTTGCCGGTGCGCAGGTCGAAGCGCGAGCCGTGCAGGAAGCACTCGAGGGTGCAGTCGTCGACGTCCCCCTCGGACAGCGCGACTGACGCGTGGCTGCACTCGTCCTCGATCGCGAAGACCTCGTCGCCGTGGCGCACGACGGCCACGTCGAGTCCGTCGACGCTCGCCTTGAACGGCGTGCTGTCCTCGAGCTCGCTGAGGGCGCAGGCGCGGCTGAAGCTCATACGTTCTTCTCCAGCTCGGCCTCGACGGTGGCGATCAGCTGCGCCTCCAGGTCGGGCACGCCGATCCGGCGGATCAGGTCGTGGAAGAAGCCGTGCACGACGAGGCGTCGCGCCTCGGCCTCCTCGATCCCGCGCGAGCGCAGGTAGAACAGCTGGTTGTCGTCGAACCGGCCGGTCGCCGACGCGTGTCCCGCGCCCTCGATCTCGCCGGTCTCGATCTCGAGGTTGGGCACCGAGTCGGCCTGGCAGCCGTCAGTGAGCACGAGGTTGCGGTTCTCCTCGTAGGTCTCGATGCCCTCGGCCTCCTTGCGGATCAGCACGTTGCCGATCCACACGGCGTGGGCGCCCTCGCCCTGCAGCGCGCCCTTGTAGTTGACGTTGCTGCGGGTGTGCGGGGCGTTGTGGTCGATGAAGAGCCGGTGCTCGATGTGCTGGCCCTCGTCGGCGAAGTACATGCCGAGCATCTCGACCGACCCGCCGGGACCGGCGTACTCGGCGGTGGCGTCGTGGCGCACCACGTCGCCACCGAAGGAGACAGCGACGTGTCGCAGGGTGGCGTCGCGGCCGACCTTGGCGTGCTGGGTCGAGTGGTGCACGGCGTCGTCGTCCCAGTCCTGCAGGGACACCACGGTCAGCTGCGCGCCGTCACCGACGATGATCTCGACGTTCTCGGCCAGGGTCGCCGTGCCCTGGAATCGCACCACGACGGTGGCGTTGGCGAAGGCGCCGGCCCGGATGACGAGGTGACCGGCGCAGGCGACCTCGTTGCCGGTGCCGGTGAGGGTCACGAACGTGGCTCCTTCACCGATGTGCTCGGTGGGTACGTCGACCAGGAACACGTCGCTCGCGGCCTGCCAGGCTCGAGCGCTGACCCGGTCGGGGGGCACGATCCCGGAGGAGCCGCGTGCCTCGTGGTCGGTGCCGACCCGCTCCGCGGTCACGCCGGGCGCAGCGTCGACCTCCACGGTGAACGACTCGCCGTCGAGGGGCGCGTCCTTGTGGAGGTCGCGCAGCCGCTTGAGCGGGGTGAAGCGCCAGACCTCCTCGCGCCCGGTGGGCACGGGGTGGTCGTCGACCTCGAAGGACCCCTGGGGGTGCAGGTGCGAGGAGACCCGAGCAGGCTGCTCGAGCGCATCACGCACGGAATCGGTAACAGTCACAGTCATCCTTTATCGGGCCGGATCCATGGTTTCGACAGGCTCAACCACCGGTGGTTCCGTCGACCGCCCAACCCAGCCACACGCTGGTCGAGCGTGTCGAAACCACTCGGAGGAGCCGTCAGCCCACGGCACCTTCCATTTGCAGTTCGATGAGCCGGTTGAGCTCGAGGGCGTACTCCATCGGCAGCTCCTTCGCGATCGGCTCGACGAAGCCGCGCACGATCATGGCCATCGCCTCGTCCTCCTGCATGCCGCGCGACATCAGGTAGAACAGCTGGTCGTCGGAGACCTTGGAGACGCTCGCCTCGTGGCCCATCGACACGTCGTCCTCGCGGATGTCCACGTAGGGGTAGGTGTCGGACCGGCTGATCTGGTCGACCAGCAGGGCGTCGCACAGCACGTTGCTCTTGGAGCCGTGGGCACCCTCGTTGATCTGGATCAGCCCGCGGTACGACGTCCGGCCGCCACCTCGGGCCACCGACTTCGAGAGGATGCTCGACGAGGTGTTCGGCGCCGCGTGGACCATCTTGGCGCCGGCGTCCTGGTGCTGGCCCTCACCCGCGAACGCGATCGAGAGCGTCTCGCCCTTGGCGTGCTCGCCCATCAGGTAGACGGCGGGGTACTTCATCGTCACCTTGGAGCCGATGTTGCCGTCGACCCACTCCATCGTGGCGCCTTCCTCGCAGGTCGCGCGCTTGGTGACGAGGTTGTAGACGTTGTTCGACCAGTTCTGGATGGTCGTGTAGCGGCAGCGGCCGCCCTTCTTGACGATGATCTCGACCACCGCTGAGTGCAGCGAGTCGGAGCTGTAGATCGGGGCGGTGCAGCCCTCGACGTAGTGCACGTAGGCACCCTCGTCGACGATGATCAGCGTGCGCTCGAACTGGCCCATGTTCTCGGTGTTGATCCGGAAGTAGGCCTGGAGCGGGATCTCGACGTGCACGCCCTTGGGCACGTAGATGAACGAGCCGCCCGACCACACCGCGGTGTTCAGCGCGGCGAACTTGTTGTCGCCGACCGGGATGACCGTGCCGAAGTACTCCTGGAAGATCTCCGGGTGCTCCTTGAGAGCCGTGTCGGTGTCCAGGAACAGCACGCCCTGGGCCTCGAGCTCCTCGTTGATCTTGTGGTAGACGACCTCGGACTCGTACTGGGCCGCGACACCGGACACCAGGCGAGCCTTCTCGGCCTCGGGGATGCCGAGCTTGTCGTAGGTGTTCTTGATGTCCGCCGGGAAGGTCGTCCCAGGTCTGGGCCTGCTTCTCGGTGGAGCGGACGAAGTACTTGATGTTGTCGAAGTCGATGCCCGAGAGGTCGGAGCCCCACGAGGGCATCGGCTTGCGGCCGAAGAGCTTGAGGCCCTTCAGGCGCATGTCGAGCATCCACTGGGGTTCGCTCTTGAGCGTCGAGATGTTGCGCACGACATCCTCGTTGAGCCCACGCGTGGCGTTGGCGCCCACGTCGTTCTTGTCGGCCCAGCCGAACTCGTAGCGACCGATGCCCTTGAGGGTCGGGTTGAGCTCTTCGATGGAAGTCATCGAGTGACCGTCTCCTTCGTCATGTTCGGGATGCAGGTGGTGCAGACACCGTCGCCGTGGGCGATGGTGGCCAGTCGCTGTACGTGGCGGCCGAGCATGCGACTGATGGCGGCTGTCTCCGCCTCGCACAGCTCGGGGAACTCGTGGGCTACGTGGGAGACCGGGCAGTGCTGCTGGCACAGCTGCTCCCCGATGGGCAGGTCGCGCACCGCGGCGGCGTACCCCTCGTCGGTGAAGACCTGCGCGAGCGCCTCGGTGGGCGCGAGGTTCGGTCGCGCCGCGACGACGGCGTGGAAGCGCTGCTCGATCTTGGCGGCCCTGCGGTCGGCGAACTCCCGCACTGCCGCCTCGCCACCCGTCTCGGCGAGGTACCGCATCGCCTGGACCGCGAGGTCGTCGTAGGCCTGGTCGAAGCGGTCACGGCCGGCCTCGGTCAGCGCGAACACCTTGGCGGGGCGACCCCGCCCGCGGTGGCCGGTGACGCGCGGCTCCCGTGCCTCCAGCGAACCCTCTTCGAGGAGCTGGTCGAGGTGGCGACGCACGGCGGCGGGTGTCAGCTGGAGCCGCTCGGCGAGCGCAGCGGCCGTCGAGGGACCGTTGACCAGGACCGAACGCACGACGCGCTCACGCGTCGGCTGGTCCTGCCTCTCCGGACGTCCCACGATTTCCACAACACCAGTGTGCTCTTAATGCTCCCGGCGTTTCAAATAAGGCTGCCCTAACCTCCTCTTGGGTTGAGCTTGTCGAAACTACGCTGGCTCCATGGACGCAAGCGACATCCTGATCGACGCCTTCGGCCGGATCCACGAGCTGTACGGCGACGTGGTCGAGGGCCTCGACGTCGAGCGAGCCCACCTGCAGCCGGGTGGTGAGGGCAACTCGATCGTCTGGCTGCTCTGGCACGCCGCCCGGATCGAGGACGACCACATCGCCGGGCTGGCCGGCACCGACCAGGCCTGGGGCGAGTGGCGCGAGAGGTTCGGCCTGCCGCTGGACGACTGGGAGCACGGCTACGGCCACACCGTCGAGCAGGTCGCGTCGGTCCGGGTGGACGACCTCGGGCTGCTCACCGGCTACCACGAGGACGTGCACGCCAGGACCGAGAGCTACCTCCGCGGCGTCGACGCCGCGGAGCTGGACCGGGTGGTCGACGAGAACTGGGACCCGCCGGTGACCGCCGGGGTGCGCCTTGTCAGCGTCGTCGGCGACGCGCTGCAACACCTCGGGCAGGCGGCCTACGTCAAGGGCCTGCCCGTCGGTTCGTAGACTCCCGGGCGTGTCCGAGACGCCCGCCGTGCAGGTCGACGGCCTGCAGATGCGCTACGGCGACAAGGTCGCCGTCGACGGGCTCGACCTCGTGGTGGAGCGGAGCACGATCACGGCAGTCCTGGGACCCAACGGTGCCGGCAAGACCACGACGCTGGAGACCTGTGAGGGCTACCGGGCGCCGCAGGCGGGGACGGTGCGCGTCCTCGGCCTGGACCCGCAGCGGCAACGTCGCGACCTGCTCCCCCGGATCGGCGTGATGCTGCAGGACGGCGGCGCCTGGTCCGGCGTGCGGGCCATGGAGATGCTCGGCCACATCGCGAAGCTGCACGCGCATCCACTGGACACGGCGGTGCTCGGCGACAGACTCAGCCTCGGCGAGTGCGGTCGCACGCCCTACCGGCGGCTCTCCGGCGGCCAGCAGCAGCGGCTGAAGCTGGCGATGGCGCTCGTGGGCCGTCCCGAGCTGGTGTTCGTGGACGAGCCGACGGCCGGGATGGACCCGGCCGGTCGTCGTACGACGTGGGCGTTGCTGGAGGAGCTGCGCGGCGACGGGGTCACCGTCGTGCTCACCACGCACCACATGGACGAGGCCGAGCGGCTGGCCGACCTGATCCACATCATCGACCGGGGCCGGATGATCGCGTCGGGCACTCCCCTGGAGCTGACCCGCGGCGGCACCGCCACGATCCGGCTCGTCGTCACCAAGCCGTTCCCGCCGGGCGCCCCGGCCTCGCTGCAGCAGGCCCTGGGCCACCAGCTCGAGGTCAGCACGATCAGCGAGGTCAGCCTCCTGATCACCGGCCCGGCCGACAGCACCACGCTGGCGACCGTCTCGCGCTGGTGCGAGGAGCAGCGGGTGCTGCCGGAGTCGCTGCACCTCGGCCAGCGCAACCTCGAGGACGCCTTCCTGGAGCTGACCGGTCGGGAGCTTAAGCCATGAGCGTCTTCACGCCCCGACCGGGCAGCGCGCGGCTCGACCGGCAGGTGCTCGCCCAGGCCTCGATCGAGGCGCGCCTGATGCTCCGCAACGGCGAGCAGCTGCTGCTGGCCGTGGTGATCCCTGTGATCGTGCTGATCGGTGCGGTCGCCGGCGCCACGCACCTCGACGTGACGATCTCCCACCGGCCGGTGGACGAGTTCGTGCCCGGCGTGCTGGCCCTGGCCGTGATGTCGACCGCCTTCGCCTCGCTGGCGATCGCGACGGGCTTCGAGCGGCGCTACGGCGTCATCAAGCGGCTGGGGTCCTCGCCGCTGCCGCGTTCGGGGCTGCTGCTCGGCAAGGTGGGTGCGCTCCTGATGGTCGAGGCGCTGCAGATCGCGGTCATCTCCGTGATCGCGCTGTTCATGGGCTGGGAGCCGCACGCGTCGATCCCGGCCGTGGTGCTCGCGGTCGTCCTGGGCACGGCTGCCTTCGCGGCGCTGGGACTGTTCGTGGCCGGCGTGCTCCGGGCGGAGGCCACGCTCGCGGCGGCGAACCTGGTGTACCTGCTCCTGCTGGCCGGCGGGGCCGTCGTACTCCCGGCGTCGTCGTACGGCGGCTTCGGCAACGTCGCCGCGCTGCTGCCTTCGGGTGCGCTGGGCCAGGCGATGCGCAGTGCCCTGTGGTCCGGCGACTGGGCCTGGGGGTCCATGGGCGTCCTCGCCCTCTGGGCAGCGGTCGGCGCGCTGTTGACGGCGAGAACGTTCAAGTGGGAGTGACCCTCGGCTCCCCTGTCTGGCTCCGAAGGCTGGGCTGGGCCTCGCTGGTGGCCAACATCGGCATCGTGCTGACGGGTGGCGCCGTGAGGCTGACCTCCTCCGGGCTCGGCTGCCCCCGGTGGCCGCGCTGCACCGAGAGCTCGTTCACACCGCACCAGGCGCTCGACTACCACTCCGCCATCGAGTTCGGGAACCGCACGCTCACGTTCGTGCTGGCTGCGGTGGCGGTGGCGACCTTCGTCGGCGCCTGGCAGTCGGGCAGGCGCGAGCTCCGCATCCTGGCGGCGCTGCTGGCCCTGAGCATCCCGGCGCAGGCGGTGCTCGGCGGGGTCACCGTGCTCACCGACCTCAACCCGTGGGTGGTCTCGCTCCACCTGCTGGTCTCCCTGGGGATCATCAGCGCGGCGGTGCTCTACCTGTGGCGCATCGACCGGCCCGCCGGGACGACCCCCGACGGCCAGCCCTCGCCGTTGCTCTGGCTGGCCTGGTCGACGTACGGCGTCTCCTGGGTGGTGCTGTACCTCGGGACCGTCGTCACGGGGTCCGGCCCCCACGCGGGCGACGCGGACTCGCCGCGCAACGGGCTGGACCCCCAGCAGGTCTCCCAGCTGCATGCGGACCTGGTGTTCCTCCTCGTGGGGCTCACCGTGGCGCTGCTCCTCGTCGTCCGGGTCACCCCGAGCACACACGGTCAGCGCCGGGCAGTGCTCGCCCTGCTGCTCGTCGAGCTCGCTCAGGCGACGATCGGCTTCGTCCAGTACTTCGCCGACCTGCCGATCCTGCTCGTCGAGCTGCACCTCCTCGGTGCCGCGCTGCTGATGGCGACCGTGACGTGGGTGTTGCTGGAGGTGCGCGAGAGCGTGCCGGTGGCCGCGTCTCGAGCCCCGTGATGGCTGCAGCGGCGGTACTCCGGCTGCTGCTCGGCTGAGACGTCCCTCACTGACCCGGGACTGCGACGGGCTCGGCGGTGCGCATCTGCTGGATGAGCAGCAGCGCACCGACCAGGAAGGCCAGACCGCCCACGGAGGTGGTGAGGTTCGCGAGGCGCGTGTCCAGCTGCTCCTGGGAGCTCGGGAGCACGAAGGCGCCCACCGCGGAGACTCCGAACGCCACGCAGCCGAACAGGTTGACGGCGGCGATCGCCCCGCCGATCCCGTGCGGCCGGCGCGTGATGCCGCCGACGACCACGACGTAGGCCAGCCAGCCGGAGACCAGGAAGCAGACCGAGCCGTAGGCGTCCGGGCGCCAGACCACCTGGTTGTACGTCGGTGTGTCGATCGCGGTGGTCAGGCCACGGAGAGTCGTGGCGTTGAAGAACAGCGTGCCCACCCACTGCACCGCGCTGCTCCACCAGTCGCGGCTGTGCGGCTGCCAGAAGGCGTGACCCGCTTGCATCGACTCCCGCAGCTGCAGGGTGGCGGCGGTGGTGAAGAAGATCGAGCCCACGAAGAAGACCAGCCCGTCCACCTGCGGGCCGACGAGGTCGAGGAACCACGGGATCGGACCGATGAAGAAGCACGTCGAGCCGATCGCGAACAGCACCCCCATCCACCACCACGCCTGGCGTGGCTGCCACAGGGAGCTCGTCGTGGTCACTCGAGGCCTCCAGACGCGGTCGTGGGGGCGACCTGGGACGGTGGCCCGGTCCGCTTGAGCGCCACTGCCACACCCGGGAAGACGATGACCGAGAGGACGCCGGCTCCGACCAGCGCCGCCGCGTTCTCGGGAAGCATGTGACCGGTGCTCAGCCCGATGGCGGCCAGGGCGACCAGCAGCGGGAGGGCGGTCGCGGTGAGGAAGGTCATCTGCAGCCGCTCGCGGAAGACCAGGTCGTGGCGGTACAGGAACAGGGCCGGCAGCCCGCGCACGGCCAGCAGCAGCAGGAAGAACACGATGAGTCGTGCCGGGTTCTCGGCGATGGACTGGAGGTCCAGGCCCATCCCGGAGCTGACGAAGAAGACGGGGATGAAGAATCCGTAGCCCACGGCGTCCAGCTTGGCCTCCAGCGAGTGCACGTCCCCCGGCGCCCACCTGCGGAGCACCACCCCGGCCAGAAAGGCACCGAGCACGACATCGAGACCGAACTTGTCCGCCACGACCAGCAGGGCGAACAGGAGGGCCACCGTCAGCCGCAGAGTCGTCTGCGAGGTCTCGTTCTCACCGGCCGTCGACACGGCCGCGAACCGCGCCAGGAAGCGCACCCGGGGCAGCAGACTGAACAGCACGGCCACCACGAACATCGCGACCAGGGAGGCCAGCCCCAGGAAGCGGCCGTTCGCACTGAGGAAGACGGCGATGGCGACGATGGGCAAGAACTCGCCGACCGCGCCGGCCGGCAGGACGAACCTCCCGAACGGGCCGCTGAGCATGCCGTTGTCACGCAGGATCGGGAGCAGGGCGCCGAAGGCAGTGGTGGTGAGACCGATGGCCACGGGCACGAAGGCATGGATGAACCCGGCGTACGCCAGGGCGCCGGTGACCAGGATGGCCAGCGTGGCCGTGACGAACCATGCCACGACAGCGAGGCGCCCTCCCCGCTCCCGGAACAGGTCGAGGTCCAGCTCGTACCCGGCGAGGAGGAACAGGAAGCCGAGGCCGACGTTGGCGATGAGCTCGAGGCTCGCCGGCGAGGCCAGGTCGAGCACCTCCGGCCCGACGATGATGCCGCCGACGATGAGGACGACCACCTGTGGCAACCGGATGCGTCTGAAGAGGGCCGAGATGAACGGTGCCAGCGCCGAGACCACCGACACCACCAACAGGCTGACGAGCCCGGTACCCAGGTCCACCTCGAGTCACTTCCCTCTCGGGACGCGGTGTCGCCCGGGCGCGACCGAGGCACCACCGAGCCCCTGCCGGTCCTCGTCGAGGCCCAGGTTGCGGTCGTAGTCGTCGGGTGCGGCGTGCGAGACGGCCCGGTCGAGCAGCTCGACCTGGAAGCGCACCGACTCCCGGTTGACGGTGGCCACTGCGGCCTCGAGGTCGTGGAGCATGGCCCGGAGCCGCCGGCTGACCTGGGGCGAGCCGGCGCCGTACTGCCTGATCTCGGACACGCCCAGCTCGAGGTAGCTGTCCCACGTCCGGGTGGGCAGCACCAGCCTGAGCGCCCCCTCGCGCGTCGACGAGCCGGCCCTCGGTGCCCAGGTCGCGCGCACCGATGCCGGCCAGCAGCGCCCCGAGGTGGTTGATCATCTGGGTCGCGGTGGTCGGGTCGTTCACGGCCGGGGACAGCGCGCGGATCGCGATGTCGACGATGATCCGCACGGCGAAGGCAGGGTCCTGCTCGATCGTCCGCTCGTGCCCCAGCGCCACCATCCCGCCCAGACGTCTCTCCGCGTCCGGCCGGCGCCTGGCCGTGGACCTCGATGAGGGGGCTCCCGCCGTTCACGAAGTCGCCGACCGGACGGCGGAACACGCAGACGAGGTCATGGTCGTGCGCGTACTTCACGATCGACCAGGTCGCGATCGCCTGGATGGCACCGGTGGACGGTGCCCGCACCTGCAGCCCGGCGCCTTCCGGCCAGGGACCTCGCCCGCGTCGCCGGATGGGCGGGTGGTCCTCCGTCTCGTTCACGACGGCCAACCCGGCGCGGGACATGGCCGCGGCGACGGCCACGGGCCGCAGCGCGTGCACGAACCTGTCGAGGTAGAGCAGCAGCAGGATCATGTCCACGGTCACCGCGAGGCCGGCCAGCGTCACGCCCAGGTTGGGGACGCCGCCCGAGTCGACGTCGCGCAGCAACGCGAAGGAGAAGGCGAAGGTGGCCATGAACGCGGCGAGCACCACCTTCTGCAACCGGTCGCGGTACCACAACCGCATGAACCGCGGCGACAGCGTGCCGGTGGCCATCTGCACGACGAGCACGCCGATCGTCACGACGAGGCCGAGCAGTCCGATCATGGCGCCCGCGACGGCCGAGAGCAGGCTGCCCGCCGTCGACGCGGAGTAGGTCCAACCGTCCGGGAGCGGGACCTTGCCCTCGAGGCGCGAGGTCGACCGCGGCCAGCAGCGCCCCCGCCACTGTCCCCAGCAGAGGAACGACCCACAGGCTCTGACGGACGTACTGCCGCAGCTGGAACCTGGCGGCCCAGGACATCATCGGCCGCCCGCGCACCTACTCCCGCATCTCGGAACCGTGCACGGTCACAGCCCAGATCACCAGGATGTCGAGCGTGATCAGGATGACCGACCAGATCGGGTACGCCGACAGGAAGCCGATGTTGATCACCGCACTGATGAAGGCCATCACGACCGCGAGCGCCCGCGCCCAGATCCGGCCGCTGAACAGGCCCACGCCGCCGGCGATGATCACGACCCCGCCGACGAGGTGGATCCAGCCCCACGCGGTGTAGTCGAGGTGGACGGTGAGGCCGTTCTTGCCGACGAGGAAGTACTCGTCCTGGAACAGGGCCATCAGGCCCTCGATGACGTGGAACGTCCCGAGCATCACCATCATGAAGCCCGCGAACCCGATCCAGCCGACCCACGCGGTGGCGGTCGTTGGCTGCACGTTCTGGCGGTAGGCGTCGGGCATCGTGGTTCCCTGCGGCTGTGATGGCTGCAATGGCTGCGACATGTCGTTGCCTTTCTCGTTGAACCTGCAGGTCCAGCCTTCGCTGGCACCCGCGCGGGCGCCTCATCCGGATTGGGTGAAAGCGGTTAGTGACTCACGGTGCCTGTCCACGTGGTTCGCCGGCGTGCTCCTGACCGTGCTCCTGAGCGGGCCCCTGCCGGTGCCTCGACCGGGCCGCGGATCCACGTGCCGAGAGAGCCCCGGTCGACCGCGATCGTGTGCCCCAGCACGGAGGCGGCCAGGAAGATGAAGGAGATCATGTAGAGGTAGGCCAGGTAGGTGAAGGCCACGCCCATGGCCCCGTAGTGCTTGGCACTGGACTCCAGTGCCCACGGCAACCAGATGCCGGAGGCAGGGCGCACGAAGACCATCACTGCGGCGAAGAGCAGCCCGCCGGGGACCAGGAGCCGGGCCTTGAGGGTGCCCTCCAGCAGCAGCCACGGCACGAACACGGCGATGGCCAGGTCGCAGAGCAGGGACACCACGCTCCGCCACAGAGCTGCCGGGGGGACCTCCCCCGCCGCCGAGGTCAGGGCGCGCACGGCGACCAGCGCAAGGGCCAGGACGACCACCACCACCATCCAGCGCCACGCGGAGCCGATGGTGCTCTTCGGACGTGAGACGTTCCAGATGGTCGAGAAGGCGCGGGACAGCGCCCGGGAGAGGCTGGTGGCGGAGACCAGCACCATCAGGAGGCCGACCACGCCGAAGGCGTTGTCCACCGGCGCCATGGATCGCCCCTGGATCACGTTCGTCGACTCCTTCGGGACGTGGAGGAGATCGGTGAGCCAGCCGCCGTCGTGATTGGTCGACCAGGTGGCGACGATGATCAGCAGGGGCAGCACCGAGGTGAAGAACTGCGCCGCCAACGTCATCGACCGGTCGAAGATGCCCAGCTGCACGCTGGCCAACGCGCTGCGGATCGCGATCCGGCCCGGCCACTGGGAGAGTGCCCACGCCAGCGGGCGCTGCAGCTTCTCGGGTAGCCGCCGCAGGGCCACCTCGGCCCTGGCACGGGCCTCCGCCTCGTCCGACCCGCCGGCGGCGAAGAGGTCAGTGTCCTCGGCCACGTCGCCCTCAGTCCGGGTGATCGGTTGCGGATGGTGACGCGGCCGCGCCGGCCGCGACCGGCGCGGGCTCACTCAGCGCGGGCTCTGTCGCGGCGGATTTTCCCGACAGCAGCGGTAGTGCCCATCGTGTGCGTGGATCCGCGTCCAGCAGCAAGGCCCGCAACAGCAGCGAGAGCGGGACTGCCAGCAGCGCGCCCAGCGGCCCGACGAGCCAGGTCCAGAAGACGACGGAGAGGAAGGTCAGGCTGGCCGACAGGCCCACGGCGTCGCCCACGACCCGCGGCTGGATGACCGACTGGATCACGAAGTTGATGACGCTGTAGAGGACGATCACCGCCAACATCTGGGTGACTCCCCCGTCGAGCAGGCCGATCAGAGCCGGCGGGATGACCCCGATGACGAACCCGATGTTGGGGATGAAGTTGGTCACGAAGGCCAGCACGGCCCACACGAAGGCGCCCGGGATCCCCCATGATCCAGAGCGCGACGCCGTCGATCACGGCCACGATCAGGCCGAAGACCGCAGAGACGCCCATGTAGTTCCTCGTGCCCCGGGCGAACTCACCGAGGGCGGCCACGGTCTGGGCGCCCGCGCCATGAGGGTGGCAAGCCCTCGCCGGGTCGAGTTCGTGTCGAAGGTCGTGAAGAGCAGCACCAGCAGGAGGAAGAACAGGCTGCCCAGCACTCCGGCGAGATCGCCCAGGATGCCGCTGATGAACGAGACCAGCTTGCCGGGGTCGACGGCCTTGGTCAGCGTGTCGATCTGCTTCTGGTCGACGCCGAGCGAGTGCAGCTGGGAACCGAGGTCAGCCACGTGCTCCTGGATCTTGGGGGTGTACTCCTGGACCAGCGACGCCATCTGCGCCACGGAGACGACCAGCGCCAGTGCCAGGCCGACCAGGATCAGGTAGGTGCCGAGCAGGGTGAGGATCGAGGCGGCCCACTCCGGCAGCCGTCGCGACTCCAGCCACGTCCGGATGGGGTGCACCGTGATGGTGAGGACAAGGGCCAGGAACACCGTGCCGACGATGTCGCGCATGGAGCGCATCCCGGCGAGGACGACGGTGGTGGCGGCCAGGACCACCAGCAGGTTGATGGCAAACGATCTGGGCGGCGCCGCCGAGGTTGCCTGTTCGGTCATGCGAGGGCCTCCTCGATGGCTCGCGGGTCTCAACCTGCGGACGCCGCGCGGGCGCTCGTCCCACGCGATGGAACAGCCGAATCGTGCGTGACGACTCCTGCCTACCGGGTGAGGCGCGCCGGTAAGCGACCGCCGTACCTCGGAGTCTGCGCCTGAACCGTGGCCCTGGCTTGTGGTGGAATACCCCCGGTTGGCCGAACGACTGAGGAGCGTGCATGTCGAGGAGCGGACTGGCCACAGTCCTGGCGGCTGCGGCGCTGCTCGTCTCGGCCTGCGGCACGGAGCCCGAGCCGCTCACGGCGATGCAGCCCGACGCGCCGGCCGACCTGTGCGCGACGGTTCCGGAGACAGCCAAGGCGGGTCTCGAGACGTCGTCCACCACCGACACGACCGGTGAACCCGACCGCCGCATGCTCGCTCCGCTCCGCCCCGGGCGGGCAGCCGGAGGTCCATGCCGTGGTGACCTGGCTCCAGCTCGACGACGACGGTACGGCCGACGACGTGCTCGCCAGCCAGTGCCGCTCGATCGACAAGTCCACCTACACCGAGCAGGCCGGCTTCACCGCGGCGGGCGCTGACAAGGCCTGTGCCGGGAGCGGGGAAAGCTTGGCCAGGCGGACGCCGCCACGATGGCGGCCGTCTCGGGTCGTGCAGTCGTGACGGTCAGGTGGAGCTCGCTCCCCCCTGGCAAGCAGCCCGCCATGGCGCAGTCGAAGCAGGTCATGGAGAGCGTGCTGCAGTCCCTCGGCACCGGCTCATGAGCTG
>CAVOST010000005.1:0-295475 GCA_963698945.1 uncultured Actinomycetota bacterium | reverse complement strand
GGCCGCGTCGCTGAACCTTGCTCACGGAACCGGTCGTGGCCGACCGCGAGCCGTACCGGCGGCAGCTCGACGCGCTCGTGAGCTGGTTGCGCTGCGGCCGCCGAGGTGTGGTCGAGGCCGTCACCGGCTCGGGCAAGACCGACGTTGCCATTGCCGCGGCCGCGGGCAACGTGTTGTGGCGCGGTCGCTTCGTGCTCGTCGTCGTACCCTCGCGCTCGCTCCACGGAGCAGTGGCACGGCCGGCTCAGGGTCGCGCTTCCCGACGTGCGGATCGGCGTTTGGGCGACAGCGGGCGCGGACATCCCGGACTCCTGTGACGTGCTCGTGGCGACGCGTCACTCCGCCGCCGCGGACAAGCCCGTACCGCCCGGGAAGAACGGCGGCCTACTCATCGCCGACGAATGCCACGGCATGGGCGGCAAGGTCCTGCGGCGATCGTTGCTCAAGCAGTACGAGGAACGGCTCGGGCTGACCGCGACGCTGGAACGCAGCGACGACGCGGTGACCGAGCTCCTGCTCCCCTACTTCGGCGGGATCTGCTACCGCTACGGATTGAACAAGCCATTGCCGACGGAGTGTGCGCGTGCCGTGCGTCGCCTTCGTCGGTGTCGCGTTGTCGGTCAGGAACGGGCGGAGTATCTCGCCGTCGAACAGCGGCTCGTGAGCGCCCGCCAGCACCTCCTGCTGTTCTGGGCGACATGCCGCTCGAACCGTTCGGTGACTTCCTCGCGGCCGTGGCCCACCTCGCCGAGCGCGACTCCGGAGCCGACGGCCGCGCCGCGACTACCTCGATGCGTTCTCCAAGCGCCGTCAGATCGTGGCGCAGACCAACGCGAAAGACGAGCTGCTCGGCAGCCTCGCGCCGGCCATCAAGGACGCCGACGGCGCCCTGGTCTTCACCGAGACCGTCCGCGGCGAAATGATGCGTACCGGACCTCCCACCTCGACCCGCATGTCGCGGTCGAGCTCATCACCGGCTCGACCGCTCGCGGGCAACGGGAGGGAGATCCTCGACGACCTCCGCGTGCGCAAGCTCGAAACGCCGTCGTGGCGCCCCCGGGTGCTCGACGAAGGCATCGACGTGCCGGACGCCAACCTCGGCGTCGCCTCATCGAGCGCGAGCCGGAACCCGCCGCCAGATGATCCAGCGGATGGGCCGGATCCTGCGCCGCAAGCGCGCGGGCATCGGCCGGCGCCCTTCGTGATCATGTTCGCCAAGGACACGCTGGAGGATCCGGCCAATCGCATCGAACGTGCGGGGTTCCTCGACGAGATCGAGCGCATCTCGGAAGCGAGTGGGGTGTTCGACGGCGGGAACTTCGAGCAACTCGCCGCCTTCCTCGCGCGCCCGGCCCCGCGGTCGTGCCGGTACCGGAACACCTCGAACGCTACGAGCATGCGGTCGCCGCCGCCGGCATCGCCCGGGCGGAGCCGCTCGACGATGCGATGGTTCGGTCGCTCACGGACGGTCTCGGACCCGAGCTCGCCTACGTGCTGGTCACGTTCGCGGGTCATGATCCGGACGTCGGGGCCGCGGCCGTCGATCCGTGCGCTGGACGCCCGGCTCCCGCGACCGAGCCACGTGCCGGAATACCTCCCGCTGGAACTCGCCGAGCTCCCGCACGTCAGCAAGCCGGCGTCGAGCCCAAGCGGCTCTCGACCGGCCAGCAAGCGCTCGAGATCGCGCGCATCGGCCAGCGGTGGCGCATCAGCTGCACCGGATGCGGCGAAGCTTCGCCGCTCGTGGAGTTCCGCTGGCAGGTGCTCGACCAGACCGTCGCCTGCCGCTGCGCCTGAGCGCCGGACAGGCCCGCCCGCAGACCGGCGTCGGGACCGTGTGCTTGGCAGCCATTGTCAGTCTCCGACTCGTCGATCGCTTCTCCAGGACACGCGTGCCATGCGTGTGCCGCCGCTCGGCACGGGATGACCTGCGGGGTCCGTGTTGCTCTGACCGCGCACCGTGACACAAAGGGGACCCCTCGCCGCGCCGCGTCGCCAACCGCGTCGTCGCAACGTGATGGGTGTGGCATCCCGATGCTTCCGAGTCGTGTGACATCGCGACGAAAATAACCCGGCTGCCGTAGCACCCGGGGGGTCACATCCGTACACTCCTTCTCGGGACTGGGACGCAGACAACAGGGCGGGTTGGGTCTCAGAGTCAGCCTTCCGGGACGGGCGCAAGCCGGAGGAAGCAACGTGACAAGTAGGTCGGGGGTGGCGTGGTGCGCGCGCGGTATTCAAGGTCGCCGGCGTGTTTCGTCGCGGCGCTGCTGATCGGCGCGGAACCTGGGGGTCGTCGCCGCGACCTTGCGCGCCAGATCCGCGGCCCCGCTGTGACCGCCCGACGGATCCGTCGCTGGAGACCGTGACGGCCTGCCACTGCCGACCGTGCAGATCAACGGCGTCGTGTGGGACTCGCTCATCGTCGGGAATTGGGTGTTCGCGACCGGCCAGTTCTCGCAGGCGCGCCCCGCTGGCGCGGCGGCAGGCGCGGAACCCAGACGCCGCGATCCGTACATCCTCCGTGTCGACCTGCACCAGCGGGAACCTGATCACGTCGTGGGCGCCAACGCTCAACGCGGAAGGGCGGAAACTCGCGGCTCTTCGGCCGACGGTTCCACGATCTACGTCGGCGGCGACTTCACCCAGGTCAGCGGGCAGGCCCGGCTCCGCATCGCCGCGAATCGATGCTCAGACCGGGCGTGTTGCGGTCCTGGAATCCCGGTGCGAACTCGAGTGTCGACGCCATCGCCGTGAACAACGGCACGATGTACTTCGGCGGCGACTTCTCGACGGTCGGTACCTCCGCGACCGGATTCCAGGCCCGCGGCCGGCTCGCCGCCACAACGCCTCGACCGGTGCGATCCTGCCGTGGAACCCGTCCGCGAACCTGCTCGTCTCGACGATGGTGGTCCACCCCGGCAGCGGACACGTCATCGTCGGAGGATCGTTCAGCACGCTGCGCAACGGCACGCAGCAGATCGGTATGGGCTCCCTCGATGGCGTCACGGGCGTGGTCACCCCGTGGCCGGTCAACACCATCATCCAGGACCAGGCAGCGGCGCGGGGATCCGCGCGCTGACCACGGACGGCACGAACGTGTTCGGCGTCGGCTGGGCATTCCTCGCAAGATGGGGGCTCGGGGAACTTCGAAGGCGTCTTCGCCGCCAACGGGGCCACCGGCGTGCTCGACTGGGTCGACGGTGGTCGTGGTGACATTTACGACGTTGCCGTCACGGGGAACGTGCTGTACTCCGTCGGCCATCCGCACGACTGGGGCATGCTCGACTGGAATCCGCAGACGAGCCCGTTGACGTGGCAGCGGGCGATGGCGGATCGACAAGCGCCGCTCACCGACGCTGACCAATGCCTTCGGAACGCCCTCGATCTGGGGGCCGTTCCCGGGTCGCCCGGCGGCCCAACCGCTGCACTGGTTGCCCACGCTCACCGCGAGCACCTACACCGGTCAGGGACAGGCGGCATGGAGCGTCGACAGCAATGGCAGCTACGCCGTCCTCGCCGGTGAGTTCCCGCGCGGAACGGCACGAACCAACAAGGCCTGGTGCGCTTCGCCAAGCGAACGATCGCGACGGTTGTCGATCCCATCCAGAACTTCAGCGAGCTCACGCCGGTCGTGACGCCCCTCGGCCCGGGGACGGTGCGCATCGGCTGGAAGGCCGCATGGGACCGCTACAACGTGCGCCTCGACGTCGACGTGCTGCGTGGTGCGACGACCTCGACCTCGACGGTGATCAAGTCCTTCCAACCGACGGCACGACGTGGTGGAACCGACTGCCGCTCGGCTACCTCGACACGACCGCACCACCGGGCACCTCGCAGACGTACCGCATCCGCGTCACGGATCCGTTCGGCAACCCGGTCGTGGGCGCCCCCGCGACCGCCACGATCGCGGGTGCGCCACCGCGCATCGCCGTACGCGACGGCGGTGCTCGCCGACAGCCCGAGCTGGCTGTGGCGTCTGGACGAGGCGAATGGCACGAAGGCATTCGACCGGGCGGGGTCGAACGATGCCACGCTGAACAGCGCGAACACGTGGAACATCGCCGGCGCCTTGACGAGTGAGTCCGACTCGGCCACGAACTTCCCCGGCACGACGAGCACGAGCGTGGTGCAGGGCGTCTCCACCGTTCTGGGGGGTCGGCCCCGCAGACCTTCTCGCTCGAAGCATGGCTGCGTACTTCGACGACCACCGGCGGCAAGATCATCGGCTTCGGCACGAGCAACACCGCGGAGCAGCACGCAACGGCAACGACCGCAACCTCTACATGAACAACACGGGCCAGATCTACTTCGGTGTGCGTCCCGACATGGGTACCCGCATCACGATCAACAGTCCCGCGAGCTACCGCGACAACCAATGGCATCACGTCGTCGCGAACGCTCGGGCAGTGACGGCATGAAGTTGTACGTCGACGGCAGCCAGGTCGACGGCCAATGCGAGCGTCAAGAAGGCGCAGGTGCTACCGCGGCTACTGGCGAATCGGTGGTGACCAACTCTCGAGCTGGCCGTCGACGCACACCCGCTAGGCGATCACCGCGAACCTCGACGAGATCGCCGTGTATCCGTACGCGCTCTCCGCGAGCCGGGTCAGCGTGCACTTCGCGGCCAGCGGACGCGGGGGAACCGTGCCGAACAATCCGCCCAACGCATCGTTCACGTTCTCGACGCCACAACCACTCAGTGCGTCGTTCAATGCGAGTGCTTCGAGCGACAGCGACGGGTCCATCACCGCGTACAACTGGACGTTCGGTGACGGCGCGACCGGCACGGGCGTAACGCCGCAGCACACCTACGCGAGCGCCGGGAGCTACACGGTCAGGTTGACGGTCACCGACAACCGCGGTGACACGGGCACCGTGACGCATACGGTCAGCGTCGCGGCACCTCGCCGCCACCTCCGCCCGACGGTCAATACGCTGTCCGACACGTTCGCACGCACGGTCGCGAACGGGTTCGGCACGGCCGATCTGGGAGGTGCATGGTCGCTGGTGGGCACCGCGTTCGAGCTTCTCCGTCGGCGGCGGGGTCGGCCGGATCGGCGGCGCGGTCGCCACGAGCCGCGCCGCCTACCTCAGCGCCGTGCGCCAAGCCGACATCGACCTCGAGAGCGACGTCGCGCTCGATCAGCCCGCCACCGGTGGCGGCGTTTACGTCTCGTTGATCGGGCGGCGGACGTCAACGGCAATGACTACCTGTTCAAGCTCCGCTACCAAGCCGGCGGATCAGTCGTGGCGTACATCGTCCGAGTCGTCGGCGGTACCGAGACGGTGCTCGGCTCGATGACGGTTCCGGGCCTCACCGTGAGTCCCGGCGATCAGCTCCGCGTCCGTTTCCAGGTGAGCGGAGCGACGACGACCACGCTGCACGCGAGGGTGTGGAGATCAGGCACGGCCGAGCCGGCGAGTTGGCTGCTGACCACGACGGGACCGCGACCCCGGCCGCATTGCAAGGCGCGGGCGACCTCGGGGTGCTCGTCTACGTGTCGGGTTCCTGGACCGGGACGTTGCCGACAATCTCGCTCGACAACCTCGACGTCGTCACGCCCGAGTGACGACGTACGAGCGTCACGAGCCCGGTGCAACTGCCGCCGGAGGCTGATCCATCGAGTCTCTGAGCGCGACGGAGCGGTGTCGCCGGCACGCGGACGAAGCCGCGACTCGGCCGGTCGAGATCGAACATGACCAGCACGACGATGGTGATCAGCGCGGGCCGCGAGGAACACCGTGAGCACGCCGCGGCCGAGCATCGCTACGTACACGTGGCGAGTATCGCGAGGGCCACTGCGGTCTCGTGACGATCTGCAACAGCCACACGGAGGTCGGGATCCGATTGTCGAGCGCCGACACACGTGTGGTGTGCGCGTCGATCATGTCGTTCAGGGTCTCGACGTAGAGCCGCGGCGCCTTGCCGTCGACCGGCGACGCGTTCGAGCGCCTCGCCGGCGAGGCCCCACAAACGGTTCTGGATCCTCTGTGACTCGTCGGAGGTTTCCTCGAAATGCTTCGATCCCGGCACCTCATGGTCGAGGCGGATCCGCAAATTGATCCAGGATCTCTGGACCAGCTTGTGTCAATGCGCCGCCGAGCCAACTCCCATAGATGAACATGGCGATCTTTCCGGTGCTCATTGCCGCTTGCGCTTCAGGTCGATCGTAGCCACCGGCACCCGGAGGGGAATACTGCGCCAGTTCTTTATAGTACTTCAGGGTTTCAACGGTCGCGGGGCTATCGAAGAGAACTTTCTGGCCTGTTTCGCGATCGACGATGTCAGCCCCGTTCGACAACATCAGGCTATAAAAGGTATGCTGAGTGACATAGGATTTCGAACTGGTCATCAGGATACCGTAAACACCCTCCTTGGTGAGTGCTTTGGCAGCTGCCAGCAGCTCGTCCCACGTTTGCGGAACGGACAGTCCGGCTTTTTGCAGAAGGTCTTTTTTGTACCAGAGCACCACGCAATTGTGGACATAGGGCAAGTCGTAGAAGCCGCCGTTTTGTTTGCACATCTCGACGAAGGACTTGGCGCTGGGTGCAAAAGCGCTTTCTCCACCCATTTCTTTGATCACAGCGTCCATCGGCTCCAAGACTCCTTGCGAGTTGAGCGTTGCTCCGAACGCCGCCGAGGCGATACTGGCATCGGGTACGTTCCCGGACTGAATCGCAGTTTGCCACTTGGTAAAAATATCGCTCCAAGGGATATTAACCAGATTGACTTTGATGCCGGGGTGTTCCTTTTCGAATCCCTGGATGTCCTCTTGTAATACTTTGAGGACGGCCTCTCCGGTATCGGGATTCCAGAAGTCTATGGTTACTTCTGCGCTGGCCCTGAAAGTCGATGCAGCGATGAAGATCAGAGCGAGGGGCACAGTATGAGCCAAGGCGGTCAACCGATTCTGCTTACGGTGTGAATTGGACACGGCTATTCCTTTTAATTTGGGGGTTAATTGTGGGAAGCAAACGACCCCCGGAAAACGACTCCGGCTCTGAACGGATTGTGTCGGTCAGCGCCTTCTGTAAAATCGCCCGCCATGGTGGGGAAATGACCAAGCGAACGAAACCGGGGGAACATTCCATTACTTTTTAACAGTGAGAAAGAAAGTTCAAGCAATATTTATACATGAGTGTTCGTGTTTGCATCGGGCCTCGGTTACATCTTTTCTCACAGCGCGGCCTCAGTGGTCACATCGCCCTGGCTTATCGGGACGCGATGGAGCTGCTTTTGGAGCTTACCTCTTCTCGTACAACGTGAACTATGCTTCAACCGGCAGTCCACCAACACGGGGCCTGCCCGACAATACTCTTGGAGTTTTACTAGCAGCCGGTCGTACACCTCGGCGGCCCGGGAAGCAGCCGGGCGAACACCCGCCCTGGTAGGCCCGCTTCACTGACAACCTCGAGGAGTTGGCAAATTCCTGTAACCGCTGAATCGCTCCGCGATATGTGCCGGGAAGCGGGTTATTTGGCGGTCCGGTAACAAACGTGCGACCGGCGCCGCGCACGAGGCCAGACGTTCTTAGCTGCAAGGCGATCGCTGGCCAAGGACCGGCCTGCAACTTTGTTTTCTGCTTCTAGGTTCTTTCTGACCGGAGCTTCCGTTTTATCCCTACATTGCTGGTGAATCACTTATGTCGGGCGAGAATGCGATCCCCATCCAATCGTTATGTCTTTAATTATTTTACCTTCTCCCGCTGCGTTGCCACCGTGGTGTCGCATTCGGTGGCAACGATTTCGGGCTCACCGATCTGCCGGCCACAGGGATAAGGGCCACCGAGCCAGCGGCTTACAAGATCCTCACTTCCGAGGTATTGCGCACGAAGTGGGTTCCCGAAACGGCTTTGTCCATGTTTTCCCTCGCTCATCGAAGCCGGACTGACTTGATTCGACACTGTGGCGTATCCTTTTCTTTGGCGCCCCGAGCGACGCGCCGTTGGTTTCTTTTCTCCATTGAAAGGATGCGCCCCTTCTTCGTCTTCTCTCCACAAATTTCGGAAATAGCTCAAACAGCGACAGCGGTGCATGTCCAGAATCGGTGCCAATTGTTTGCGCTCGACCACTTGCCGAGTGGCTCAAACAGAGGCTCTCCGACTTCGCGGGCGAATATACATTGGGCGGGGCTCGAACCGACAACCAACGCTTTATGGAAACGGGATGCAATCGATACATCCTGGGCCGCGTCTCTGTAGCCGAAGAATTCGACGGATCCTGCGGGGTGAGCAGCATGGATGGGCTGGGGTCGATTATCAAAAAGTCGCCATCTGATATTCATTCGAGTGTCCAGGATGGCTCGATCAGGATTGGCCCGTTTTCCTAGACTCCCCGATTACTTCCCGGTGGCGCAGGGAAGTGAACATTGCCGACAATCGATGCGGCGGGAGAACTATCGAGACGCTTGGCGGAACGTTCCGATGCCGTGAAACGCAACAATAATAGTGGAGCCGGCAGGAGGCAGGCAAAAACGCTAACCGCACAAAGCAGCTAGATGCCCCCTTATTCCGCGATAAGTGTCCGGCAACCTTAGGCGGGAAGAAGCTAGTCGCAATGCGCTCAAAACATTGCCCTTTGGAATCTAAGACAACCACGTTACATGTGACCAGGCTGTACTGACCGACCCGGCACCGAACTGCTTTGCCACGTTACCGAAAACATGCGCCGCGCGAATCCTTTCGCACGTGCGCTGTCTTAACGTCGCCTCCTCCGCCGGAAATGCGCTCTACTGGAGCACGTGTCAAGAGGTTCATGACCGCTAGAGCTGTCATGAAGTCGATGAGCCGTCCGACCGTGTGAATTTACGGGTAAAGTCCGCGCATCCTGCAAGTAGAGGTCAGGGCAGCGATGACTATCTTGAACGTATGCTTTTTCAGGAAAGATCCTTTCGTATACTCGACCGAAGGAATAAGGAACCATCGCTGCAAATGAAGTAATATACCCGAGTGATTCCCACAGCCATCGGGTTCATCGCAGAGTGGATAAGGAATGAATTATCCGCCATGATCTATTTCAGCTGTGTAACTGACATTCTTCCTACCTCTTCTTTTCGAGTTCCCGGAGATATTCCAACCGCTCGTCCGCTTGTCTCGCACCAGGCTGGCACGCCATAAGGCGACCAATCGTTTCTTTACGTCAACGATTTTGGGTCGGACAGATGATCTGGTTCTTGTCGAGGGAACCCTTGACCTCGTCTCTCGCGAAGATTCTAACCGCTGTTTCGGAGTCCAGGGAATTGGATTCGCCTTTCTATAGTGAGGATCTTTGGTGAACGTGAGTACGGAAACTTTTGCGGACGTTGGTGCCGGTGTTTCCATTGGCCAGGAAGGATTCGGTGGGGAGACTTTGGTCAAGGCAGGGTCGATGTCCTGGAGACGGATCGAAGTTATCTGGCTGCTGGGTTGCCGACTGGTGTGCTCAATACCTTTTAAGAACAGCGGTTGAGTTGACAGAGTTTCTCGCATTGAGACGACGCTCTTTGATCTGAATGGCGAGGCCAACAGCTCCGAATATAACCATGGCCAAAACTGCCGCTGCTAGCCAACCGGTGTCGCGATCGAATTTTCTGATTACCTCACGCGCATGGGGTAAAGGTACGACATTCTTCCGAGGTACTATAGCGGTTGTCGGTAACGCTCCCCACCCGTCCACCCATGGTATTGAAGATTGCTCCCCTAAGATGTCGCCGACCGAGCGCCCCTGAGACCACTCGGTAATGATGAACTCATTTGAATTCTCAGAAACTACGTCGAGAACGTTCAGAAGATGCGGATCCCGTATCAAGGCAGGTTGTTGGGTCTCCTGGTGCCAGAATTCGGCGACAACTTGGTTGCTTAGGGACGCCTGCCTGACCATTACGGTTTGATCCAAAGCCAAGTCATGTGCTCTGAACGTCCCGGCTTCAATTGTCTCCAATATCTTATAGCGCCCGGCCAGAACAGTTCCTCGGCGCAGTGGTGCCATAATTTCCACGACCCTATTGGACTGCAGATTGGCCTGTTCATTTCTTGAACTCGGAGCAGGGAGGTACAACGTTCGCATAGCCTAAAAAGTCCTTTAGTTTTCTGCAAGTTGGTCTTTAAAGATCCGGGGTGCAAATCCCCTGGCAATAGACGACACTCACGGTGGTTTTATTGCGCACAATCTTAAACCTGAAAAGAAGATCGGGAAAAGCCCCTACAGACGATGTCGCTGATAGCCATTCTCGAAGTCTGAAGGTGCGGGGATTTTTATCAAGTGGGCCGGCGAATGGAAAGCGTTGGGTGATAAACAGCATGGATTCGACGAGCCTCTGTCCATATGCTGACTGTCGACCCTGGAGTATACTCCAGAGTCAAGACGGTTTGTGCGAAAGAGTGGACGTAAGTGTGCTCGGCCGCGTAACATGCCGGTGGTACTCCATGCTAGCGTAAAGCCTCAGCGAGGTAATTAGTCACATATCAACGGATCAGGCGGGGCGAAGACGCCGGCGGCCTGAAACAGGATGACCATTCGCACAGAGAATGCGGCAAGCGAATGGGAGCTCTGACGCAGACGGCCGATTAAATCTGCATCCAAATATCCTTGAGTCTATACTATGGTACGGAGTGTATTCAGGGGTGACATCAGTTTCTTGCGAATTTCAAGTGAAAGGAGTTACTGATGATCTAACTATTCCGAGCTTCCCACCGTATTGAAGCTTACCGCCGACTGGCCAGCAGATTGGTTGCGAGAACCCGGCATTCGGACTATGGAGATCCAGCGCGAGCCTTTTGCTGAAACCTAGAGCTTCTATCGGTCCTTACTCTCCCTCGTCTCGATGGCCCTAAACCCGCTGCTCTTTGTGGACGAAAGCGCGGAACCGCTCAGGCAAATTCGGAAGCCATAACAGGCCCAAGTTCAGAATGCGCCTTGCTTGGTTGCACAGTTGTTTTAGTCTGCTAGCTTTCTTGGTTTCTTTTTTCATGACAGCCGACAGTTTACAACGGGTGTTGTTTGCTGTCGGCTCATACCATCTGAGTCCCTTTGCCCCTCCGATGCCAGGATGCGCGGAATCAGGATGGAGCGTAGAGGTCGAATTTGAAGCCGACATCGAGGATTCGATGGTCGCACCGCGTCCCTTCTCAAAATTTAAAAAGAAAAGATTCCCACCGGGTGGCATTCTTCCCGCGGCAATCGATCCAGTGCTGGTCGGCAATCGTGGTCGTTAGATGCTATTTTCCCGAAAAGGAAAAGCGAAGACGGAGGCCGGGCCGTTAGGACAGTCCAGCGGACCTCAAAAGGGTGCTGCGATTACATTCGCTCCGCGACTCGCGGTGCGACCGCTCTGCTATCGGCAAGACGATGGCGAAAAAGAACTGGTGGATGGGTCCTTTACCGTGTCGGAAAAAGCCACCAGCCAGTATGGGAGCGGCGTGGTCCGCAGCTCCTGAGTTTCGAGTGCGCCGACCTGAATATGGTAGAAGAATGTCATAAAATTAGCGGCGATCTCGGCGAGTGCAAGCCTGTCCCATTTTGTGATTGCCGACATCACTAACCCAAGATCGACATCGTTGGAGCTACAAGCAACCATACCTGAAACTATGGTACCTTTCATCCCCATCCTGGAACGGGGCGAGGAGCCCTTCGCGATTTAGAGATCTATGGATCAAGCACCGCGATTGGGTATTCGAGCCGATCCGTTATCCGTCGTTAGACCGACTTATAGAGGTTTTAGATGTCGAGATCGTCCACCCCGCTCAGGCAATGTTCGCTAGGCTGTTGGCAAAGAACGGCACGAGTTAGGGATATTTAGACCTTGAAAATCACGTGCCGTCCGAGCGCGCAAATCCTAAAAAAATAGCGACAGCCACCCGAGCAGCATCTTTCCGCAAACTTGTTTCCCCCGGAGGTCGCGCATTTGAGCTTGATGTTTTCAGAGGGCTGATTTACGAAACCCTGGGGCGGTCGCTGTGGTCGGCAAATCTGCTGGTGCCGACCAGTCAGGGCTTTACCGGTGACTTTCTTAGCTGCGAAGGGCGGCGGAGCACTCGCCTCCACGGTCGACTCATCGCGCAGGCACGTCCCAGAATGGTCGCGTAGCTTTCCCAGCGAACTGGTTCGTCAACCTTGCCCAAGCCGCGCCGTTTAAAGCGCGCACCTCGTAGAGCTTGAGACCGGCCAGCGGTGAGTCGTCGGTGGCCAGCTTGAGATACGGGCGATCAGTCCCTTCGGCTTTTAACTGATCAATCAGAAAGAACAGGTGCCTTAACACCTCCTGAGATAGAACCGCCGATGGCTCGTCCAGGATCAGGGTACGTGGCTTTTTGCTGACAGCCTTCGCAGTCTGGACACTTGCTGTGGCGACACACACAGATTTGAAATCAGCGCGCGAACGCCACGATCGCCGAATCCGATCTCCGCAAGGCCGTTAACGGGCCCGTTGACTCCTAAACACCCACATAGCGGGTTTGCGCAACGCAATGCCATGTCATCGCAAGAATTCCACCCTCACCTCACCCAAATCCTTGAATTTGGGCAACTAAAGCGGAGAATGTTATTGCAAGGACGAGAAAATTCGTGATCGTGCACGATACGGGATGGCTACGAGGAATATCAGTCAAAATAATATCGACCGAGATTCTGCGGAACCCTTTTATCTACAATTGTCTCGGTTAGTCGAGAAGCAGATTTCTCGACGGTGTGTTTGCCGTAGGCGACCGGCTGCCGCCGGAGAGCGAACTATGTCGCAGTTTTTCATTAGCGCGTTCCACAGTTCGCGAATCCTTGCGCCTCCTTGAGTATCGAGGGCGTATAAAGTTGGTCCCTCGACGCGGGCCTATGTGATTGATCCCGAAGAGTCAGGATGGTTGCTCCAAGTCTCGAGGGGATTCTTTGAGCATGAGGTCGATCACTTAAATCATGAGGTCGAGTCAGAGATAATTGATGCCAAACTGACGATCTTTCCGAAAGACGCGGCGGCGGCTTTGTCGATGGGATCAAAAGAAAAAGGATTTCTCTTAAAGCGTTTGAGGAAACTCGACGGGCAAGTAGCATTGTATTCGGAAAACTATTTGCTTGCTGAGCTGCATGATGTTGTCGCCAACAGTGTGATCATGACCGGTCGCGGTTCCCTCAGCAACGTCCTTCGCAACACCGGCTACGGCGTGTTCGGCGCGAAACGAAGCGTGGAGGCAGTTGCTGCGAGCGGTCGATTGTCCAAGCTGCTTGAAGTTCCGCTCAACAGTCCTTTACTTCTAATAAGTTCCGTTTCTTGGACCAAAAATAAGCGCGTGTTTGATTATTATTTGTCCTGGGTGCGCAGCGACGTTGTGAAGATCACCGTCGAAGCCCAAGCATATTTGGACCTACGTGCAGGAAGTAAATCCGGCCGGGACCGAGGAATGAACAATTAGGCGGTAGGACTTCTCACCTAAGGAAGTGAGCGATAAAATCGAGGAGGGAAGGGGAATGAAGCAGAGCCCATTGCCAACTTTTTCCTGCTTTCGAGCTTTAACCCTGTCCACAGCTCGTCTGGCCTAATACTCTGAATGCTCAACTGCTTTGCACAAGAGACTAGTGATCGTCATGATCTAAAACTAGTTCCGCAGGCAACTTTGTTTGATTCTCGACCATCCGTCACCCGGTTTCGAAAGTAGTTTCGGCGCCAGCAACATCTTAAATAGCGCTTACTGGCCTGTTCATAACCGGCTGCATTCCCTGGTTCAACCAGGGGAGTAACGTGTTTTAGGAACACTCGGCCGTGTACTAGAATTGCCGAAGCTAGGCTTCCGTTGACGTCAGCCATCTCATCAAGGTCCGCAATCACGCAGGCGCCCTTTCATTCGGCGCACGGAGCAGAAGTAAGGGCAGAAGATTTTCTTTTGAAGTGAGAATTGACATTGCACGAGCGAATAAATGCTGATGTTGTACGTACAGTACGCAAAATAGATATTGCGCGGATCTTAAAGCCTGATAACAGTACGTACTGTACGGACACAATAAGCCGACCCCCTGAACGAATGGTTCAAACGATTTTTGCTCAACGTGGCATCAGCCGGATTCTTTCGGAGCCGGATTGTTTGCCGTTCTGGCCGCTAATGAGGCCTCGGCTGTCTAATGATGTGTTTGCGTTAGACGCAAGGCATTGTGGAAGAGAGAGAGATGTGTCGCCGTTCTGTTCTGGTTCGCTCCTATTCCGAAAAGCGCTTAACCCTGCCTTAGCCTACAAAAAACGTTTTGCCTTGGCGACTGGTTCTCGCCCAAAAGCGCGTGACGCGGGACATAACGTTTGGAGCTCTGAAATGATCTTCGGACGGCTTTTGGATGGGCCTGTCATGGGGGCTGGAAAAGGAAGTCAATGCGATTATTCGCGAAATCGCTGCCGTGACGCAAAACACTTCAGGCGTCCTTGGGGAAGAGAGCCTTCCAGATGAGTGCACTCAGTTGCGGCGTCGATATAGGTTCCACCAACGTCAAGGTAACGTTGGTGGACGAGTGCGGCCAAGCGGTTTGGACTAAGGCAGTTCCAACCCCGCGCCTGCCCGACCATGGCGGCGTTGCGACTGATGCGCTCGGGCTGGTCGCGATGATTGAGGAAATGATCGTCACTGGTTGGCGTCTGCATGGCAGATTCTCTGCCACTTCAAGCGATCGCTGCCGCAGGAGTAGGTGAGGACGGAGTAGGCGTCCGCGACGACCTTACACCAACAGGTCTGGCCCTTCCATGGTTCGACCGGCGGGCCGCGACCCAAGCAAACGATCTACAACGAACTTCCCGTTATGCTGCGCAGGCTGGGATAGCAATCGATTATTCCCGAACCGCAGCTAAATGGCTATGGCTTAGACAGAACCGCCCTGCGGATCTTTTATCCTCCGCCTTCTGGGTTGCTCTGCACCGATTACCCGGCAGTTGCGTGGACCGGTCGCGCCTTCATGAGCGAGACACTCGCTGCTCGAACTGCCTGCTACGATGTGTATGCACGCCGCTGGATCGAACCTCTGTTGACGGCTGCCGGCGCTCCGACGCTGCCGCCCGTGGTCGCGGCCGGCACAGTCTTGGGCCATGTTCGGAAGGGTCCGCTGCGCGAGAGCGGAGCCGCGTCAACGGCAACGATAGTGACAGCCGGTGGACACGATCATCCGATCGCCGCCGCTACGATCCGGCGGTTACATCCCGACGCTCTGGTGGACTCGATGGGAACAGCCAACCTGGTTTACGGCGAGACGACAGAGGTCGACCGAACCGAGGCTAGACCCTTACCTGGCCTTTTCGGTCCCGTCGATGGGTAATGCTGGCCTCTCTTGTCTCGGCGTCTTTGAATTGGCGGCGACGATCCAACCACTTCGCAGGCCGACCGATCTCGTCCAGCGCTACTTGCGCGTCGGAACGTATTACAGGCATCCCTCGCGACCGCCCAATGCCGATCCCCGGTTCCAGCGAATTGCTTGTACCGTCCGGCAAGCGAACCAACTGAAGTGGATGTCAGAGCCGTGTTAGAAGCTGCAACCTTCTACGCCCGGCGGATGTTTGATGAGATACTGGCGGCAGGCGCCAAGCCTGCACCTATTTTCGCGACCGGCGGCTGGGCACGTTCGCACGCGTTTGTCGAACTGCGTGCCAGCATCTTTGGTCAGCCGGTGACTGTGGTCGACGAGCCTGAACTTACGGCCATCGGTGCAGCTCTGATTGCGGCGCAAGGTGCCACAGGTGTCGCAGTGCCGTTTGGAAAGGGACTGAATCTGCGAAAGATCGAGCCGGTAGCGGCCTGGATCGAACCCTATGCCGAACTTTATCAAGACTACGGGACACGGCTTGATGCAACTAAATCACAATAGCCTTAGAGGCGCTAACGCTGCCACAAGCGTGCCCATCTTGCCCAACATAACCTATTGAAACAATAAATGAAAAAGCTAATCAACGAACCCCTGAACGTTGTTCGCGAAATGCTGGAGGGCGCAGTTTGCTTCGCCCCGGACCTTGCGCTCCTAACCGAGGAGAACGTAGTGGTTCGGCGGGATTTGCCGGAACCAGCCAAGCGTTCTGTAGCGCTTCTCTCCGGCGGAGGGAGTGGGCACGAACCCGCCCATGCGGGCTACGTTGGTTTAGGCATGCTTACGGCGGCGGTGGCGGGTGATGTCTTTACGTCGCCAAGTTCGGACGCGGTGCTTGCGGGGTTGAATGCTATTGGCGGTCCCGCCGGAGTATTACTAATTTGTAAAGAACTACACCTGGCGACCGCCTGAATTTTGGGCTTGCCGCCGAGATGGCGACAGCGAGCGGAATTCCGACGGAGGTCGTGGTTGTCGCCGACGACGTCGCGTTGCGTCACACTGTTGAAGACCGCCGCAGGCGCGGCGTAGCGGGCACTGTCTTAATCCATAAAATAGCAGGCGCGGCGGCGGCTCGCGGTTTGCCGCTAGTCCAAGTCGCCGAGATCGCGCGAAATGCGGCTGACGAGCTCGGGAGCATGGGGGTGGCATTGAGCGCTTGCACGCTGCCAAGCGTCGGACACCCCAATTTCGACCTTTCGGTCGACGAAATTGAATTCGGCCTAGGAATCCACGGAGAACCAGGCGTTGAGCGCGCACCGATGCAGAATGTTGACAAGATTGTGGAACGTATCATCGCGACTATCGTCGAAGATCGCGGTATACGAGACGGCGAACGTGTTGCACTTCTCGCAAATGGACTTGGCGCAACTCCTCCGATGGAACTCGAAATCGTTGCCCGCGCCGCGTTTGCCAGTTTGCGTGCCAGAAACATCGAAGTAGCGCGGGGATGGTCAGGCACCTTTCTTTCCGCGCTCGACATGACTGGCTTCTCAATATCTCTGTTGCGGGTAGACGAAGAGCGGCTCGCTTTGCTGGACGCACCGACAACGGCACGGGCGTGGCCCGGACCTGGGCTCGTCAATGCGACACCGACTATTACGGCACCCAACCGTTCAACCGTCCCGGACAGCAGCATCAAGCCAAAAGAAGTTAAGTCACCAAAAGATTCTTCCAATCGTATAAAGGAAGCGGTTCATGCTGCCGCGCGGGCTCTTATTTCGGCCGAACCGACGCTCACAGAGCTCGATAAAAAGGCGGGCGATGGCGATCTTGGTACTAGCATGGTTAGAGGCGCCAATGCCGTATTAGCATTGCCGGACGATGCCTGGCGGTCACCCGATATCGCACTGGCTAATGTCGGGCATGCCTTACGGCGTGCCATCGGGGGCAGCTCCGGTCCCTTCTATGCAACCGCCCTATTGAGGGCATCGCGACATCTTGCTCCCATCGAAGCGCCATCAGCGCCGGATTACGCTGAAGCCTTTATCTTAGCGGTCGCCAAAATCTCTGAACTCGGCGGAGCTAAGCCGGGAGACCGAACGATGGTAGACGCGCTTCATCCCGCTTCGGAGGCGTTCAAACAGGCGGTCACGGCAGGGCGGCCCCTTGAAGAGGCCTGGGCGAGCTGCGTTCGCGCTGCGAAACAGGGGGCGGGCAGTACGGCCAGTATGCAGCCACGCGCTGGTCGAGCCAGCTATATTGGTGACCGCGCAGTTGGTATACCTGATGGAGGCGCAGTTGCCGCTGATTGTTGGATTGCGGCACTGAGCTCGCATATCCGATGAGCGAGGAAAAGGGATCCGCCAATGTCCGAGGACTAACTTTACCTTCCAATAACCCGAATATAATCACAGAAGTATAACGCATTGTTAGCGACCGGTTTCGCAGAGCCGATCTTGTCTCTAGCCTTCAGGCCGCAGTTCTTTATCCACTAATAGCTATGGAAATATCCCATCCCGTTCAGTTTCTTCAATTCGCGTTCGAGCGACGCTTTGCCTATCCGGCATTCAACGTTTGGAACCTAGAGATAGCGAAAGCGCTCGTGCAAGCCGCGACCGAAGAAGAGGCGCCGATCATCATGCAAACCTTTTACGGCGACCTGCATTATAGCGGTAGCGCCGAGTTGTCTGCGGCCACCCACGCAGTGATTGCCGAATCACCCCTGCCGATCCTGTTGCACCTGGACCATCCGGACGGGTTGGCAATGTTGGTTCGTTGCCTGCAATTAGGCTATCGATCCGTTATGTTTGATGGTGGCGCCCTGTCGCTATCCGAGAACATTGCGGCAAGCAAGCAGGCCGCGGAGATAGGACATGCCGTGGGCGCGACCGTGGAAGCAGAACTCGGCCAGTTCGGTGGGGAACATCAAGCCGGCACGGTAACGGAAGCGAACCCGGAGGACTGCGAACGGCTGATGAAGGAGACCGGCGTGGACATGCTCGCCGTTTCGGCTGGTTCGGTCCACGGACAGAAAAGTCGCCTCAACCGCTCGCTTCTGAAGGACATTGCCAAGCGCGTACAACGTCCCCTGGTGCTACACGGCGGCAGCGGAATCCCCCGCGAGGATACCGACCTGGCTCTGGAGGAGGGCGTCGTGAAGATCAACATTGGTGCCGCGATCTTCGAAGCGTGGACCACCGGTTTGCGTGAAGGGTTGGATCCCGCTAAGTCCGACAAAGACGGGCACGAACCTTTGCACTATTCGGTCACCCGCCAAGGGATGCGCCGTGTCACTGAGGTGGCAAGGGAGCGAATTCGGCGCTTTCGGGCTAGTGGCCAGGCCCCGGCCTTGCGAGCATTGCAATTACAGTGCGAAACGGCAGTTGCCTGATGTTCGCGGGAGCTGCGCTCACTTAGAAATTCGGCCTTAACCTATCATAAAATTCTCCCTATGAAGGCACTTCAATTTCCTAGCCGAAACCAAATGCAGGTGGTTGACCTGCCTCAACCCGAGCCAAACCGAGGCGAGGCCTTGGTGCGTGTGTATTCATCGGGAATTTGCCATACTGACGTAGAAATATTACGCGGAAACTACCCGACCCTTTACCCGGTAGTTCCTGGACACGAGTTTGCGGGAACCGTCGAGGCGGTGGGTCCCGGTCTTTCATCTGATTGGGTGGGTCAACGTATCGTGGTGGACCCCAATCGCCCTTGCCGGGAATGCCCGGCGTGCCGCGCTGGCCTCTTTAACAAGTGTCTCAACTTGAAAACGTATGGATCGTCCCTTGATGGTGGTTTTCAAGAGTTTGTCGCCATTGCCGAAGATTGTCTCGTACCCATCTTGGACTTGCCATTCGACGACGCGGCCCTGGCCGAACCGCTGGCTTGCGTCCTGCATGGACTAAACCGGCTGACTATCCCGTCGAGGGGAGAAGTCCTCATCTTCGGGGCTGGACCGATCGGAGTGCTGATGCAGGTGGCCCTACAGGCTGGTGCTGCTAAAGCGCAGGTTACTGTCGTTGACTTGCAGCCCTCGCGTCTGGAGAAGGCTAGGCGCCTTGGAGCTGCTGGGGTCATACTGGCCGACAAGATAAAGCAGGAGCACTTCAAGGAACGTTTTTCCGTAGTCATTGACGCGACAGGTGCACCTCAGGTAGTCGAACAGCTCCCTTGGTACACGCGAGATCGCGGGACCATCCTGCTTTTCGGGGTCTGCCCTCCCGATCGATCCGTGAAGTACTCCCCTTATGAAGTTTATTATCGGGAGTTAACCATTCAAGGTTCCTACTCGCTCAACGGTGAGCTGTCACAAGCAATTGCCATGTTGAGCGCGGGAAACATTCCTACCCAAGAACTGGTGACCCATAAAGTTTCCTTGGACGAGGTGCCGCAGCATTTGTCAAACCCGGGAGCCCCCGGCACATTGAAGATCCAAGCAGTGTTCCCTTGAGACACTCTTCGAAATAGTAGTCATTCGTTTACAACCAATTTGCTACCCCCGTCTCCGCCTTGGCAGTTCCTCTCGGTTTATCCTAACAAGCAACCAACTGGATCGTCACCTCTTGCTTACGTAATCCTATTAAATTTATTTATCGGATGCCTGAAAAGCTCACTCCAATGAAAACATTGTCCCCAGCACTTCTAGTCTCTATTGACGGGCTCACACCCTCGTCGCGGTCCGTGAGTTAGGAAGGAGCATCGCCACCGGCGACGGGTTGTGCGCTGCGAGAAAGAATTTAAACCCCAAATAATAAATCCCCAATAAATCCACGAAGAAAAGAATAAAATGAAACAACTATGTATTATACTACTTGTCGCGATGGTAAGCCTCTCGACAGGCCAAACAGCTGACAAAGGGCGTGAAGGTCGGAATGACTATACAGGATCTGAGCAATCCGGTTTGGGCCGGCTATTGTCAGGCCCTTCAAAAAAAGATCGGATCCATGGGGGGAAGTTTAACTTATGTCTCCTGTGAGAGCAACGCTGGCAAGCAAATCACGCAAATCGAAAACTTCGTTTCAAGCGGCGTCGATGTCTTGATTGTCCATCCTGCCGACCCCGCAGGGGTGGAAGCTGCTTGCAAGCAGGCAAGGGACAAGGGGATAAAAGTCATATCTTGGGATGATGACCTTAAGAACGCTGATCTTGCCTGGTTGATCGACAATCACAAATTGGGTTATATCATTGGTGAAGCCGCCGCAAAGTGGATCAATGAAAAGCTTGGTGGCAAAGCTGAAGTAGCGATACTGAATTACCCACAATTGCCAATCTTGCTTGAACGCGGAAATGGCATCAAAGAAGCCATTACTAAGTTAGCGCCTAACGCCACCATCGTAGCAGAAACAAGCGCCATCAATCCAGCTGAAGGCATCTCCAAGATGGAAACGATTTTCCAAGCCCATCCTAATGTAAAAGTGGTTGGATGTATCGGCGGCGGTGGCTCGGTTGGTGCCAATGAATCGGCAAAGGCAGCAGGCAAAATTAAAGACGATTTCGGTATCTTCGCAGCTGATGCCACAAAGCCGGAACTCGCCGCCATGAAGAACAATGAGGGCGTCAGGATGACTGTGGCTGTTGGAGGTACCTTGAAGGACTCGGCCGACACGGTATGGGGCTTGGTTGAAGAACTGGAGTCGGGAAAGCCGATAGAAACAAAGCAAGTCTATCGCGTCTTGGTTCCCGTAAGTAAAGAGAACGTCGATAAATTTCTCCATCAATAACCTACCGGCGGGTAGGACACATTAGGTGTATGGCTTTGGGAGGGTTAGTCATTTGCGGACGGCCCGGCCATACACCCCCTGGAAAGCGAATGCCCCCAACGATAGCGCCGCCAGTATATAGACATGTATATCTTACAATTGCAGAATATAACTAAAAAGTATCCTGGGGTCGTTGCCCTGAACGATGTTAGCTTGGACGTAAAAAAAGGGGGAAGTTCATGCTTTGGTGGGGGAAAACGGCGCAGGCAAATCGACGCTGATAAAGACATGTACCGGCGCGGTGGTGCCAGATCAGGGCAGAATCATAGTAGAAGGCCGGGAGTTTTCCTCCCTGACCCCGACATCATCCAAGGAAAACGGAATCGCCGTAATCTACCAGGAATTCAATCTGGTAGGTGAGCTTTCTGTCGCCGAAAATATCTTTCTGGGAAGGGCGATTAGAAAAGGGGTGGTCGTCGATAATGCTTCCATGGTTAGGGAATCCGCAGCCATCTTCAAGCAGTTTGCTATTAATATCGATCCTAATGCCTTGGTAAGTACCTTGACTGTCGGATACCAACAACTCGTTGAGATCGCGAAGGCCATATCTCAGAAGGCCAATATTCTCATCATGGACGAACCGTCCGCGCCGTTAACGCAAACTGAGGCGGAACATCTCTATGAAATGGTGGAGAAACTGAAAGCGACCGGGGTGACGATCATTTATATCTCGCACCGAATGGAGGAGATGTTCCGGCTTTCGGATCGTATCACAGTGATGAGGGATGGGGCCAAAATAGCCACGCTAAACACGCGGGAAACGAATGTTGACGCCCTTGTGAAACTGATGGTGGGCAGGGAACTAAAGGAAACATACCCGGCGCGGAAAGATTGTATTTCTGAGGAAGTCTTGTTGGATGTCCAAAAGCTTACCGGCAACGGCGTTCACGACGTCAGCTTTCAAATCCGAAAAGGAGAGGTACTGGGCTTCGCCGGTTTCGATTGGCGCCGGTCGCACGGAGCTGGCGCAACTGCTGTTTGGGGCAGTGAGAATAAAGACGAAGCGGGCGCGTGTTGTTGAATGGCAAAGAAACCAACCCCAAGTCACCCAGGGAAGCCATTGACAGCGGGATTGCGCTTGTGCCGGAAGACAGAAAAAGGCAGGCGCACTAATGGAAGTGGACATACGCGGCAATATCGACGATCTGGCCATCCTCGAGAAGATATCGAGGTTCTTCGTGGTCAATCGCAACGAAGAGAATCGTGTAGCCAACTACTACAAAGAGGCAATCAGGATTAAAACCCCTAATTTGGAGCAGAAGATCAGAAACTTGAGTGGCGGCAACCAGCAGAAAGTAATTATCGCCCGGTGGCTGGCGTCGGAGCCCAACCTGGTCATTTTTGATGAACCGACCAGAGGGATCGATGTGGGTGCCAAATCGGAGATTTACGCCTTGGTCAACGCGCTGGTCGAGTCAGGCAAGGCTGTGCTTATGATTTCCTCCGAAATGGAAGAGGTAATGGGGATGTCGGACAGAATAATAGTTCTTCGGGAAGGAGAATCTCGAGGTAACGTACTCATCAATAAGCAGCAATTTAATCAAGAAACCATCATGGGCTTTGCCTCACGCTCCTAATAATTAGAGACCTGTTCTATGAAATACTTCGAAACACTTAAAGGAGCGGCGAACCTCCTAGAGGTTTTAAAGCGATACGGAATATATATCGTACTGTTGGTGCTGCTTATTTTCTTCTCGGTAACGTCAGAACATTTTTAGTGAGCACGAATTTGCTAAATGTAGCCAGGCAGGTATCCATGTTGGGTATTGCCGCCGTTGGCTTCGCCTTTGTTCTCCTTTTGGGAGGCATTGACCTGTCGATAGGATCCAGCGTTACCTTGGTCAACATTGTGGGAGCGTGGCTGATGGTCAACGCCGAAATGAACCCCGTTATTGCGATCGTTTTGGTGTTGATAATGGCCACGGCAATTGGATTTGTGAATGGCTGGATCATTTCCAACATTCAAATGCCCCCATTGATAGTGACCCTGGCCATGATGATTATACTCGAAGGTTTGGCGTATATGGTGTGCCAAGGATTGCCGATTTATGGCTTCCCGGCATTCTTCTGGAATCTTAGGACAAGGATATTTAGGGCCAATCCCGATTCCGGTCATTATTATGATCATCGTTCTGGCTATTGGTTCGTTTATATTAAATAGAACATATTTTGGCCGGTATTTTTACGCGGTCGGGGGTATGAGGAAGCGGCTAAGCTGTCCGGAATAAAGGTTAATAATGTAAAATATTTGGTATATTCGCTTTCTGGATTTTTTGCGGGCGTAGCAGGGGTTGTTATATTATCACGAACCAACTCCGGCCAGGTGTTGGCAGGAAAGGGATGGAATTCGACGTGTTGACGGCTTGTGTGCTCGGAGGTGTCAGTGTAACGGGGGGATTTGGCAAAATTTCCAATGTGGTGGCCGTGTCTCATCCTGGGTGTTCTCAGCAACGGCTTAGTATTGCTTAATGTAACCCAATTTACACAGATGGTAATCAAAGGTTCGGTTCTGATGTTGGCAGTGGCATTCGATTGCTTGCAGCGTCGTAAGAAAGCTTGAGAAACGATTAGCGGGCAGGGCGGGGAACAGCCGAAGAGGTATCTCGGTCCGGGTCCAGCAAGTAGAGCGTCCACGTATGGCCCGTAGGCGGGGAGGCAGACAAAATACCGATGAAAGCAACAATTGCAATTTCCAGATTGATTGGCAGCGAAGGAACCAAGATAGCCAATCGAGTGGCTGAGAGTTTAGGGTATACGTTGGTGAACAAGAGCGTTTTGGAAGGAATATTCCGTCAATATGGGCTACCTAAATTTGGTGAATTATATACGTCTGTGCCAAATTTGTGGGATCTCGCAAACGCCAAAAATTTAGTCATTGTTTCGATGTTAAATGAAACCATGGAAGCTTTGGCCCATCGAGGGCGCATGCTTATAGTGGGTCGGGGCGGCTATGCTTCATTGAGCAAGTATGCTGATGTGCTAAACGTGCGCCTCCAAGCCCCTTCTCGGTCAGGGGGAGCGACTGATGTCCCAGCGGAACGTGACCAATCGCTTGAACGTTGAGAAAGAAGTGAAGGCAGACGACGAGGCTCGAGAAAAGTTTGTGTCGAGGTTCTACAACCATGGATGGGATGACGCATCTGACTTCGACCTGGTTATTGATACGGACACCGTATCAGCGGAGATGGCGGTAAATTGGATCGTGGAAGCAACCCAATCCTTGGAGCGAAAAGAAGCGGGAGCTGACAGGGTGACAGCGCAAGAGGTCAAAGTAGACCCGATTTTATCGGATGCCATCGACATTGCCTTGGAACGACAGCTACCTACCGTGAACGAGAACTCGACGAATAACTGAAAATCAACCCCCCGCATTTTGAACGAATTCGTTGCCTAACTCCATTAGTGAGCTTTTCGATATCTGGGTCAGGTCACAACTTCAATGAAGGCTGCAGACATTGAGAAGAAACTATTTTCCTAGGGGGGGAATAGGGGTACGCGGCACTGGCATTGCCACTTCGTGTACCCCGACCCCGCCCGGGGCAAAAGTGCAATTGGCGACGATCGAATGAAGGTTCTAAGGGTCTGAAAAGGCCTTAAGAACAATGCGGTTATCGATGGTGGACCCCGGCTTAACGAATCGTATTAGGCTGTTTACACCCGCTTTCGGACAGAATTCCTTAAAACAAATGCACCTCGGGGGTCAAAATCGTTCGGTGTTCAGCACAAAATCTTACCCGCAGAAACCAGTCACATCAGCGCAAGGGGCTAAGATAGCCACAGAACGCAGCGCGCAGGGTCGGCGAGCAGCTTGCCGGGCTCGAGCAGAACTTTGGTTTCAGAACGTGTGAGGAGCAGCGCGCGCATGGTTACTGGCGCCAGAGAATAGCGGAGGATCAATCCTCAAGGCGCGGGACTACAAATTAGGACACTCACCATTGTCGGCAGTTTTGGCTAAAGTGGGGTTACGCAGACGAACCTTAGCCAAGAAAATCTTGAGAAGGCGGACTTCCGTGTTTCGGACTAAAGCGTACGGTCCGCGTCAAGTTCTGGCGTGGTCTCATATTCCTCTTTCGCCTCAGCGAACCTACGTTCGAATGGCTAGCCGACTCTGCCCGGCTGCTCGGCCTTGTTTATCCCGGCGTCTCGTAGCTAGGGACTTTAGCGGGTTAACGCAGTCGTGGTTAATCTCTGTGCCCAATCGACCGTACAGGCAAAATAGGATGGGCATGATCAGTGCATCCGGTTGGACCGGGGCCGCGACACAGGTGGCCCCGGATCAACGCTTAGCTCAGCAGTATGTCTCCTGGGCAAGGACGCCCAGGAGCAGTGGGCCGAAAAGCCTGTGGTTTTGGTTCCGCCCTAGGTTTTCCTTCGCCAGATCCGACGCAAGACTGGTTCATGCGGCTCTCCCTCGATTTTCAATGTCTGACTGAGAACGAGAGTATTTCCGCCATCGACCATCTTGCGAGTAATGATCAGTTCAGCAAGCTTCCCATTTTTTGTTCGAAAGGCGCTAGTCGAGATCAGCTCTTTACCGTGCTGTGACCAAGCAGTTCGAATTGTGTAAGGCCCGGTTCGCTTCTCCGTCTTTGGCTCTGGGTGACCATCCAAACGAAGGTGTTCTGTCCGCGAGAATGCGGGCCCCCGGGTAGTGATGGTCAGGAGGTTCCCAGATTGGCTATAGGTAGATTCGAGCCTCGTGGAAGCTGCAAGTTTCCGCTCCAGTAGGGAAACTCCCATCCGTTTCAGCATAGGCTCAGGAGAATCCGATGCTTTGAGATCAAGAACCCAGGTGCCATTAAAATTCACTGAAGCCAGACCAGATAAGGCCAAGCCAAACAAAGTAATCAAAGTTGCAAGGAATAAGCGCATCATCGCAAATTAACAAGCGTCCGCACGCCCCCGGAAAGCACGAATAAACTGGTCTCCCTTGAGGAGCGAGTAAAAGATGAACAAAAACCGTTTCCAGAACAGTTACTGGAAGGAGTCGGTGGTTTTCAGCCACCAACATCGTCAGACTCAAGAGCAGTTGGGAAACCGATTACAAGGCATGGAGTCAGCGTGATTTGAGTGCGAAGCGTTACGTTTATTGGTGGGCCGACGGCGTCTATTTCAACGTCCGACTCGACGAAGAGCGAACCTGTGTGTCTGGTCTTGATCGGAGCCACCGAAGATGGCACCAAAGAATTGTTAGCAGTGGTCGACGGCTATCGCGAAAGCACCCAATCCTGGCGTGAACTGCTTGGGCAACTGCCTTAACCCCTGAATTCGGGAGATTGTGACACAGCTACTCTATAAACCCGAATCCAGGATATTCTTCGTCATTGTCAAGTTTACTAGTGCTATTTGAGAGTCGGGAAATCGAACAGAGCCAGGTGCTGGTGCAAGTACACGCCATCCGAGCGAGATACCGATCATCATGCTCATTACAAACAATACCGTATAGCTGCCATAGAAAACAGAACGATCGCAATGGCCTATTTCTGACTGGGATACAGGCTCCCAAACGAGCAGCGGACCACTTTCGTCGAGCTTACAAAGTGTCGCAAGCCCGGCCGGAACCTATTTGTCATTGTCGATTGTGAGCAACTAATGGGTGGCGTCAACTTCAGAAATCATACGTCAACCGTTATGCGAAATACGAACTTCCAACGCCGAAGCTTGATCACTGAATTCGACGAATGCCAATTATAGTGCCGTCCTCGGGTCCTATTCCACTAATGTGTATGGCCAGGAGCGCTACACTCGGGAATGGATTCTTCTTTTTGCAACGGGAGTGAGCAAACCATCCAAAGACAACGCGGTACCCTATGGCGTTCAATTTATTTCATAAAAGCTTTACATCTTAGATTTTTCTCACAATGCTGGTGCCCACACGGCGTTATGCCGTGTAAAAAAAAAGAATATGAAAAAACTAATAGCCTTAGCCGTTGTGATATTCGTCTCACAAGCAATAGCCACCTTTGCCGGTGAACCGATATCATCGTCAAAGGAAGTTATTTCGCCAGCTCCTCCACCACCGCCGCCTGAGTACTTCAGACCGAACGAATTCGATATCGGAGCCTTCGGCACCTATGCCACAGGCTTGAATCTCAAATAACGGGACTTGCACGGCTGGGGAGGAGGCATGGATTTCACTTATTGGTTTCCTTGGAAATATGCAGGTGTCAGGTTCCAAGGGGCGGGACTGAGTATCAGTGGAGGTGGCGGTTCACGAAGCATTCGATTCTTTTCCCGGGGTCAGCGAACCTGTAACTGTTTCAGGAGGCGGAGACAGTGTCGCGGCGGGTGTCGTTACGGGAGACTTCATGTTGCGATTACCGTTAGATACCTTCTGGCCGAACTTTCATCTGGCACCGTACGCGTTCGTCGGTGTCGGTGGCATCTTTCTTGGTAGCGGCGGGGGGGATGGGCGACCGTGATCTGTGAGAGAACCGTTTACGTGACCAACAACGGTGTCCGGTCAGACCAAGCAGGTCACTTTCACAGGTCGGGCCGTCAATAGGTTACGCAGGACTTTCGGTGGCGGATCGGTGCTCGGCCACGTTGGGGGCGGACTCGAATATCGCTTTACTCCCCATATCGGGATTTTCGGCGAAATTGCTTATGTCTTCCCGAATCTGTCAAACAACAACTTTATACAGACTAATTTTGGCCTCAGATTCGCCTTCTAAGTAAAATAACAGCAGCAGAGTGACTGGCGGAGCGCAACCGTGTTCCGCCAGTTTTTTTATTTTGCGAAATCGTAATTAACCGCGAATGGGAGAATAGCCTTGCGAAGCGACGGGATTCTGCATTGAACCCGTATTCGCCGGCTTCGATCCAATTATCCCACGTGCTCATGGCCGAGATTACCCGAAGCGTGTACGTTGAACATCTTGAACCGGGGACGGCGTCCGCGCGTGGAGCTTCCTGGCAGACACTCGCACTTAACCGGCATCTGATTGATCGCGCAATTAGGTGGATGGATAGCACTCGCCTGTCGTGCGTGGAGGAAAGTTTTCGATTTGGCTCCAATTTGAACCCGTGTCCAGAGTCCAATGTCGCCAGCGTGCTGGGCGATCAACACACCCAGCATCCCTCCAATCCGTATTCGGATCAAATTACCTGCAAAAGTATGTGCCGCTACTCGATCAATTTAGTGGTCGGCATTGGCGGGAGGGCCAAAAAAACGGCGGCTAAGGTTAAGAGCTCTACCAAAGTGTCTTTTCGTCCGAATTAGGACAAAAGTAGTTCTGCGCGTTCTCGCAATTTTGAGAGAGCCTCCGACCTTCTTTAAATGTCGGTAGTGCGACACTTCGGTAGTGGATTCCTTTGCGCAGAGTGGCGGCAGGTATTTTAAAGGGTGACTTTCGTGCTGCGGCTCCCGAAGTATAGCGAAATTGGCAAAAGGAAAAACTTGAGTTCAGCAGGTCAGCCAAATTGAACTACCGCGACGATTCGAATGGCTATAGTCCGTCTCTGCGGTAAAGCCATGGCATCTGCATCGTTCCAGAGCCCACGCCGCTTTTTGTCGTGCTGGAGACTGACGCGGCCCGATAACTAGCTTGAAAGCCAAAACCAATGCAAAGAAACATAAACCGATTTTACCCGTTTGAATTAGCGGCTTATAATAATAAGATTTTGCATAATGTCGCAAAGCCCGAGTGTGAGTTAGGGATACCAAAAATTGGCCGAGATTCGGGCAGCCCTTAAAATCGCAAAACGCCTCACCTCAGGAGGAGAAAGATGAGCTTCAAATCGCAACATCGGCTCAATTGGTTCCCGGTCTTTTTGTGAACCTAAATAAGGGGCTTTCTTTAATCTCAATTGTCGGAAAACGGTGCAGTATCCATCTCAGCAAAAGAGGCGTGCGCTCGACAGCTAGTGCACTAAGTCTGGAGATCGTATAGCGGCTCCAAGCTGGGTGCAGCGGCAGTAAGTAAATGAAAAAGCACCTGACTGCTATACGAAGCTTAGACTTACTGCACTAGATTCCTTATCCGAAGCGAAAATGTTTGTCCACGCGGTGTAACCGGCTGGGCAAGGCGCAGTGCTGCCAATCCGTCAGCAAGGATCGAGTTCCTGTGTAGCTAATGCTATTACAATTGAATAGTTATATCCATTACAAAACATAAGAAACAATGCCCGAGTGAGCGGGAACTGAGACTCATCTATTGATAGAGTGATGGGAAAGTTAATAAACCCCAGTATACAAAGGTATCGACACAATTACCGGGAATCTCTGGACGCTGTCATTACTTCATGACCTAAAAAAGCCGGTCACGCGCGACGTTTTTTCTGGCACTGGCCAATCAGGATAGATAACCTAGCCTCTATTCTATTATTGCTTGGGCTGTGCCCCGAGCAAGCTGTACCGCCCCCGCGCAAACTGTACCCGCTGAATCAATAAAGCTTCCGGATCACGTATGCATTTCTGGCAAATAAAAGGACGGAGCCTCGGCCGTAGCGCAACCGGCACGATTTCCAGAGGTGCCCAACTCGCATTGTTGTTTTGCGGTCTTCTTGGGATCGCCTCGGCACTGCTGGTTTTAAGCGGAACAATGGCGATCCCCAAGGCTACCGCTTCCAATCCGGATGAGCAGTCCGAGGGTCAACCTAACAGGAAGGCGCCGCCAGGAATGGCCTGGATCCCCAGCGGAGTGTTTCTAATGGGAACCAACGAAAAGCAGAGTTTTCCAAATGAGCGGCCTGCCCACCTCGTTCAGATCCAGGGTTTTTGGATGGATGAGCATGATGTTACCAACGCGGAGTTTACCAAGTTTATCGAAGCGACCGGGTATGTGACCACCGCGGAACGTAAGATTGATTGGGAGGATTTAAAGAAACAGCTTCCGCCGGGAACTCCCCAGCCGGACGAAAGCGCTTTTGCGCCTGGATCGCTGGTCTTTACTCCAACCTCTGGGCCGGTCCCGCTCAATGACTTGTCGGCTTGGTGGCGTTGGGTGCACGGAGCCAACTGGCGTCATCCCGAGGGCCCGGAAAGCTCTCTTGAGGGAAGAGAAAATCATCCAGTCATTCAGGTCTCATGGCACGACGCGGTGGCCTATGCCCAGTGGGCTGGCAATCGGCTACCCACGGAAGCCGAGTGGGAATTTGCCGCCCGTGGCGGCTTGGAATCAAAGCGCTATGTCTGGGGTGACGATTTTAAGTCGGGTGGAAAATATATGGCGAATACCTGGCAAGGAGTATTCCCGCTTCGAGACATTGGCAAAGACGGATTTGTAGGCACCTCGCCCGTCGGCTCCTTTCCGGCCAACGGCTACGGCTTGTACGACATGGCTGGCAACGTATGGCAATGGTGCAGCGACTGGTATCGGGTCGACACCAACTTGGAGGCTGCCAGCAAAAACGTTTGTCGCAACCCCGGGGGACCGGCAGAGAGTTATGATCCAGGCGATCCCTACTCTCCCAAGCGCGTAGTCAAAGGCGGTTCATTCCTTTGCAACCCAGACTATTGCGAGAGTTATCGTCCTAGCGCACGTCGCGGAACGCCGCCCGACACCGGTTCGTCCCATACAGGTTTTCGATGCGTGATCTCTGGAGTCGACGCCCAAGTTAGGCGCTCGATTGGAAACAAGCCTTCTCTCACAAAATAAGTGTCTTCAAGCGCTAACAACCCCAAAACAACCCCCCAAAAACAAATGAAACCAAACATGAAATGGCTAAGCATGAGGCTTCCCCCACAACGCCTCCGCACCGATCGCTCGCTAGACACGCATTTGCAGCAATCACGCTCGCGACGAGGAAGAAGCAATCGACGCTAAGTATGGGAACGCTGCAGCTGCTGCTGTCCGCGGTCGCCTTCATGGCACTGTGTCTCAGCTTTCCAGCTATGGCCCTTGCCCAGACGGCGACGGCCTACAGCAAGGAGGGCATGGAGCAGGCACTTGCCACCAAGCACCACTATGACCTTTACGGAATCCATTTTGATTTCGACAAGGCGGTGATTCAGCCGGACTCCAATGCGTTACTTGATGATATGACGACAGCGCTACAGCACTTTCCGAAGTGGCGGCTCAGGATCACTGGCCACACCGACTCAACCGGCGATGCGGCGTACAACGAAGAGCTGTCCATGGGTCGGGCCAACGCCATCAAACAGGCTCTGGTTGAACGCGGCATCGACGCTGCGCGGCTAGAAACCTATGGGTACCGGAGAGAAGCAACCGGTCGCCAGCAACGACACACCAGAAGGCCAGGCGTTGAACCGCCGGGTCGAACTCGTGCGGCTTGACGCGAAACCCAACGTCCTCTTCATCATGGGCGACGACATCGGTTGGATGCAGCCGAGTTGCTACCACCAGGGCCTGATGGTCGGGGAAACACCGAACATTGACCGCATCGCCAAGGAGGGCGCGCGATTCGTCGATTACGTCGCTATGCAGAGTTGCACCTCCGGGCGCAATGCCTTCATCACCGGCATGTATCCGCTGCGCACCGGCATGATCCCGCCGCAGTTGCCCGGCAGCCCGACCTATCTAAAACCCGGCACTCCGTGCCTGGCCAAGTTCCTGTTGGACCTCGGTTACAACACCGGGCAGTTCGGCAAAAACCATCTGGGCGACCATCCCGACTCGCTGCCGACAGCACACGGCTTCCAGGAGTATCTGGGGCTATCTCTACCACTTGGACGCCATGCAGCAGGTGAGCTTCCTGGACATCAACAAAAGCCCGACCGAGCAGGACATCGCGCCGCCGTGCATTCAGGAGCCGATTCCCGGAATCCCCCCAGTCGCGGGCGCGATTGACCCGAAAACCGGCGCGTGCCTCACGCCTCCGCGGAATGTCCTCTGGATGAAGTCGCCCGACGGCACGGCCAAGAACCAGATGGGCAAGGACGAGGGGCCGCTTACGCTGGAGCGTTCGAAAACGGTGGATGAGGAGATTTCCTCGCACCTCATTGACTGGCTGGACCGCAACGATCCCAGAAAGACGGGCAAGCCCTTCTTTTGCTGGTACAACCCGGCGCGCATGCACGTTGTGACCATGCTGTCGGACAAATACATGAACATGGTGGGCGCCAAGGGCGGCAAGGACTGGGGCGTCAACGAAGCCGGCATGAAGCAGATGGACGACAACATCGGCTACGTTCTCAAGAAGCTCGAGGACATGGGCGAACTGGACAATACCATCATCGTCTTCACCACCGACAACGGCGCCGAGGCGATCACCTTCCCCGACGGCGGCGTCACGCCGTTCAAAGGTCAGAAAGGTGAGGCCTACGAAGGCGGCTACCGCGCTCCATGCGTTGTCCGCTGGCCGGGACACATCCAGCCGGGTACGGTAAAGAACCAACTGTTCGCCGCGCTCGACTGGCTGCCCACGTTGGTCGAAATCGCAGGTGGCCCCAAGGGAGACGATCTGAAGCAGCAGATCGAGGAAGGAAAGTACCCTGACATCGTCAAGACCACACTCGACGGCGTCAACCAGGTTGCTTATCTCGAAGGCAAATCGGAGAAGTCGGCGCGTGACTACTTCTTCTACTATTCTGGTTCGACGCCGTCTGCGGTGCGCTACAAGAACTGGAAGATGTACTACAACATGTCCCAGCCCGGGGCGGAGGGCTGGATCATGCCCCTCATCCCCTTCCACTGGACTCTGGTTCAGAACATCAAGCGCGACCCTTTCGAGCAGTCCGTTGGAGTGGCTCAACAGAGCGCCATGAGCTTGGGCGGTGCGCTGGCTGGCCCGGTGACCGCGTATCAATACGACTGGAACATGCTGCCGATTGGCCAGCTCTTGTGGGAGAAAGAACTCATGTCGTACAAGACGTTCCCGCCGCTGCAGGCCCCGGCGACCTACAACCTGGATGCGATCTTGAAGCAGGTGCAAGCGGCTGGTCACGCGAGCGAATAGCCGCCTGAGACGAACGTGATGTCACGGGGCGGGCGGCCCTCGCAAGGGCGGCCCGCCTTCAACAATAAGCTAAATTCACCATGAATTTCACGCTGCAGGGCAGCCACCGAACAAGGCGGCCCGAAGTTGGTACCACCCGGGGAGCGCATCGCCACCTTCGGCCAGGATAGACAATTGGCAACCTCCCAATCGGTTGGAAGCGAACCTTCTCTCCTCACAAGAGAGAGATCCTTTCTGACGCAAACAACACTCCGAATAACAAACCCCAACACCAAATGAAACATAGACCCAAAGTAGTCAGTCAAGGTTAGGACGGCATAAAGGGCTTTTGCGCTTCGATGGTTTGCGCAGATGCATGTGGGTAAGATCACCGGCGTCGCTATTATGAGCATGGCGGGAGACTAAAACGGAAACGGGCAATTCTGCTCAGGCTGGAAACTGTTAGCCAAATCGCGTTGATTCTTCTGATCCAGTACTCAACTAACAGAACATTCGACAGATTTTGCTAAGACGTCCGCCAGCTATTTTCTGTTGAGGATCCTTTCCTTCCAGTAGCCTGCAGAAACGATACCTATGTATGAAATTGAGTATTCAAATTCTCGCGCTTGTGGTACCGTTCCTACTTGCAACCTGCGCCTCCTATGGGCCGTATCACCCGAACACATCGGCTGAACCACCCAACTCAGTACGAGGACCCAAGGACGGGCGCTATAAATTGGCGTTTATTGAATTCGGTGATCACAACGTGCTGCTGCACTCGGCGTGATTCGCAAAGCCGCTCGGCCTCTGCTTTTCGTCTATATTCATGGTTGGCACAATGACGCAAATTCAGCCGATGTCTGTCGCTTCGAGCACTTCATTGATACGATATCGCGCTTTCCTGAGGTAACCGGACGAAAGCTTGATGTGGTCGGCGTTTACATTGCGTGGCGCGGCAGGGACATCACAGTGCCAGGACTCAATCTATTTACTTTTTGGAGCCGCAAACGCGCCGGTGGAGAAGTTGCAGCGCAAAACGCCTGCCTAGCTACCGTCAACGAACTCGCATTGGCTGCCCGAGCGCCAGGGAAGGAGTTTCACCATTGCGTGCTGCTGGGACATTCTTTTGGCGGATTGGTGCTCGAGAACACAATTTCGCATTCCATCCTAGATGCCAGCAGCGACGGTTCACGCAATAGTAGTCCATGGGACATGGCCGTGGCGATTAATCCGGCTGATAGCTCTATCGGCAGCCGGCAATTGATGTCGGAACTCGATTATCTCTACAAGTACGACGCAGAACGGCACGCTTACGTTGGACGATCTCCCGGCGCTGAACAGGGGACGACCGTTGCGGAAAACCGTCCCCTTCTGATCATTCTCCAGTCCGAAAATGATCAAGCCACGGGGAAGTACTTTCCCATCGGCACGGGACTCTATAATGCATTCAATCTTCGTTTCCATTGGGATAAGGTGCCCGTGCCCGGCAGTAGCGGACAACGACTGTCTGAAGGGGAGTTCTATACGCAGACGCCTGGGAACAACAAATACCTAGTCAATTTTCACGTCGTTCCCCTGGGAGAGACGGTTCCGCCGCCCGGTCTGAAAGCCGCGGACAATCGGGCGTTTGAAGCCAATATACGGCACAACTTGCAAGACAATACCTTTTATACGAGCGAGCGGAACGACGGCCATGAAGATCGCTTCTGCCACGACGCCAACTATAACCCGAGCGTCATCCGCCCACCTACGGGACGAGAACTTTGGTGGCGGTGGCAATTTGTCTACACCGGCAATGCGAGGGTGCCCTGCTGGATCGTGCGTGTTCCGAAGGACATTATCTGGGGTCACATGGGAATATGGAGTGACATTCCATTGCCATGTTCGGCGCTCTTTATCGATTGCATTTCCCACTGACATCCGAAGGCAAGGTCGCTCCTCCAGAGCCAGTTCGCCTTCCAGTCGAACCGGCTGCGGAACAATTAAACCACGACAAACCGCACTAGGACAAATCAACAACCATCGATCCATAAATAAACGCCTAACCAACCCAAAATAACTAGAGAGATAAAGCTATGAAATATATATTTGCCAGCTTAAATCTTGTCGGCGCCATCGCGCTTTTAGCGATTGCTGTTGGATGCGCAAATACGCAACACACAGAGAGCCTGCTCTCCGCCGCAGGCTTCACAACGATTATTGCTAACACTCCCCAGCGACAGCAACATCTCAAGACTCTCCCGCCAGATAAAGTGACGTTGGTGCAACGGAATGGGAAAAACTACTACGTCTACGCGGACCCGGCTCACTGGCAGATCTTTGTTGGTACCCCACCACAGTATCAAAAATATCAGCAGCTCCGTCTGGCCAACAATCTGACCCAGGATCAACTTGCAACCGCCGAAATGAACCAGCAGGCGGCCATGGGCTGGGAGATGTGGGGACCTTGGTATTAATAGATACTTTGAATCAACCGTCGGGTAGGTGCGAAAGCGCTCTGTTAGAATGGGTCCAGGAATGAAAGTGGCAACCATCAGCACGAGGACCGCTTTGAGTGACCGGCCATCGATCAGACCTTGAGCGGCGGGGTTTCGAGTATCAAAGGCGATCAGCGTGGCGGGGCATGAAGTTCTCCGGGATCATCGTTGTGGCTCTGCGCGGGAATTACCTCAGCAAACTGCCTAGCTTCCAAAAAAGAAAGTGCGCGGCGCGCTCGACTGGAAATGTTGGATAAGGTCTTCTCTGAAAGTTACCGTGCAATTGCCAAGGTTTGCGCTCGCCCACTATTTCGCGGGGGGGGAAGTGTCCAAACCCGAACACATAACCAACAATCGCCCAACGCTGGAGCAAGAGGAAGACGAAGTATGAACGTCGAAGTTCTGTCTCGGATCCAATTCGGCTCACGATTTCGTTCCACTTCCTATTCCCGCCGATGACCATAGGTCTGGGGGTGATGTTAGGTAGTATTTCAGACTTATCACTTAATGATCGCGATTGGGACGGCGCTCGTAGGAATTTCAGGCTAATCCGACGGGGTCCGACTCCGAGCGATGGCGGTGAAAAGGTCTGGTTGAAAAGTGGCAACCACTTTCGCTCGAAGGCGGCCGTCAGGCGAAGGGATAACCACCATGGACTTGAAGACGATCTGGTTTGTTCTGGTCGGTGTACTGTTTACCCGTTATGCGGTCCTTGATGGTTTTGATCTCGGCGTCGGCGCGCTGTTGCTCGTTGTAAAAGGGGATAAGGAGCGTCGTATTTTTCTAAACGCCATTGGGCCGATTTGGAACGGGAACGAAGTCTGGCTGGCGACCGGGGGCGGCGCATTGTTCGCAGCCTTTCCCAACGTTTATGCGACTGTCTTCTCCGGGTTCTACGATGCGTTCATGCTTCTGCTCTTCGCACTCATCTTTCGCGCGGTCGCCATTGAGTTTCGTGACCAGCGTCCCCAAAAACGCTGGCGGAAGACTTGGGATGTGGCCTTCGCGATCAGCAGCGTGGCTTCAGCTTTGCTCATCGGGGTGGCGATGGGAAATATCGTCTGGGGCAGCCCGCTCGATGGCAAATTCGATTTTCAAGGCAATTTCCTCACCCTGCTGCATCCTTACTCGCTCTTCGTGGGCGTCACAACCGTGGCGCTCTTTGCCATGCACACCAATCTTTACCTCACCCTAAAAACGGACCGGATCGCTTTAACAGCAGCTCATTGGATGGACAAAGCGCACGGTGTCAAATCTATCTCATCTGCTTCGTGGTGTTGAATGCAGTTACCATTCTTAAGTGCCCGCACATTGAGGCAGCGCTCCACAAGCGCCCTTTGATCCTAGGCGTTCTTTTCATCGCCTCCCTGCTCGTCACCTTCCAAGCCCAACACGAAGCGAAGAAAGGGCACGCAGGACGGGCCTTTATTTGTTCGTGTCTCTCGATCGTGTCGTTAATGCTCCTGTTCGTTGCCGCCGTTTATCCGACCATGGTCTTCTCGATACCCAACCATGCTAACGACCTAAACATCTATAATGGTTCTCGACGGAAAAATCCCTGCAAATTATTTTGTATTTTGCAATGATCGGCGTGCCTGTCGTCCTGACTTATACTGCTACAATCTATTATGTGTTTCCGAGGCAAGGTCGTGCTGACAGAAGAGTCTTACTGATTCGGTCAAACTAGATTCTAGTTATTTCCGAAAACGAACTAGCCTTAATCAACCAACAAGTGCAATGAGCAACAAGACGCCCAAGGCGGAAGTTGAGCGCCACGCTGATCAATCCGCTGGTCTCGCGGTGGAGAAACCTCGAGACCGACCAACTTTTGGTGCGAAGTAAAAAGTGGGAATCTCTCTTCCTTGGACATAGCCGGCTCTAACGGTGCTATGAGGAGGAACGACTCTTAAGCCGGCCCATTGATTGATGGCATAGATAGCCGTATATGTTGCATCGGAGTCATTCCTGAGTTCTATCGCCCATCCGAGAAAAGCGTTCACTCTAAACGCTGTAATAGGTCCTAAGGTACCGAGCATGGTCTCGGAACGGCGCAAGCCGAGCGAAACAAGAGGTCCTGAGGTCTCGACCGTCGCCTCGGACTGAGAGAGACCAACCGAAGGCGTCAACCCGATTACGATCGACCCCAGTGTCACTCGAAACAACTTTAAAATTTTCATTCCTGTACGCGACTGTTGGCGTGCGTATTTCCTATGGCTGCTATTCTAAAGTAAGACCAGAAGTGATCGGTCGATGACCGGTGCCACTCTTTGGTAATCATCGGCCCGGAACCTCTGTATTCCGATCGCCGTATCTTGACCGAGAAAGCCATCGACAGTGCCAGCATAGTAGCCGTGATTTCGCAGGGCGATCTGGACTTTCTGGACGCTCGCAGGGCCGGGGGGATACATCGCCTCCGTATTGGGCGGTGGGACCTACTCATAAGAACACGCTCCCAGAGAAGGCGCCGTTTTGCCAGCTTTTTTGTGAGAGACCGGGGCATTCACCATCCGCTTTAGTCCAACAGGTGATCGAAAGTAAGCAACAGGAGCTTGCAGATGCGATCCAAACGGCGCGCCCAAGCCAAAGTTAATGAATTAAAGGGCGAGCTTTCAAACCAAGTCGCTAAGCGTGTTACGAAACCGTTGGATCGGAGCTATTCGTTTTACGATACCTGGACCGATCCCTTGATCGGTTTACGAGGCGATTTAATCTGAGCAAGGCGTTCTACCTGACCGCTGAAACCGATGCTGGCGGGTTCGGAATTGGATCCGACATAGCCGTACCGGCTTACGCCGCACTAGGTTGCCAAATTACCCGTATCATTCATGCCGAGGTTGGTTATCGGTATCTTTATGACGATTTTCGCGATACCAATTTCCTCTATCAACTGTCATTACATGGATTTCAGGTTACAGTCGTGCTCAAATTTTAAGAGTAGAGTGCGATGATTTGCGAAGAGCGCAGTTTGGAAGCAGGGCGGAGGAGCCTGGGTGATCGCCTGAGCCGTCAGTTATGGCCGTTAAAAGGCGAAACGCTGTGTGAAGAGGCCAGACGCCGAACTCGTCTAAACGATTTTGGCGATCCGCCCATTGAGTCGGCGCTTTCAATTTTGGCCAACAGTCTCGACCTTGAAGCCGGTCTGCACCCGCTGGGTCGGTTTCTGATGCGGGTGCATTTGCGAGAACTGCTCGAGACGCGATTGCGACTGGTCCAGGCTTTGGAGTGAAGCGGCTGGAGCGTTGGAAAATTCGCAAATTCAACGGCCCGTTTTCATCACCGGGATGCCGCGGAGCGGTTCGACTTTTCTTCATGAATTGCTGGCGGAAGACGCCGAAAATCGAGTGCCTCGAGTTTGGGAAGTGATGTTTCCTATTCCGGATCACAACCGCACCAGGAACAAAGTCAAGTCGCGGGTCCGCAAGGCCGAGGCTTCATTGTGGTGTTTCCGAAGGTTGGCGCCGCGGGCGAATTCGGTTTACCCGATGCGCGCCTGGACGCCGCATGAATGTGTAGCAATTCATAGTTACACATTGTTATCCGAAGAGTTCGCGATGCTTTGCCGCATTCCTGGCTATGAAGCGTTTCTCCGGGAAGCGAATTTTGCCCCGGCTTACGCCTGGCAGAGACGCTTCCTGCAATACCTGCAGTTGTCGTGCCCTACTAAGCAGTGGATTCTAAAATCGCCTGATCATGTGCACAGTCTGGAGCATCTTCTGAGAGTGTTCCCGGACGCAGTAGTCGTCCAGACCCATCGTAACCCACTTGATGTGCTGAGATCCGCGATCAAAGTGACCGAGATGTTGGAGGGGATCTTCGCCCCTGCGGAGGATCGTGTGCAAATCAGGATCCGGGAGGTTCGGAGTTTGGCCGAACACATGGAAAGTATCACCTCGTTTCGAGAAGCTCATCCCGAACTGAACGAGCGATTCATTGACGTTAAATACCACGAACTGGTTTCCGATCCGTTGGCAGTGTTCGGCCAGATCTACCGACGCCTAAATAAACAACTGATGGAGCGGTCGATTGAAAGGATACAGCTCTTAGCTTCAAAGCGGTCACGGTATAAAGGACATCGTACTGGCCCGGTGTTGACGGATTTCCCACTTGATGGAGCCTTTGACCCGCATCGATTAGAGGCGTACTGTTCCCGGTTTGGAATTGCCTTCCCACAAGCGAGTTGAGATATGTTGTCTTGCTATCTAAGTAATCGAAAATCCAGTTCACAACGCGGGCTGTCCTGCTATTGATCAAAGGCGGCTTAAATAGCCAACGAGGCCACTCAAAAAAACTGGTTAGCAGTCCACATCTTTAGCGATCATGTTGACTTCTACTGGGTTGCTTTGGAGTGCGGTATACTAAGGGATGCTTGGTCACGTTTAAATAATTGAATTTATGGACGGTGGGTGCGAGCGAATTACGAACTCGTCGAAAGTCCGGTCGCTTCGCTCAGTCGCGTGAGCTCCGAGAGCCGCGCAGCCTATTTGAGGCTGATTTCGTCGAGGGCGTCTTTCATCGGCTTGCTGGAGATCCGGATGATTCCCCGGAAAGGCGCATTCAGGTCCTGCACCATTTCGATTGCCCCGCGACCGACCGCGCAGAGGAACAGCGCCAGAATTGCTGTCGCGTTACGCGGCGCGAACAGGCCAAAGCTCCAAAAGAGGAGGGTCAGCCAGAACACCACCACCACCAGCAACGGAGTCGCGATCCCAATCGTGTTCTGCTCGACCAAAAGCCATCGTGCCTCGCGCGATGTCGCTGACGAGTTGTAGCGCCTGCGCTGCAGCCAGCGCTGGTTAGCGTTGCTCGCATCAAAGGCCACCAGCCTGTCCTGCAACTCTTCCAGCAGTCGTTGGTCCTAGGATTCTCTACGTTGGGCAGCTTGGTGGTCCCCTCGGGGAAGAGGTCCTGGATCTTTCATCGCAGTATAGCGGCGCAGCAGATCACGTAAACCCTCCGCCTCCGGGCCATAACGCCGCAGCAGGCGGTCCAGTTCGGATCACATCGGCGGCTATTAGAATAACCTCTTGATTCTTGGTATTGAACGAACTGCTGGCCGCAGCGATCAGCAGACCTCAGGACCAAAGCCGTCAGAGTCCCGACCACTCCCATCGACACGGTGACAACGCTTTTCGTCTGATCGGTCAAGTGATCTTGCGGCAAAATTCGGCTGAGCAGCATGCCTAACATGGCGCTGCAGAACACGATTGCCAGGACGACCAATGAGGTTTGGGCATGAATCACGATATTACTCGCCGAGTCTGATTCGGGGCTGACGTTGCGCGGCAAATGAGAGACTGTCAAGCTGGACAAAACCGATTTTACTGACCAAAAAGCGCGGCTAATTCCTTGTATTTCTCTCCTCGATTACGCTAACGCATCGGCAAGCCGGGCCCCACGCGGCGTTTGGAAAGGATAAGGCGGAGCCAATGTGTTCAGCAGATCGCGAGATTGAACCCCGATCGGCGGCCGAGCTTTCCTTTTCTACTTTGATTGATAGTCCGTCGGGAGATCTGAGATTCCTTTATACCTACGCAAGAAAAGATTTTTAAGATTGGGCGCGGCTGTGATAGAAAATCCCCACATACCCTATATCCCATCATGCATGGATACTATGACAGGCACTTGTGGATGATTGTATCCGTAGTCGTACTCATCTTTACCCTAGTGGTAGCACTAATAGTCGCAAGTTTATGAAGCCTGGCGCGAGAAGTTTGGAAGACTCTTGTCTGTAGGCCAAGCTCATCGACGCAGTTTCTTTTGAGTGGCCGGGTTCTCCCTTTCGGGCGTCCGCCCCAATCTCAACTAGCGAATAAAATACGGCAGAGGTAGCAAAGTGCCGCTGACCCGGTCATCTGGACGTCTCCGCAGCAGGTCCTGTCCGATGGCCGGTTTCCTTCCAGCGACAGCTGAACCCGCAGAGCAAAGTTCGCGGAATTGGCTTACCCGATTCTGGGCCGCATTTCAGTGCGGCTACATTCATTCTCAAGGGCATTTGACTTCAGATCCTAACATGCCGGCTTTTCTAAATAGACATAGTAAGCGGAAACAACAGCGGTTTGTCTATCTCTCCTTTTCACGTGGCGGGCCGTTGCGGCAACTTTTCTCGTTAGAGTTCCATCTCCGGTTACTATTACGCTTTTACATCCGTTGATAGTTTTTTTGGCGAGTAACCGGAGCCGCAATTCATTGCTCTCGATCTATTTTTTTTGCGTGCAAGGCCTTACACCAAGACCGCTTACGGCGGGAAGCGAATCTCATATATGGATCTTCGGAAGGACACGGATCACCTAAAACATTACTCCCTCTTCTGAATAGATTTATCGGAGGTGTCATCGGATATGCATCGGACGCCTTTTTCGCCTTGCTGGCCGGAGAGCGCCAGCTTGATTGCGCGCGAGCCAATTGCCAGTTGTCTCCAGGCGATTTCTCGTTTGCTGGACCTGAGGCGAGCACACAAGGACTCTCAGAATTCGAGCGCGCAAATGGAGCAACTCAAACTGAAGATTGCCTACCGTCGTTCCGAGGTGAATTCTGCTCAGGTGTCGTGCTTGGAGAAGACCTCGCCAGGAGTTAAGGAGAATAATGTCGCGTGTCTCCGGTGGTTATTGGAGCAGGCGACTATGCGGCGGACACACGAAGCGATCGAGACCAAAACAAACTGGGAAAAAATAATAAGCGATATCGACAGGGCGATGCGGGACTCCGCATCGCAGAGTCGCGTCTTGACAATCTTACTTCTGGCAATTGTAGCCCCAGTTCATGCCGCAATCGTGAAGGAGACCGTTATTCGGCTTCGCGGGCGACCAATTGCGAATGTGAAGATCATCGGTTCTGCTCAGACAGGTGATCGATCGACGACTACGCTTTACAACGTGGGTTTTTTTGATCCCGATCAGGGCCAATCGGAAGAGGCGCGCAAAGAATATGAGAAGGCCGGCGGATCTATCGGGCCTCGGGGTTTTTCTCTGCCAGTTCACGGCGAATCTGCGGCGCCTCGGCATATTCTTTGAGCGCTTCCTCTTACGTAGCGACGACGCTTAAACAACTTGGGTACCATTGCTAGCGTTCAGGGCCAAGTGGAGAAGGCGCCTCTAGAAAATTCGTTGCGCGCCTTGACAGATGGCGGCGAGGGGCCCAGGACCGTGACGCTCTTTCGCGATTAGTGTTTTGTTTGCCGTGACCACCTCAGTCATCAACCCCGTTTCTCCCGCGTCCTTGAAAAAGATCATGAAATCCTCTGGGCCTAGAACGTGGTGAACTGCCTTCGCTACCATTTGACGTGTGGCGGATGGTGCCCAAAAGCGCCGCGTCTAAAAGGTTAGTCCAACGGTGACCTGTGCCCCATGCAATGATACCTGATAAAGAAAGTCGTTGGCGCTTTCATCGCGGAAATCGTCATAAAGATACCGATAACCGACCTCGGCATGAATGAGACGGGTAATTTGGCAGCCTAATGCGGCGTAAGCCTGCACGGCTATGTCGGATCCAATTCCGAACCCGCCCACATCGGTTTCGGCCGTGAGATAGAACGCCTTGTTCAGATTAAATCGCCCTCGTAAACCAATCACTGGATCGGTCCAGCTATCGTAAAACGAGTAACTCCGATCCAGCGGTTTCGTAACACGCTTGGCGACTTGGTTTGAAAGCTCGGCCTTTAATTGATTGACTTTGGCTTGGGCGCCCGCGCGGATCGCATCTGAAAGCTCCTGGTGCTTACTTTCGATCACCTGTTGGACTAAAGCGGCTATCTTGTCCTTTTGGTCGGTGGCAACGGGGCCTACAGGAAGTTTAGGATTATTCCCATCAAGCGCCCCTAGCTTATCAGTGATGTTTCGATCGACGAGAGTTCGGAGGTCTGATCCGGGTGTGGCTAGCTGTTGAGCGAACTGGTCCACCAACTGGGTACTCGCCGCATCAATGGCCATATTGTTGGCTTGTAAACCCACCTGATTGCCGAGATAGGTATATCTAAACCCAGCCAGCAGATCTAGCCAACCGCGGGATCCCTCGATGAGTCGATAAGAACCAAAGAATTCGCCGATGAATTGCTGGTAGCCCAGATCCACTTTTGACACCAGACCTGAACGCTCAGGAGTACCGGCCTGAGCGTTCAAGTATAGAAGATCACCGAGGACACCAAAGCGCCCTCTTCGAACTTCGCCGCTCAGCGAATAAACAACGTTGATATGCTTGAGAATTTCTCCGAATGGGACACTGACATAGGGGTTGACGCCGTGAAATCCGACGCGCCCGCTGGCCCCGACCAGCCAGCCGGGAACCCCGACCGTGACTACCCAGGGTTCAGTCGTTTTGACTGATGGTTGTTCAACCACCTTTGCCTCTTCCCTCGTACCAGCCCGTCCTGCGACCGATGGAAGGAAAAGAATGGTTACTATGCTCAGTTTAACAAGGAGGTTCATATTATAGGAGGCAATCAAGAACGCATATTGAAATCTTTTCGGCTCTCCGGTAAAGATGGCGACTGCTTGTGACGCAATGCCACAACGGCTAAGGCAATTAATCCTCATATGAGTAGCTGCTTAGTTGTTCTAGCTAGACTGCTTCGTATGGACTGGTATTCGGCATCCTATCGTCATGGGACAGGGCGACGAAGGGCACCAGATTCCATATCCGAAGCAAAAATGTTTGTCGACATAATTGGTGATCGCCGGCGGTGTAATCGATAAGGCGCAGTGCTGCCGATCCGTGGTCAGCAGGGATTCAGTCGCCAATGGAATTAATTCTATTAGAATTGAATAGCTGATAGTCATTACAGAACTTAAGTGATCAGGCCCGAGCTGAGAGGGAGGGAGACTCACCTATTGATAGAGTGATGGGAAAGTTAATAAACCTCAGTATTATACAGGTAACGGCACCATGTGGGAAACTCTGGACGCTGACCTTGAAAGGCCGGTCACGGGCAATGTTTTTGCTGGTGCTGGCCAATCAGGATAGATAGGCTCCCTCTATTGCTTGGCCGTGCCCGGAGCAAGCTGCACCGCCCCCGCGCAAGCTATACCCGCTGAATCAATAAGGCTTCCGGATCGCGTGTGGATTTTTGGCAAATAAGTCGTCCCATATAGGTTTTCGGTGCGTGATCTCTGGAGACAAGCCGGAAGTTACCCGCCCAAGTGAAAATGAACCTTCTCGAACCAAATAGACGTTTTTCTCTAAACAAACATCATCCGTCAAACTACCCCGAAGGAACTAATGAAATATAACCGCAAACTATTGGCTATGGCCTGCCTCTTCCTTCTGCTGGTGGCTGAATCGGTCAACGCCCAGCAAATCACCGGCAGACCCGGTTCGCCCAGCGCAACCACGACCGTCGACGGCAATTACATCCCCAATTCGCCGCCTGTTTTCGGCGGCGAGATCAACCTCAATTCGAAAGACTCCAAGCCGTGGTGGCCGCCTAACATCGTGCCACCCAAGGGTGCGCCTAACATCTTGCTAATCATGACGGATGATCAGGGTTACGGGATCTCAGGCACCTTCGGCGGCGTCATTCCGACGCCCACCATGGACCGCATTGCGAAAATGGGACTGCGCTACACGGAGTTCCATTCGACCTCCCTCTGTTCCCCCTCGCGGGCGGCGATCGTTACCGGTCGCAACCATCACTCCGTCGGCTTCGGAGTTATCGCCGAACAGGCCACCGGCTATCCCGGCTACGACGCCATCATCGGCGTCGATAACGCCACCATCGGCGAAATCCTGAAAGAAAACGGATATGCCACATCCTGGTTCGGCAAGAACCACAACACACCCGATTATCAGTACAGCACCGCCGGACCGTTTGGCCAATGGCCGACTGGGATGGGCTTTGAGTATTTCTACGGCTTCATGGGCGGCGAGACGGATCAGTGGACGCCATTTCTGTTCCGCAATACCACGCAAATCTTTCCTTGGCGCGACAAGCCCGGTTACAACATGATCACTGGCATGGCGGATGACGCCATCCAGTATCTCAAACAGCTCAACGCGGCAGCACCTGAAAAGCCCTTCTTCCTCTACTACGTTCCCGGCGGGAGCCACGCGCCGCACCAGCCCACGCCGGAATGGATCGATAAGTTCAAGGGCAAGTTCGACATGGGTTGGAACGAACTGCGCGAGCAGATCTTTGCCAATCAGAAGCGGCTCAGCGTGATCCCTGCAACCACGACACTCACGCCGTGGCCGGACGGCCAACCCGAATACGGCGGCGCAAAGCTAGCGAAGTGGGACACGCTCTCGGCCGATGAGAAGAAGCTCTTCGCCCGCCAGGCTGAGGTGTTCGCCGCGTATGTCGCCTATACCGACCATGAGATCGGTCGGGTCATCCAGACCGTGGATGACATGGGTAAACTCGACAATACCCTCGTGATCTACATCAGCGGCGACAACGGCACGAGCGCCGAGGGCTCTACCGTCGGCACGCCCTTCGACTTGGCTGCGCTCGAGGGCATCGACGTGCCGGTTGCGGATCAGTTGAAGTATTACGACGTCTGGGGCTCCGCGAAGACCACTCCCCACATGGCGGTGGGTTGGTCTTGGGCCTTTGATTCGCCGTTCAAGTGGATGAAACAGGTCGCCTCCCACTTCGGCGGCACCCGGCAGGGTATGGCCATCGCCTGGCCAAACCGGATCAAAGACGCTGGCGGCATTCGTACCCAGTTCCACCACCTCATCGACGTCGTGCCGACGATCCTCGACGTTACCGGCATCCCGGCACCGAAGATGGTGAACGGGGTCGCTCAGAAGCCCATAGAAGGCGTGAGTATGGCCTATACCTTCGACAAGGCCAACGCCCCCTCTACCCACACCACGCAGTACTTTGAGATGTTGGGCAATCGGGCCATCTATCACGATGGCTGGATGGCCTCCACGACCCCGCCTGCACCCCCGTGGTTGCTGGGCTTGACCAAGATGCCTGACGTGGTCGACGGCTACAAGTGGGAACTGTATCACGTCGCCGAGGACTACTCGCAGGCCAACGATCTTGCAGCTACGATGCCCGATAAGCTGCGCGAAATGCAGGAGCTCTTCGTCGTGGAAGCGGCGAAATACCACGTTTTCCCTCTGGACAATGACCTCCTCCAGCGCGCTCTGACCCCCAAGCCGAGCTACACCGCTGGGCGAACCGAGTTCCCCTATGCGGGCGAATTGACCGGCACGCCCAACGGCGACGCACCGAACATCCTCGCCAAGTCCTACACGATCCAGGCGGATGTAGAGGTTCCTTCCGGTGGTGGGGAAGGGATGATCGTCACCGACGGAGGCCGCTTCGGCGGCTACGGGCTCTATTTGCTCAAGGGCAAGCCGGTCTTCACCTATAACCTCCTCGCGGTTAAGAAAGTTCGGTGGGAGGGGCAGGAGCCACTCACTCCGGGTAAGCATACTCTCGAATTTGACTTCAAGTACGACGGGCCCGGCATGGCCAAGGGTGGCACCGGCGTGCTCAGGGTGGACGGTAAGGACGTCGCGAACAAGCAGCATCGACCATACCATTCCGGCCCTTGTGACGATTGACGAGACCTTCGACATCGGCTCCGACACGCGCACGCCGGTGGACGACGCCGACTACCAGGTGCCATTCCCCTTCACCGGCACGATCAGCAAAGTGGATTTCAAACTCGGACCGCCACAGCTTCGGCCCGAGGAAAGCAAGGCCGCGCAAGAAATGAAGGACAACGCGGACAAGTAAGGAAAGGATTAGGCTTGATGGGTGAAATGCGCGGGCTGACACATGAACGGCCCGCGGCACCATCGCCACTTAGCGGCGAATCAGCTATCTCGACACGTCCACCGCCTTTACTTACCTACACCGGCCTCACCTCGGCGATGATCATGCGCTTGACAGGCATTGGCTCCCAATACCTCGTCAACCCGGCAACCAGAGCTATCACGCCGGCCGCAGAAGCCAATGCCGATGGCTCGACCGTGTATTTCAAGCCGACGGGCGAACACGGGCAACAGGATTCAAACCGAATCGACAAACCAAAAACTTGATTAGCCACTCGAAACGCAATCAACGGCGCCCCTACTTCCCGGAGCGCCTGAAAGTACACACCGCCCACGAAAATCATACCAAACCCAGCCAATGAAAAAGACAAACCGACAAGGACTCGTTGCCGCGCTCGCTTGCGCGGTGGCTTTCACGACTACCACACAGGCGCAGATTCCTTTTGCTCGTTATTCACGCGTTCCGCTCAGCTGGCCTTTGCAGGGTAGCGAGGATTTAACTTACGGGGCGTTCACCGAATCGCCTAGTGGAGAAACTTCGTCGAGCGAGCTGAACCGGCAACTAACTAACCCGGTGAGCAGCCTCTGGTCGATCTCGAATCAGTTCAACAACTTCGAGCTGAGCAACGGCCAATGGAACAACAACTGGAATTTCCAGCCCGTGCTGCCACTGAGCCTGACCAAAGACTGGAACCTGATCACGCGCCCGGTAATGCCGTTCTACAACATCGTCCCGCACGAGACGGCCCCCGGCCAATTCGCGCGTGCCGCCGGGATGGGCGATCTGGCTCTGGTGGAGTTGCTGTCGCCTGCGCACTCGGGCAACTGGGTTCTCGGAGCCGGGCCTACCTTTATCTTCCCGACTGCGACATCAGAGTTCACTGGCCAAGGAAAGTGGCAGGTCGGACCCAGTGTGGTCGCAGGCTACCTCACGAAGGAGTTCTTCCTTGGCGTGTTTCCCCAGCAATGGTGGTCCATCGGCGGGCAGCACGGCCGGCTAAACACGAACCAACTCAACCTGCAACCCATCGCCACCCTCTTTTTCGGCGAGGGCTGGAGCATCGGATACTCGGGCAATATCCTGGCGGACTGGAACGGGTCGTCCGGGAACGTCTGGACGGTCCCCGTCGGGCTCGGCTTGGGTAAGGTGGTGAAGTTGGGGCGCCTGCCGGTTAAGGTTCAGCTCGCGGTGCAGTATATGCCGGTGCATCCGGGATCTCCGGACAGGAGTGGAACGTGCAGGTAGAGATCACTCCTGTCATTCCGAAGCTTATCAAGGGCGTCTTGTTCCAGTGATGCCAAAAGATGACGCGCGCACGCATGTCGTTCACGCCCATGGTGGGGTTATTGGCCAGCGCCCAAAGAAACGCAGCGCGCCAACGTCTACCGGTTGCCGCAGTTCGACGGGAAAATAATAAGGATTGGAGCAAGCTCCCCCAGTTCCCCGCGCCCAAGTCCACTCTGACTTTGCCCGTATGCACCGAGTAATTCGAATCGGTTTATTCATTATTCTAGCTTTCGTTTCCGGCGCCGCCTCGGCACTAGGCCAGCATATTTCTGTCTCACCACCGAAACCGAGCTCCGCGCCCACACCCATCCCGATTGCCGATATACCTTCGGAAGCGCAGTCCACGCTCTACCAACCATATCTTCGCCAATATTATACTACGAGTTCACCAAAGCCGCTGACGTTCGGTTTCGGTTATCAATACAACCGGCACGATGCAACGCTGATATTCGCGGTGCGAAGGTGACTCGACTTCGGCGACAAGGCTCATATACTTGTACTCGCCGTCCTGCAAGAGATATCCGATGACCTTAAACGCCACGAACCGTGGTGGTATTCAAGACATGGTTCCAAAAGCCTGGGCAGCAGCTAGGCGAAACGTTGCGGAATCGCTTGGGAACCATGCCCACAAAATGAGTGGACTCAGAAGTTCGTAGGCGGGCTCCGAGATGGCATCAAGACCTAAAGGCCCGCTCGCACATTGTCACTAATGAGGTACGAACAAAAATAGGGCAGAAAGACGAAATCGGCGATTGACTCTGTAGTGCGGTCCAGGCGCTAGGCTTACGGTAAAGACAATCGAGGGGGGACCGACGAATGGTTTACCAAAGAGCAAAGTGCGCGTTTTGTGGCAAGGAAGTTGCGGCATATTATTCGAATACCGTGCATTTGTTGGACGGTCGCTTAATGCATCGCTGCTGGTACGTCATACAATTTCGCCCCATGAAATCCCGTGACGCGAAAACATTAGCACTCACCCCTCGTCGTCCAGACGAAGAGATCGATTTAACAGAGTTTGCAGAAAAACGGGTACGAAACTTTCGCTTGGTTCTTGGTGGGTTGCTAAGCGTAGTCTACGGCTTTGCTCGGTGGTTGTTTGTTATTTGACAAACCGACTGGTTTCTCGTCCTGTTCAGGGGAATAGCCAAATTTGCAAAGAGGCGAAATCGCCAATTGACTCTGTAGTGTGGTCCAGGCTTTAGACTCACAGTAGAGACAATGGATTACGAAACAGCGATCTGCGACGACAAGAACATCTTACAACGTAATTCAGATCCCGCGCTAACCACGCGCTCCAAGGGATGCGTCATCGCGCAGCCCCTGAGCGCCGGCGTTATTCTGCCACCACGGAGAAGTGACATGACGAAACCAGCGCCGGGAACAAGTGGTGAAGACCCTATTTCCCGGGCCCTTGGGCGAAGTGGTCGTTGAAGTTCTAAAAAATCCGCCCAGCGCAAAGAATCAGAAATAATAGATGAAAACCTTAGCAGAATGCTCGCTCTAGATCTGGCACGCAAGGCGGCTCTCGGTACGTTCCCACAATGGAACGGAGTATCGAATTGTACGAAGAAGAGCCAACAATATGGCCGGCTACAGTTAAGAGCGTGGTTGCGACGGCTCCTAACGCTAACGGCGCAATGGCTCGTGAAAGGGGAGTGGCGGTGAACACGAGTTCATTGAAATTTCTCTAGAAATTCCTTCGTTACAGATTAAACCCGCAGCATTTCTTCCGTTCCGCGTACACTCCTGGGATAAATTGCAACGCACATCGGCAAGACTCTGCGGGACCCACACGGCCCCGGGCCCGCCATGCAATAAACAGACTCTGGGGGTCTGGATATGTCGGCGTAAAACGGCGTTTGATCGACTCACGCGTGAAAGTCTAGCGAAAAGTGCAAATCTCGCAGCTGGACGGCATTCGCAACTTGAACGGAAGGGCAAGAAAGAAAGCCACCTATATCGCTGAACAAACCTTTGATTTTAGACCCGCCCCGCAAGGGATTGAGAAAACGCCACTATGCTAAAGGGGATCACCGCATTGAACACGGCAAAGAGTCCTAAAAAGACTTACCAAACCCTCGGCTAACAGTCGGTTGCTGCGCCAGGTGCAGAGTGATATAAGCAGCCGAATTTAATTTCCCGCTGGCTTTGGTTTGATTGCTCCATCTCTGCGTTTAAGAGATTCTGTCGCCTCTTTGGGCAACTCCAGGATTTTCCCTTCGATGGCGTGTATCGGCTTCATCAAGTGTTGAGGTTTCGGATGCTTATCAAGCGCCGCTCCCAACCGATCTTCGAATTCTAATGTGGTCTTCTTCTCTTCGGTTTTAGGAGCAATTTCGAGGGGAAGGCTATGTTCGCTTGGCATAACTTTAAGGTCTACGTTTTTGTCCATAACGTTACCTCCCGGTCCACATAAAGACATGGATCTCGATTGGAAGATCGCCGCTCGTGAAGGGGTTGAATTTACATCTTAGTCTAAGGAGAGCTAATTGAAAGCCAATGATCAAAAAACTGCCATACAGCAGCGGTCTCATCAGAATGGCGAAAATTAAAGGTAAATAAAGTCGGCATTTTTTGGGCCTGAATTATAATTGAAGGCCGTCACTTGACACGAAATGATTTGACCTGTTTGACGTTCACGGGTGCCGAGAGTTCTTGGGAGAGTATAGTATTAGTGTATGAAAGACATAAGGCAGCGAAGGAACTAGCGCGAGGCAATTCGGATTCTATGGGGAGGAGGACCGCAGACCGAGATGCTGGACTACCAAGCGGCGAAGTTCCGACGCTAGATCGGCCAGTGCTCTCTGCGCTGCTTCTGTGTCAGGGTTTTTTTTCCCGGAGAGACAGGGCCGAACACAGCGGTTTCGTCGTTGCCGTTTCACGCGGTCGAACCCTTGGAGATGGATGCTGCGGCTACAGCCGCTCCGGAAACTCGCGGTTCGACAACTCTTTCATCGAGCAAAACTAGCGAAACGATTAGCCTCGGCCAGCGGCACGCCCCGGATGGCGATGCGATTCGCTGGAGCTCAGTGGGACGGATGCCGGGAAAAAACCGGCCATCCGAGCGACACTCGCGGTAGACGCCCGGATGGTCCGGACCTTCAGGGGGTATTTTTTCACCGTCACTCTTTATGGGAGCGACTCTCGGAGCCGCCTTCTGCGCTCTCGCAAAAGCGATTCTCCCATTGCCGGAATTAAGTATTCCGGCCCTCGCAATGGTCGGAATGGCGGCGATGGTCCGAGGTGGAACGGCGCCGCAATGACTGCGGTGAGCATGATCTTCGAAATGACACGCGACTATGATATTGTGATGCCGATGATAATAACGGTCGCCGTAAGCATAGGCATCCGACGTCTGCTGTCGCACGAGAGCATCTACACAATCAACTGGTGGGCCGTCGTCACTTTATTCCCAAGGCGCTCCACGCCAACATTTCCTTGTCTACCAAGCCATTGATGTCATGGACCGCGAATTCCTGTACAACCACAAGAAAGGTTATAGCGCCGTCCACCAAGGAATCCGAGTTATCGTTGGCCTCATTCCGACGGGCTCGGACCGGATTCTCTCACAAGAGAAGGCCGTAGATTCTATCGAAACGGAACATTGCAACTTCATTTGGTTGTAGGTCCGACAGCCCGTCACGGTAATCGTCGCAATATCGAACCACCTCTGCTCTAGTAGCCTAAATGTGATTGCCAACTAAAAATCCTTTGAAGAGGGCGGTGTTCAGTAGATTCAGCTTTTCCTTCCAGTTTTTCGGTGGGATCATTGAGCAGATTTCCGAGCATTGTCTGGCAAAGTGTCGATGGAACCGCGAATCGCGAGGGCCGTCACATTTCAGCCGTTGGGCACAGACGCCACTCGCCTGACGGTGGTAATGGAATATGAGCCGGAAGGCTTTATAGAAACTGCTGGCGACATCCTGGGCATTCCATCCGGGCCGAGGCCCTATTAGATGTGTGATCGTGGGTTTAGCGGTCGCTTGCCGATTCTTTTCAGAGCCAAGTCTTCTTACGATGCTCTCGAAGCAGCGCCTTGTTCTCTTCAAAGGAACAACTAGGCAATCGGTCGGCACCGTATCGCGCCTAGTCTGGATCGGACGAAAGCCGCTTTGCTCCGCAAACCCCAACCTTTCGATTGCCTCAGGCCCGGGCGTAAGAGAGATAAAAGAGGCTGCGTCACCCGCCGCATCGACAGCGAAGTCGTGCTGGCTCCCGTTGAAAACAATGCCGGTTGGGGTTCCGTGCGCAGATCCCGGTGAGCCAGTGCCGGCTGCTCGACAAGATGACCGTCCAGAGATTTCCGTCACTAAAGGCAATTTCCGATTTTCTGAAGAACAAGATCGATTTAAATGCGGGGTGTTGCAAAAGTTTAAGAGGCTAGGGCGACCCAGAAGGGCTATCGCAGCCTGAGTACCGGCCAGCAGAAAGAGCTGGTCATGCAGGTTTGCCGAGACCGGCGCATGCCACTTCGATTCATCCGCTCCTTCGCCATCCTAGACACCAGCCGAGATCCGCGCTACGGCCGCCAGACGGTAATCTGCCACCTGCAAAGCGGCCTCACGACGGGACGTTCCCGTTTGAAGAGGTCGTCGGATCCTTGCAGGCGTACCCAGAGAACGACCACGATCTTTGACCGTCTTCATGCGAGGGGTCGATTAGTCATCGCCGCCGGTCAGGTCAGGGGATTTTCAGAAGTCGCAAAGGAGTATTCCAGAGAATCCCCTCATCCGCCCAGATATCCCGCTGGACATAGCGGCTAATATAAGGGGCGTACCTTTTGGTACGTAGTCGAGGGCTCGGTCGAGGTTAGGCGCGTAGACCTTGATCTGTTTCTGATCTAGTACAAAGATGTAAACTACCATATGGGGCCTTTGGGTGGGTGACTCTGTACGTCGGTTTGTTGCCGGAAACGCTTTAGCTCTCGCAATGACTGAGGCATTAATTACATAATCACCATATCTAGAGACAAACAAACTACCTCGGCCCGCAATGTTTCGCCTTTCAGTTGAACCAAGGACTTGATGTTGGTTTATCTCAGGGAGTTGTCGTCCTCCGACCATTAGGTAGTCTGATCGCGGCTTCCTTTAACGGCCCCGATCATTCGGGCGTTGCCTAGCGGCTTCGCCTAGTGGTCGGTTTCTTTCGTAATTGAGCAAGGGACCCAGTGCTTAGTGGAGACAAGCGGAGCGGCTAGGCCAGTCCGGCTCTTCAGACAACTGGCCGATAAAACCTTTCTGGCATTACGCCCAGGCAAACTACGCGAAAGCCGTCGAGCGGCTCAATGTGGCAGTTGACCGGGCGAATGGATTGTTCCCCGGTTGTCCTAGGGAGGGAGACAGAAGTCCACGGCGCCGTCACCCAGCGCATAGCCGGTGTTTCGATGCATTCCAAAGAGTATGCTGCTTTTAGTAACGCGTTGCTTTTCGTCGAAGCCATTGTCTCCAATGAAAATTCTCCATGCACGCCGGCCAATTGCCGGAAAGCCGGTCAGCTCTTCGAGGCGGTCTTGAATGTCTCGCAGTGTCATATGTGTTCGAGTGCACACATATCAGGCGTTCTCTTAAACGCCAAACTTGGACGAAAACGTTATGCTAACTCTGTAAATCTCGAGGGAGTGACCGACAAAGATTCCGCCAAGTATCTGCCGATCGCCGTACAAAAGAGCTATCTCATGCTCTCCCGTTCAGCCCGCCGGGCTCTGGTACTATTGCACCGGGCAAAATCGCGGGGGCCGGGCTGCCCTTGCTACCTTTAATTAGGGTCCGAGTCGTCGTCATGATGGTGACGATGGTGCCGCCTGTACTCCTCCCATTCTTCCTCCGAATACCAATGGTCATTAGCCCAATGGTAATTGTGGCGTTGGTACCATTCGGAAGAATGCTGCCTCTCGTTACCTTGTACGTTACCTCGCATCCCCTGCCATTCTTCCGCCGAGTACCAGCGGTCATTATACCAATGATACCCGTGCTGCCGGTACCATTCGCGAGAATGCTGCTCCTCGCCCACTCGAACCCCGTTCGGGCCTATTGAAATGGATTGAGCAAGGACCGTTAAAGGCGCCAAAAGCATAAACAAACTAAGTAATCTGATCCTCATAATTGAAGCTCGTTCTACCGAGAGAGATGGATCTATTTATAACGAAATGAGGAAGTATGAAATTCATCTTTTCCTCCTTAGCCCTTCTAGAAACGGGCGCTTGGTGTCGCATCGGCCAAATCAATAAGAGGGCCGATCTCCAGATCGAGCTTGCAGCGATAGAACGATCAAGCATCGACGAGTCGTGACCTTGGAATTTACTATTAAGAATCCAGTCTATTCCGAAGGGAGAGCGTGAGTGAAATAAGCGAGCTAACGTTCACCGGAGAAACCGAAGTGCAAGCGCAAAAGAAATCAGTTGCCAAAAGATTGGGCCGGCCAAATTGAGTCGTCGGGGAATCGGCGTTTCCAGACTTCCGGTGCACCCGGTTTCTGCCCCCCTGCCTGACTTTGTAGAGCCCAAAAAAGCACAGCTTGTCGATTTCGCGCGGCCCGGCGATTGGATCTACGAGATCAACTTCCTTGCATTAACAGCGACTTAAGCATCCGATATCGATATCGCAATTTTTATTGCGAGACATGCTAGAAGAGGCCGCTTTGTACCAAGCAAGATGGAAGTTGTTCAGTGAGGTTTGTAGGCCGAAGGGTCGGGGCCCATGGCACCAACTGGCTGCAGGTCAGCTAGCATGTACTCGCCGGAGTTCGAAAAAGAAGCCTTAATTTCAATTCTGAACCATCCGAATCATCAGTGTTTAGGGCGATCTCCAACGCCGAAATCGATCAGCGGTCTATGCCAGACTGGGGCAAAACGCGAACCATCTCCGAATGCGCACGACGGCGACTCCGGAGAACTCTACCGCCGGTTTGGTTTGAATGACCGCGAGATCGGGATCATAGCCGGCGCAACGCCGAAGCGGCAGTACTACTACAAGACTGACGAACACCAGAGAATCTTTGATCTGGCCCTCGGACCGCTTTCCCTGGCCGTATGATCTAGTTTGCCGTGTCTTTCAAGACTTCCGGTGCCACCCCTTGCTCCTTCGCTTGCCTGCTGAGATCGCTTTCGTCAAGAGTGTTTATCTTGTCTCGGTCATTGTACTTCGTTGGCTTTCAAAAAACCTCTTTTTAGGAAGGCCCAATAGCCGGCCAAGATCAAATCATTATCTTCTGCTCGACGATGGGCGGCAGGCAGAAGGATCGCTACTTCCTCCGTCTGCCCCAATGCCTTTCGGCTCAGGTAGGCTTTCCCAAGCTCCCTCACTCCGCGTAGGCCCAGAACGATCAGCCTTTGGGCATGGTATTTATATATAAATATGGTATTTATATTAGAGAGCCGTAAATGTTGCAATTAATTTTTCGATCTTCAAATCGTCTCAAAGCCGCTGCCTTTTCGGGCTGGCCCCGACAAATCGCCTCGTGCGCGGGTCGGCGTACGATTGCGTTTCCAATTCTGCTACTTTGCCTTGTCTTCGGCCTCCTAGGGGTACAGGCCGTTGGCGTCGATTTTCCAGGCGAAATCGTCCTCGGGATGTCTACAGCATTAACGGGCAACGCTGCCGACCTAGGCAGAAACATGCAGCGGGGTATTCTCGCAGGCTTTGAACGCGCAAACCGTAACGGAGGCGTGCACGCTCACAAGCTTCGACTCATCGCACTCGATGATGCTTACGAACCGGTGCCGCACGGGTCCAATATGCTGCGGCTGATTGAAACAGATAATGTTCTTGCCGTCATTGGCAATCCGTCGGCACCCCTACAGCAGCCGTTGCCGTGCCGCTGGCCAACGATCAAAGGACGCTGCTTTTCGGTGCTCTTCTGGAGGTCCAATCTTGCGCAATGTTCCGGCGGACCGCTACGTCATCAACTTTCGCGCAGGCTATGCCGAAGAGACCGCTGCCATGATCGACGCTCTCATTGACATAGCTGGACTGAAACCAGAAGAGATAGCCTTTTTCACTCAAAGGGATGAATACGACGATGTCGGCTTTGCCGTGGGGATGGTTGCCCTGCGGCGTCATGGCTCTATAGATTCAAAAACAATCTTGCATGTCGGCTACGTGGGCAACACGCTGGCCGTAGAAAGCGCGGTAGCGGACCTCTTGATGGCAAGGAAACCACCCCGTGCTGTGGTGATGACCGGTGCCTACGCACCGTGCGCCAAGTTTATCAGGCTGTGCAGTGCCTTAGACCTCAATCCGCTATTCCTGAACGTTTCATTTGTCGGTGGCAACTCGCTCGCCAACGCTGTCGGGCGGACAGACGCTCACATTATTGTTACCCAAGTTGTTCCCTTTCCCTCGGATGATAGCGTTCCTATTGTGGGCGAATACCAAGCTGATCTTAAGGCTATCGATCCCTCCGCTTCAGCAGGTTTCGTCGATCTCGAGGGGTACATCGATGCCCGGATCCTGACGCTTGCACTCGAGAAAATTCAAGGATCATCAACACGCGAAGGAATCGTCGATGCGCTTGAAGGCTTGGGTCAATTTGATATTGGCCTCGGAGAGCCTCTTTACTTAAGTCGTTCGGAACATCAGGCGAGTCGTCGAGTCTGGCCTACAATATTTAAGGGAGGCCGTTTCGTACCATTTCAGTGGTCCAACATCACAACTCTGTTGAAGGGTGAAGCTCCATGAAAACAATCTTACGAGGGCCAGGCATTTTATGGATGGTACGGCTCCTCGGGGGTGTCGGCTTTGTGATGGTCGCCGTTATAATCGGTCAGAATGGTTTGCAGCTCCAGGCGATGCGGAACAGCCGCACGCGCCTTCAAGAAGAGCAAGAGCATCTTAACGAACCAACACGCGAAATCCTCAAGCTAGCCATAGAGGCGAGAACGCAAATTCAAGCGGCACTCGATGAAGGCACTCCATATACGCAACAATCCGGCGCTGTTACGAGTTTGGTCCGAGTCGCCCGCCGATTGTCACGGTCGACGGATGACGCCTCGGCATCTTTGGCTCTTAATCGGTTGGCGGAGATGTCTAATGAGATGTCAGGAGTGGAAAAGCAAGCACTTGAATGGCGCGCCAGGTACGATGTTAACCTCGAAAACTTGTTGCAGCAGCGTATCCAGGTGCGCGCCTACGTTGCTGCGTTGCGCAACGAAGCTGAACTTCAGGATGGCCGACGACGATTGCAGGAGGCGGTTCAATTCAGAAACTGGCGGACGGCACAAGGTGAAGAGGCAGCGCGACTGGCCCTGATTCTCACGCAGCAAGCACCACAAGACGGTCATGGTTTGAATGAATTCAAGACCGATCTAGCCGATCTTGCCCGCGTTGTTGAATTGTTTAATGGCGAACAGAACGTCGATAATCTCACCAATCTGAAGGATAACAAACTTCGTCCGGCACTGGATCGGATAAACTATCAACTTGAACTACTTCAGGATTTGAAAACTGCTCTCTTCGGCAAGGGGTTCACCGTCGACGAGCAGCATCACAGAATCTTAGTCGCAAACGGCGGGCTTTATACTCTATGGCGGGATACTCTCTTGCTGAGACGGAATCGCGAGAAACTCAAGGATAATCTGGCAGTGGTTTCCCATGACATCGATACTGCCCTAACGGCGTTTGCGGAATCGGCCCGTGCCCGTTCCCAGGCCTTGGCGGTCAAGATGGAGCAGAACCTTTCTGCAAACTGGCAACGCATGCTGATTTTCGGCGTCGGGTGTTTGTTTTTGTTTTGGTTTCTAGCCTGGTTAATTTGCCGCGCAATCGGCGGACGGGTCCTTGCCATTCAATTGGCGAAAGCGGAAGCAGAATCAGGGCGCCAAACGGCTCAGCGGTTAATGCGGGAGCAACAGGTGGCCAACCATGAGCTGGAGTTGGCTAAGAAATCAGCGGAAGAGGCGGGCCAAGCCAAGAGTGAGTTTCTCGCCAAGATGAGTCACGAAATTCGGACACCGATGAACGGCGTCATTGGGATGACCGATTTGCTGCTCGATAGCGATCTTCCGGCTCAGCAACGTGAAATCGCCGAAACTATTCGTTTCAGCGCGGGCACACTTCTAGCGATCATTAATGATATTTTGGATTTTTCGAAAATCGAAGCAGGGAAAATGGCACTGGAAGTGGCAGATTTCGATTTGGTCAAAACGGTCCAGGACACGTTGGACATAGTAGCCGCGAGCGCATTCGGCAAGGGGATTGAACTAGTCAATGCCGTCTCAATAGGGATTCCAACTCAGCTGCGTGGAGATGCCGGCCGCTTGCGACAAATTCTCACCAATCTGATTGGCAACGCGATCAAATTTACTGATCAGGGCGAGGTTGTCGCCTCGGTCGAAAAAGAGAGCGAATCGACGAGAGATATGGTGTTGAAGTTTTGTGTGCACGACACCGGCATCGGCATTGCGGCCGAGGCGCAAATGCGACTGTTTGAGGCCTTTAGTCAGGCCGACGATTCTACTACCAGGAAATTTGGTGGCAGTGGATTAGGGCTCACCATCGCAAAACGATTCGTGGAGATGATGGAGGGAGAAATCGGCGTAGAAAGTAATAAGGGAGCAGGGTCTACATTCTGGTTTACAGCCCGGTTTGAAAAACAGGCAGTTGAGGCAACGACAACAGACGGACTCGATTTTGCCATCCTGCGAGTACTGGTTGTCGATGATAACGTGACCAATTTGCAGAATTTGTGCCGTAAGATTCTTGCGTGGAAAATACGGGCGGATGGTGCATCAAGTGGTTCGGAAGCCTTGCTGAAATTACGACAAGCGGCACAAGATGGCGACCCTTACACGGTCGCTCTACTGGATGTCCAGATGCCTTCGATGGATGGATTGACTCTTGCGCGCGCGATCAAGATTGACTCAGCAATCGCCGGCACCAAGCTCGTGGCCTTGACTTGTTTTGGGCAAGCACGCAGCACGGAAAATTTGGAAGTGGCCGGTATCGATCGATACCTCGTCAAGCCCGTCAAGCAGTTACCCCTCTTTGAATGTTTAGTGAATTCAATGAGCGATCCTCCGGTCGAGGACATTGGTACGAATTCGGATCTGCCTGCCGCTCGGGGAGACTCCTCTAGTCCGAGTCCGCTCCCCGCGAAGACGCGAATTCTCCTGGCGGAGGACAACCTTATTAATCAACTAGTTGCTGAGGGTCTATTGCGAAAGCTCGGTTACAGCGCAGATATCGTGGCGAGTGGTTTTGCAGCTCTTGAGGCACTCAAGGCAAATCCTTACGATATCATTTTCATGGATTGTCAGATGCCAGAAATGGATGGATTTCAAGCGACGTGTGCTATCCGGACGCGGGAGCGAAGCTCAGGACAGGGATTCCACGGGGGACCTCCAGTTCACATCATCGCCGTCACTGCTAACGCCATGGTCGGTGATCGCGAAAGGTGTCTAGCGGCAGGGATGGACGACTATTTCAGCAAGCCAATCCGGTTGCCGGAACTCGAGGCGGTGCTGGAACGCTGGAAGGCAGCTATCCAGGACAAATGCGGCGCGCAAGGCGTTCGCCAGATATCCGCCGCTGGCCCACCAAAGGAACTTGCCTCTTTGTAGGTTACTTCCATTGAACCGCGCCCAGTTCGACCGGTCTTCCTTTTCGCTCCGTCAACAGCTCGTAGTACTCAATCGGTTCCCGTCTGTTCCGCCACGGATTCGCCATACTACTCGGAACCAGAAAGTTCGTCGGTGCAACCCAACAATGGAGAGTTCTCCTAAGTGCAGACGGGGACAGAAATTATTGCTTGGTCGGTTTGCCGCCATGGTGACGGCGTCGATGGTGGGAGTGCGGACGCGCCGCAACAGTCGAGTTGGGGCTGACGATGACTGGCAAGTTCAAGAATTCGGTTCCCGGTCAGGAGCCTGATATTCTTTGATGATCGCATAATTCTTGAACAGGGTGATCAGCCTTGACCCCGATTTGGAACGCTTTTTTTTTGATTCTCTGACGAAGAGTTGAAATTGGCGTTTCGCTTCCGTTCCAGACTCCCCGTCGTAAACTTTGCCGAGACCCTCAACAACCAGCCTGTACTTGATCCTGTTATCGATGGTTTATGATTATAAAAATAACATTATTTGTTACAAGTTGTTTCCGTATGTGGATTTACCTTCTCGGTTATCGCGAAGTATATCTTCAAGTCGGTCGGAGGGCGGAGTAAGATTATTAGGGACATACTCCAGACAAAGCACCAGCCACGTTCAGATTTACTGGCCAGATAGGGAGCGATAACGTCTCGGGGGGTAGTTCCAGATGGCGATTCGTATACGATCCTCGGAACTGCAGCCGTCACTGCGCACTCAAAAGGTGCCTATATCGAGTCTAGTAATATTTGCCTGCACCTCTTTAACGTCATCACTCAATACGCCTGCTCGATTTGGCTCTTTTAAAACTTCCGGTTTCGCTCCTAGCTCCTGAAAATGGCTTGTTTTCGAAGTGAAAGGCCAGGAGAGCCAAGGACGTTAATACATTGAGGAGAATTGTAATGCTCGGTAGCAGTTCGGCTTGCGGAACTTGGGTATTCCCTTTTTGTGCCGACTCGAATACAATTTATCGCGTGCCCCCCGAAGCAAACGACATGCTCACCGGCCCACGGCCGAGTTCTGCGCAGCAAGCTGAAGCGTTTCGAATTCGCGTGTTGGTCGGGCCGATGCTATGCCGAGACGATGAGACTCTGGAGCACATGGCCGAGCTGATCGGGCGGGGAGAATGGCGCTTTGATGCGGATAGCGGCATCATCGAATTGGAGAAGGGCGACCGGATCCAGCTTCTTGAAAATGGGACTTTCCAGGCATTGATATAAGGTCGCCTAACGAATGCCGCTAGCTAGCTCTTGCAGTTTCAGCGCAGCCAGCTGGGCTTGGGCTCCCTTTCTTCGATAGGCAAACTTCAGAGATCCTTCCCTTTAGGAGAGGCAAATGCCTAGTCATCCTTCTCTTTAAGCTATCGTTCGGCTAAACAAGGGTGGGCGTGGTCAGTTCATCCTGTTGCACCGGAACTTCGACAAAGGTCGCTTTCCCGCACAGCGTTGGTTTCGTCGCTGTCCCTTGGCCTCGAACGCCTAAGGGCGGTGTGAAGCGATTTGTGCTACTTGCTTGTCCCGGCGTCTTATCACCCACGCGTTGGCAGTACTGTCTCCAATACGTGCGCCTACGGCACAGTCAGACGCACGCTTTTCGGAGACACTTCTATATTGCATACAAGCTTGCGCACTCAGCCCAAGCTTGCTCTCTATGCAATTCGCAAAGTAATCCTTTTATTCTGGAGAACAATGTAAAAGATAGTTGTGGAAATCAAGATTTGCCGTCATTTGGACGGTCAAACTTTGCAAATGAAAACTGTTCGAAATTCGGGCATTTTCATTAAGCCCCCCCAAGCTGTTCGGCCTGATGAACTTCGACGTACCCGCCATTGAACTCCCACCCCTTAAAGGAACTGTTATTATGCGCGTTGTCGCCATCCACACCATCCATGATCCCGCCGGTTTTCAGAAGGCCGAGACAGAGGCTTCAAAGAACGAATTTCCGCCAGAATTTAAACTTCCCATTCGCGGCGTGACAAAAGATCATTCCTAAGGAATCTGCGTCTGGGAAGGCCCGTCAGTTAAGGCTGTCCAAGGGTTGGTCGGCTCAGTTGTGGGCTAATACAGCAAGAACGAATATTACGAGATGACCATGCTCGGGATGGAGCAATCTCCTGAACTATTGTCGAGCGTTCCTGCCAGCCGTTAAACGAGTGTTCGAAGGCCCGGTCATCTCAGGTGGAAGTGGGATTAGAATCAGGCCTGAAGCTGGAGAGGATCCGTACAATGTGAGGCTCGGCAACGGCCGGAACGATGATGCTCCCCAGTTGGGGGCCTCCAGTCGAATCCATCTCTGTGGATAGATGTACCTGGATGTCATTAGTTTCGTTATTAGAATATCTCGCCCGGGTACTACTCGTAGTTAGTTCGCACATACAGCAGCATTGATTCGTCAGCCCCATAAAGCCTAACCAGTGCCAGTCGTGATGATGTAAAGGCCTCAGTTCTTTTTCTTCTGACGTCACTGATGAGACCGGGAGCAAACGGAAAGGTTCAGTCCAGCGGCGGCGGCCATCTAAGTTCTCGGGGATTTTCTCATCTGCAAGTAACAAAAGAATTTTGCACCCAGAAAATATTAAGGAAGCGGTCAAAGAAAAATATGGAAACGCCGCCCTCCGTGTCGCTACGGGCGATGCCAATTCCTGCTGCGCCCACGACAGTTCCGGACTGGATGGGTCCGTTGGTCCGATTACTTCGAATCTTTACGATCCGCCGCAAGAGGGCGAGGTCCCAGATAATGCCATCAAAGCCTCTCTAGAGTGCGGCAACCCCACTGCACCGGCGGGGTTGAAACCCGGAGAAATCGTACTCGATCTCGGTTCAAGTGGAGGCATTGATGTATTGCTCTACGCTCGCCGTGTCGGCGCGACTGGGAAAGCATTTGGTCTCGACATGACCGGCGAGATTCTGGCGTTCGCCGAAGAAAACAAGGCCAAAAGCGGCCTCGCCAACGTGATCGTGATGACCGGTAAGCGATCATTCGGGATCCGGGCCTTCGCATTTTCTATGTCGTTCGAGGACAGGCGTTTCTCTCGTTTTCAATTGCGCCGTCTGGGATCGTACTAAAGTACAATATACAGCCGGCAGCAGCATCCGGTAATCTCTGCAATCCCTTGTAGCCATTTTGTCTAGCCCGCGAAATTCCAAGCCGGAAGAGGACGAGGCTTTGTCGGGCTGTCAGTTATGCCTTTTCCAAAGATGAAAGAATTGAAACTCGGTTGGAGCAGAAACGCCACGATTTCCAATGGTGCTCAACTCGCCTGGTGGCTGGCCGGAATAGTCGGGATCTCCTCTATGGTGGTGGTTTCAAGCGCCATAATGCCCGGTGCCAACGCTGCCGCCTCCAATCAAGGTGAATGTCCCTCGAGCCCGGTTAGCAGAAAGACACCGCCTGGCATGGTTCGGATCCCGGGCGGCACGTTTGTGATGGGCACCAACCAGAAAGAGAGCTTCCCAAACGAGCGGCCTGCCCACCTGGTTCAAGTCCAAGGCTTCTGGATGGATGAGCATGACGTGACCAATGCGGAGTTCTCCAGATTTGTCGAGGCCACCGGGTACCAAACTACGGCGGAACGTAAAATTGATTGGGAGGATTTAAAGAAAGAGCTTCCGCCCGGTACTCCCAAGCCTGCCGAGAGCGCCTTGGCGCCTGGAGCACTGGTCTTCACTCCCAGCTCTCAACCTGTTCCGCTCAATGACTTGTCGGCTTGGTGGCGGTGGGTGCAGGGCGCGGACTGGCGACATCCCCAGGGACCGTCAAGCTCAATCGAGGGAAAGGAAAATCATCCTGTCGTTCAGGTCTCGTGGCATGACGCGGTGGCTTATGCGCAATGGGCCGGCAAACGGCTCCCCACGGAAGCTGAATGGGAATTCGCGGCCCGCGGCGGTTTGGAATCTAAGCGCTACGGTTGGGGTGATACCTTCAGGCCCAACGGGAAATTTATGACCAATACGTACCAGGGCCGATTTCCAATCGAAGACACCGGGGAGGACCGTTTCGCAGGCATTTCACCGGTAGGCTCCTTTCCTGCCAATGGATTCGGCTTGTTCGACATGGCTGGCAATGTGTGGCAGTGGTGCAGTGACTGGTATCGAGTCGACCTAGCCACTGAGGCCGCCAGCAAAAATGTTTGCCGCGACCCTGGTGGCGCCGCTGAGGGTTATGATCCCAGTGATCCTTACTCTCCCAAACGCGTGGTAAAAGGCGGCTCATTTCTCTGCAACCCTTCCTACTGCGAAAGTTATCGCCCCAGCGCGAGGCGCGGAACGCCGCCTGACACCGGATCGTCCCATACCGGATTTCGCTGTGTGATGGCCGAAGAGAGCGCGCAAGTTAGTCGCTAGACATCCAATAAAGCTTCTTTCACAACTAAGCGTTTCCGACGCTACATCTCCAACACTTAATGAAATATAAACCAATAATAGTCAGGTACGGTTTGTCCGTTTTGACAACCGCGCGGCAGATGCTCGTCTGCGCCAAGGCCGGGCAACAGCACGAGCTGTTGGCAATGTCGGCGCTTCCCACAAGCTAAGTCCCAATCGCCTCCTAGAGACCCGCCTTTCACAAGATCGACTTTCGTCTGATACAAAGAGTCTCCCAAACCGAAGATCCCCAAACCAAAACATCTCCAAACATGAAATTGCAAAAACACGCATTTCCAACAATCACGCTCGCGACGAGGAAGAAGTCATCGCCGCGAAGTACGGGAAGTCTGCGGCTGCTGTCGTCCGCGGTCGCCCTCATGACCCTCTGTTTCAGCTTTCCAGCTATGGCCCCTGCCCAGACGGCGACGGCCTACAGCAAGGACGCCATGGAGCAGGCACTTGCCACCAAACAGCACTATGATCTTTACGGAATCCATTTCGATTTCGACAAGGCGGTGATTCAGTCAGATTCCAACGCGTTACTTGATGATATCACGACAACGCTTAAGCACTTTCCGAAGTGGCGGCTTAGGATCACCGGCCACACCGACTCAATCGGCGATGCGGCGTACAACGAAGAGCTGTCGATGAATCGGGCCAACGCCATCAAACAGGCCCTGGTTGATCGCGGCATCGACGGCGCGCGGCTGGAAACCTTGGGTACCGGAGAGCAGCAGCCGGTCGCCAGCAACGACACGCCAGAAGGCCAGGCGTTGAACCGCCGGGTGGAGCTCGAGCGGCTTGATATGAAACCCAACATCTGTCATGCTGATGACCGACGACACCGGCTGGAATGATTTCGGCGCCTATTCGGGCGGCGGCGCCGCCCTCGGCCATCCGACGCCGAATGTCGATCGCATCGCCAAGGAGGGCGCCGTCTTCACCAACTGGTACGGCCAGGCGAGCTGCACGGCGGGCCGCGCCTCGTTCATCACCGGGCGCATTCCGATCCGCTCGGCGCTCGTCGATCGTGGTCGCCCCGGGCGACGAGAACTATCTCCGCAAGGAGACGCCGACGATCGCCGAGTTCTTCCAGAAGAACGGCTACTCGACCTACTTCTCCGGCAAGTGGCATCTCGGCGACAAGCCCGAGTCCTATCCGATCGAGCACGGCTTCGACGAGATGAAGAACTTCGCCGCCTACTATGCCGGCGTCTATGCCTACAACGACACTCACAAGTGGTTCCATCCCTGGTTCCCGTCGTACAATCCGGAATTCGCCAAGATTTACGACGAGAATCGTGAACCTGGGCGAATGGGAAGGCGTGGCCGGCCAGCCGGCCAAGAACGTCGGCACGATCACCTACGACGATTTGCCACCTTCGACGACGAGCAGGCCGCCAACGCCGTCGACTACATCAAGGCAGCACGCCAACGAGCGACAAGCCGTTCTTCATGGACGTCAACTTCCTCAAGATGCACAACCCGACCAATGCGGCGCCGGACTTTCGCGGGCAGGTCGCATCTCGGGCGACTACTCGGACTCGCTGATGGAGCTCGACGCCGACATCGGCCGGATCATGGACGCGATCCGCGCCGAGGCACCCAACACGATCGTCATCGTGACCGCCGACAACGGCGCCTGGCTCGACGCCTATCCCGATGCCGGCACGACGCCGTTCCGCGGCGAGAAGGGCTCGTCCGTTCGAAGGCGGCTGGCGCGTGCCCGGCATCATGTGGTGGCCGAATCACATCCCGGCGGGCGCGCAGTACGACGAGATGATGTCGCACATCGACGCCTGGGCGACGCTCGCCGCGATGGTCGGCCTGACGCCGCCGCCGCACGAATGGGTCGGCAACGACGGCAAGCCGATCTACTTCGACAGCATCGACAACAGCGCCTACATCCTCGGCAAGGCGCCGCACTCGGCGCGCAACTCGTGGATCTACATCGACGGCGAGACCTTCAAGGGAGTGCGCGCCGACATCGGCGGCGATCCCAAGGAACCCTGGGTCCACATCGCGTGGAAGTACCTCTACACGGCGAAGGACTCCTGGCTGGGCGCAGAGGCAAACCTGGGTGCGATCGGCGCGACTCTACAACCTGACGATGGACCCGTACGAGAAGTACGACATGACCTTCAACGGCGCCGCACCGGCGCGTGTGCTGACGACCTCGCCGGGAAGGTATGCGGGCCAGGACAATGGCTGGGCGCTTGGCGCTGATCGAGCCGGTGATCCTCGACTTCGACAAGTCGATCATGAAGTATCCGAACATCCAGCGCTTCCCGGGCGGCGCCTCGACCGACCTGAAGCCGGATCTCCAGCATCCAGATAACCCTCTACCGATCCTGAAGGACCAGAAGAGCGCACGCAGATAGGCGGCGGCGGCGGCTAGTCACGCCTATTTAAAGTGGAACAATAAAGGGGGTGCGCAGTCGCACTCCCTAAGTATCAAACGAATCGAAATTCACAACGAACGATCCAAAGAAGCTGCCTGATGTTTTTGATTTAAGAAGCTTCGAACCCTAAGCAAAAAAATTACAATCTATAAATACTTCTTAGCAGGATTGAGCCCATTTTTCCATTCACTCAACCCAATGACAATTATGTTGAGTGGGTTAGCCGGAAGCGGAAGGGCGAGGGAGTGCGTCCCCCGAGTGAAGCCCCACAGGGAGGCGGCCACTGCGTTGCCGATCGACTCGAACCCGATTGTCGCCTGAATAGTAACGACTTAGGCAATTTCAGTGTGTCAGGAAGTGTCGCGCCATGACACTTTCTGTATTTTGCCAATACTTAATACTTGGCTTGAGGCTCCATCAGGCGAATAGACGCGAATCATTCCAGAAACATAATTTTCGCGCCGTTAGTGCTAAAGGTGCAGCAGACGTTTCAAAACAGCCTGAATGCAAGGCATGGCGAGCAGTTCCCGCACGTCGTCGAACAACGTTGCAATTTGATAACTGACGAGAAAGGCAACCATGTAGAAGGCGGGAGCAGCGTTCTTCTCAAATGATAGAAGCCGGGATCCAATTAAACGGAACCTTCCCTGCACCAAGGAAACGGTAAATACGCCGAGCGCAGCCCCGGCAAGAGCGTCTGTAGGGTAGTGATAACCCAAGTAATTGCGGGCGAGGGTTACGAGGGCTGACCAAACGAACGCCAGGTATCCGAGTTTTGCCCTTGAAAAAAAGATCACTGCCACCAGGCCGAAAAATACAGCGGCATGATCACTCGGAAATGAATTCCAGTGATTAAGCGTAACTGGGTCGACTCCCTCCGGCGGCCGGAAGGCAAGCTCCGGGTCGTGCAGGGGACGCAGATGAGTGGGCAGCGTGAGTTGAAGCACACGGCTGAAAATCCCCGAAAACGCTGCGCCCAAAGTGCCGATCAATATTCCCCAGCGGTACTGCAATTCGCTGGATCGGAACCAGACATACCAGATTAACGATAATAGAAAGATTCCGCAGCTAAGATTATTGTCAGCCAGAAAGACAAGGCTGCAATCGAGCACTGAGTGTTTTCCAGAGAAAGCATTCAGGAAATGCATGATCGGAAAATCAAGAGCATGTCCTGTGAAGGAGAGAATAATACAAGTAACAAAGACAAAAAGAGATCCAATGGAGAGCAGGTGCGCTTTTTTCTGGTCGTGAGTTATGCTGCCCGGCGCGGCAAAAGGGCGGTTCTTTTGCTGTTCGGATGATTGCTGCGGTAATTTCATGGGCTTGAGTTGCTCATTAAACGCGCGCCCGGTTAAGAGCTCAGATAACCTGCCGGGACCAAAAGGCAGTTTGACCCAACCGAATCGACTGCCCGCAAGGGTAGCCCACAGATCAGTCAGCTCTGGGGGCCTTCCACTTGGATGTACGGGTTCGACGTCGGTGACGACCATTTGGCAGAGATTTGTTGTTTCCGTGCTGTATACACATAACCATATTGTCTACCTTGATCGGGTACGAATGATCAGCCTTGAGCAAAAACTTGGAGAGCAAATGGCGCGAGAGAATTTGAAGACGAAATTATTGTTCATTTGTTGTCTCGTTAATGATTGCTGCGCATCGACTTAGAGCAGAAAGTTTGACGCCTTCAAAACGAGAATATTCATTCCAAAACGGGAAACCTCAGCTAGGCTAATTTTAACAAGACAAATGAGGTCAAACGAAGTTTGGAGCGGTAAAACGCGGAGATCGATCATCCTGATTTCGGGTATTAGGGGTTTTTCATCATGCCACATGAAAAACCAGACCATGAAGGTCTCGACTGAAGAAACCGCGGCCTTTCGATTAAGTTGTTAATCACCTGTTCTAGTGGCCTTGGCGAAAGCACTAGCGGGGGGCATCAATGCTCCTTTTTCCTTATGTTAAGAGAGGGTGAAATCCCCGGTAGACTCTGCAGTGGGGTCCAAGGTTTAGGATCACGGTTCGAGACGATCGAGGAGAACCGATCAATGGCACACCAAAGAGCAGGTGTGCGTTTTGTGGAAAGCAAGTTGCGGCACATTATGTGGAGACAAACCAGGGTCAGGAAGATTCGTAGGGTTTGAACGCCCCTTGGTGATCAACCTGCCAAATCTTGAGCAAGTCCGCGACCGTCAGCGATTGTTTACTCGTCTTTTGGTAGTCCTGACGAAAGAAGCGAGCTAGCGGCAGGCGCATCGATGCTCCTTTTTCCTTATGCTGAGAGAGGTGAAGTCCCCGATAGACTCTGCAGTGTGGTCCAAGGTTTAGGATCACAGTCGAGAAAATCGAGGAGAACCGACGAAAGGCCCACCAACGGCACATTATATGGATGCCGTGCATTTTTGGCCTAGCTGGTTAATCATTTCTCGGTTCATCTTATTTTTATGGAGACAAGCCAGGGCCAGGAAGATTCCCAAGGAACTCAGCAAGTCAATGAGGTGGAGAAATCGAGTCTCAATGTGACATCAACTAAGGTCCGATCAGGCGATATAAATACGACAATGCAGCAGTTCAATCGAAATACGGCACGGGTAGCGACCACCGTTCTGGTCTCATTGGTTCTGTTCGCAGGTTTGCTTGCAATACAAGGGGGCTTTTTCGATGGTAGGCCACACCTTGCTTATCCGGCAGACTCTTCTGGGCTTACCCAATTCGTCCAAACTGCATCGCCACACAGCGGCGTCGCTCCAGACGCAATTAAAGTCGGAAACAGTAAGCGTGAAAATATCGATAATGAATCTTCCACTGCGGCCGTAACGGCCACGCCGAACATTGATTCCGCAAGGCCAGTTCTCGAAAAAGATCTCGTTCCAACTTTTCGCTCGAAGCAACCAAGGCATAAGAAGCGGCTTCGATTGGACACCGCTTATACCGGGGTCAAAGCCCAGCTTCTCGAGCTTTGGCATCAAAGCTTGCGTCGAGACCAGGAAGTTCGTGGTTGGGCATCCGTTTCGAGATTGAATAAGACGGCGAAGAAAAAAGTGAGTTTCACCGAGAAAAAGGATAAAAATTGAAACGCTTCCCGTTTAACCTTCGCCTCTACCACTTCCTGCCGACTTGAAGTGCAGTACCAGTGACTGGATTTTCCCGCGGTAACGTGACATGCACCCTTAGAGCTTGACCCACTTGCGTACCCGGTGGCTTTCTCCCCTGCTTGGACTCCTTGAGTAGTCTGAAATCGATCGTCAATGCTTGTGGTGGCAGGGCGCTGAGTCCGGGCGTTGTCTCCACCAGGTTTCATCTTCTGGCCTTCTTGTTTGATCCGTGGAAGAGGCGGGTTGTTTGGAGCGGATTTCCACGCGGCGAGCCAACTCGGGAACTCATGCAAGAAAAGATCCCATAGCGAGCAGGAGTGCTAAGACTCGGTTGTTCGTTTTAAAAACGCCTTCAATTATAGGTCCTCGACGATTGAAATAATGCAGATGGAAGATGGCCTGTACTTATTCTATCGTGACTCGCATATACCAAAGGAACGGCGTGGTGGGGGTCTATTCTCCAACTTTGATACAAACGTCCTGTCAGGTTGCTCGGTGATAGAGATTCCGCCTCCCAATCCACTAGATGCCTGTTATGCCTGGAAAGTGGATTTGTTGTGACGACTGATGTTTCCTAAGGCTTCCAAGCTTCAAACCTGCTGTCGAGGGACCCTCTCAGAGATCCTTTGCCGTCCGGGCAAAGGTAAGGGGGCGTGATAACCACAGGGGGTGCCCAAACGCTTTTCTGATCCCTTCGCGAGGGATTGTCGGTGGCATCCGTCTCGCGCTTCGGGACATTTGTCCGGCTGGGCTTCGCTTTCATGGAAGATAGCCTCCAGAAAACAATATTTCAGATTTTGAGAGCACGATCAAGCCTCTTTTGGCCCTGCGAAAGCTTTTGTTTTGGCTAGGTGTCGGCTGTCGTCTCCGGTGCTGCACGCCCAGGAATACGGCCTGTCTTCGAAGATTCCGGATGACATCAGCTTGTCGTTGCCGATTAACGTCGAAATTTCTGGTGTCGATGAAAGCCTGCAAAGACCGATGATAGCTTTAGAACTATTCGATTGTCTTTCTGATTCCCGGCAACGTTCCCGGCTTCGGCCTCCGTACCAAGATATAAAGTGTCCACTTATTTAGCGAATCGTGAAACTGAGTGCCCGAAAACTATTAATACACAATAGGGGACTGTCACTTAGCCAATAGACGGCGCGAATTCCCGAAGGTAAAGGAATCCGTGAAAGATGAGAACTTCTCAGCAAACTCGGAGAATTTTGACTGCCCTCAGTCTGATGAGTGCTGGGGCTTACAGGGCCGGCACGGCATGACGTTGAGTCCGTAATGCCGACAAAAGTCGGCCAGTTTGGGATTAATTTTCGGATCAAACCAGTCCGCCCTGCGGACCGCTGCTTTTAAGTGTCGAGATTGAGTAAGAGCGGCACTCCGCCGAAGGCTCGTAAGCCGTTTTCGGTGACAGCGCAAGAACGTCTCGGTGTCCTGACGAAAAACTGCTTCACTGTAGGCTTTGCGCGAATGGCTTAAGACCATCCGAAAGACCTGGCTTCTTCGTAATCGGTTGGGTTCATCGCAAATCGGGGCTCCCAAACCGAAGTCGACCTGGACTTCCTCGCCGGCGCGAGCCTCCATGCGCCAAATCCGCGCGGTTGCGTCGCTTTAAGCTTGCGCACAAAACGCTGGACCGATTGATAGGAATCGCTGAAGCCGTTTTGCTCCACCAGATCCTGGTAGATACGCTGGGCGCTCAAGCCTACCTCGACCTTAGCGGCAATCGTCTCAGCCAACGGTTTCGCACTGGCTTCTTCGTCCAGCCGAAAAGTCGGCAGTCGAAATGGCTGGTTTTGACTTGGCATCCCCTTGTTCCCCGGTGATCGAAACGGCCGGTTTTCGCTCCGCTCCCTCCTCAGAGTCGATGATCGAAATGGCCGGTATTGCCAGCCGCAGATAGCCGACCTACCGTTTCGCGATTGATCCCCAACTCGCTCGCAATTCGTCGCTGCGACCATCCACGCTCGCTCAGGCTGTAAATCGTGGTTTGCAGGCTCACTTTGAGGACGTTCGACATGCCCCATTGAACCTATTTCTTCCAGGTCCCGTGGAGCTGTTTTGCTTTCCTAAAAGTGGCTGGTTTTGAGCCCCTTAATTTCGATTATTCCTGGCCGGTTTTGACTGATCGCTGACAGCCAAGACGCTGCTGGCGCGCACCGCTAAATCCCGCTACCGGTGGTTCGGTGCGCCAACTTGGATGCCTTCAGAGTTTCCGTCCCTCAGGCCTGAAAAACCTGCGACGGATCCGGAAATTGAAAACCAGCAGCCATCAACTCTCTCAATACCTCCTGCACCACACGGGGAATCCAGCTGCGGCTAGATGAGCCCCTGACTAACCGCGAAAATTCGCTAGTCATAAGTCCATCGTGAAGGACATAGATTCCGCCCGCACGTCGCATCGCATCTTCAACAATCCATTTTGCAGGCCTTCTGGCCCGGTTGGACCTAACCCGGGGATCGATAACAAAGTGCGTGACCGGCAGGATTCGTCTCGTTCTGGCGATCTCTCGAACAGCGGCTGTGACGAGTCCGAACGGCGGCCGAAACCAGCCTAGCGGATGGCACGTTTCACCGACAGCGTCGCAGATCGCTTGATCGCACGCGGCAAGATCCAACCTAAATCTTTCGAACTGCCACAAATCGGCAAAGCGATGGTGAAAGGTGTGGTTTACTAGAAGATGACCGGCGGTTGCAATCGCGCGAGTCTGTTTCGGCCGGATCGCGACCTGGGAACCGACCAGACAGAAGCATGCTCTGACGTCGAACTCGCGTAAGACAGCTAGCAGGTCGTCGGTGACCTTGCCTGCGGGGCCGTCGTCGAAAGTGAGCACGCAGTGGCCATGTGCTAGAGAACACTGCTGGCGAGAAATTAGGATGGAATTGATCGGCATGGTCTGACGCCAGGTTTGGTGGGCGAAGTACCAAGTCGATTTTAAAGCATCTCTCCCAAAGAACCTATCCGAATATAAGGTCGGTAGAAAAGATAGGGTCAGAACTCAGTTACGATTCGGTAACACTAAAAGACATGCTCAATCAAAGATGGGTTCGGGCTCGCCAAAGGCAGCCGCGACTGGCATGACGCGACCCTTTGGGAACGCCTGTCCTTCGACAAGAAGGTGAATCTGCCTCGTTGCTTTCGGGAATAAGCTCTACGTCACTTGCAAATCGACGCTAGGAAGCAGTCACATCCGATCAGTGATTCTAGGTTCGACACCCTGACGTCCGGCAACACGATGGCGAACAAAGATCTGTCGAAACGGCCTCTTGCGAGGTTTTTTAGGAATTTTCGTGGCGCGCGCTTTCGTGCGCCGGATGTGTGCGATCCGATGCGAGTTTGCTCGGCTCCTCTTCCAACCTCCGCCTCGAGCTCGAGAAAACGCGAGATCTTCGATTCATGCACCAAATTCAATTTCATGCGCACCAGCTCGCCCCGCCCCAGCGACCCACAATCACAATTGGGAAAAATGCCAGCGCTTTGCGGTAACCTTTTCGAAATGTCGGTGGAAGCTACCGTGGCCGAGGCGTATTTTGCATTAAAGGAGGACGTTCAAAGTTGGACGTTGATCTCATCGTCCTCAAAAAAGTCGTTGTCCGGCGAGAAATTGGGAGGGCCTGTGGGTTGGCGGAAGAGGGCGAATGGGAGGGAGGTAATGCGCGTTTACTCGCGCCTATGCTCTTGGGCCTATTTACCCTAGTTCTACTGATGCTCGCAAGTTTGCGGGCAATGCGGCGAGCGTGACAAGCGTACCAATCGTAGTTCCCGGCTGTAACGTCGCAACGTAACCATGTTCACACACTTCGAAGCGGCTCACCGACTGGAGTGTGGGTGGCGCAGAGAACCAGATGGTAGAGACCCGCAGGGAATATGAGGATTCGCTAAAGACCTACCGCGAGCTCGCGAACAAGGAGCCGGAGACATATCTGCCGTACTTAGCGGCGACGCTCAACGACGTGGGGATTCTCGATAGCGATCAAAATCGGATTGAGAAGGCTCGGCAGGAATTTGAGGAAGCGCTAAAAATCTACCATGAACTAGCGGACAAAAAGCCGGACATCTATCTGCGCTACCTGGCGCTAACGCTAAACAACCTGGGGATTCTTGAGGGCGCGGAAAACTACCTGGAGGAGGCTCTGAAAATCTACCGCAAGCTGGCACAGAGGGAGCGAGCGACCTATCTACCTTACATGGCGACAACGCTCAACAACCTTGGGATACTTGATAGCGGTAAGAACCGCGTGAAGAAAGCTCGGAAGGAGTATGCAGAGGCGCTCAAGATGTACCGTGAGCTGGCGCAGAAAGAGCCGGAAACCTATTTACCATCCGTGCCGATGGCGCTTAACAATCTAGGGCTTCTTGATAGTGCACAGAATCGGTGGGACGAGGCTCGGAAGGAAGCCGGCGAGGCGCTAAAGATCTACCGTGAGTTGGCGCGAGAAGAGCCGCAGACATATTTGCCTGAAGTAGCGATCACGCTCAATAATCTTGGGATTTTTGATAGCGACAAGAACCAGCTAGACGAGGCTCGAAAGGAATATGAGGAGGCCCTGAAGATCCACCGTGAGCTGGTCCAGAGAGAGCCGGAGACTTATTTGCCCTACCTCGCCGCGACGCTCAACAATCTGGGTATTCTAAATCGCGCCCAGAACCGACCAGAGGAGGCGCGAAAGGCATTTGAGGAGGCCCTGAAAATTTATGAAGCTTTTGCGAAGCAAGATCGCGATCAGTTCTCGCCTCTTGTTGAGCGGCTGAGGAAGCTCCTGGAGCACCTGCCGAAGTAGGTTGTCGCCCTCGAAAACAACGGTCACTGATGTCCATATTGTGCACCCCCCTTATCCAAGCTTACCTGATTGTTCCCCAGCTGCTTCCGGGGATCCCTATTGCCATCACGGGTCAGAATCTGAGTCTTTCGCGTGCTCATACGATCCAGCGACTTGCTGGATGGAGCAGCAATGAGTGTAGAAGCAGCACGACGGATTAAACGGGGACGCCCTGACCTACGCCTTAGCGTTCTGGTCGTCGATAGGCTTGCCGATTTCTGGCGCAACGTTTCCGAAGTAGATGAAGTCTTGGAAATAGAGGACGAGAGCAGCGTATTCGCCGTCGCTCGGAAGATTCGGGGTCGTTTTGATGTAGCGATTCTGTTTTCTAGTTTCCTGCGTCCTGGCATCGAGATCTGGCTAGGCGGAATTCCACGTCGAGTCGGTTTCTCTAAGCCGTGGCGCGATTTCTTCATCAACCAGTTTGTGCGCCAGCGTTCTGGATCGGTTCCTTCCGGTCAAGATGGGCCTCTCAGAATTGCTGAACGCATCGGCGCGGATTTGGTGGAACGATTACCCTAGTGCACTAAGTCTGGAGATCGTATAGCGGCTCCAAGCTGGGTGCAGCGGCAGTAAGTAAATGAAAAAGCACCTGACTGCTATACGAAGCTTAGACTTACTGTACTAGTACAATAAGTCGGTGACTAATTTTGTGTAATTATGCTGACTGCGTGAAATTTAGAGCGGCCATACTTGTTTAACCTTCCCGTGATTTTTTGGAAACCAATCGCTTCCTTCTCGAGTTATGCTGGTGTCTAGCCGAATGATACTCCTCTCGGATACGTGACATCCGAGTTTCTCTAGAGGGTGGCATCTGAAAACTCAAGGGATCGAGGAATGAATCGGTGCAGGCGCACTCGATCGCCTAGATTTCCCAACGCTTGACTCCGGATAACGCCATGACCACACACAGTTGCGGCTGCCGGAGTGAAAAATGTCCTTGGTGGGTCTTTCGCTCCATTTACAGTCATCGGTGGATGCTCCACCTATAAGCCTGTGCAATCAAATCTCTCGAAATTAGCTACGCCACCGAACGATTCGTTCCGAAGGGTTTTGCCTTGTCCGTTTTTGGACCAGATACCCCCACGTTGGCTATTCGTTATGCCTCGGGACTGGACGTGGTGGGTTTGGCTGGATACGGCCTCTCTGCTTCTCCTTGGTCTTATGGGTATGCCCGAAGCGTTTCTCGTGGCGCTCCTACTTTCGGTGGCCCAATGCGTTTTTTTCTTCGCTCAGAACCGCACCTTTAAAGCGTTCCCGGTTCAGGTTCGCCTGACATATACGCTGCTGTTGATCATCTGTTCTTTTCCTCCGATCCGCTGGCTCTATTGGCTGCCTGCTGTCGGCACCTTCGCGCTTGTCTTATTCGGTTATTGTCTGATAGCCAGAACACTTTCACTCCTTCCGTGGAACCGCTCAGAACCGATTACGGCCGCTTTGCTGCGTCGAACATTTTTGTCGCGACCCAGATTGCCCGATCGGGAAAATAGTGTCGATTCGGCTGGTTGTAGAGCGGGTTTGTGCTCCATTGAGGCACAGGTAGGCTGGCAAAAGGCTGAGGGCGCAACGAATCTCATGCAGTCGCGCTAAGCATATTATTAATTGATCTCCATCGGATGCGCTAAATGGGCGATGGTGTTGCTGGTACCGAACGGTCGCTCGAAGCGAAGGATGAGCCGCGTCTGGGCTAGCCTGTTAATTACCATACCCACGAGAGGTCGAGAAAAACAAAGTTGAGGAGGGGCCGCCTGCCTCTTGCCTAATCTAGCCCTCCGACCTCTCTCAGCAGCCGAACGAAGTTGAGAAGAGTGTCTACGGTGGCCAAGTCAAATTTAGTCAAAGGCGCGCCCCGGCACCGGCGCATTTTCCTGCTCTGCCGAGCCGATGAAGCCAAATTGGTTACTGCAATGTCACCTGGAAATTGGTCGGACAAATTATGTCAGATGGGTATCTCGCGATCGCACTGTGCCGCGGCAACCAGACGGATCCTGTTCCCCAAGCAGAAACATTCGGGCAAGTTTCCTGGCATTGTCGAATCGACCTTTGCGCACAATATTCAGGATGGCCATCGACGTAGAGATCATGGCACCGGACGAAGGCTGCCGGTTACCCTTACAGCTGATACCAGATTTCGACATGGGCACAGAGACCCACGATCGTCTTCTATGCCTTTGAACTCTCATTGAGGGGAGGGACCTTTGAAGATTGCCTATCGAAGAAAGCGAGTGGAAACTGGCTGCGCCCAACCGCAACGGCTAGCTAGCGGACCGGCTACTTGCTTGTCCGGCGTGTTATCACTTGAATGGCTAAATGAGTAGCATTTATTGTCGATACAGACAATATAGTGATAGCGGTTTTGTAACAAGAGGGATTTCCCCTCGATGAAAGCGCATGAACTCTTTACCTCCTCGGAGAGGTGGTGCAAGGAATCTCCGGCTAAAGATTCCCAAGGCAATAAACTTGAGGCAGTTGATCCGCGCGCGGCCAAGTGGTGTGCACTCGGTGCCATTCAAAAAGCCTATCCTCTTGCGCAATGGAGCGAAATTATGGACACGCTTTGTTATGCGGATTGAGCGTTTCCGAACGCGGATTGAGGCAGATGAACGGATCTGACAAGGCATGCTCCATCATGGAGTGAATGACGATCCAGTAATGCTCTTTCGAAGAGATTAAGGACACTCTTTTAAGTTGCGATATCTGAAAGGCTAACCCTGCAGATGTACCTTAATGGAGTGGGGAGTACGAAAATGGGCTAGAAGAAATTAGCTTCTCTTTGTTACAAACGCAATCGCGGCGCAGACGCGGTACGTTTACTCCGCTGAAACCTGGATCACCGATTGCGGCGTTGATTCAGCATTAATGCGGGCAGATAAGGCAATCGGACCCCTGATCGAGGCTATAAAAACAGTCGAGCAATGGCATTGCTGGTTAAGAAGGCTGGCACTTTATCAAGCCGATTTTTCTTCCTGGTCCGTGACTACGAGATGTCGATCACTACGAAGGAAATTCTTGAAGAACAGATGCCGGATATCATCGACCTTATTTCGCGAGGTTTACAGGACGTGGTCTTAGAATTTAACTCATTAATCAGAATAAAAATAAAGGTTCTATTTTCAAGGGTGAGGATGCGAGATGCTTCTCGGGACTTTGCGAAATACAATCACTCAACCAGAAGCAGCTACTCGTCTTGGCGACGATATACTTGTTGTACAATGTACGTCTGTCCTTACTAACTATTTCATCGTCACTGGTGCGGATTGTCTCCACCCCAGTGCTCGCAAACCGCTCGATCGTGTCCCGCACAGCTTCCTCGTACGGGGTGCCACTGGATCGAATAGTAAAGGTTGAAGTCACTGATTCGGTTTCGCGCGTTCTAGCACCGCCTGAAGTTCAAGAGGTCGCAGTGGCTTACTTAGATAGTCATCCATTCCTGCGGCGAGACACTTTTCGCTGTCACCCTTCATCGCGTGGGCCGTCAACGCAATTATATAGACTGGAGGTTTCCAGGGACAAGCCGGCTCCAAAGCCCGCTCTCGCTTACGGATGGTTTGCGTCGCTTCGTATCCGTCCATCTCTGGCATCTGACAATCCATGAAGATAATGTCGTAAGAAATCCGCTCCAGCGCTTGCATTACTTCGAACCCGTTCGCAACTGCCTGTGCTCGATAACCAAGCTTGCGTAACAGGGCTAGAGCCACTTTTTGATTAAGAATGTTGTCCTCCGCCAAAAGGATGCGCACCTTTTCGAGCTGCAGGTTTGGCTCATAGGGAATCACGACAGATGCGCCCGCAGTAGATTGAGCAAGGACGTTTTCGGGTGAGGCTTTACCCATTACTTTGGCGAGACAGTCAAAGAGGCGCGATTGTTTCACGGGTTTGGGGACGAGACGCGTCGACATCGTTTGCTTTTAGTGCTAAAGCGGATAACGAATGACCCAGTGAAGTCAAGATGATCAGTCGAGTGCCGGCGGTGGCAGGGTTGGCCTTGACGCTGCGGGCGAGAGCCAGACCATTCATTTCAGACATCTGGGAATCCAACAGGGCAACGTCGTACGGGTTGCCATCCCTCACCGCGGCACCCAACATTGTTAAGGCCTGAGCCCCGCTAGCCGCGCAATTTGCCTGCATCTTCCATGCAAGAATTTGCTGGCTCAGGATCTGGCGATTGGTCGCGCTGTCGTCGACAACCAAAACTTTCAGGTCGAACAATTCACGAAAGTATCTCTCCGGTGCTGTGGCATTGGGCGCCTGCTTTTCTAGTTTGGCGGTAAACCAAAAAGTCGAGCCCTGTCCCGCTTCGCTGTGCACACCGATTTCACCGCCCATCATCGTTGCCAATTGTTTGGAGATCGCAAGCCCCAAGCCGGTTCCGCCGTATTTACGTGTCGTCGAACCGTCGGCTTGGCTGAAGGCTTGAAAGAGTCTTGCTTGTTTCTCTGGCGAAATGCCCAGGCCGGTATCCCGAACATCAAAGCGCAATAGCGCATGTGCCTTAGTTTCGTTTACTTTAAAGACCTGGACGACGATCTCTCCTTTTTCCGTGAATTTTATGGCGTTCCCAATGAGATTCGCAAAGATTTGTCGCAGCCGTCCAGCATCCCCGCGCAGTCGTGTGGGAATATCTGGAGGGATGATGCTGGCTAACTCAACTTCCTTACCATGTGCTTGTTCCGACAATAGCTCCAGGGTGCTTTCAACGGTTTCGATTAGGTCAAAGTCCAGGTTTTCAATGATAAGTTTACCTGCCTCGATCTTAGAAAAATCCAGAATATCATTGATGATGGTCATCAGACTGTCCGCGCTCCGAAGAATGTTATTGGCGAATTCGCGTTGGTTAGAATTCAGTTCCGTGTCGAGCAACAGGCCAGTCAGGCCGATTACGCCGTTCATAGGTGTTCGGATCTCATGACTCATATTTGCCAAAAACTGGGATTTCATGTTCGTGGCGGATAAAGCAGCATCGCGGGCCTCCTCCAAATTGATTGTGTTACTTCGCAACTCTTCATGCGCTTTACGCAACGCGTCTTCTGCCCGCATCCGTTCCTCGAGTTCTAAGTGCAAGCGGGCGTTGGTCTCTGTTAGCGCTTCGCGGGCTTCGGAAAGGCCGGCTCGAGCGCCTTCAAGGCCTTCGGCTGCGCGTCCGATCTCTACCTGGAGCCTGTTGAAGCTAAGTGCCATATCGCCTATCTCGTCGCGCGAATGGACGACCACCGGCGCAAAGGCGAAGTGGGCCTTGGCCGCTTCGAGATCCCCGGCGGCTAGCGCGCGCATCGCGCGAGTAAAATCAGTCAGCGTCCCTTTGACCAAGCGCTCCGCCGCCCTAGAAACCTCGATTGCCGACGCCGCGATCGATCCCGGAAGAATTAGCCCAACGCTAATCGTAAGTAGCGCCACTACGACGAATATATCTTCGAGCGCTACGATAAGCCCGGGCGCTTTTTGTGAGACATTGCTGACCGCGATCAGATAGCCTGCGGCGTCCAGTACCAGAACAAACAGCATCGTACCGGTAAGTTTCAGGTGAAGCGTTCGACCTATCATCGGAAGGCCCGCTTTCCGGCGATCGGACATTTTCCGCCAAGCGTAAAGAACAGAGCCTGAGTAGGCGAAGGCAATTCCGGCGAGCACGGTTGGCAACCCGAATTGTTGAAATCCAAGAATCGTCGTGAGTGCCCACGCACCTGCTGCGAAAAGTCCGAGGACAATTGTCCCGGGTGGCGCGCGGTAGGGCCGAGTCATTTGCGGTTCGTTGCGGCGCAGCAGCCAGACGGCGATGTTGGGCATGCTAATCCCAATAAGATAGGTCAGGTTTGCTGCCGCGATCAGCCAAACAGGGTCTCCGATGAGGAGAAATACGATTGCCATCCCGGCGGTAATGACCGTTGCAACCCATGGCGTATCTGTGCGCGAGCGCTTGGCCATGAACTCTGGCAACAGGCCGTCGTCAGCGAGTTGGGAGAGCGTCCTGGCTGCGCCGGCAAGCGGTGCAATTGTGCCGTGAAGCATGTTGAAGATCATGAACCAGATTGCCGTCCCTTTTGCCGCGCCACCGAACAAGGGAGCGAACGTGGGCCCGAGCTGGAGCGCCAGCTCTCTACCAAGCGGCCCGGCACCAAGTGTTCCGAGCCAGACCAAGGGTAGAACGATGAAATATAGCGACGCCATTCCAGCGCTGGCGAAAATTGCACGTGGCACGTTTCGGTTCGGGTCAATCGTTTCGCCGACGTGACATGCAGCTTGCTCAAACGCGGGCGCCGCGAACCCGATCAGGTAAAGCCCAGCCATGATGCTCGTTACCTGACCAAACCAGCCATCGAAAGGCACAGTCAAATGAAAGTTGAACGCCTCCTGCCAGTCGACGCTTCCGCTAAATATCGGAATTACCGCGGAGAGAAATGCGAGTCCCGCCGAGGCTACGGCAATAGGCATCGCGAGACGCATGACCCACTTCACGCCGCATAAGTTGATAACCATGAAAAACAGCACAATGCCAGATGCGACCAGCGGCACTGGCAGACCCGGGAGATACCATTGAGTAATCGCTGAGGCCGATAGCAACGCAGTGAGCCCACAGGTTGGTACCCATCCCCACCAGTAGCAAACGCCCGTAAGGTTCGCGAGCATCGGGCTGTATGGGCGGAACGCTTCGGCGCACGTCCCGGCGATTCCACCGACCCGGTTCGGATACATTAAAACTAGTTCGGTCCAACCCGGCGTCGCAGCCCAGCTCAGGAGCAACCCGATGGCGAGCAATGGGATTGCCGCGCTACCCTGCCCGTGGATATTGCCCTGACCGACGAAGAGTGCACCTAGCAGGAACAGACTCTGATTGATTCCGCCCATTGCGACAGCCGTGGTACCGAACCATCCCACGGTCCGGGGGTGAGCCTTTGGCGCGGCTGGCGGATCAATCTTCCTGATACACTTTGGCACAAAGTCCACTTGTCTACGTCAGTGCTCTTTTAGGACCGGTAAAGCGCCGGGAGTTCCCTCCGAAGCACAAATGCGGTGGAAACGGAGTAGGTTCTAAACTTGCGATTTTAGCCCGGCCGTCTTGTTCTGTCTATAAATAAAATATTCTCCATAACCGCAATAGACAAGGCCTTAGCAATCAACTGCGGAAGAGTAGCGGGCTCGGGAGTTGAGCCAACTACGAAACGAGGCGATGTCCCTGCCGCCAGGCGCGATCCTCGACCGCTTGCTTCATCAGTCCGAAATCAACCACATGCCCTCGCATCTTTCGATTAAACACAAAACTAGCATGCCAATTAAACGTACCGGCCGGTTTTGAACTGATTGATGGAGACCTGAAGTAATGGGCACTCCGGCCACTATAGACCCGGTAGACCATGCCGTTCTAACCGGAAGTTTATGACCGGGAAGCCCAAGAAGGGCTGCGGAGCTGCTTGCGCTAATGCCCCTAGGCATTCTTTTCCACCCGACACCCGCCGGGTGAGGCTTCGTGTGCTACCAAGGATGCCATGGCATTACTCAGGCGGACGATACCATTGCCTAGCGATCGTAGTTCTTGCTTAAAGAGGCGGACATGGAAGCGAAGTCCCGCAGGCTGCGGCCCAACTTAGTCGAAGCGCGACAATGTGAAGCTGAGGTGAGCAGAACGGAATTATCAGGCATCGTTTTGAGTCTGAGCGGTTCAATGCGTCACCTAGAACCGGTTATAGTTCTGAACCTTGAACTGACCATTTTCAGGCTTGAACGATCGTTTATAGAAACGGTTTATTGGATTGAGGTGATGAGCGAATGGGTGGTTACTGGGTTGATGCTAGTTATCACTGCTATCAAGTGAGGTCTCTTAGCTTTCGAATCATCTACAGCACACGAAGAGCGAAATCGGCCATCCGAGCCGAGGATGCGAGTTCCATGCCGCCACAAAGAGACTCAAGAACAACAATTACCAGGATGCAGAGGTCTTTTATCCTTAGAAGGGCCGAATTTCTCCTCAATTGTTCGACAGATCGGACGCATAGACTGTGTGGATGAACAGCTTAGGTAGTGTGTTGCTGTTTAGAGCTAAACTTGCGGGTTGCAATCAAAACACTAATTGACATGTTAGTCACATCTCCTACCAGGCCGATGTATTGTTACAGGCTCAATGCTGTCGGAGGACGTGATGTAAGGCTACTCGGGTCGAAACGATGTCAATTACGGGATATCCACGTTGATCTCGAAGCAAGTGCTCAAGATCGCTATCAACTGCCTCATTGGTCAGACTACGCGAATTTTATCCGTCTCGGTCTGCATGTTTTTATACTGATCTCCGTCTCGTTGGTAGTTTTCTTCACAGTCAAACTCTCGTACAGCTACGCTCAAGAAAAGGTCGCGTTTAGGACACTGGAAGAGCAACAGGTCAGGGCAACGGGCTCTCTCAGTCATGAAGGACAGCGCGCCCCGGGAGAACCGATTGCCAAAGCTGTAAAGAGTCGGCGATATGCCGAGGGCTGGTACAAATGCATTGGCGAAGGCGCGATAACAGTCCTGTTGTGGACCATGCTGTAAGTCACTCCAGCAGTCGAATCAGGTGCGCTCCAAAGAAAAAAACCGTCAAAAAGCCTGAAACGGGTTTTGTTCTACACTGCTCTGTGCTACGACAGATTACATTGTGATTTTGAACAATTGGTTACGGAGCATAAAAGCAATCGTTGCCCATTCATAAGAGTATAGGTGAAGCCAGGTGAGACGCGTAAATTCTGGAATGGAAAAGCGGAGGAAAGGGATTACTCCCGCTCAGATCAGAGAGGAGATTCGAAACCTAAATCTGATCGGAAAATCGCAGATTCACAGATCATTCGATGAAGACGCGGCACTTGATCTTGTTCTTAGTCTCGGAATGACAACAGTTCCCGAGGTCGCTATTCCCCCGGTGATGAAATACAGACTGCTCGTAGGGGGAGTCGGGATCGCTTACGAGGGTGAATCCGAATCGGAAGGCCGGCGGCAATTTAGCCTGTATATGGTTGAATCAAAAGACCCACGCTCCCTGTCCGCCGGGGAGGCTGTGACACTGTTCAGGGGTTTCGAGGTTCTCAGAAGGTATAGTCCCGTCGAATAGATGAATTCTCTCGGTAGGTGAACCTCGATGGCCGGTTGATTGACCCGCCGAAGAATGGGTCGACATCGGCCAACGGACGCGACAGGTCCGCCCCTGGGAGAAGATTTAAGACATTCCGAGGTACGGGGCGCAAAAACTTGATTCGGAGATTCGATAGATCGGGCGCGGACCGGTTTTCGGGGACAGTTATAAGGCAAACGAAGAGCGTGAAATTTGTTTCCAAGTGCATCCTGAAATTTCGAAAGCGATTCTGCGTGAAGCAACTTTGGCCTGCGGGAACCGCGCACGACCATTTTGTATTTAATCTCGAATAGACTCTTTCGATGATCGTAAATGGCACGAAAGGAGTTTCCCGAGAGGCGATCCCTTTAGAGACTGCGACCCTTCAAACCGCAAACGAGAAAAACACCGATGCATCGATGGCGCCGGAGCGGACCACGGGCATCCAGGTTGACTTTGTTTACGTGAAATGTCACTTCTGATCACGGGTTTGCAGGTCCGAGCCCTACCGGGTACGATCAAGTTTCAGAGCCGGTTAAATACAACTTGGCAATTTTAAGAAGCATAGCACTGAAAGTGATGAACCAAGCTACCATCGCGACGTAAACAGTGAAACGTGGAATAATCAGCAGAAACGGAAACCCACTGGCATTGGCAAAAATAAATGTCGCTACTGTGTACATACCTAACGGGAAAACAAGCGACCAGTATTGGGGATCGTAGGTAAGCGGTACGCGCTCGGCCACATGCCTCCAGAAGCCAACAATAACTAGCAGCGGAATCCACCACGTCGCTGTCGCCCAAAAAAACAGGGTAAAGCCGCCAATAAACGGCTGGAACTCCTGGAGAACCGGCCAACTTTTGGAGCTAAGTATTAGCCGCGCTCCGGCCAATGTAGTAATCGCTAGCGCTCCCATATTAATCCAATATGGAGGGGTAAGTTTTGCCGGTTCCATTTTCAGAAAAATCCAGCGATAAAAGATTAAAGTGATAAACATGATATAGAACATCGCACCCAGCAGATAAGCGCAGAGCGCTCCGAACAAAATCGGTACCTTCGGATCAAGAATTTGAATAACCAGAGGTACCAAGAACAGCTAAAGATTCCGTGGCCACTGTTACCAAAAGCCAGGATCCATTGATGGAAGTCTCGAGGGTAGGTTTAGGCTCGACCACAGTAACAGCAGCGAAAAACGTATAGATCAAGACGGTCCAAAGTACTGCTGCAAACACCCATAGGCCCGCGGCAACTGCCATGAAGGGCGTAAGAATCGCAAATTGAACACCGAGAACATCGGTTGCGGCAACGGTGGTCAGGAACGTCACACCTCGAGCGTGATGAATCAAGTCAGAGATTAATTCGGATCTGAAGCGGATGATTCTGAGGGCTGTAATTCCCCACAGGACAAGGTAGGCAATGAGATTTAACCAAAGGAGCACCTCTGGAAGTATGGGAAAACCCTCGTAATGCATCGCCAACGACACGATGCCTGTCGCCATGACCAGCGCGAAATAGCCTGGGAAAAAGTCCTTAACAAACGAATCTTTGGCCTTCTGTGTAAGTGAAGGCATGTGAATTCACCTCTCAAGACCGCGCAAGTAGAAAAACAGGCCGCCGTTGAGCCCAAGACAAATGAGGCTTGCTAAGGCGGCGGGCAAAGCGGTCTCCTGATAGCCCGCAAGAAACGTCTCCATCGTGGTGGTAAAAAGCCAAAGCTGTAGGACGACAATAATCATCTGAAAAGCGGCTATACCCGAAATAATGGTTGCCCGCTGGTTTCGGGCGAAGCGGGTTGTTCTCATATCACGCCCTCTACGTAACCATTGGCGAACACTTTGCCGTCGCGCACTTCCAGACCAACCCTAGGTAGTGGGCGTCGTGGCGGGCCAGCCACAGGCTCGCCATTGCGGATGTCGAACCAGCCTTGATGACAAGGACAGTGCATCCGCCCCAAATCCGGCCGCGGCAGAACCGGGCAAGAAAGATGCGTACACTTTTGTCCATAGGCGACAAAGTCTGTCGCAGAAAGCCGGACTAGAATGCACCGGTTCCCTTTTCTTGGGTACTCAAAGATCTTTGATTGCCCAATCGCTAATTCGTTAACCGAGGCGACCTCCTTTACTGGAGGCTGACCGGCAGCTTTCCTCCAAGCTTGGATCAAAAGGATCCAGAATTGGCCGACGACAAACGCTGCGCTTGTCAACATCAGAAACGAGATGAACTCGCGTCGCGAACGGTATTCATCCTCCGGCCAATCGAGTGGAAAATCCCTCCGCCAAGCCGGTTGATCTTTTCCCGCTCGGCCATCTGGGGCGATTGAAATAGCCTCCGACTCCTGATCAGCCATACGCGTCCTCGGAGTTCATGGCATCCAGCAAAAGATCTTCTTCGATAACATTCCCAATGGTCGGTTGGTACATAGCGGACAGCACATCGAGATGCTCTGGGACATTATCTCTCGGAACCATCATTCGCGTCCGCGTGGTAATTGTTTGTGCACCAAATTGAAAGGCATTGATCGGAACGGAGTTCGGACGTAGCTGAGAGATCTCTTCCTCCGTGCCAAAGAACAGCGCCTGGCTTGGGCATACCGAGGCGCACATCGGAAGCTTGCCGATTGAAGTGCGATCGTAGCACTGGTCGCACTTCATCATCAACTCCATCCGTGTGTTCATCTTCGGAACACCAAAGGGACAAGCCAACACGCAATTGTTGCAAGCGATACAGCGCGGTTTCCTGGCCGATTGCACAACGCCATCGGCGGTCCGTTTGATCGCATGCGCGGGGCAAACTTCCGCGCAAGTTGGAGAGTCGCAGTGCATACAAACGACCGGTACGGTCTGGGTCGAGATAGCCCGGTCGATGTAGTCTAGCTGGATCATCGAGTAACCCTTGTGCGTGTCACACTCCGTGCAAGCTTGAACACACGAGTTGCATCCGATACATCGACTCGGGTCGACGTAGAAATAGCGGGCTTTGGGGGGTAGCATATTTATTGGGCATTCTGCGCCGCCTCGACCGGAGGCGCTTCGGCTTTGTGCAAACGGACTGCACATACTTTGTACTCTGGAATGTGCGAGATTGGATCTTGAGCGGAGATCGTTAATTGGTTAGCGCTTTTTTTCCCTGACCAGTGGTAGGGAATAAAAATCGTATCCGGACGAATCGTTCTCACCACGCGAACCTCAAGAGTGACCGCGCCCCGTCGTGATTCCACGGTAGCCCAGTCACCTTCTTTGATGTGAAGCTTTCCGGCTAACATTGGATGAACCTCAATAAATGGGTTAGGGCACTGATCGCTCAACGGACCAATCCGCCTTGTCTGTGTCCCCGAGAGAAAATGGCTAATCACCCGTCCTGTGGTGAGTAATAGAGGATATTTTTGGTCGACTTCTTCGGCCGGTGTGCTGTACTTTGCTACATTGAAACGCGCTTTGCCGTCCGCGAAGTAGAATGGTCCTTTCCCGTTGGCAACTGCATTCCACGAGCGGGGCTCGAATAGTCGCGGAGTTCCCGGATGCTCTTCTGAAGGACAAGGCCAGAAGACACCATATTGTTGTTCGATTTTTTCGTAGGTGATCCCGTAGTAATCGGCAACGCCACCTTTGGACGCGATTCGAAGTTCCTCAAAGATTTCGCGCGGCGAGTGAAAATTGAAACCGTGAGGGCGTTTTAACGCATGGGCAATGTCCTGGATAATTTTCCAATCCTCACGAGCTTCGCCAGGACAATTGATTGCTTTGTTTATTTTAATAACACGACCTTCTGTATTCGCTACGACCCCTTCGTCCTCTTCGTGCAGCGAACCAGGAAGAACAATATCCGCATACCGCGCCGTATCGTTAAGAAAGAAATCAATTGCCACGTAAAACTCGAGCTTTTCGAGCGCGCGCCGAACAAAGTTGTTATCTGGCAGGGAGACAATTGGATTAAAGGAAATCGACAGTAATCCACGAATTTCCCCCCGGTCGATCTTGCGGAAGATTTCATAAGCGTCCACACCGGCTTGGGGCAATTCTTCGGGATTCACACCCCACACATTCGCCACGTACGCACGATGCTCAGGATTGCTTATATCACGCCAACCGGGTAACTGATCGCATTTTTGGCCATGCTCGCGGCCGCCTTGACCGTTTCCTTGTCCGGTGATCGTTCCGTAACCACAGCCTTCCCGACCAATGCGTCCCGACGCCAAAACAATGTTGATCGCCCCTAAAACATTTTGCACTCCGTGGGTGCTGTGCTCGATACCACGTGCATGCATCAGAAAGCTGGACTTAGCCGTTCCCCACCATTCTGCCGCCTGTCGAATACCTTTTTCTGCTATTCCCGTGATCTTAGCGGTTCGCTCTGGCGTCCAATCCGCAACGCTGGCCGCCACTTCCTCGAAACCAACTGTGAAGTTGTCGACGAAAGAATGATCGATCCAATCGTTTTTTATCATCAGGTTGAGGATGCCACTAAACAAAGCGACATCTCTGCCTGGTTTGATCGGAAGAAAAAGGTCACAAGTCCGAGCGATCGGAGTAATCCGTGGATCAACGACAATAACTTTAGCGCCGTTCTCCCGAGCCTGCCAAACATAGTCAGTCGTGATCGGAGCACATTCGGCAACATTCGCTCCGCTTATCCACACGACTTCCGCTTTTAAAATGTCACTGGTGGGGTTGGCCGCGCGCTCCTTGCTCTGGATGTTACAGCAATACGACCGGTCCCGGGGCCCGTCCCCGAGATGCTAACCGAGAAGGTCTCTGACTGGTTGGACCGCGCGTCGCCGACATTGCCGCACCCCAGCAAAAGCAAACCTGCAAGAACCAAGACGTGAGAACGCATAGATGTTTCAAGCCCCTACTGTGTTGGTGGGGAACGTCAGAACGTTGCCCAGGAACTGCATCGGAGGGCAGAACTCGCACCGCATCGGAACGCCTTGGCTGCGGCGCAAAGCTACCCGCTGTCCCTGAAGCGAGTTGGAATTGCGCGTGAAGGCTCCGCGGCCGGGGAGCCACGGACCTACCTGGCACTCAAGAAGGCGATCTTGCCGAAGTCGACTACCGGGACCCCCTCGGCGTCGACGGTCGAATGCATGGCGAACGTGAGCACCAAGGCATTGAAGCGACCACGGGGGTCCGGAGAGACCGCCTTCAATCCCAAGCTTTGGCTGGCGTGGTCGCTGGTCCGGGTCGTAGTTGTGACAGTGGTTTGTAGAACGCTTACATGTCTCGTTTGGCGCGTTGTGCGGCCGAATCCCGAGCGGCATCCATAGCCCCAGCCGACTGGGTCGTTAGCATCATCGCCTCGCCCATCGTCGTCCGCGTAGAATATTGCGAAACAGTCGACTTGGCTCCGCTTGTCAGCCAACCCACCGAATGTCTGGGGAAAGGAGCCGCCGACCTTATTCTGGATGGTATCCGCCTTGGCGTAATCAGGCGGACCGAACTTTGCGGTAAACCCATCCACAATCTTGTCGTAGCTGCTAGCCTGGAAGGCGATTAGCACCAATGAAAGCTTGTTGTCTCTGAAGCCGTAGAGTAGCGCGACCTCTTCTTCCCTGATTCGCTAACTCTGCGCATTCGCGGGTAAGCCCCAGCCCTGACCTACTATCCTGACATTCGAGCCCTTTGCTCTTCCATTCCGCTTCTCCAAACTGGTGGCCTCTGAAGTCCAATGCCCGGACGGCCACTCGCTGAAGGATTAGAGACTCCTGAGCCGAAATCGCTGAAGCCGTGAGTAGTGACCAAACAGCTACCAAGCAGAATCCCCACCGGTTCATCGCCTGACCTCCAGTAATTCATGAGCGCGGACGCGGCGCCACTGACGCGAAAGGGATGCACGACGTACGCTCGCCCACACCCCTAGCGCCTCGATCCCCCGCCGAGCCGCCTGCTCTGACGCGGCGTCGTTCAAAACGCCCACGCAGACTCGCAGGAGCTCGCAGTGACACTGGGTCATCTGCTCTTTCCGCGAGAGGCCGGTTGCCAGCATAGACCAGCCGAGCGTCACAACCGCCCCGACTACCTTACCTCCACTCAACCCCTTTTTCCGGCGACCGGCATCGTATGGACGTGTCCCTTAACCTGGCAGTGGGGACACACCATCGCGGAATTGACGGGTCCGTACGCTGGCGTGAGCGCCTTGTCTCTGACGGTCAGTAGGCACTCAGTGTGGTATGATTCGGCCGTCGCGACCGCGGGCCAGATCCGCGGCGGGGATATTCTTGTGACAGGATCGGCAGGTCTCGGTAGCTATAGTGCTTGTCAAGTGCATCAGGCTCCTCCTTTACGCATTAGGGCTCATTTAGGGGTTGGCGAGGATAACCTGGTGGGATCGGAGATTGTAGGCCTGAATTGCGCCAACGCTCTCGTCGAACCAAGTGCGGCCGCTGTAGCCACTGAGCGACGCCTCGACAGGCAGCGTAGGATATCGCGTGCGAATGAAGCGGGCGGGAATCAAACGTGAGAGTCGCGTTCGAGGAACTGGGGCACTCACCAGTTTTGCTTCGTGCCAGCGCGGCGGGTGATGTAAGAATCCGTAGTTCCACGAACTGCTCGAATCCGTTCCGAGGCTCGAACAGACACCTGGCATGTCGAGGTGCAATGGCTGGCCCGGTTCAAGCTCGAGATCAGGATAGCGCTGTACAAAGTCGTGAAGTGACAGACCAGGCCAGCCCTGTGAACCACCACATGGCGGCATACCCCAAATCCGTTCAAGGTGAGCGCCTAGACCGCTCCTGTATTGACTAGCGCCCATTCTCAAGTCGTTCTATCCAGCCGAGGTACTGTGAATTGCAACAAAGTTCCGAGCCCATCGAAGCCGCAGCATTGCTGCCAATTCCTGAGTAGAGTCCGCCCTGACCACCTCGTTGAGCACTGATGCGACTTGAGCAGCGACCCCGATAACTGCTGGATCTGCCACTGGCGCAGTAGGCAAGCGCATCTTGGAGGTAGGCCTCGGCTGCGGTGACCACCATTACGACACACCACCGTTGCACAAACTCGAAGTGCTTCCCGAGCTCCTGATAGATCTCGTCGAGGCAGCGCCACCTGGACAATTACCGCTTGTGGCCACGTTCGCAACACAGGCGGGAAAGGAAGTGAAAGAGAAAATGGACTGGTAACCTGGCATTGGGTCCGTAAATTGGCCACTCAGCTGGCCATTCTTGTCCACCGCACCGATGAACAGCAGCGCCGCCTTCTTCTGGCCGCCGTCATACAGGTGAATCTCCACTTGCCCGGTAGATAGGTCCACCGTGCCGTCGAGCGGCCGGAAGAAACCCAAGTCCTCGGCATTGGTCCAGGTGTTCATTGCACTGGTGAGAGCACCGTCGCTCGACACGCTGAGCTTGACTGGCAGGTCACCTTCTATGCAGCCGGTCGTGTTCAGTTCCTTATATCCCGTTGACCTGTGCCACGGTCAGATTGTCAGAAGAGCCCGTGCTATCGCTACAGGCCAGAGCAAGCGCACACGAGTGCGGATGCGAGGTAGGCGCGCATGAGGGAAGTGCCTCAAGCCGGTGAATCTCAGGGGGAAGGACTAGAGCCATGAGTAGGTTTCGCACAGACGCCTTTCTTGTTGGTTTGGTGAAGTGCGGACGCGAACAAGGGCAATCGAAGAAATGAGATACAAGCGCCACTCGGCTCCCATATCCGCCGAGGATCGGATCCCCCGGATGTACGCATCCATTATAGAGTCCTGCAAGTGTGACCTGGCCGTCCCCTAGTTCCTCGCCCATGCTTGATGCAAGGCCGGACCGAACCCAAAGACTCGACATGGAAGGAAGGCCCGCAACTTCCTGGGAGAGCGAGGCTTCGGACGACAGGAGGCGCGGGCCGGGCAGTCATTCCGGCAAGTTGGCATCCGAGGTCTGTCGAGTGGGTGCCCCAGGCTAACTGCACCGACCTTTCAGGAGTCAAGGACGCATGGACGGTTGGGAATGACCAAGCGTGATCGTCACCCTCACGGAGCACCTCGGCTGAAGTCGCTTTGGCGGTCGTGAGCCAGTTCCGCAAGCAGCTCGTCATCCTCGACACGATGAAGCGGTCTCCCTTGGCCGCACCAGAGTAGTTGGATAGGCGAAGGTCGCCATGGGAGACCAGAAAGTCAACGAGTCCGAGCAGTCGATTGTGGGAGAATCTGTCCATGTTCAAAGAAGAGGTTCAGTGTAAAGGCGTGTGGTCGGCCAGCCGGTTCTCCGTAAAGTAGGCTTGCAACCGGCCTCAGTGACTATGTTTTACCCTGTGGGCCGCTCTCAGCACATACGAGTTCGGCCGCCTCCATCCCGCTATTTGCGTTTCTGCGACGAAGCTACACACAGCTGGCTGCTGGGGGTGGCCGATCTTCTCGGCTTTGTATTTGATTGCACTTCTTACTCAAGCCAAGTCCGGCCCCAACGTCCCTGAGCCCCTTGTGCGGATCGGCATGCCTGTCAAAAGGAGAATTGTTTCTGGGCGGCGCGACCGACAGGGCGCACTGAAGCGGGTCCACTCACTACTGGCAGGGTTCGCAGCGATCCACGGAAAGGCTTAGACGAAGTAGCTCATTGCACGCTCCGAAGGCGGACTAGGCTCTTCATCCGTGCATCACGAAAGGCATATCGGCCAGGTTCAATAGGCCGGAGTACGCCACCGACATCGCCAGACGCCAACTCCTCCAGATGCATGCGTACGACTTCGGTAGTTAGCAGCTGCCAGAACCGTCTCCTGTCATGACTTGTAGATCCTCCACCCGAACTACGGCTTCTTGGTTCAGTGCAGCCGCGATAAGGACTCGCTGGCGCACTATCCCCCCACTTGAACTGACCGCATGGTACGCGGCCTGCAATCGAGGGTCGATATCGCCAGCCGCATTGACTACCGCCCTCAAGGCGTCCTCTGGCGAAATGCTCGTTCGCTCCTCTACGACAGCTTCAATAGCACACTGGAGCGATAGAAACTCAGCCAAGTAAGGTGATCCCGCACTCAATGTGACAATTGGCGAACGGCAACCCCATCAAATGTCAACCGCACCTCTGCTGCACCCTTCGTAACTATCGAGGCCAACTCCTCAGCAGTCATCGGGTCCAGCCGAATCTCACGGAGGCAGGGCTGGACAGGGGGGTACTCGCCGATGAGGATGCCTGGGGCTTCCGACGGCGATAAGCACCTTGAAACCGGAGCCCGCGTCGCTCAGCTGTTTGACTAGCTCCGCAAACGCCTTCAGCTGCTGCCAACTGATCTACTTCGTCTACCACGAGCAATCCGGGCCGCCCAGCAAGGCGATCGCACACCTGACTCGACGTCAGCGCTCCCCCGCCCCGGAATGTCTCAACACGTTCTGTGCGTCCCTCTACGCCGGCGCCAACCACCTGTAGGCTTACTCCAGCCTTCCCTGAGCGCGTCTCGCCCTCACTAGTGGTTTCCAAGTCCGGATCATAGCCAGCTCTCAACGGCTCATCGACAACGTCCATGAACGTGGTTTCAGAGTCGCACCGCTTCTCGTAGGTATCAGCTTGCGCAATCTCCCTGTACGCAAGGCTGGCTACGTTGGCCAGCGAGCTCTTGCCCACTCCTCGGTCGCCATACAGTAGCACGTGTTGGCCTGGCGTACAGAGGCAGCTGACGACTGCATCGAGCTCCCGTTCCTGGCCCCAGGCACGTGGTCTTTGACCGGATGATGAGGTGTGAACACATCCCGTACACGCGAGTGCGCAATCCGCCGCTCCTGCTGTACACGCTGAATGTAGTTCACATTGTCGGGGGTCATACGTCAGCCATTACAGCGCCATACCGCCCCTCAGGGCTCTTGGTTACCTCACCTAGTATCTAACAGTTTCAAGTTACTGTTGAGTGATAGCACCTCGGAGGACTCGAGGCCGAACGAGCCGTCGGGTGCAGGGCAACGCCTCGAGCTCCTTAAGTGCAGTAATTTCGGCCGAGCCGCCGAACGTGGCCAAGGTGGTTTCGTGGAACGTGTGGGCAATTTCTGCCTGAGGTGTAGCACCAGCCTTGGAAGCTTTCCGCGCCCACTAAACCGCTGCTGCTGATACTCCAGGCGCAGCCACCATACCGCTCCCGACTTTTCCTCTTCAAATCTTGCGTCATGAAGGTCGGCGAGCCGCCTAAGAATATCCGAACGTGAGAGCTGTTCATCCCAGCCATACGCAGCGGCGACCCAAGAGTCGATCTGGTTGTGGATGTCTTGGAGCTGTCCGCATGCAGCAAGCGTATCGATACGTCGCTCTAGTGCAGTAAGGACTTCCCCCCTGGTGAGCCTCTCTAGAACCCGGTACATGCCGGTTAGGGTGATGTCGCTGCTTCTTGCTAGCGCGCTCTTCCGATGGACGTCTAGTTGCTCGGCGAGGGCCCCGATTTTTAGTCGGACGTCGTCACTCGGCTCGGGGAAAGGAAACGGGTCAAAACACAGGGTCTTGTTATAGCGTGGGTCGTTGCCGACGCGAAGACGGCCACCAGCTGCCAACGACCATTGCACATGGATTGAGGACGAGAGCACGCCGAGATAGAACTGGTTGTCCAGTGCGAGACACACGAGGGTGTTGTCTGGCACTATTCGGGCATCCAGGAAAGCAAATGCCCGGAACCTGGCCGTCTCTGACGTTACAATGAAGCGCTGTAGTCCCTGAAGGGCGGGCCGAAACTCCTCTCTGTTGCGGCCGAACCTCCACCACTTTTCACGAGTTGATCGATCGCGGTTTGCGTCGCGGCTCGGCTTCACCCGTGACCGGACAATGTCGTAGAGAACAGGGTATTGCCTGGCCTGTAGTTCGTCGCGGAGCCCGAAGTCGATGACATACACATCGCGGGGTGGTTATTAAGTCCTTGCCGTTGAGATATGGCCTTAGAACGGCCGCGGCTGAAGGGTCAACATCGAGTATCGTCTTAGCTTTGGTCTCCGTGAGACGGAAGCCGTCACCATGGAGCTTAAAGCCTGGCGAGGCAATTCCAGCATTAGCAAAGAGCGGTCCTGAAGCAGCCCGGGCGATGTCAGTACCGATAGTGAGGTCAGTATTTTGACTAGCTGCCTCAGTGGTTTTGCATGGCACCCCCGCTTCGTCAACCTCCACACGTCGGACTCGACTAGTCTCTTTAGAGATGACTGTCATGGCGACCCTCACCGCAGCCCCATCGACTTCGTCAACCCAGGGGTGGTCAGGAATAGCCCATATAACATGTGCACTTGCACGTGCTGCTCCCGAGATAACCCCTCGGTTCTGTGCCTGCGTTATCGTGTTTGTGGTGATCAGCCCCGCCCTAAGGGTGCGGCCCTCGATCCTCTTCGGCTGCCCGATACCACCAATACATCACGTAGTCAGCTGTGTCCGGCACCTCTGGGTAGGCGCTTCGCAATGCATCGACGAATCCTGCCACTCCAGTCCCTCACGCCGCTTCATCAATCCCATGTAGGGAGGATTGCCAACGCATGAAATCTCGCCCAGGCCACGCGGCCCTGGTCGGCGCTGAGTAGTGGAAATACTTGATTGTGGCTGACGGGTCTGGAATCAGTCGCCCAGTTCGAGGGTCTGTAATTCGTGGCGCTGGATCGCGACGCTCTTTGGAGCTGTCGACTGTCAATTCGTTCCACCCAAGGATCGAGGTCTGCACTCTAACGTGCCTGTGTCCTGAAGGATTGGCTCAGGGGGCTGTACTTCGTGGTGTTCACGCCAGAATTGGTGAAAACCTATCCAAAGGGTAAGTTCGGCGATTTCTCGAGCCCACGGCTTGATCTCTATGCCGTAAGAACTGCCACGGGCCGACTCCATCAACGCGGGAGCCCCCTTTGCCCGGTGATTTCCTCGAGGAGACTGATAACCTCGAGCTCTATGCGCTTGACTGCACGACAACGTGACGTAAAGAAAGTCTCCACTGCCGCACGCAGGATCCAGGAACCGCAGCCCTCGCAGGCGCACATGGAAATCCCGAACCTTTTGAACGGCAGCATTCTTGGTCCTTCTCCGAGTTCTTCTGCCTCAGCTGTAAGACCTCTGCTTGTACCACAATCCACCATTCACGTATAGGCTCCTCGACCGTGGGGCGAATTCCACGCTCTCAACGTAGTCCTTGGGGGTGAACTGGAGGCCGATACGGTGTCTTTCGGATGGTTCAATTGCCAGGAGTGACCAAGATGGAGGGTTCAACGTGCTTCCAGTCAGTACGCGCAGCTTGATGGAGGACGACGAGGTCCTCACGAGTCAGCGGCAACGCATTAGCATCATGCGGTGAAAGAAACGTCCGTTAATCTGACAGGAGGCGTGCAAGCCGAAGCGGGACCCTTCGTCCATGGCCCGCCACAGGTCACGCAGCGCGTCGCCGAAATCTACCGGTCGCGGAAACCCGACTTGTTCTATAGCTGTTCTGAACGCTCCATCCGGGAGAAGACCGACATCCTCAGCGAACATGGTGAAGACACCGACCAGGAACTTCGCCACCTCAGTTCGGTCATGTCCTCGAGATTCAAGGGAGGCTGCCGGATCGGCGAAGCGCCCAGGATTTCCTTGGTCACAGCTATAGCTCGCCCCTTCGGGTCACGAACCCGAAGGATTGGACCAAAGACGCTCCTAAGTAGCGAGATGTTTTCCGATTGGTCGTACAGCTTTCTCAGGTCGATCTGGTGACTGGTGTTGAAGCCGCCATACGTCCGAGTCCACCGGTTCCAAACGATGATCGACTTGCCGACGTCTAATACCAGCAGGTAGGGAGGAGGATTGCCGTCGACATGAGAGGCGTAGTGTCGAGCCTGGCCAAACGCCCTTCGAAGTAGATCGGAGTTCTCGCCTTTCGCATCACCTGCCTTTGCTTCAAGCGCGAAGCACTCTTTCTTGTACAAGTCAATCCAGTTGAGCGCTTCAGTACCGTCCCGATTGAGGCATGACGCGGACAGGATACTCAAATTCATATCCCGAACCTGCTGGCCGTGGCCTCCGACCCCCAAAGCATCCGCGAGCTCAATGAGGTACAGGTGAGCATTGGAGCGCTCAAATGAGGATGCCTTCCGCCAACGGAGGCTAAGTTCTTTGAGCTCTATGTACGCTGGCTTAGCCGTATCCAGTTCGCCCTGAGTTGCGGGTGAATCGGTCATGGCTTAGGGCTCAACGGGGTTCATGATGGCCTTTGGTGAACACCTAAAGTGGCGCGGGCAGCGGACAGGCGCAGAGGCGAACAGCAGTCCAGATACCCGCAAATGGGATATTGGCAGTTTGCAGCGAACATCGCTCACCCAACCCTGCACACTGTCGATGGCCCGTAATCTAGCGGGGTCTGTCGTGCAACCGGTGGTGCAATGGCCGGGTCCGCGCACCGAGCAGGCGAGCACCTCATGGATGGATTCTTCTGGATCTACGACGAGTCGGGCTGGCCGCTGGACCGGGGCTGGGACCCGCCTGCCATCCGTACTTCCCCTTTTGGCGGAGACGACCCCGCTCGCGGTGGAGCCTGGGCTACTCGCCTTCGACCTCCGTCTTGCAGGGCCAAACCGCCTCAGCGGTCGCGGTGGTATACGATGCGGCAGACGGCCCTGGCCTTCCGAAGGCCTCGTCCAGTGTGGACGCTTTCATCAGCTTCTCGAGCAGTATATCGCGGAGCTTGGGGAGCCTCGACCAACCCCTTGGAAACGAGTTGGAGAAGCTCGACGGCCAGCGGAAGCTGCAAACGTGAGGACGTACTTGTTCGTGTCCTTCCACTGCTCGATTCCTTGCACCTGAGCCAAGTGTGTGATTGCCTGAGTGGGGGTCATCGGTAGGCCGCGATGTACTTGATCTTCGGAATCATGCTTGAATGGATTCGAATGGCGTACCACCGGTTCTGCCCCAGAAACACCTCCTGAAATCCGTCGTCGTGTGCGGGGACCACGATCGTGTCGATTTCAGCAGGGTCCAATGTTGGCCCCGTGGCCCCTTCAGGTCCTACTCCCGCAGTGCGCCGAGCACATCCTGGAGGAAAGGTTCGAGCGGTACAACTTCTGACCGAACAGGTATCCCGGTAACGTTCCAACGTCAAGATCTCCACCGGGAACTTGAACCGACGAATTAGAACTGCTCCAAGCTCCTCTGGGAGCTCATCAATCACTACCAAAGCGTTGAAGCGAGTCGGCCAAATCAGTCGCTCCAGCAGGTAATCAAGATTCTCCAAGCCATTATTGATCGCGAACTGTTTGCAATACTCCATAGCCGGGCTATCCGATTGGAGCGCGCTCTGCATGGCGTGCTTCACGACTTGCGGTGAGGTCTCGAATGAGAGCGAGAATTCAAAGATCTGAACCGCGATATGCTTCAGCGGATCGTGCCTGGCAAGTTCGAGTTCCACCACGTAGAGCCGTGGGTCCTTTGGACTGGCGAGGTCCACGAGATACCCATCTGGAATGTTCTGGGTCTTCCCCTTCATGCCGATCTTCTTCTTCACGTCGAGATAGATGCGTCCGGGTACGGACGCCGAGGTGGGTGACGTGCCGGATCCGGTCGGTCGGCAGCGGATCGTGACCGAGCGCCTCGGCCACGTCGAGCGAGTGGGCCCACGTCTCCATGAACCGGGCCGTCGCCATGGACGTCGGGCTCATCGGAGGCCCGAACCACGGCATCCGCTCACCCGTGGGGTAGGCCCGCAGTGCCTGCTGCAGTGCCGGGCGCGCGGTGCGCCACCGGTCGAGGATCTCGGCCGGCGATGCCTGGGCGCCCGCGAGGGCCGCCGTGTCGACGTAGCCCTCGGGGTCCCCGATGGCCTCGAGCACGATCGCGTCCCAGGCCTGCTTGTCCGTCGCGGCGGCCACGGCGACCTCGTCGGTCCAGGCGAGGTGCACGACCTGGGTGGCCACGTCCCAGCCCGCCGCAGGGGTGGGCGTGCGCCACCCGTCCTCGTCGAGCCCGGCCACCATCGCCTCGAGCGCGTCGCCCTCCGCTGCGAGGTCCGCCAGCACGTCGTCCAGGAGAGTCATCGCGCGAGCTCCGCGTCGAGGGCCTTCGCCCAGGCGGCCAGGATGCGCTGCCTGCGAGTGGTGTCGTCGCTGATCGTGTTCGCCAGGCCGAGCCCGCGCACCAGGTCGAGCGTCGCCTGCACCAGCTCACGGTTGCGCGGCCGGTTCTCGTCGACGCCGAGCGCCTCGACGGCGATCTCGTGTGCCTCACGGCCCACCCGCTGCTCGAGGGGTACGACGGCAGCGCGGAGCGTCTCGTCGGTGCGGGCGGCCACCCACAGCTCCAGCGCCGCGTTGAAGACAGGGCTGGTGAAGTGCTCGGCGAACATCTCGAGGACGGCGCGGGTGCGATTCCGGCCGGTCGGCAGGTGCCGCGCGGCGTCCCGCAGCTCCTGGCCACGCATCTCGCTCAGGTGGGCGACGGCCGCCAGGACCAGGTCGTTCTTGGTCGGGAAGTGGTGCAGCTGGGCGCCGCGGCTCACCCCGGCACGCTGGGAGACCAGCGTCGTCGAGGTGCCGCTCCAGCCGTGCTCGACCAGGCAGTCGATGGTGGCGTCGAGCAGCCGCTGGCGCATCGCGCGGGTGCGCTCCTCCTGCGGGACACGCGTCACGGCACTCGTCACGACAGCATCGTGACTGGCCAACAACAAACAGTCAAGACTGACTTTAAGTGTCGTCACCCGAGGCGTCGTAATGGTCCTGCACGTCGGCGGCGCTCAAGACGCGGCTGTGGAGGGCTCGCTGGTCGAGCGGGTTACTGGCCGGCGCGCGCTCGCGACCGCTTGCGCTCCTTGGCGATCTCGGCCCGGTAGGCGTGGAAGTCGACCTCCATGGTGTGGCGCTTCGAGGCGACGAACCGCTTGCGCAGCTTGCGGTCGAAGGTCTCGACCTGCCGCCGCATCTCGGGCACCGAGGGCAGCGCACCAGCCCCGGTGACCAGGTCGCCGACCCACTCGGCCTGCGCCTCGGCGAGGGGCATGATCGCGCCGAGCGGCTGGATCAGCCCGATGAAGTACAGCCCCGGGTGGTCGGGGTGCACCACCCGGCGGTAGAGCCCCACGTGGTTGTCGTCGCTGGCGACGACGTCGTCGGAGAGGAACGGGAAGCTGACCTGGTAGCCGGTGCAGTAGACGACCACGTCGTACTCCCCCGAGGAGCCGTCGGTGAAGAAGACCTTGGACTCCTCGAACCGGTCGATGTTGGGTCGCACGGTGATGTCGCCGTGGCCGAGCCGGTTGAGCAGGTCCTGGCTGACGGTCGGGTGGGCGTGCAGCACCGCGTGGTCGGGCTCCGGCAGGCCGTAGTCGGTGACCTTGCCCTGTGAGAGACGCAGCATCGCGGCCATCGTCCGCTGCTGGAACCACAGCGGCGCGTGCACCAGGGGGGAGTCGGTGAGCTGGTCGGTCGGCCGGCCGAACAGGTACTTGGGCAGGATGTGGGCTCCGCGCCGCATCGCCAGGTCGGTCGAGGTGGCCACCCGGCTCGACTCGACCGCGATGTCGCAGGCCGAGTTGCCGATCCCCAGCACCAGCACGCGCTTGTCGACCAGCGGCTCGGCAGTGCGGTAGTGGTGGGCGTGGATCTGCTCACCGGGGAACGCGTCGGCGCCGGGGAAGGACGGCTCGGGCCAGCGCGGCTTCCAGTGGTGCCCGTTGGCCACGACCACCGCGCGGTAGTGCCGGGTCTCCGGCTCGCCGTCTCGCGGCCGGACCGTCACGTCGTACCCGCCCGACGGCAGGGGCTCGACCTTGGTCACCTCGGTCCGGAAGGTGATCCGCTCGCGGAGCCCGAAGTGCTCGACGAAGTCGTCGAAGTACCGGGCGACCTGGCGGTGGTCGGGATAGTCCGGCAGGTGGGCGGGCATCGGGTAGGCGGCGTACTCCATCAGCTGGCGCGAGGTGTTGATGTGCAGCGACTCGTACGCCGAGGACATCTGGTTGTCGTTCCCGTAGCGCCAGTTGCCGCCGATGTCGCTGCCGACCTCGAAGCAGTCGAAGGGCACACCGCGTGCCTGCAGCACCTGCGCCGCGGTGATCCCCGACGAGCCGGCACCGATGACACAGACCTGAGGGCTCATGGCGCTGCACTATAGATTCGCCCCCGTGACGATGCTCGACGACGCCCATGAGGGCATGGCCCCTGACATCCGCATCCAGGACGACCTGTTCGGTCACGTGAACGGTGGCTGGCTCTCGACCGCGGAGATTCCCGCGGACCGGGCCGTCTGGGGCCCGTTCGCCTCCCTCGGCGACATCGCCGAGGAGCAGGTCCGGGCGATCATCGAGGCCTGCGCCGACGGCTCGGTCGAGGGTGACGAGGCGCAGAAGATCGGCGACCTGTTCGCGAGCTTCATGGACGAGGACCGCATCGAGAAGCTCGGCCACTCCCCGATCCTGCCCCTGCTCGAGGAGATCGACGGGCTCACCGACCTGGCGTCCCTGGCCCAGTTCCTCGGCTCCTTCGAGCGCCGCGGCGGCAGCGGGCTGTTCCGCTCCTACGTCAACACCGACGACACGAACTCCGAGCGCTACGTCTTCAACGTCCTCCAGGGCGGCATCGGGCTGCCCGACGAGGCCTACTACCGCGAGGAGAAGTTCGCCGAGACGCGGGAGAAGTACACCGCCTACCTCGAGCGTCTCCTGGAGCTCGCCGAGCGACCCGACCCCGCCGGCACGGCCGCCCGCGTGATGGCGTTGGAGACCCGGCTGGCGCAGGGCCACTGGAAGCGCGAGGAGACCCGCGAGGTCCTCAAGACCTACAACCTCGTCGCCGTCGACGACCTCCGGGCGATGCTGCCCAGCTTCGACTTCGACGCCTGGGTGGTCGCTCTCGGTGGGTCGACCGACGCCCTCACCGAGACGGTGGTGCGGCAGCCGTCGTACCTCGAGCACCTCGAGACCGTGCTCGGCGAGACGGCCATGGAGGACTGGAAGGCCTTCCTGACCGTGCGGGCGATCCGCACGGCGGCGGCGTACCTGTCCTCGCCGTTCGTCGAGACCAACTTCGACTTCTACGGCCGGACCCTCTCGGGCACACCCGAGCTGCGGGCCCGCTGGAAGCGGGGCGTGGCCCTGGTCGAGGGCTGCATCGGCGAGGCGGTGGGCCGGGAGTACGTCGCCCGCCACTTCCCGCCGCGGTCGAAGGCGGCGATGGACGAGCTGGTCGCCAACCTCCTCGAGGCCTACCGCCGCTCGATCACCGACCTGGACTGGATGACCGAGGAGACCAAGCAGCGGGCCTTCGAGAAGCTGGACACCTTCTACCCGAAGATCGGCTACCCGACGAAGTTCCGGGACTACTCCGACCTCGCGATCAGCGCCGACGACCTGCTCGGCAACGTGCTGGCCGCCACCGCCTTCGAGACCGACTTCGAGCTCCGCAAGATCGGCGCGCCGGTCGACCGCGACGAGTGGTTCATGCTCCCGCAGACCGTGAACGCCTACTACAACCCGGGGACCAACGAGATCTGCTTCCCGGCCGGCATCCTGCAGCGCCCGTTCTTCGACGCCGACGCCGACCCGGCGGAGAACTACGGCGCGATCGGTGCGGTCATCGGGCACGAGATCGGCCACGGCTTCGACGACCAGGGCTCGCAGTACGACGGCCTGGGCAACCTCAACAACTGGTGGACGGAGGCCGACCGGTCTGCCTTCGAGGAGCGCTCGCAGAAGCTGGTCGCGCAGTACAACGACTACGAGCCGCGCGACCTGCCGGGCGAGCACGTCAACGGCCAGCTCACGGTCGGGGAGAACATCGGCGACCTCGGCGGCCTCACGATCGGGCACAAGGCCTACCTGATCTCCCTCGACGGCGAGGAGCCGCCGGTCCGCGACGGCGTCACCGGCGCGCAGCGGCTCTTCCTGTCCTGGGCCTACGCCTGGCGCACCAAGCGCCGCAAGGAGCTCGCGCTCCAGCTGCTGGCCACCGACCCCCACAGCCCGCCGGAATTCCGGGCCAACATCGCTCGCAACCTGGGCGAGTTCCACGAGGCCTTCGGCGTCCAGCCCGGTGACGGGCTCTGGCTCGAGCCGGAGGACCGCGTCCGGATCTGGTGACCGCCTCGCGCAAGGCCTAGACCGCCCCTCGGTGCGATAGGGCTCGGCAGGCCAAGTCGACCGAGACTGTGCCCATGACCACGAGCACGCCTTCGACGCGGCTGCGCCGCGTGCGTTGGCTGGGCGCGACGGTGGCCGGCGTGCTCGTCGCCGCAGGCCTGATGTCCTCGACTGCGCAGGCGGCAACCACCACCTCGTCGGTGATCGCGACGGCCGACACCACCGTCAACTCCTCGACGCCGACCAAGCCGACCGCATCGAGCAACTCGATGGGCGTCTACGGGAGCCCGCAGATCATCGGCCTGGTCCGGTTCGTCATCCCCACGGCGCCGGCGGGCAAGACGCTGACAGGAGCGACGTTGCGGCTGCGCACCACCACGATCGCCTCGGCCGGCTCGGCCAGTGCCGTGACGGTCCGGTCCGCCGGCGACACCTGGTCCGAGTCGACCGCGACCTGGAACAACCGACCGGCGCTGGGGTCGACCGTCCTCGGCACCCTCCCGGCCGGCTCACAGCCGAACACGGCGTACGCCGTCGCGCTGAACATGGCCGCCTGGGGCAAGCCGACCGGTTCCGGTGAGCCTGGCGTTGCAGACCACCGGCACCGACAGCTTCTGGCTGTGGACCCGCGAGCAGTCCAACAGCAGCTACCGTCCGACCCTCCAGCTGACCTGGTCCGACACTGCACCCTGGCGACACCACCGCGCCGACGGCGCCCAGCTGGGCTCACGGCGACACCCAGCGGCAGCACCGTCAACCTGAGCTGGACCGCCTCGACCGACGCGACCGGGGTCACCGGCTACACCGTGCACCGCTCCGCCACAGCGGGCTTCACCCCCACCGCCGCCACCGCCATCGGGACCCCCACCACCACGACGTTCAGCGACCCCTCACGGCCCAACGGCACCTGGTACTACCGCGTCGTCGCCAGGGACGCCGCCACCAACACCAGCGACCCCTCGAACCAGGCGACAGCGGTCGTCAACGTGCCACCGTCGGACACCACCGCACCCACGGCACCGACCGGGCTCACGGCCACACCCAGCGGCAGCACCGTCAACCTGAGCTGGACCGCCTCCACCGACGCGACCGGGGTCACCGGCTACACCGTGCACCGCTCCGCCACAGCGGGCTTCACCCCCACCGCCGCCACCGCCGTCGGGACCCCCACCACCACGACGTTCAGCGACCCCTCACGGCCCAACGGCACCTGGTACTACCGCGTCGTCGCCCGGGACGCCGCCACCAACACCAGCGACCCCTCCGACGAGGCCAACGCCGTGGTGGACGTGCCCGACGGACACGACGGCGCCGTCCGCGCCCACCGGCCTCACGGCGACCGCGTCCGGCTCGACCGTGAACCTCGGCTGGACCGCCTCCACCGACGACACCGCAGTCACCGGCTACACCGTGCACCGCTCCGCCACTGCGGGCTTCACCCCCGGCCCCACGACGGCAGTGGGAACGCCCACTGGCACCTCGTTCGCCGATCTCGCGCGTCCTTCCGGGACCTGGTACTACCGCGTCGTCGCGAAGGACGCCGCCGACCAACACCAGCGACCCCTCCGACCAGGCCACGGCGGTCGTTGACGTGCTCCCGACGACCGTGACCACTGCGCCGGACACCGCCGACACCTTCGTCGACTCCACCACACCGACCACGCCGAAAAACACCGGCGCCTCGCTGGGCGTCTACGGCAGCCCACAGAAGATCGCGCTGATGCGCTTCGTGATCCCCGCCGCAGCCCCGGGCGCAGACGCTGACGGGGATCTCCCTCCGCATCCGCACCGACACGAGCACCTCGGCGGGCTCGGCCACCCCGGTGACGGTGAACCCGGCGGGCGACAACTGGTCGGAGGCGACCACCACCTGGAACACGCGGCCGACGGTGAGCACGACGGTCGTCGGGACCATCCCAGGGGGCACGGTTCCGGACACGGTCTACACAGTCCCCCTCGACCAGAGCGCCTGGGGCAACCCCACCGGGTCGGTCACCCTGGCGCTCCTCGGAACCAGCACGGACAGCTCCTGGCTGTGGTCACGGCGTCACGCGAACTCGACCTTCCGTCCGTGCTGCAGCTGACCTGGTCGGGCCAGGCCCCGCCACCACCGCTCGACCCGCTGCAGCCGGGTGCCACGTCCACCGTCACCGCCTCGGGCGACCTCGTCTGCTCCCCGGGGGACCCGGTCACGGCCACCCACTGCCAGCACGCCGCGGTGCGGGGCGCTGGTCGACACCCTGGGCAGCGACCGCGTTCATCTGCCGCGGGAGACCTCGCCTACGAGAACGGCACCTACGCCGAGTTCACCTCACCCGGCGGTTTCGGCGACACCTTCGGCAGCCTGGGCGCGAAGCTGCTCCCGGCGATCGGCAACCACGAGGCGTACACCCCGGACGCCGCCGGCTACTGGGACTACTTCTACGGTGCCGGCGTGAACACCGGCCGACTCGGTGATCGCCCCTTCGGCTGGTACACCGCCGCCATCGGCAGCTGGCGGTTCATCGGCCTGGACAGTGAGTGCGATCCCGGCGGCGTCGCCGGCGGGTGCGACGTCACCAGCCCGCAGTACCAGTGGCTGAAGTCCGTCCTCGAGCACGACACCGCCGAGTGCACCGTCGTCGCCTACCACAAGCCGCGCTGGACCACCGGCGACGGACACCCGCCCTACCTGCCGATGGCGCCGATCTGGGACCTGCTGGCCAGCCACGACGTCGACGTCGTGGTCTCGGGCCACAACCACGTCGTCGAGGCGTTCAATCCGATCGGCGTCTCCGGCACCGCCGCCCAGCCGACGATGTCGGCGCACGGGCATCCAGGCAGTTCACCGCCGGCGATCGGCGGGAACCAGTTCACCGGCTTCAACGCCGCCGAACACCGGGCAGTTCTCCGCTCTCCAGGTCACGCGCCCGAGCACCTTCGGCGTGCTGAAGCTGGTCCTCAAGCCGGGCTCCTACGACTGGGAGTTCGTGCCGATCGCGGGCTCGACCTTCACCAACGCCGGGACGAACGGGTCGTTCTCCGGCACCGGCGCCTGCCACTAGCGCGCGTCGGTTGTCGACTGCTCCCGAACGTCACTAGGCTCAGGGAGACTGGTGCGTAGTACGAAACGAGTTTCACGATGCGCAACAAAACGGCGGTCCGCAACCAGGCACTCCAGCGGCTCCTGAGGCACGCGCGCTACGAGGTGCTGCCGACCGCGACCACCGAGGAGAAGGTGCTCGCCTCGGTGCCCCTCGACGTGCCGGTCACGGTCACGGCGTCGGGCTCCAAGGGCCTCGAGGCGACGCTGCTGCTCGCGGAGGCCTTCTCCAAGCACGGCTACGTCGCGGTGCCCCACCTCGCCGCCCGGATGATCCACGACCGCAACGAGCTGGCCGAGATCCGCGACCGGCTGGACGACGCGGGCATCTCGCGCATCTTCGTACCGGGTGGCGATGTCGACGCGGTCGGCGACTACCCCGACGCCTTCAGCCTGCTTGAGGACCTGCACACCCTCGACAAGCCCTTCGAGCAGGTGGGCATCACCGGCTACCCGGAGACCCATCCGAAGATCACCGACGACCTCACGGTCCAGTCGATGTGGGACAAGCGTCGCCACGCCACCCACGTGGTCAGCAACCTCACCTTCGACCCGGGCGCCATCAAGGCGTGGGTCGGCCGGATGCGTGGGCGCGGCATCACCATGCCCCTCCTGCTCGGCCTCCCCGGCCCCATCGACCGCGCCAAGCTGCTCACCATGGCGACCAAGATCGGCGTCGGCGAGTCGACCCGGTTCCTCTCCAAGCACAAGGGCACCTTCATGCGGCTGGCCGCCCCGGGCGGCTACACCGGCGAGAGCTTCCTGTTGGGCTGCGGGCCCGTCGCCGCCCGGCCCGAGTCCCTCATCGAGGGCCTGCACGTCTTCACCTTCAACCAGATCGCCGAGACGGAGGCCTGGCGGCAGGACCTGCTGCGACGACTCAGCTGAGCAGCTGCTCCAGCGCGCTCTCGAGGCCGGCGTGGCCGGTGTCGACGACGGTGAGCGGGAGGCCGAGCCGAGCCGCCGCGGCCTCGGCGGCCTCGTGCAGCTCGGGGGTCTGTTCCTGGGCGAGCCAGACCACCCGGGTGTAGTGGCCGAAGTAGTCGGCGAGCAGCTCGGGGTGGCGATCGAGGCCGAGCTCGGTCTCCACTGTGCGAGCGAACGACTTCACCAGGAAGTCGGTGAGCAGGTAGGTGCCCGGCTGGTCGGCGAAGAACTTCTCGATGCGGCTCGCACCCGCGAAGACGTCGTAGCAGTGCAACCCCTGCAGCCGTCGGAGACCGAGTCGCTCGCAGACCTCGTCGAGGGCACCGTAGGTCCCGCAGTCGGCGTAGCCGACGGCCACGACGTCGTACGACGACGACAGCGTGTGTGCCAGCGACTCCACCTCGCCGGCGATGCGCTGCGGCTGGTTGTGGAGCAGCGGTGGCAGCGGGTGGACGTCGACCGGCCAGCCACGCGCGGCGGCGATCCTGGCCGCGGGCTGCGCGATGGCGCCGCAGGCGATCAGTGCCCTGCGACTCTGCCGATCAGGGGAAGGCGAGCTGTTCGACGAACTTGTCGTTGAAGTCGGCGCGGTCACTGAGCTCGACATACTCCACCTCCTCCAGCAGGGTCACGGCCCCCGCGCGCTCGCGCAGGGACAGCAGTGCCATCTTCGCCCCCTCACCCGCGACGTTGCCGGCAGAGACGATGCGCAGGACGGGGAGCTTGGGCACCAGACCGATCCGAACGGCCGACGCCGGGGAGAGGTAGGAGCCGAAGGATCCCGCCAGCAGCACCTGCTGGACGTCGTCGTGCTCGAGCCCGAGCTGCTCGAGCAGCAGCGTCCAGCCCGTCGCGATCGCCGCCTTGGCGAACTGCAGCTCGCGGACGTCACGCTGGGACAGGTAGACGCACTCGGTCACGTCCGTGTCCGGGGTGGGCCGGTGCAGCACGAACACGCGCTCCTCGCCGATCCTGGTGAGCCGGTCGGCGAGACCGGGCGCGAGCTCCGCGGCCCGCTCGTCTGGGACGAAGCGGCCACTGTGGTCGAGCAGGCCGGCCTTCACCAGCTCGGCCACGACGTCCACGAGCCCGGAGCCGCACAGGCCCCTGGGCTCCACGTCGCCGATCACCCCGAGGCTGACGTCGTCGGCCCCCACCTTCACCACCTCGATGGCGCCGTCGGCCGCGCGCATCCCGCACCGGATGGCGCCGCCCTCGAAGGCAGGACCGGCTGGCGCGGCAGTCGAGACCAGCGTGTCCCCGTCGCTCAGCACGATCTCGCAGTTGGTGCCGACGTCGATGAACAGCCGGGTCCGCTTGTCGCGGTCCATCCCGGTCGCGAGCATGCCCGCGACGATGTCGCCGCCGACGTAGGCGCCGAGCGACGGGAAGATGGCCGCCCGGGCGCGAGGGTGGAGGTGCAGGCCGATGTCGGTGGCCAGCACGACCGGTGGGCGCGCGGTGGTCATCACGAAGGGGGCGACACCGAGGGGTTCCGGGTCGATGCCCAGTGCCAGTGCCGTCATCGTGGCGTTGCCGGCCAGGGCGATCTCGTAGACGTGGCCGGGATCGACGCCGCCCTCGCTGCACACCTGCTGGGCCAGCTCGTCGAGCGTCTCGCCGGCCAGCTGCTGCAACCGGCCGAGCGCCTCCGGGTCCATCATCGTCGCGCTGATCCGGGTGATGACGTCCCCGCCGAACGGCTGCTGCTTGTTCAGCCGCGACGCGACGGCGACCGGGGTGCCCAGCGTCAGGTCCAGCAGGGTCGCGACAACGGTCGTGGTGCCGAGGTCGAAGGCGATCGCGTAGCGCACCTCGCTGGTGTCGCCCGGCTCGACGTCGATGAGCGCCTCGTCGACCACGACCGCGGTCACCTTGAAGTCGGCCTCACGCATCACCTTCGGCAGCCGCCGCAGGACCGGCAGGTCGACGGTCAGCTCGAGGTCGTCGATCGCGTCGGTGAGCCGCACCAGGTCGGTGCGCTGGTCGGAGAGCGAGGGGTCGGACAGCTCGACGTAGCGCTTCTGCACGGCCGGCCGCAGGATCACCTGGCGACCCACGCCGACCGTCGCCGCCTTGGGTCGCGTCGTCAGTGGGGGTACGACGACCTTGACGTCCTGGGTCGCCGTCGCGAGGCAGGCCAGCCGCCAGCCGGCCCCGAGCTCGGCCTCGCTGAAGGTACGGCGGTCGTGACGCGAGATGCTCGTCGGCAGGTCCAGTCGCACCTTGCACTTGTGGCAGGTGCCGTGGCCGCCGCAAGTGGAGTCGATGGCGATGCCGTTCCACGAGGCCGCGTCGAAGACGTTGACGCCCGGAGGCACCCGCACGTCCCGGTCCTGGCCCTCGGTGACGGTGAAGGAGAGCTGCACCCGGCCGGTGCCGTCGTGCTGCTCGGGAATGGCTCCGGGCGGAGCCATCAGCCCCTCGCGGGCGATGCCCTCCAAGGGGAAGGGGGGCCGGTCGCCCTGCGTCACGTCGCGGCTGCGGCGGCTGCCCTGTGCCGGGCTATCCACGCCATTCCCCACTCGTCGTGACCGAGGAGCAGGTCGGTCGCCTTGACCGCCGAGACCACCGATTCGGTGCGGGTGTCCATGATCGCGCTGGTGAGGCCGGCCGTCATCGCCATCGACAGGAAGGTGCCGTTGAGCTCGTGGCGACCGGGCATGCCGAAGGAGACGTTGGAGGAGCCGCAGGTCATGTTCAGGCCGTACTTGTCGCGGATGCCACGCATGCACACCATCGTGTTGACCGCGGTCTCCTGGTCGGCCCCGATGGGCATCGCCAGCGGGTCGATGACGATGTCCTCGAGCGCGATGCCGTACTCGGTGGTGGCGACCTCGACGATCTTGTCGACCAGCGTGAGCCGCTTGTAGGGGTCCATGGGGATCTCGTCGACGTCGTTGGGCAGCGCGATCACCGCGGCGCCGTACTTCTTGACCAGCGGCAGGATCTGCTCCATGCGCTCGTCCTCGGCGGTGATCGAGTTGACGAGCGCCCGACCCTGGTAGGCCGCCAGGCCCGCGTCGAGCGCCTCGACCACAGAGCTGTCGATGCACAGCGGCAGGTCGGTCAGCTCCTGGATCATCGTGACGGCCTTGGCCAGCAGCTCGGCCTCGTCGGTGAGCGGCACTCCCATGTTGACGTCGAGCACGTCGGCGCCGCCCTCGACCTGCGCCTTGACGTCGCGCTCGATCGCGGACAGGTCACCGGCGCGCAGCTGCTCCTGGAAGATGCGGCGGCCGGTGGGGTTGATCCGTTCGCCGATCAGGCAGAACCGGTGGTTGCCGCCGATCACGACCTCCTTCGAGGCCGAGCGGATACGGGTCTCCTGGAGGGGCGCGCTCATGCAAGCACCTTGGCGCGCTTCTCGTGGATCAGGGCCTTCGCCCGCTTGACGCACGCCGAGGCGTCGGCCGCGTAGCCGTCGGCACCGACCGCGTCGGCGTACTCCTGGGTGACGGGGGCGCCGCCGACCATCACGATCACGCTGTCGCGCATGCCGGCCTTCTGCAGCGCGTTGATGTTGGCCTTGAACATCGGCATCGTCGTGGTCAGGAACGCGGAGAAGCCGACGATGTCCGGGTGGTGCTCCTCGATCTTGGCCACGAAGGTCTCGGGCGCCACCTGCACGCCGAGGTCGATCACCTCGAAGCCCGCACCCTCGAGCATGATGTTGACGAGGTTCTTGCCGATGTCGTGCACGTCGCCCTTGACGGTGCCCATCAGGAACTTGCCGATGGTCTCGACCCCGGTCTCCGCGAGCAGCGGCCGCAGCACCTCCATGGCGCCGGACATCGCACGACCGGCGATCAGCATCTCGGGGACGAAGAAGTCACCGCGCTCGAAGCGGGCGCCGACCTCCTCCAGCGACGGGATCAGCGCGTCGAAGAGGAGGGACTGCGGCTCCATCCCCATCTCCAGCGCCTGGTGCGTCAGGTCGAGGACCCCCGGCGCGTTACCGACCAGGGTCTCGTCGTACAGGCCCTTCAGGATCTCTTCTGGTGTCATGCCGTCTCCCTTTCCGGGCCCGTGTCCGGTCGTTCCTTGTGGATGCCGTGCTGCAGGAGCTCGGTGAGCGCCTGCGTGCGATCGATGAGCAGCCGACCGAGATCGTCGATCCGCCTCTCGAGTCGCGCCGTGGAGCCGGAGACCCCCACGGCCGCGACGAACCGTTCCTTCATGCCGTCCTCCGGTCCGAAGACCGGGGCCGCAACACCCGTCAACCCGACCTCGAGCTCGTCACAGGTGGTGGCGAACCCGCGGTCGCGAGTCAGGTGCAGGTCTGCCTCGAGCGACGCGCGACTGCGCAGCGTGTTGTCGGTCGGAGTCTCGAGCGGGCCGGTCGGCAGTGCGATGGCGCCCCAGGCGAGCAGCACCTTGCCGAGCGCCGAGGAGTGCGGCGGGATCTCGACGTCGGTCCAGTCGCGCGCGCCGAGGAGGTAGGTGGTGTCGACCTGCGCGATGTGGTCCACGCGATCGCCGTTGCTGACGGCGAGGTGCACCGACTCACCGGTCTCCTCGCCTATTTCGTGGAGGGACGGCATCACCAGCTTGGCCAGCTGCTTGTTGCGGTCGTGGCGTGCGGCATAGCGCACGAAGAGCGGTCCTCCGACGTACTCCCCGTTCGAGGAGCGCTCGAGGAGCTGGGTGCGCTCGAGCGCCGAGAGCAGCCGGGACGTCGTCGACCGGGCCAGGCCTGCCGCCTCGATGACCTCGGCGAAGGTGACCGGGTGGTCGGCCTCGACGACGTAGGTCAGCAGCGCGGCAGCGCGGTCCACCGCCTGCGTGCCACCGACCGTCTGCGTCGTCACTCTTGACCGCCTCTCCGTTCCGGGTCCAAGGTGTCCGTGGGAGGATACTCCCACGATGTGGAACCGATTGCCCACATAGTGAGGCTAGGTTCCGTCACCATCCACGTCAAGCACCGCCAGGAAGCAGGAGACATGTTCCGGAACCAGATGCCGCGCTACGAGATCCTCTCCGAGGACGCGATGGCCACGCTCGACAGAGGTTGGCGGCGGTTGGTGACCGAGATCGGCGTGGAGTTCATGAGCCAGCGGGCGCTCGACCTGCTCGGCGCGGCCGGTCAGAGGGTCGAGGAGAACAAGGTGTTCTTCGACCCCGAGTGGATCCTCGAGCAGGTCGCCAAGGCGCCACGCGAGTTCGACGTCCAGGCCCGCAACCCCGCCAACACCATCCACATCGGCGGCGACTCGATGGCCTTCGGCGCGGTCTACGGCCCGCCGTTCGTGCGCGAGGGCGAGGTACGGCGTGACGCGACCATGGAGGACTACCGCAACTTCACCAAGCTCGCGCAGTCCTTCCCCGTGCTGGACTCCGCCGGCGGCGTGATCTGCGAGCCCAACGACACCCCGCTGGACAGCCGTCACCTCGACATGACCTATGCCCTGGCCACGCTGACCGACAAGTTCTACATGGGCAACGTCGTCTCCGGCCCCAACGCTCGCGACACCCTCGAGCTCACCTCGATCCTGCTCGGAGGTGGGAAGGGCCGCGAGGCGGGGCGCGCGAGCATCGAGCAGACCCCGGCGACCATCTCGCTGATCAACTGCAACTCACCGCTGCGCTGGGACGACCGGATGCTCGACGCGCTGTTCGAGTACGCCGAGGCCAACCAGGCCGTCGTGCTCACGCCGTTCATCCTGATGGGCGCGATGTCGCCAGTGACCATCCCGGCCGCGTTGGTGCAGCAGATCGCCGAGGCCCTCACCGGGATCGCGCTGGCGCAGGCGATCCGGCCCGGGTGCCCGGTGATCTTCGGGTCGTTCCTGTCCAACATCGACATGCAGTCGGGCTCCCCGACCTTCGGCACCCCGGAGTCGGGCATCGGGCTGCTCTGCACCGGCCAGATCGCCCGCCACTTCGGGCTGCCGTTCCGCTCCGGCGGCGGTCTCACCTCCTCCCAGGTGCCCGACGCGCAGGCCGGGTACGAGGCGCTGATGACGATGCTGCCGACGTTCCTGGCCGGCACCAACTGGGTGATGCACTCGGCCGGCTGGCTCGAGGGCGGGCTGGTGGCGGGCTACGAGAAGTTCATCGTCGACATCGAGCTGCTCCAGATGATGCGCGTCGAGTTCACCCCCCTCCAGATCGACGAGGACTCGATGGCCTTCGGGGCCCACGAGGAGGTCGGGCACGGTGGCCACTTCCTGGGCGCGATGCACACCATGGAGCGGTTCCGGACCTGCTTCTACCGCCCGCTGCTGTCGTCGTCGGAGAACTACGAGCGCTGGATGCGCAACGGCGGCAACGACGCCGCCGCGCGGGCCACGAAGATCTACAAGCAGAAGCTCGAGGAGTACGAGCAGCCACCGCTCGACGACGCCATCCGCCAGGAGATGGAGGAGTTCGTCGTACGACGTCGCAAGGAGCTCGGCGACTGATGACCAGGTTCGTGCTCGCGCTCGACTGTCCCGACCGACCGGGCATCGTGCACGCGGTCTCCGGGTTCCTCGTCGACCACGGTGGCAACATCATCGAGAGCCAGCAGTTCGGTGACCGCTCCAACGGCCGCTTCTTCATGCGCATCGACTTCTCCGTCGAGGACGCCGGTACAACGGTGGAAGGCCTGCGCGAGGAGTTCGCCTCCGTGGCCGCCCACCTCGCGATGACCTTCGAGCTCTGGGACGCCCATGCGCCGTTCCGCACGCTGATCATGGTCAGCAAGCAGCTCCACTGCCTCAACGACCTGCTGTTCCGGCAGAGCAACGGCTCGTTGCAGATCGAGGTGCCGGTCGTGGTCTCCAACCACACCGACGCCGAGGCGATGGTGAAGAGCTACGGGATCGAGTTCCGGCACATCCCCGTGACAGCCGAGACCAAGCCGGAGGCCGAGGCCGAGCTGATGGCACTGCACGACGAGCTCGACATCCACCTGGTCGTGCTCGCCCGCTACATGCAGGTGCTCAGCGACGACGTGTGCCGCCGGCTGTCGGCGCAGGCGATCAACATCCACCACTCGTTCCTGCCGAGCTTCAAGGGCGCCCGGCCCTACCACCAGGCCTTCGACAGGGGTGTGAAGCTGATCGGAGCGACGGCCCACTACGTGACCGCCGACCTCGACGAGGGGCCGATCATCGAGCAGGACGTGATCCGGGTCGACCACAACCACGACCAGGACCAGCTCGTCGCAGCCGGCCGGGACGTGGAGGCCCAGGTGCTCTCCCGCGCCGTACGCTGGCACTCCGAGTCCCGCGTGCGCCTCTCGGAGCACCGCACCGTCGTCTTCCGCTGACGCCGGGCCGGGCGCCGCACCGGCCGCGGGCGGTGGTCTCGACCACTTGTTCCGACGTTGCGCCATCTGCCCTACGGTTGCGCCATGAGCAACACCGTGACGGGTGGAGCGATCGAGGCGTCGGTAGGCGTGCAGTCGGTCGACCGGGCGCTCACCATCCTGGAGATCCTGGCCCGCTCCGGTGAGTGCGGGGTCACCGAGATCGCTGCGGCGCTGGCGGTGCACAAGAGCACGGCGTTCCGGCTGGTCACCACGCTCGAGCAGCACGGCCTCGTCGAGCAGGTCGAAGGGCGCGGGAAGTACCGGCTCGGTGTCGGCCTGCTGCGCCTCGCCGGAGCCACCAGCGCCCGGCTCGACGTCGTCCAGGAGGCCCGCCCGCTGGCCAAGCAGCTGGCCGCGGCCACCGGCGAGACCGTGAACCTGGCCACGCTCAGCGGTAACAGCGCCCTCTACCTCGACCAGGTGGCCGGGTCCTCGGCGTTGCAGTCGCACAACTGGGTGGGCCAGCACATCCCGCTGCACGCCACGAGCAACGGCAAGGTGCTGATGGCCTGGCTCGAGCCCAAGCAGCTCAGCGACCTGCTGGGCCGGCTGCCGGCGTACACCGGCCAGACCGTGACCAGCAAGGCAGAGCTGCGCAAGCAGCTGGCGCAGGTCCGCGAGGACGGCTACGCCGTGGCCGTGGACGAGCTCGAGGTCGGGCTGACCGCGATCGCGGCACCCGTGCACAACGCCCACGGCGACGTCGTCTGCTCGATCAGCGTCTCCGGGCCGACCTTCCGGCTCCATGCCGACCGCTGCGACGAGGTGCTGCCCCTCGTGGTGGACGCCGCGGACGAGCTGTCGCACCGGCTGGGCTGGGGCCACCGATGAGCACGGCGGCCGCCGGTCCATACGAGTCGGTTGCGATCGGGTTGCGAGCCTTGACGCGGTTCGCGGGTCCGACCATTGTGTTTCGCATAACGCGTATCCGTTGCGAATAGCGCAACGAACCGGCGGAAAACGGGAGCGCATGGCGCAGAACTTCATCGGCGGGACGTGGGTGGCCGCGCAGGAGGGTGGTCGCCGGGAGATCCGCTGCCCCGCCGACGGCTCGCTCGTGGCCGAGATCGACGAGTCCACCCGCGTCGACACCGAGGCCGCCATCGCCGCCGCACGCGAGGCCTTCGACAACGGGCCGTGGCCCGGCACCAGCGCCCGCGAGCGCGGCGACCTGCTGCTGCGGGTCGGCGACCTGCTGCAGCGTGACCGCGCCGACCTGGCCCGCATGGAGTCCCTCGACACCGGCAAGCGGCTGGTCGAGAGCGAGCTCGACATCGACGACGTCACCAGCGTCTTCCGCCACTTCGGGCGGGTCGCCGACAGCGACGCCGGCCGCGTCGTCGACACCGGCAACCCCGGCGTGGTCAGCCGGATCGTCCACGAGCCCGTCGGGGTCTGCGGCCTGATCACCCCCTGGAACTACCCCCTGCTGCAGGTCTCCTGGAAGGTCGCTCCCGCGCTCGCCGCCGGGTGCACCTTCGTCCTCAAGCCGAGCGAGCTCTCCCCCCACACCGCGATCCACCTGCTGCGGCTGCTCGACGAGGCCGGCCTGCCGCCCGGCGTGGGCAACCTGGTCCTCGGCGACGGTCCCAACGCCGGTGCCGCGCTGAGCGAGGACGAGCGGGTCGACCTGGTCTCCTTCACCGGAGGCCTGGGCACCGGCAAGCGGATCATGGCAACGGCCTCCGGCACGGTGAAGAAGGTGGCGCTGGAGCTCGGCGGGAAGAACCCCAACATCGTCTTCGCCGACGCCGACCAGGAAGCGGCGCTCGACATGGCGATGACGGCGGTGTTCCTCCACTCCGGCCAGGTGTGCTCCGCGGGCGCCCGGCTCGTCGTCGAGGAGTCGATCGCCGACGAGTTCGTCGCCGAGCTGGTCGAGCGGGCCCGCGACATCCGGCTGGGCGGGCCCTTCGACGAGAAGGCCGAGACCGGCGCGCTGATCTCGCAGACCCACCTCGACAAGGTCGCGGCCTACGTCGAGGCCGGGGTCGCCGAGGGCGCCGAGGTGCTGGTCGGTGGGCATCGCGTCACCGAGGGCGCCCTCGCCGACGGCTACTTCTACGCACCCACGATCCTCGGCGGCGTCACGACCGGCATGAGCGTCGTACGCGACGAGTCGTTCGGTCCGGTCCTCACCGTCGAGACCTTCGCGGGCGAGGACGACGCCGTACGCATCGCCAACGACTCCATCTACGGGCTCGCCGGCGCGGTGTGGACCCAGGACGCCGGCAAGGGGCAGCGGGTCGCGGCCCGGCTGCGCATGGGCACGGTGTGGATCAACGACTACCACCCCTACGTCGCCCAGGCCGAGTGGGGCGGCTACAAGCAGTCCGGCATCGGACGCGAGCTGGGCCAGGCGGGGCTCGAGGAGTACCTCGAGACCAAGCACGTCTGGCACAACATCGCCCCCGCACCCTCGGGCTGGTTCGGGGGCGGCGCGATGAGCGGTCGCAAGCGGGACCACTGGGACTACGTCATCGTGGGTGGCGGCTCGGCCGGGTGCGCACTGGCCAACCGGCTCAGTGCCGACCCGGCGACCTCGGTGCTCGTCCTGGAGGCCGGCCGCTCCGACTTCCGCATCGACCCGTTCATCCACATGCCCGCGGCGCTGCCCTTCCCCATCGGGAGCCGGTTCTACGACTGGAAGTACGAGACCGAGCCCGAGCCCGAGATGAACGGCCGTCGCATCTACCACGCTCGCGGCAAGGTGCTCGGCGGCTCGAGCTCGATCAACGGGATGATCTTCCAGCGCGGCAACCCGATGGACTACGAGCGCTGGGCCGACGACAAGGGCATGGCGGAGTGGGACTACCTCCACTGCCTGCCGTACTTCAAGCGGATGGAGAGCCTGCTCGTCGACGGCCACACCGCAGCCGACACCTGGCGCGGCGGCAGCGGGCCGCTCGTCCTCGAGCGCGGCCCGGCCACCAACCCGCTCTTCGGCGCGTTCTTCGAGGCCGCCCAGCAGGCCGGCTACCCGCTGACCGACGACGTCAACGGCTACCGCCAGGAGGGCTTCGCGCGCTTCGACCGCAACGTGCACCACGGCCGCCGCCTCTCCGCGGCCCGCGCCTACCTCCACCCCGTCATGGACCGCAAGAACCTGCGGGTCGAGACCCTCGCGATGGCCACCCGGATCACCTTCGACGGCACCCGCGCCACCGGCGTGCAGTACCTCCGTGGTGGCCGGGCGCACCGCACGGCCCACGCGGGCGAGGTCGTCCTCTGCGGCGGCGCCATCAACACCCCCCAGCTGATGCAGCTCTCGGGCGTCGGCAACCCCGAGCACCTCATCCCGCTCGGCGTCCAGATGGTGCACGACCTCCCGGGGGTCGGCGAGAACCTCCAGGACCACCTCGAGGTCTACATCCAGTACGCCTCGAAGCAGCCGGTCTCCATCGCCCCCGGGCTCGCCTGGCACCGCCGCCCCGGCATCGGCTACCAGTGGCTCTTCCACCGTCGCGGGCTCGGCGCCACCAACCACTTCGAGGGCGGTGGCTTCGCCCGCAGCAACGACGACGTCGACTGGCCGAACCTGATGTTCCACTTCCTGCCGATCGCGGTTCGCTACGACGGGACGGCGCCCACCGAGGGCCACGGCTACCAGGTGCACATCGGCCCGATGTACGCCGACACCCGCGGCTGGGTCCGCATCGCCACCACCGACCCGAAACAGCACCCGAAGATGCTGTTCAACTACCTCACCACCGAGACCGACAAGCGGGAGTGGGTCGAGGCGGTGCGGGTCGCCCGCGACATCCTCAACCAGCCCGCGTTCGCCCCCTTCAACGCCGGCGAGCTCTCGCCCGGCCCGTCCGTGGAGACCGACGCGGAGATCCTCGAGTGGGTCCGCCAGGACGCCGAGACCGCGCTCCACCCCTCCTGCACCGCGAAGATGGGCGTCGACGAGCTGTCGGTGACCGACCCGTCCTCGATGCGGGTGCACGGCCTCGACGGCCTGCGGGTGGTGGACGCCAGCGTCTTCCCCTACGTCACCAACGGCAACATCTACGCGCCCGTGATGATGGTCGCCGAGAAGGCTGCCGACCTGATCCTCGGCAACACGCCGTTGCCCGCCGAGGAGGTGCCGTTCTACCGGCACCGCGACGACTCAACCCTCTACCCGCCCGGCGATCCACGAAACTCCAGGGAGGACCTGCCATGACGACCGTGGACAGCACATCGGTGAAGGCCCAGGACGACTCGTCGAACGAGTCGCCGGCGCTGCACGTCGAAGGCCTGTGGAAGATCTTCGGCCCGCGGGCCGACAAGATCATCGACACGCCCGACGCCCAGCTCCCCCGCAAGGAGCTCCAGGAGAAGACCGGCCACGTCGTCGGCATCCGTGACGTCTCCTTCGACGTCGCGCCGGGTGAGGTGTTCGTGGTGATGGGCCTCTCCGGCTCGGGCAAGTCCACGCTCGTGCGGCTGCTCACCCGGCTCATCGAGCCGACCGCCGGCACCGTGGAGCTCTACGGCGAGAAGATCACCTCGATGGCCGACAACGCCCTGCTGGACACACGGCGGCGCAAGGTCTCCATGGTCTTCCAGCACTTCGGGCTGCTGCCCCACCGCAAGGTGATCGACAACGTCGCCTTCGGCCTCGAGGTACGCGGCGAAGGCAAGAAGGAACGACGGAACCGGGGTCAGGAGATGGTCGACCTGGTCGGGCTCTCCGGCTACGAGAACAACTACCCCGACCAGCTCTCCGGTGGCATGCAGCAGCGCGTCGGCCTCGCCCGCGCCCTCGCGGCGGACCCCCAGGTGATGATGTTCGACGAGCCGTTCTCGGCCCTCGACCCGCTGATCCGGCGCGACATGCAGAACGAGGTCATCCGCCTCCACGAGGAGGTCGGCAAGACGATGGTCTTCATCACCCACGACCTCGCCGAGGCCCTCAAGCTCGGCGACCGGATCCTGATCATGCGCGACGGCGAGATCGTCCAGATCGGCACGCCCGACGAGGTCGTCGGCGCCCCGGCCGACGAGTACGTCCGCGACTTCACCAGCGAGGTGCCGAAGTCCCACGTCCTCACGCTCAAGTGGGTGATGAACACCGAGACCGAGAACGCCCCCACGGACGGACCGGCGCTGAGCAAGGACCTGATCGTCCGCGACGCCGCCCGCATCGTCCTCGACCACCAGGGACCGTGCCGCGTGGTCGACGGCGACCGCGTCGTCGGCGTGGTCGACGACGAGGACATCCTGCGCGTCGTCGTCGCCGAGGAGAGCCACTGACATGGCGACCCTGACGACCCCCGGACCGGAGGCGCCACAGCGCGCGGCCTCCAAGGAGGAGCAGCCCTACGTCGAGCTGGGCAAGAAGCGCCACACCCTCATCAAGGTGGCCGGGATCTTCGTCGCCTGGCTGGTGCTGTACGCGATCTTCAAGGGCCAGAACACCCGCGCGCTCGGGCTGCAGGACACGACGGCCTTCCACCAGTGGCTCAACGACGTCCGCGACTGGGTGCAGCTCCACGGCCCGGACAACTGGTTCTTCGGCGGCGTGCTGGGCACCATCGCCGACTGGGCCAACGCAACGGTCGAGTTCCTGCAGAAGCTGTTCAGCATCCCGTCGTTCCCCCGGCCCGTCCCCGAGATCGGCTGGTTCGGCGTCGTGGCCCTGGCCGGCTGGACGACGTGGTGCCTGGCCGGCATCAGGTGCACGATCCTCGTGGTCGTCTCGTTCATGTTCTTCGGGATCTTCGGTCTCTGGCAGGACAGCATCGACCTGCTCATCATCACCGTGCTCTCGGTCACGATCTGCCTGGTCATCGGCCTGCCGACCGGCATCCTGATGGCGCGGCGCAAGGCGGCTTCGGTCACCATCACGCCGGCGCTGGACGTGATGCAGACGATGCCGGCCTTCGCCTACCTGACGCCGATCGCGCTGTTCTTCGGCATCGGCTCGGCGACAGCGGTCGTGCTCACCGTGATCTACGCGCTGCCGCCGCTGATCCGCATCACCGAGTACGGCATCCTCGCGGTGCCCGACACCACCATCGAAGCGGCCCGGTCGATGGGCCTGACCAAGCGTCAGCTGCTACGGCAGGTGCAGCTCCCGATGGCCAAGCGCTCGATCGTGGTGGGCATCAACCAGTGCATGATGGCCGCCCTGTCGATGGCCACCATCGCCTCGCTCGTCAACGGCCCGGGGCTCGGCAAGGACGTCAACGCGGCGCTGCAGATCCAGAACGTCGGAGCAGCCTCGGTGGCCGGACTCCTGATCGTGCTCACGGCGATCATGCTCGACCGCACCATCACCGCCGCCAGCGAGCGCTCCGAGAGCCAGGGCCGCTCGGGCCTGGTCTCGGTGAGCGGCCCGGGCGTGATGATGACCGGCGTCATGCTCGAGAAGCTGCCGCGCTGGGCGACCGAGGACGCCGGCAAGGGCGTACGACGCCCGCGCCTGACCAACGCCGGCAAGTGGCTCGTCCGCGGTCTCTGGCTGATCCCGGTGATCATCGCCGTCTACTTCTCGCGCCAGCAGCTCGTGCTGGCGCAGTTCCCCGACAGCAAGACGTGGCCGTTCATCGACCCGATCGACGGACCCTCGGTCACCAAGTACATCAACGACTTCACCACGTGGTTCGTCGACAAGGTCGACACCTTCACGCTGGCGATGAAGAACGACCTCACCACCTGGATCATCAACCCGCTCCAGAGCCTGCTGGCCGAGTCGCCGTGGTGGCTGACCGCCGCCGTCATCCTGGCGCTGGCCTTCGTGCTGGGTGGGTGGCGCCCGCTCCTCTCGACGGTGATCTGCCTCAGCGTGATCTTCGCCGTCGGGCTGTGGAACGACGCGATGGTGACGCTGGCGATGACGCTGATCGCCACGGTGCTGGTGATGGCCATCGCGGTGGTCCTCGGCGTCGGCATGGGACGAAGTCGACGTACCGATGTGGTCATCAGGCCGGTCCTCGACGGGCTGCAGACGATCCCGCCGTTCGTCTACCTGGTCCCGGCCCTCGCGCTGTTCGGCGTCGGTCGCTTCACCGCCATCGTGGCCGCCGTGGCCTACGCCGTGGCCATCGCGACCAAGCTCGTCGCCGACGGGATCCGCGGAGTCTCCCCCACCACGGTCGAGGCGGCTCGCGCCAGCGGCAGCACCCGCTGGCAGATGATCACCAAGGTGCAGCTGCCGATGTCGCGCGAGGCGCTGGTGCTGGCCACCAACCAGGGGCTGCTCTACGTGCTGTCCATGGTCGTCATCGGCGGCCTCGTGGGCGGCGGCAGCCTCGGCTACATCGTCGTCTCCGGCTTCTCCCAGGACCAGTTGTTCGGCAAGGGCCTGGCCGCCGGCATCGCGATCACGGCTCTGGGCGTGATGCTCGACCGGATCACACGACATGCCGCTGCTCGGGTCGGTCGATGACCTCGTACAGGAAACCAAGACGTCTCCACCGGCAGGACCGGGGAGCGAGAAGAGGAGAAGGACAATGGCTCGAGGACTGATCCGGGGCCGTACCCGGTTCGTCGCGGTCGTCGCATCGATGGGTCTCGGCCTCGCCGCGCTCGCCGGCTGCGGCAGTGACATCAAGAGCTCCGACGCGGGCTCCAGCGGCGGCAAGGACTGCGGTGACCTGCGCATCGCGGTGAACCCGTGGACCGGGTACGTCGCCAACGCCCACGTCATCGGCCAAGTGGCCAAGACGAAGCTGGGCTGCAACGTGACCTACCCCGACGTCAAGGAGGAGGTCGGCTGGCAGGGCATGGCCAGCGGCTCCATCGACACCATCGTGGAGAACTGGGGTCACGAGGACCTCGTCAAGAAGTACATCGACCAGCAGAAGGCGGTGGAGGACGCCGGCCCGACCGGCGGCGAGGGCCTGATCGGCTGGTTCGTCCCGGCGTGGATGGTCGAGAAGTACCCCGACATCACCGACTGGAAGAACCTCAACAAGTACGCCGACCTGTTCAAGACCTCGGAGTCCGGCGGCAAGGGTCAGCTCCTCGACGGCGACCCCTCCTACGTCACCAACGACGAGGCCCTGGTCAAGAACCTCAAGCTCAACTACAAGGTCGTCGTCGGCGGCAGTGAGGCAGCGCTGCTCACGAGCTTCCGCAACGCGCAGAAGAACAAGAAGCCGCTGCTGGCGTACTTCTACACGCCGCAGTGGTACGCCGACGTCGAAGGCCAGACCCCGACCCCGGGGTCAAGGACCCGGTCAAGATCGCCAACGTGAAGCTGCCGCCGTTCACGGCACAGTGCCCCACCGATCCGGCGAAGATCGAATGCGACTACCCGCCGTACCACCTGAACAAGCTGATCGCGACCAAGTTCGCCGACTCGGGCTCCCCGGCCGTCGACCTGGTCAAGAAGTTCAAGTGGACCAACGCCGACCAGAACGTCGTCTCGAAGTACATCGGTCAGGACGGTATGTCCCCGGACGACGCCGCCAAGAAGTGGATCGACGCCAACCCCGACAAGGTCGACGCCTGGCTCAACTGAACCTTGCTGATGCTGGCCTGAGCCATTGAACGAGGCGGGCGGGGTGCGCGGTCCAGACGACCGCTCTCCCCGCCCGCTGCGTTCTTGACACCTCCCGCGTCGCCGGGCGATGCTGGGACCAGCGTTCCACAATACGCAACATGTTTCGTAATACGCAACACGCTTCAATCACCGGGAGAACACCGTGGCCAACGTCCCCGCCACCGCAAAGGTCGTCGTCATCGGAGCCGGCATCGTCGGCAACAGCCTCGTCCACCACCTCGCCGAGCTGGGCTGGAAGGACATCGTCCAGCTCGACCAGGGACCGCTGCCCAACCCGGGTGGGTCGACGGGTCACGCCTCGAACTTCATCTTCCCCGTCGACCACACCCGTGAGATCACGGACCTGACGCTCGACTCCGTGCGGCAGTACAAGGAGATGGGCGTCTTCACCGAGTCCGGCGGCTTCGAGGTCGCGCGGACGCCGGCGCGGATGGAGGAGCTGAGGCGAAGGATGTCCAGCGCCAAGGCGTGGGGCATCGAGGCCGAGATCGTCGAGCCCGACTTCGTCGTGGAGAAGGTGCCCTTCCTCGACCCCGACCAGATCATCGGCGCCTTCTGGACGCCCTCGGTCGGCGTGGTCGACTCGCTGCGTGCCGGCACGATCATGCGCGAGAACGCCCTGGCGAAGGGCGCCCTGACCGTCGTGCCCAACGTGGAGGTGACCGACCTCGACGTCGAGGACGCGCGAGGGTGGGCGCCGCATCCGCCGGGTGCACACCGACGCCGGCACCATCGAGGCCGAGTACGTCGTCATCGCCTGCGGCGTGTGGAGCCCGAAGATCGGCGACATGGCCGGCGTCCGGATCGCGCTCACTCCCGCCGTGCACCAGATGATCTCGGTCGGCCCCTGCCCGCAGCTCGCCGAGCGCGAGGGCGAGATCTCCTTCCCGATCGTGCGCGACATGGACACCCTCTGCTACGAGCGCCAGCACGGCGCCGACATGGAGGTCGGCTCCTACGCCCACCGGGCGATCCTGCACGAGCCCGAGGACATCCCCACCCTCGACCAGGCCAGGCTCTCCCCCACCGAGATGCCGTTCACCGAGGACGACTTCGACGACCAGCTCGAGCAGGCGCTCGAGCTGATGCCGGAGCTGCTCGGCGCCGAGGGAGCCGAGATCCGCTACGCCATCAACGGCCTGCTCTCGCTGACGGCCGACGGCTCACCGATCCTCGGCGAGAGCGACGTCCGCGGCCTGTGGGTCGCGGCCGCCGTGTGGATCAAGGAGGGCCCCGGCGTGGGTCGCGCCGTGGCCGAGTGGATGGTCACCGGTCACAGCGAGATCGACATCGCCCACAGCGACATCTCCCGCTTCCACGACCACGAGACCACCCGCGAGCACGTCCGCGCCCGCACCAGCGAGGCGTTCATCAAGACCTACGGCATCGTCCACCCCGCCGAGCAGTACGAGTCCGACCGCGGCGTTCGCTGGTCGGCGATGGCGGAGTCCCAGAAGGCGCTGGGCGCGGTCTTCTACGAGACCGTCGGCTGGGAACGTCCCTGGTGGTACGAGTCCAACGCCGGCCTGGTGGAGAAGTACGGCGACGCCGTGATGCCGCGCGAGCACGAGTGGGACGCCCGCTGGTGGAGCCCGATCATCAACGCCGAGCACCTCGCCATGCGCGAGAACGCCGGTGTGGTCGACCTGACTGCCTTCCAGATCCTCGACATCACCGGCCCCGGGGCGCTGGCCTCGGTGCAGCAGGCCGTCGTCGCCCAGTGCGACGTCGCGGTGGGCAAGGTGATCTACACCCCGGTGCTGGACGCCAAGGGCGGCTTCCTCTCCGACCTGACCGTGATGCGGCTCGGTGAGGACCACTTCCGCGTCGTCACCGGTGGCGCCCACGGCATGGCCGACCGCAAGACCTTCACCGACCGGCTCGCCGAGGGGGCGACGCTGGCGGACCGCACCGAGGAGATCGCGACCATCGGCCTCTGGGGTCCGAAGGCGCGCGACATCCTGTCCTCGCTCACCGGTGACGACGTCAGTGCCGACGGCTTCGGGATGCTCACCTGCCGGGAGATCTCGGTCAAGGGCGTCGACGAGCCGGTGCTGGCCTCGCGGATCTCCTACGTGGGCGAGCTCGGCTGGGAGCTCTACGTCCCCTTCGGCGCGGCCGCCCAGCTCTGGGACGCCCTGCTGTCGGCGGGGCAGGACCACGGCGCCGTACCCGTCGGCATCGGCGTCTACGGCACGACCGGCCGCATCGAGAAGGGCTACCGGGCCTACGGCGCCGAGCTCGACGCCGAGCGCTCGATCGTCGAGGCGGCCATGCAGCGCCCCAAGGTGAAGGCCGCCGACTTCGTCGGCAGGGAGGCCTACCTGGCCCAGCGGGAAGAGGCGCCCAAGACCGTGCTGTGCACGATGACCGTCGAGGACCACACCTCCGCGAGCGGCACGAAGCGCTACATGCTCGGTGGCGAGCCGATCACGACGCGCGACGGCGGCCAGCTCACCGACGGGCACGGCATGCACCCCTACGTGACCTCGGCCGGGTCCGCCCCGTCGCTGGGCAAGCACGTGCTGCTGGCCTACCTGCCGCCGGAGGAGGCCCGCCTCGGCAACGAGCTCGCGGTGTCCTACATGGAGGAGCTCTACCCCGTCACGATCGTCTCCGTGGACAGCACGGCGCCCTTCGATCCCGCCAACGAGCGGATGAAGTGATGGCGGACGTCCTGGTCTGCGTGAAGCGGGTCCCCGACGTGTCCGGGGAGGTGCTGCTGACCGACGACAAGCAGTCGGTCGACGCGCGCTTCGTCGGCTTCACGACGAGCGACCACGACCAGTGCGCCGTCGAGATCGCCGTGCAGGTGGCCACCGCCACCGAGGGCGCCGTCACGGTCGCCTCCGTCGGCGCCGCCGAGGCCGTGGAGCAGATCCGCTCCGCCCTGGGCGTCGGGTGCACCGCCGCGGTGCTGGTCGAGGCCGACCCCTCCTCGCTGGGCCCGGCGGACGTGGCGCACGAGATCGCCGCGGTGGTGCGGGACCACGAGGGTTCCGCCACGGCCTCCTACGACCTCCTCCTGCTGGGCAACGACGCCGCCGACTCGGGCGACTTCCAGGTGGCGATCCGGCTCGCCGACGAGCTCGGCCTGCCGGTCGTGACCGGCATGAAGACCGTGGAGGTCCGGGACGGTGTCGCGGTCTGCCGCGGCGACGGACCGCTCGGCACCGAGACGTTCGAGGTGCCGCTGCCGGCGGTCGTCAGCGTGCTCGAGGGCGGCGTCGAGCCGAGGTACCCGACGATCACCGGGCGGATGAAGGCCAAGAAGGTGGCGGTCGAGACCCGCGCGCCGTCCCGGCCGCCGGTGGGCAGCGGCCGGGTGACCCTGAACCTGCCGCCGACCGAGTCCAGCAGCGCCGCGATGCTCGGCGAGGGCCCCGAGGCAGCCGCAGCCGTCGTGGACCTGTTCGAGAAGCTGGGGGTCGGCCGATGATCGTCGTCTACGTCGAGGCCAGTGCCGAGGGTGTCGAGGAGGTCTCCCTGGAGGCGGTCACCTTCGCGCGCAGCCTGTCGGCCGCTGGTGGTGGCGTACCCGTCGACGCCGTGGTCGCCGGTCCCGCTCCCGAGGACCTGGGTCCGGTGCTCGCGTCGTACGGCGTGCGCAACGTCCACCACGCCGACGCCGACGACTTCGACCTGTTCTCCGGCGCCGCCACCGCCTCCGCGGTGGTCGCGGCACGCGAGGCCGCCAAGGCCGTCGTGGTGATGGCCGGCGGGACCAACCGCGGCAACGAGGTGATGGCCCGGGTGGCCACCCGCATCGGTGTCCCGATGGCCGCCAACGCGGTCGCCTTCCACGGCCTGTCGCCGTTCGTGGTCACCCGCCAGGTGGTCGGCGGGGCGGCGTGGGAGGACGTGAAGCTCGGCCACCGGCCGGCCGTGTTCACCGTGGCCGGCCACGCCGTCGAGGCCGCGCCCGCCGACGCTCCCGGCGCCGGCACCGTGGTGCCGCTCCAGGTCGCGTTGACGCCCGCCGACCTGGCCGTCCGCGCCGTCTCCGTCGACCGGGAGGCCTCGGCGTCCGGCGCCGACAGCCTGAAGTCGGCCCGGGTGGTCGTGGGCGCCGGACGTGGCGCCGGCGGGCCCGACGGCTTCGACGCCGTGCTCGAGCTGGCCAAGCTGCTCGGCGGCTCGCTCGGTGTCTCGCGAGTGGTCACCTCGCTCGGCTGGCGGCCGCACCACGAGCAGGTCGGCCAGACCGGCAGCCGGATCGCGCCCGAGCTCTACATCCCCTGCGGCATCAGCGGTGCCATCCAGCACTGGGCCGGCTGCGCGAGCTCCAAGGTGATCCTGGCCATCAACACCGACGCCGAGGCCCCGATGATGACCAAGGCCACCTACGCCGTCGTCGGTGACATGCACGAGGTCGTCCCTGCGATCAACGAGGAGCTCCACCGGCGCACGAGGGTGAGGTTTCACACCTACGCTGGCGCCCGTGAGCAGGCGAGCGTGGGTGGCGGTGGTGGTGGTCGCCGTGCTCGTCGCCGGCGGGGCGGCTGTCGCGCTCGGCGGCGGGCGGAGCTCCTGCGGCGGCGACGTCACCAGCCTGCCGGCGTCGCGCTCCAGCTCACCGTTCCTCGACGCCGACGGGCGCGAGCAGCAGCCGGACGAGGACCGCGACCGCGCGGTCGCCTCGCTCGGCAGCGCGGCGTCGCCGTTCGGCGAGGTCGTCGGTGCGGTCGGCTACCACTACGAGCAGTGGGCCCAGATCTCGGCGTACGCCCAGGGCATCGGCATCCGCACCCGCGACAACCCCGACTTCACGATGCTCGACGACCACACGACGCGCCCGCTGTGGAGCGTGCAGGTCGGCACCCGGCGGTCGGCCTACGACGCCGATGACGACACCTACCTGGTCGCCACCATGCCGAAGGACGGATCGCCGGACCTCGTGGCGCTCGACGCCGACACCGGGAAGCGCCGGTGGTGCGCGCACCTCGGCGGCTCCCACGTCGGGGCGGACGATCCGTTCGCGACCCTGCTGCTGGACGACGGCGGCCTGGTGGTGCTCGGCCCGGGGAAGGGCGAGGACGAGCGGGTGGTCCGGTTCGACCGTCACGGCAAGCAGGTCTGGGCCAAGCAGGTCGACGCCGACCACGGTGACTTCCTCGGTGGCGTCGGCGATGGACTGCTGGTGGCGGGCGGGAGACCCCAGTCCGAGCTGACCGACGGCCAGCCGGAGGGCAAGCAGCCGCCGGCCACCTGGCTGCAGGCGCTCGACCTCGGCACCGGCCAGAAGGCCTGGCGCCGTTCGGTTCCCGAGGGGACCGGCATCCACGTGCTCGGAGTGGCCGGCGGCAGGACGCTGCTCTCGCAGCGGAGCGACGGCGAGGACCACGAACGCCTCATCGCCCTCGACGAGGCAGGCAAGGAGGCGTGGACGGTCGACCCCCGCCTGCCCAGCCCGTTCGACGCCACCCTGCGGGCCGGAAGGGTGCTCGTGCGCAGTCGCGACACGTGGGCGGCCTACGACGCCGCCACCGGCCGCCTGCTGTGGCGGCGCACAATGCCGACGAAGCCGCAGTTCCTCCCCTACGGCTTCCAGCTCGACGACGTGCCGCTGCTCGACGACGACCACGCGCTGCTCGGCACCACGACCGGGCTGCGCATGCTCGACCTGCGGTCGGGCCGGCTCACCGCGACCGCTCCGCTTCCCACCGACGGCATCAACACCACCTTCTGGCCCTACCAGGTGGCGGTGTCCCCAGACCTCGTCGCCGTGGCCACCAACACGGGCGCGGTCGTACTGCGTCGGGCAGGATGAAGGACATGGGAGACAGCACCCCCGCCCGGCGCCGAGCGGCCACCAGCGCGTCGTACTCGATCACCATGCGGCTGCACACCGACGTCGACCCGAGCCTGGTCGGCCGGATCGCCACCGCCATCACCTCCGAGGGCGGCATCGTGACGGCGCTGGACGTCGCGGAGTCGCGGCACGACCGGATCGTCGTCGACGTCACCTGCTCGGCGACGGACTCCGAGCACGCCGAGGAGGTCGTCGCCGCCCTGCGGACGCTGACGGGCGTGACCGTGCACAAGGTCTCCGACCGCACGTTCCTGCTGCACATCGGCGGCAAGATCGAGGTCACGTCCAAGGTGCCGCTGCGCACGCGCGACGACCTGTCGATGGCCTACACGCCCGGGGTCGGCCGTGTCAGCCTGGCGCTGTTCCAGCACCCCGAGGACGTGCCCCGGCTGACCATCAAGGGGAACTCGGTGGCCGTGGTGACCGACGGCTCCGCGGTGCTGGGACTGGGCAACATCGGCCCGGGTGCGGCCCTGCCGGTGATGGAGGGAAAGGCCGCGCTGTTCAAGCGGTTCGCCGACATCGACGCCTGGCCGATCTGCCTCGACACGCAGGACACCGACCGCATCGTCGACGTCGTGGCGGCGATCGCGCCGGGCTTCGGCGGCATCAACCTCGAGGACATCGCGGCGCCCCGCTGCTTCGAGATCGAGAAGCGGCTGCGGGAGCGCCTGGACATCCCGGTCTTCCACGACGACCAGCACGGCACCGCGATCGTGGTCCTGGCCGCCCTCACCAACGCGCTGCGGTGTGTCGACAAGCGGCTCGAGCAGGTCCGCGTCGTGGTGGCCGGAGCCGGCGCAGCAGGTACGGCGATCGTGACGCTGCTGCTCGCCGCCGGCGCCACGGACGTGGTGGTCTGCGACAAGGAGGGCGCCCTCTCGGCCGATGACGAGTCGCTGCCCCCGGCCATGGCCGAGCTGGCCTCCCGCACCAACCCCCGGCTCGTGCGCGGTGACCTGCACACGGTGCTGGCCGGCGCCGACGTGTTCATCGGCGTCAGCGCCCCGGGCGTGCTCCAGGCGGAGTGGATCGACGAGATGGCGGAGAAGGCGATCGTCTTCGCCCTCGCCAACCCCGACCCCGAGGTCGATCCCGCCGAGGCCGGACAGCACGCGGCGGTGGTGGCCAGCGGGCGGAGCGACTACCCCAACCAGATCAACAACGTGCTCGCCTTCCCGGGCGTCTTCCGCGGGCTGCTCGACGCGCGGGCGAGCGACATCACGGTCGACATGCTGCTGCGGGCCGCCGATGCCATCGCCCAGGCGGTGACCGACCAGGAGCTCAACCCGAGCTACATCATCCCCAGCGTCTTCGACGAGAAGGTGCCCAAGGCCGTCGCGAAGGCCATCACGAGGGGACCAGTGCCCTCTGCGCCATCGAGGTGAGCAGGCCGCGCATCGCGTCCCCCTCGAGGAAGCCGCTGTGCGGGGTGGAGTTGATCAGCCCGAAGGTGGCATGCACCGCCGCCCGCGCCTGCTTGGCCGAGAGCTCCGTGTCGACGGCGCGCAGCTGACGCGCCCACAGCTCGACGTACTTGCGCTGGGTCTCCCGCACCTTCTCCCGCGCCTCGACCGGCAGCGCCCCCCAGTCGCGGTCCTGCACCACGATGAGTGCCTTGTGCTCGAGGGCGAAGCTCACGTGCCAGTCGATCAGCGAGCGCAGCGCCTCAGCGGGCGAGGCCGCGTCCTTCACCCGCTGGCGGCCGACCGTGAGCAGCTCGTCGCTGATGCTGACCAGCATCTCGGCGAGGACGGCGTCCTTGGAGCGGAAGTGGCGGTACAGCGCCGGTCCGGAGAAGCCGCAGGCAGCCCCGAGCTCGGCGATGGAGACCCCGTGGAAGCCCTTCTGTGCGAACAGCTCGGCCGCCGTGGCCAGGATCTGCTCTCGTCGACCGACCGTCACGCCGCAATGTTAGCGGTCGTTAACTCAGTCATCGGCATGGCGGCGGATGTTAATGATCACTAACATGGCCCCATGACGGCAGGCATGGCAGGGCTCGTCGACGAGCTGCGAGACCGCACTGAACGGGTCCGGCAGGGTGGGTCCGAGTCGGCCCGGACCAAGCACACCGACCGGGGCAAGATGCTCGTGCGCGACCGCATCGACGCCCTGCTCGACCCCGGCAGCCCCTTCCTCGAGCTGAGCCCGCTGGCGGCGTACGGGATGTACGACGAGGGCAAGAGCGCCGAGCCCGACGACTTCGCCGTCCCGAGCGCGAGCATCATCACCGGCATCGGGCGCGTGGAGGGCCGCGAGTGCGTGATCGTGGCCAACGACGCCACCGTCAAGGGCGGCACCTACTACCCGATCACGGTCAAGAAGCACCTGCGGGCCCAGGAGGTGGCGCGCGCCAACAAGCTGCCCTGCATCTACCTCGTGGACTCCGGCGGCGCCTTCCTGCCGATGCAGGACGACGTGTTCCCGGACAAGGAGCACTTCGGCCGGATCTTCTTCAACCAGGCCAACCTGTCGGCCGAGGGCATCCCGCAGATCGCCGCGGTGATGGGTTCCTGCACTGCGGGTGGCGCCTACGTGCCGGCCATGTCGGACGAGAGCGTCATCGTCAAGGACCAGGGCACGATCTTCCTCGGCGGTCCGCCGCTGGTGAAGGCGGCCACCGGCGAGGTGGTCACCGCCGAGGACCTGGGTGGCGGCGAGGTGCACGCGCGCAAGTCCGGTGTCGTCGACCACCTGGCGCACGACGACCCCCACGCGCTCGCCATCGTGCGGTCGATCGTCGCGACGCTGCCGAGGCCCTTCGAGACGGTTGCTGCGCAACCTCCTCAGGGACCCGGGTACGCGACGGTTGCTGCGCAACCTCCTCAGGGACCCGGGTACGCGACGGTTGCTGCGCAACCTCCTCAGGGACCCGAGAAGGCTGTCGAGGAACCTCTGGCCGACCCGGAGGACCTCTACGACCTCGTGCCGACCGACACCCGGACGCCCTACGACGTCCGCGAGGTGATCGTCCGCCTCGTCGACGGCAGCCGGTTCCACGAGTTCAAGCAGCTCTACGCCGAGACCCTGGTCTGTGGCTTCGCGAAGATCTGGGGCCACGACATCGGCATCGTCGCCAACAACGGGATCCTGTTCTCGGAGTCGGCCCGCAAGGGCGCCCACTTCATCGAGCTGTGCAACCAGCGGCGCACACCGATCGTGTTCCTGCAGAACATCAGCGGCTTCATGGTCGGCAAGGAGTACGAGAACGGCGGCATCGCACGCGACGGCGCCAAGCTCGTCACCGCGGTGGCCTGCTCGGTCGTGCCCAAGCTCACCGTCGTGATCGGCGGCTCCTTCGGCGCCGGCAACTACGGCATGTGCGGACGCGCCTACGACCCGCGGTTCCTGTGGATGTGGCCCAACGCGCGGATCTCGGTCATGGGCGGCGAGCAGGCGGCGGCGGTGCTCGCCACCGTGCGCCGCGACGGGCTCGAGGGCCGTGGCGAGGAGTGGTCGGCTGAGGACGAGGAGAAGTTCAAGGACCCGATCCGGGACCAGTACGAGCACCAGGGCTCGCCGTACTACTCCACCGCGCGGCTCTGGGACGACGGCATCATCGACCCGCTCGAGACGCGTCGGGTGCTCGGCATGGGCCTGTCCGTGACCGCGCATGCGCCGATTCCGGAGCCCCGCTACGGCGTCTGGCGCATGTGATGATCGAAACCCTTCTGATCGCCAACCGCGGCGAGATCGCCTGCCGCGTGATCCGCACCGCCCGGGCCATGGGCATCCGCACGATCGCGATCCACTCCGAGATCGACCGGACCGCGCCGCACGTGCTCATGGCCGACGAAGCGGTCGCGGTCGAGTCCTACCTCGACATCGACGCTGTGGTGGCGGCCGCGCGGGACCGTGGCGCCGACGCGGTCCACCCGGGATATGGCTTCCTCTCCGAGCGCGCCGCGTTCGCGCAGGCGCTCGAGGACGCCGGCCTCGTGCTGGTCGGACCCAGCGCCGAGGTGATGGACCTGATGGGACGCAAGGACGCGGCGCGCGAGATCGCGGTCGAGGCCGGGGTCCCGGTCGTCCCGTCGTACGACGCCGGGGCCGCGGCCTCGACCTTCGACTACCCCGTCCTGGTGAAGGCTGCTGCCGGGGGCGGCGGCAAGGGCATGCGCGTGGTGCGCGGCGAGGGCGAGTACGAAGAGGCCCTGGCGTCCGCCCGACGCGAGGCGATGTCTGCCTTCGGCGACGACACCATGCTCGTGGAGAAGTACGTCGAGTCCGGTCGCCACGTCGAGGTCCAGGTCATCGCCGACGCCCACGGCCACGTCCTCCACCTCTTCGAGCGCGACTGCTCCACGCAACGGCGTCACCAGAAGGTGCTCGAGGAGGCCCCCGCGCCCACCATCACCCCCGACCAGCGCGCGCTGATCACCTCGTCGGCCGTCGCCCTGGCGGCTCAGGTCGGGTACGTCAACGCGGGCACGGTCGAGTTCCTGCTCGACAACGTGACGGGCGAGGCCTACTTCCTCGAGATGAACACCCGACTCCAGGTGGAGCACCCGGTCACGGAGCTCGTCACCGGCGTCGACCTGGTGGAGCTGCAGCTGCGGGTGGCTGCCGGCGAGGAGCTCCCCTTCGACCAGGACGACGTGACGCTGGACGGCCACGCCATCGAGGCGAGGGTCTACGCCGAGGACTCCTTCGGCGGCTTCCTGCCCCAGGCCGGCACGGCCACCGTCGTGCAATGGCCCGCTACCGCGCGGGTCGACGCTGCCCTGGAGCCGGGCCAGGTCGTCTCGACGGCCTACGACCCGATGCTGGGCAAGGTGATCGCCCACGGCCCGGACCGGGAATCGGCTCGCCGTGCCCTGGTCGCCGCCCTGGACGACACCGCCATCCTCGGCTTCACCACCAATGTCGGCTTCCTGCGCTCGCTGGCGGCATCGCCGCAGTTCCGCGACGCGACCATCGACACCGCGTGGCTCGACCACCACGAAGTCCCGCCACCGGACCCCGCCTCGGCCCGGGAGCTGGCCGCCTGGGAGGTGTTCCGCGCCCAGAGCCAGGCGGACGGCCCGTTCCGGTCCGACGGGTTCCGGGTGGGATCCGCGCCCGCCCCGATCACGATCGAGCTGGACGAGGTCGTCACGCTGACCGGCGCCGCCCCCGCGCGACGACCCGTCGCCTCGGTCGACCGGCACCACGTCGAGGTCGTCGAGCGCGGCCAGCGCTTCGTCTTCGAGCGCCCCGACGTGATGGCAGCCCACGGTCCGGCCGCGAGCGAGGGTGCGCTGACCGCACCGATGCCCGGGACCGTGCTGGCCGTCGACGTGTCCGAGGGCGATGCTGTGCAGGAGGGACAGCGGCTCGGCGTCCTCGAGGCGATGAAGATGGAGCTCGCGCTGAAGGCGCCGTTCGCGGGCACGGTCGCCGCCGTCGGCGCCGCGGTCGGTGAGCAGGTCAGGCTGGGAGCGCTGCTCTTCGAAGTGGAGGCGACTGACGGTGGTTGAGCTTGTCGAAACCCAGCTGCCCGACCGCGTCACGATCTACGAGGTCGGTCCGCGTGACGGGCTGCAGAACGAGAAGGGCATCGTCCCGCTCGACGACAAGGCGGCCTTCATCCGACGGCTGCTCGACGCCGGTCTGCCGGTCGTCGAGGCCACGAGCTTCGTGCACCCGAAGTGGGTACCCCAGCTCGCCGACGCGGGCGAGCTGATGGAGCTGCTGGGTGAAGCGGGAACCGCTCTCCCGGTGCTGGTGCCCAACGAGCGCGGACTCGACCGGGCTCTGGAGCTCGGCTGCCGTCACATCGCCATCTTCGGCAGCGCCACCGAGACCTTCGCGCAGCGCAACCTCAACCGCAGCCTCGACGAGCAGTTCGCGATGTTCGAGCCCACCGTCACCCGCGCCCTCGCGGCAGGGATGGACGTGCGGGCCTACGTCAGCATGTGCTTCGGCGACCCGTGGGAGGGGCAGGTGCCGATCCCCCAGGTGGTCGAGGTGGGCAAGCGGCTCTTCGACCTCGGCGCCGGCCAGCTCTCCCTCGGCGACACGATCGGGGTCGGTACGGCGGGCCACGTGACCGAGCTCCTCACCGCCTTCAACGAGGCCGGGCTGCCGAACGAGTCGCTGGCGGTGCACTTCCACGACACCTACGGACAAGCCCTGGCCAACGCCTTCGCCGCGCTGCAGCACGGCATCACCACCTTCGACGCCAGCGCCGGCGGGCTGGGCGGGTGCCCCTACGCCGAGAGCGCGACCGGGAACCTCGCCACGGAGGACCTCGTCTGGATGCTCCACGGCCTCGGCATCGAGACGGGGGTCGACCTGGGCCGGCTGGTCGAGACGAGCACCTGGATGGCCGCCGTACTCGGTCGGCCCAGTCCTTCGCGCGTCGTGCAGGCGCTGGCGTAAGGCCCGGCGGTCAGAATGGGGCCCATGAAGGGCCGTCGCGTCTACCTCCACGTGGGGACGCCCAAGAGCGGCACCTCCTACCTGCAGGACAAGCTCGCGCGCAACCGGGCGCTGCTCGAGCGGGACGGCTTCGACTACGTGCGCACCCGCTCGGGCGACCACTTCGAGGCCGCGCTCGACCTCCTCGGGCAGCGCTGGGCCGGGGCCGAGGAGACGGCGCGCGGTCAGTGGGACGCGCTCGCGTCGCAGGCCAGGAAGAGCCGTCGAGACGTGCTCGTGAGCCACGAGATCCTGGCGGGGGCAGACGCAGACGCCGTCCAGCGCGCGCTGGACTCCTTCCCCGGGCGCGAGGCGCACGTGGTGCTCACCGTCCGGGACCTGGGTCGCCAGATCCCGGCCGAGTGGCAGGAGCGGGTCAAGCACCGCGCCCGTCGCGACTTCGCCGCGTACCTGCGCCACACCCGCCGCCACCACGGCCGCCGCAAGGTCACGCCGTTCTGGCGGGCGCAGGACGTGCCTCGCATCCTGTCGACCTGGGGCTCGGCGCTGCCGCCCTCGCGCGTCCACGTCGTGACGGTGCCACCACCCGGTGCCGCCCCCGGCCTGCTGTGGCAACGGTACGCAGGCGTCCTGGGACTCGACCCCCACGCCGACTGGACCGAGAGCGTGACCACCAACGCCTCGCTGGGCGGGGCCGAGGTCACGCTGCTGCGACGGCTCAACGCCGACCTGGCCGAGCGCGGGGTGCCGCGCGAGGCCTACATCCAGTGGGTGCGCGAGGGCATCGTGAAGGAGGTTCTGGCCGGACGCGACGACTCGCCGCGTGCCACGGTGCCGCCGAAGGCGCGGCCGTGGGTCGAGGAGGTCACCGCAGGCTGGATCGAGCAGATCCGCGGCATGGGCGTCGACGTGGCCGGCGACCTGGCCGACCTCGAGCCGGTGTGGCCCTCCGACGAGACCGGGTGGGCCGACCCGGACCAGTCCGACCCGGCGCTCGTGGCGGACCTGGCCATCGAGTCGCTCGCCCACGTCCTCGACAAGCTCGCGCGCGGGCCGGCCGCGCCGAAACCGCTCGAGACCGGCACCGTGGCCAGGATCGCCCGGCGGCTGCGTCCATGATGGAGCCGATGACCACGACCTACGCGGACGCGGTCGGCAGCTGGGCGGCACACCTGCGCGCCGGCGGTACGACGACCTGGCAGTCCTGGCGCGACGAGCAGCTGCCGCACGGTGCGGCCGAGCCGTCCCGGGACCTGCATCCGCTCCCCAGCTCCACCCACCTGGAGCTCGTGCGACGGCTCAACCTGCGCGCCGGTGGCCAGGCCGTCCCGGGACTGGCCGACGTCGTGCTCGCCACACCGACACCCGGCCGGGGCCGGGTCGACGTACCGCTCCCCTGGTCGGAGCCCGTCCGCTTCGGCCACCCGCCCATCGCCCCGGAAGCACTGCCCGACGAGGAGCTGGTCCGCCTCGCGGTCGGCGTGCTGGCCCGGCTGCTCCCCGACCTGCCGGCCCCCCGGCCGACACCCGACCTGGTTCGCTGGCCGGTGCCGTGGCGGCGCCGGTTCCGGCTCCACGGGGCTCCCGGCACCGTCGCGGCCGTCCGCGCGGCGCTGCTCGCCCAGGGGCTGGTCGAGACCGACTGGCGACCGGTCCACCTCGTCCTGGCCAGGCCGCTGGAGGTGATGATGGCCGAGCACTGGGCGGCGGCAACGGTGACCGGCAGCTCGCTGCGCTGGACGATGCTGTGGCGGCGGGCGCAGGCCACCGACGCGTTGCCGGCGCGACTCGACGTCGTCGGCACCGCCGAGCGGCTGGCCGCCGCACCGGGATCACGGGACCGGGTCCACCTCGTCGTCGGGCGGGACGCCGAGGAGGTCGCCCACGACGTCGCCCACATCCTCGGCACCCGGCTCCTCGTCCCGGGCGATTCCACGGACGCCGGCCGCATCGACCTCCTCCGCCGGCTGAACCAGCTGACCGCGCTCGCCCACGGCCCCGGCCAGGTGCGCCGCCTGGCGGCCACACTGGCCGAGGTGCTCGAGGACGCCTCGGCCCGGGCACCGGCGGTCGCGGTGCCGAGCGCCGTACGCCCCTGGGCCCGTCGTAGCGCTGACGGGCTGATCAAGCGCCTCGCGGGGCGAGGAAGGGGTCCGGCCGCTGCTGGCTACGCTGTGCACGGCGACCCGGGGGCGCTGGCGCCCACCGACTCCGACCAGCCCGGTACCGTCGATCCCCGACACACCCTCGAGCTGGCCGTGGAGGCCAGCCTCCTCGCCTGGCGCCGACAGGAGAGAGCGACGTGAGTCCGGAAGCGAGCCCCCCAGCGAGCTCGGGCGTGGGTCCGGCGGGCGACGGGGCGAACCGGATCCTGCTGCACGTCGGTGCGCCCAAGACCGGCACCTCGTTCGTGCAGGACACCCTGTTCACCCACCGCGACGTGCTGCGCGAGCGCGGGATCCTCTACGCCGCCGACCGCCACGACGCCCACTTCCTCGCGGCCCTCGACCTCATGGAGCTGCCCTGGGGTGGCCTCGAGCGTGAGGCCGCCGGGCGCTGGGACCGGCTCGCGGACGAGCTGCGCTCGTGGCCGGGCACCGCGATCATCAGCCACGAGATCCTGGGTCGCGCCTCGCGGCTCCAGGCCGCGCGCGCACTGGAGTCACTGGGCGCCCCGGAGCGCGAGGTGCACGTCGTCTTCTCCGCGCGTGACCTGGTGCGTCAGATCCCGGCCGAGTGGCAGGAGAACGTCAAGCACCGGCGCACCAAGCCCTACAAGACCTTCCTCGAGGACCTGCGCGACCCCGACCGCTCGGCCGAGGTGGCGCAGTGGTTCTGGGGCGTGCAGGAGGTGCCCGACGTGCTCGACCGGTGGACGGCCGGGATCCCCCGGGAACGCGTCCACCTGGTCACGGTGCCGCCGCCGGGGTCCAGCCCCACGTTGCTGTGGGAGCGCTTCGCCGGCCTGTTCGGCCTCGACCCGACGGAGTTCGTCCCCACCGAACGCTCGAACGCCTCGCTCGGGGTCTCCGAGTCGGCGATGGTCCGGCGCCTCAACGGCCGGCTGAACAACGTGCTCGACGGCTACGGCTACCGCCGTTTCGTGCGCGAGATCGTCGTACACCAGAACCTCGCGCGGCGGCACGACTCCGTGCGCCTGGGGCTGCCACCCGACGTCCACTCGTGGGCGGCGTCCCTGGCGCGCTCCTGGGTCAGCGAGCTCGCCCTGCGCGGGTACGACGTGGTCGGTGACCTCGACGACCTGATCCCGACCGCGGAGCCGCTCCCCTTCGTGGACCCCGACACCGTCGACGAGCACGAGGTCACCGAGGTCGCCCTCGACGCACTGGCGGTGATGACGATCGAGGCCGCCCGGCTGCGGCAGGTGGAGAAGGACCTCCACGGAGTGATCGAGGACCTGATGGGCCAGCTCGACGCCGCGCACGGCACCCGCGTCTACAAGGCGAAGGAGAAGCTGGTCGCGCTGTCGCGACGCAACGTCCTCGCCCGTGCCGGCTACTCCAGCTACCGGCGGTTGCGCGGCAACAGCTCGCGGTCGACGTAGCGCCCGATCTGCCAGGTCGCGAACCCGTCGACGCCCATCCCGACCAGGCCACCGACGACCGGGACCCGGCGTCCCACGGTGAAGGCCAGCCGCTTCCCGGCCACCCGGGTCATCAGCTCCGCGGCCACCTCGGCTGCCATCAGCGTGTCGAGGTGCGGGTCGTAGACCGGCGCGGTGGCGATCGCCATCGGCGTGCCCGGGAGCCGCTTCTTCGTGATCAGCGCGAGCGTCCGCTCCTCGCCCAGGATCGACGCCAGGATCGCGTTGCGGGTACGACGGTCCGCAAGGTCGTACCCGCGCAGGTGCGCGATCGCTGCCACCAGCCGGCACTGGATCAGCGCCAGCCCGGTGATGTTCGCGGGCACCGAGACCGCCATCGCGACGAGTCCGCCCATGTTGGTCACGAAGCCCTGGGCTCCTGCGAGGCGCACGTGGCTCTCGATCAGGTCGCGGATCGCGGCCGCCGCGTCGCCGTCGTGGTCGGCCAGCTCCTTCTCCGCCGCGGCGGCCGCACCGTCGAGCGGTCCGACCCCGCTGATCGCGCGGTCGAGGGCGAGGTGCACGAAGCCGGCCGTCAGCTCGGGCGCCACCCGCGGGACCATGGGCGCCAGCTGGCGGCCGAGACGCTTCGAGACGGACATGTCCCGAGCCTACGCAGGGGGACATGGGCAACGATGTCCCCGTGCCCGTCGAGCCCGCCCCGTGCACCTGGACGTTCCCGCCCGCGGACTCCGGGGACGGCGACCTGGTCGCGATCGGCGCGGACCTCGAGCCGGGCACCGTGCTGGCGGCCTACCGGCAGGGGCTGTTCCCGATGGGCGTGGACACCCCGAGCTCGCCCGTGGGCTGGTGGTCGCCCGAGCAACGCGGCGTGCTCCCCCTGGATGCCCTGCGGGTCAGCCGCTCACTGAGGCAGTCGACCCGGCGCTTCGAGATCCGGGTGGACACCGCTTTCGACGAGGTGGTCGCCGGGTGCGCCGACCCGGCGCGCTCGGGCGGCTGGATCAGCGCGGAGGTCGCGACGGCGTACTCCCGGCTCCACGAGCTCGGCTGGACCCACTCCGTCGAGGCCTGGCTCGACGGGGAGCTCGCGGGCGGGCTCTACGGGGTGGCCATCGGCGGCCTGTTCGCCGGCGAGTCCATGTTCACCAGGGTCCGTGACGCCTCCAAGGTGGCCCTGGTCGCCCTGGTCGAGATGATGCACGACGAGCACGCCGAGGGGCGGTTGCTCGACACCCAGTGGCTGACCCCGCACCTCGCGTCCCTGGGCGTGGTCGAGGTCTCGCGCAGCGACTACCTCCGGACGCTCCGACGCGCGCTGGGGGTGCCGCTGCCAGCGGCCCTCGCCTGAGTCAGACGACGAGGGGCTCGTCGGTGTCGCCCACGAGTCGACGGCCCGCCGCGACCCACTCGACCAGGCCGCCGGCGAGGTTGAAAGCGTCGAACCCCTGCTGCTGCAGGAAGGCGGTCACGCGGGCGGAGCGACCGCCGACCGAGCACACGACGAGCAGCTTCCCGTCGCTCGGCAGCTCGTCGGTGCGCGCCGCGAGCTCGCCCATGGGGACGTGGACGGCGCCCTCGATGCGGCCGTGCTGCCACTCGACGGGCTCGCGCACGTCGAGGACGGTCAGCTCGTCGGGGATGGGGTCGGGCACGTGGTCGACCTCGACCGTCGGCACCGAGAGAGGGGGCATGGTTCGCAGGTTACTTCAGCAACTTGGACAGGCGCCGGTCGGCCAGCGGCTTGCCCCCGGTCTGGCAGGTCGGGCAGTACTGCAGGCTGGAGTCGGCGAAGCTCACCTCGCGCACCACGTCGCCGCAGACCGGGCACTTCTCACCGGCACGCCCGTGCACGGCCATGTTGCTCTTCTTCTCGCCCTTGAGCTCACTGGCCGCGAGGCCCTCCGAGCGCTTCACCGCCTCGGCCAGCACGCCCCGGACTGCGTCGTACAGGGTCTGCAGCTCGGCCTCGGTGAGGCTGTTCGCCGGCTTGAACGGCGACAGCCTCGCCGCGTGCAGCAGCTCGTCGGAGTAGGCGTTGCCGATGCCGGCGATGTTGCTCTGCAGGCGCAGCACGCCCTTGATCTGTGCGCGCCCGGCCTGCTGGAGGATCCCGTCGAGCACGTCGATGGTGAAGTCGTCGGACAGCGGGTCGGGCCCGAGACGCGCGATCCCCTCGACGTCGCCGGGCTCCCTGACGACGTACAGGGCCAGGCTCTTGCGCGTGCCGGCCTCGGTGATGTCGAGGCCCGCACCGTTGTCGAGCACGATCCGCGCGGCCAGCGGGGACTTGCTGTTGGGCCGGGCAGGCAGCTTCGGGACCTCGTCCTTCCACCGCACCCAGCCGGCCCGGGCGAGGTGGAGCACGAGATGGGTGCCGCCCGCGTCGATGTCGAGGAACTTGCCGTGCCGGCTGACCCGGTCGACCATCGCGCCCGCGACGGCCGTGATCGGCGGGTCGTAGGTCTTCAGGCAGCTGAACGCCGCGATGTCGACGCGGACGATCGCGCGCCCGTCCAACCGCCGCGACAGGTCGGCGGCCAGTGCTTCGACCTCGGGCAGCTCCGGCACGGGCCAAACGTTACTGCGGTAACCGAGGCCCCTTCGACTCGTTTGCTGGTCATGCGTCCTCTCTCCCTGGCCACCGCCGGCCTGCTCGTCGCGCTGGTCCCTGCCCTCGCCCCGGCCGTCTCGCAGGCCGACGCGCGTCCTGCGCCCGGGAGCCCGGAGTACGTGGCACGCGACACCCAGAACATCGCTGACGCCTACGGCCGGATCACCGGTCCCGGCGGCCAGCTGCAGAACCCGGCGTACCTGACCTCCCTCACCCTGGCCGGCACTGCCGACCAGACCCAGCAGCTGCTGGAGCAGGCCGCGTCGCCGACCAGGCCGGCACTCACCCCGGGCAGGGTGTTCCCGGGCTGGAACGTCGGCAACCCGCTCCGCTCGGGCTGGAACGGCACTCGCGGCCTGAGCGAGCGCATCGCCTTCACCAACCGGTACGGCGCCCTGCTGCACGGCACGGTGTACCGGCCGAAGCCGGGCGCCCGCGACCCCTACACCGGCGCGGTGCTGAAGGCTCCCTTTCCCGGCGTGGTGATCACCGAGGGCTCGGTGCAGGGCAGCGAGGGCATGTACCGCTGGCTGGCCCAGGACCTCGCCGAGCGCGGCTACGTCGCGCTCACCTACGACGTACAGGGCCAGGGCGGCGGCGAGACGCTGCCCCACGAGCCCCTGCCCCAACAGCACAGCCTGGCACGACGAGCAACGCGCTGCCGTTCTGCAACCCCTTCGCGACGCCGAAGGCCGGTGAGGCCTACGGCTGCCCCGGGACGCCCGCCCAGCAGCTGTCGAACTTCGTGGTCGGCACCGAGGACGCGCTCTCGTTCTTCACCTCGACACCCTCGAAGCACTACGCCAACCCGCGCTCCGAGGGCGCGCCGGTGAGCGCCTACAACCCGTACTGGCAGCTGTTCGACCGCTCCCCCGACCCGCACCCGGCGACGCCGGGGCGGACCACCAGGATCGCGATCATCGGGCACTCGATGGGCGCCGCGGCCGTCTCCAAGGTGCAGACGACCGACCGCCGGGTCGCCACGGTCGTGGCGCTGGACAAGCTGACCGGCCCGGACGGCGCCGGCCCCCTCGACGGCACCGGCAACAAGCCCGTGGTCCCGGCGCTGGCCCTCCAGTCCGAGTACGGCTTCACCGTCTCGCCGTACCTGCTGAGCGGCGGCTCGTCGCTGACCCCCTCGCCGTCGCCCGACGGCCCGGACCCCCAGCGCGAGCGCAGGACGGGGTACGACGCCTGGCGCCGGGCCGGCGTCGACAGCATGCTCGTCGTCCCCCGGGCCTCCACGCACCTGGAGTACACCGACATCCCGCTGGTGCTGCCGGCCAGCCGCTACGGCCAGGACCTGTCCAGTCGCTACACGCAGCTGTGGCTCGACCGCTACCTCAAGCACCAGCGCAACGACTCCGCCCTGCTCGCGACGTCGTTGCGCTACCTCGAACCGGTCGGCAACGGGCGCTGGTCGCCGGTCACGCTCGACCGCGCCAAGCAGCTGAGCTTCTACTACTGCTCGGCCTACCGGCTCCGGTCCGGCTCGCGGTGGCTCTCCGACGGCGATGTCGCGAAGGTCGGCGGTTGCGGTGCCTGATCAGATCCCGTTCTCTGGCCTGAGGTGGGCTCGCGAGGGATCATGAGCACGTGAGCGGCGTCGCCCCTGCCCCGCTGGGAGCCGAGTTCTTCCTCGACTCCCGTGGCGACGCCCGCTCCCTGCGGGTGCGGTGGCACCACACCGACGGCCTCGTCGTGCTCTCGCTCTGGCGTGGTCCGGAGTGCACCGGAAGCTTCCGGCTGGCGATCAGCGAGGTCCCGGCGCTCATCGAGGCCCTCCGCGCCGGCCTCGGCGCAACCTACGATTCGACTCGCTAGCGAAATCTACGGAATGCGCTAGACACCTCGATACCCTCCGATCGTGGACCCGATCCGGAACCCCTACGCCCCCGGCGCCGGGCAGCGCCCGCCCGAGCTGGCCGGCCGCGACCGCGAGCTGCGGCAGTTCGAGGTCACCCTCGAGCGAGTCGCTGCGGGGCGGCCCGACCGCAGCATGGTGCTCTCCGGCCTGCGCGGTGTCGGCAAGACGGTGCTGCTCAACGCCCTGCGCAGCCTGGCGGTGAAGCGGGCCTGGGGCACCGGCAAGCTCGAGGCTCGGCCCGACCAGTCGCTGCGGCTCCCGGTGGCCCAGGCCGTCCACGCCGCCGTGCGCGAGGTCGGTCACCGCCACCGTGACCCCGACCGCGTCGACGAGGTGGCCGGCGTGCTCAAGGCCTTCGCCCTGCGCGCCGGGCTCAAGGACCGCAAGTCCGTGAGCTGGCACCCTCCGGTGGACGTGACCGCGGCGAGGGGCCGGGCCGACTCGGGCGACCTCGAGCTCGACCTGGTCGAGCTGTTCACCGACGTGGCCTCGCTGGGCCGCGACCTCGGGGTCGGCATCGCCGTGTTCGTCGACGAGATGCAGGACATCCCCACGGCCGAGCTCGGGGCGCTGTGCGGCGCCTGCCACGAGATCAGCCAGCAGGGCGCGCCGCTGATCGTCGTGGGTGCCGGACTCCCCCACCTGCCGGTCGCGCTGGCCTCCTCCAAGTCCTACGCCGAGCGGCTGTTCCGCTACGTCGTGGTCGACCGGTTGCCCCGTGAGATGGCCGAGCGCGCGTGGACGCTTCCCGCGGCCAGCGAGGACGCGACCTACGACCCGAAGGCGCTCGAGGAGCTCTACCGCCTCACCGACGGCTACCCCTACTTCGTGCAGGCCTACGGCAAGGTGACCTGGGACCTGGCGGTGGAGTCGCCGATCACCTGGGCCGACGTGATGCAGGCGGCGCCCGAGGCGGAGGCCGAGCTGGCCGTCGGCTTCTTCGGCGCCCGCTACGACCGCGCCACCCCCGCCGAGCGCGACTACATGGTCGCCATGGCCGACCTCGGCGAGGGCACCGACGACCTCGCCGTCAGCACCGCCGACGTGGCCCGCCTGCGTCGGGCGCAAGCCGCAGTCGCTCTCCCCCGCGCGCGACGGCCTGATCAAGAAGGGCCTGGTGTTCTCCGGCGAACGCGGGACGGTCGCCTTCACCGTCCCCCACTTCGGCAAGTTCCTCCGAAGCCAGCGTTAGGCGTCGAGCCTCCCGGCGCGGGCGGATCCTGCGTGCACAATAAGGACATGGTCGAGACCGGGCCGCAGGTGGTCGCCCACCGCGGGTCGAGTGCGACGAAGGCGGAGCACACCCTGGCTGCCTACGTGGCGGCCCTGGACGAGGGGGCGGACGCGCTCGAGTGCGACGTGCGGCTGACGGCCGACGGCCACCTCGTCTGCGTCCACGACCGCAGCATCCGTCGTACGGCGCAGCCGCCGAACGGCAACGGCGTGGTCTCCACGATGGAGCTCGCCGACCTGGAGGACCTCGACTTCGCGTCGTGGAAGCACCCGTGGGGCGACCTCGACGACGAGGCCCCGGACACCGACCCCGACCTGGCCAAGGTGCTCACCCTCCGGCGGCTGCTCGAGACCGTCGCCTCCTACCCGCGACGCGTCGAGCTGGCGATCGAGACCAAGCACCCCACGCGCTACGCGGGACTGGTGGAGCGACGCCTCGTGCGGCTGCTGGACGAGTTCGGCTGGTCCGGGGCCGACTCACCGGCCAGGGTGATGTCGTTCTCGTGGGTGGCGCTGCGCCGCATCCGGCGCCTGGCGCCCGACCTCGAGCTGGTGATGCTGGTGGAGACCCGCACCGGCTGGTACCGCAGCCGGCCCTTCGTCGACAGCGACTGGGGCGCCGGCCCGGGCATCGAGCTGGTCCGCGAACACCCCGATCTGGTGGCCAAGATCGCCGCTTCCGGCACCAAGGTGAGCTGCTGGGTGGTCAACGAAAAGGTCGACATCGACCTGTGCGTGGACCTCGGAATCGGCGCAATCATCACCGATCGTCCGGGTTCGGTAGTGACCTACCTGACACAGGCTGGACACCGCGTTTAGCCCCTCGCCACAGGGGCAACATCGGGTGACGGAATTCGACCCCCGTGAACCTGCTAAGGACGACGGACATGCAAAGTGCACCCACCATGGCTGAGCCGGTGGATCTCACGTTGCCCTTCGCCGCGGAGAGCGCCCACATCGCCCGGGAGCGCTTGGTCACGTGGATGGACGGGTTGAGCGTGGACGCCGAGGGGCGCGACGACGCCCGCCTCGTCATCAGCGAGCTGGTCGGCAACGCCGTACGCCATGCCCGGCCGCTGGCCGACGGCACCGTGCAGGTGGCGTGGGCGGCAGACGCCAACGGTCTCGACATCTCCGTCACCGACGGGGGCGCCCGCACCACTCCCGAACGGGTCGAGGCTGGAGTCTCCGACCTGTCCGGCCGTGGCCTCTCGATCGTCGAGACACTGGCCCGCCACTGGTGGGTCGAGACCTCGCGCTCACGCACCACCGTGCACGCGTTGCTCGTGCTGGCCTGACACCGCGCTGGGCCGCGCCGCGGCCCCCGGACGCTCGTCCCCCGGTCTAGCCAGCAGCAGACCAGTTGGAAGAGACATGCATCACTCTTCGAACTTCGGTTGTGAGGGCATATGCCATGCATTACGCTCGGCACTGCCCGACCGATGTTGTCCCCCCCGTCAACACCGGTCGGGCACTTTCAATTCCGGGGTAATCGGACAGGTTGGACTTTCCTCACACCGGGTCGCGCTCGATCGGGCAGGACATGCACCTCGGCCCGCCCCGGCCGGACCCGAGCTCCTGGAAAACCTCAGACCTGGTCGCGCTCGATCGGGCAGGACATGCACCGCGGCCCGCCCCGGCCGGACCCGAGCTCGGAGCCCTGGATGGCGATGACCCGGATGCCCGCCTCCTCGAGGCGGCTGTTGGTCTCCACGTTGCGCTCGTAGGCGACCGCGACGCGGGGCGCGATGGCGAGGGTGTTGTTGCCGTCGTCCCACTGCTCGCGCTCAGCGGTGACGGGGTCCAGGCCGGTGTCGATCTGGTGCAGCGTGTCGATCTCCATGGCCTTGGCCGCCGCCACGAGGAACGGCTCGGCGCCTGCCACCCGTAGGGCCTCCGGGCCCGCGCCTGCCGGCTCCGCTGTGACGGCGTGCGCGGTCAGGTGGTCGGCCACGTTGGGGTACATCACGATCTTGTCGACGTCGACCATCGTGCACACGGTGTCGAGGTGCATCGTGGCCCGTTCCTGGGCGATGGGTACGGCGAGCACCGTGTGGACCGATCCCGCGGCGAACAGCTGCCTGGCCAGTCGCTCGACCCCGGCCGGCGTCGTCCGCTCGCCGACGCCGACCGCCAGCACGCCCGGGGCGAGCAGGAGCACGTCGCCCCCCTCGACGTGCTCGCGGTGCCAGCCGTGGATCTTCGGCGACGCCGCGAACCGCGGGTGCCGCGTGTAGATCAGCTCGGTCAGCTGGGTCTCCCGGTCGCGCGCCGGCATGGCGAGGGACGTGACGGCCACCAGGTCGTTGATCCAGACGCTGGAGTCGCGGGTGAACAGCAGGTTGGGCAGCGGGTCGATCAGGAAGTCGTCGCTGCCGAGCAGGCTGGTCACCAGTCCGAAGCCGCCGCGCACCTCGTCGTTGCGCAGCCCGGCGGTCAGCACGTCCTTCAGGTCCGCCGGCGAGAGCTCGGCCAGGAACCCGCGCAGGTAGTCGCGCAGCGTGTCGCCGAGCCGCAGCGAGGCCGTGACGCCGCGGATCGCGTGGTCGCGGGCGTCCTCGCTCTCCAGGGTCTCCACGAGCAGGTCGGTGAGGTAGAGGACCTCGGCGCCGTGGTCGCGCAGCGCCTCGGCGAAGGCGTCGTGCTCGTCCTGGGCGCGGCTGACCCACGGGATCCCGTCGAAGAGCAGCTTGTCGTTGTTGCGCGGCGTCAGCCGCTGCAGCTCCGGCCCCGGGCGGTGCAGCATCACCGTGCGCAGCCGGCCCACCTCGGTGGAAACGCTCATGTCGGCACTGTAGGCGGGTCAGCCAGTGGCCAGCTCGACGGCCGTCGCGATCGCGAGGAGGAGGCAGACGGCTGGCGCCGACGTAGTGGACCACCGAGAGCCGGACGTGGTTCAGCAGCAGTCGTCCCGCCAGCACGGCGATCCCGGAGACCACGAGCAGCGCGCCCCAGGCACCGACGAACACGCTGGCGGGGTGGCCGTAGTGGGCGATCAGGCTGATCGTCAGCAGCTGGGAGAGGTCGCCCCACTCGGCGGCGAACAGCACCAGGAACGACGCCCCGGCGGCCCGGAGCCCGGTGCGGGTCTCGGTGGCCTTGCCGGCGTACTCCTCCTCCTGCGCCTTCTCCTCCTGGTCGGCCTTGGGCGCCTGCCGGAACAGCACCACCGCACCGATCAGGAAGATCACCATGGCCGCCGCCCGCACCACGTCCTCCGGCAGCAGCGTGACGAGGTTGCCGGCGATCACCGCGATCGCCGTCTGCACGAAGAAGGCCAGGCCGACACCCACCCAGACCGCGAACGCGGGGTAGCGCGTCGCGAGCACCAGCGCGGCGATGAAGGTCTTGTCCGGGAGCTCGACGACGAAGATGGCGGCGAAGGCGATCGCGACGACCGCGAGGTCCATCAGCGCACCTCGCGGGCGAGGGCGCTGGCCTCGGCCATCACGTCGCGCACCGAGCGGCCCAGGGAGCGAGCCGCGGCAGCCACGTCCTCGAACTCCGGTTGGGCGTTCACCACCGCTCCCTCGTGGACGGCCACCTTCACCGCGATCACGCAGCCCGCCACCTGCACCGACGCCATCCGACGTTCGAGCGCGTGCTTGCCGACGCGCTGCTCGCGCACCCCGATGGTCGAGGTCTGGCGGTAGACCTCACGCCGCACCGCCTCGGCCCGGTCGGTGGCGACCAGCACGCTCAGGGTGTGGGCCGGGCGGCCCTTCTTCATCACGATCGGGGTCAGCCAGGCGTCACTCGCGCCCACGTCGAGCAGGGCGGCGAGGACGACCGGCCACAGCCGCGGGTCGAGGTCGTCGACGTTGGACTCGATCAGGAGCGCTTGCTGGTCGCCGACCGAGTCCCGGTGGTCGAGCTCGTCGAAACCACGTTCCCGACCAGCAGTCGCAGCACGTTGGCGTGACCCGCGGGATCCCGGGACCCCGCGCCCACGCCCACCTGCGCGACCGCCATCGGTGGCTGGCTGCCCCACTCGTCAGCCAGCGTGGTCAGCAGCGCCGCACCGGTCGGGGTGCAGAGCTCGAGCTCCACCGGTCCGCCGTACGACGGGACGCCGCGCAGCAGCTCGACGACCGCAGGCGCCGGGACCGGCAGCCGCCCGTGCTCCGAGTCCACCGCGCCGCCGCCGAGGGCCACCGGCGAGACCACGACCCGGGCCGGCCCGAGGTGGACCACGCCGGCACAGACCCCGACGACGTCGGCGATCGCGTCCAGGGCGCCGACCTCGTGGAAGTGCACCTCGTCGGCCGGCCTGCCGTGCACCTGGCCCTCGGCATCCGCGAGGCGGGAGAACACGTCGTGCGCCAGCGAGCGGACGTCCTCGTGCAGCCCGGCCTCGTTGAGGAGGCGCTCGACGTCACGCCAGGTGCGCTCCGGTGCCCGGTCGACCACCTCGACCTCGACGCGCGTGGCCGCGAGACCGCCGCGCGTCAGCGACGTCGCGGTGAGGACCACCTGGCCGGGCGCGACCTTCTCGACGGCTTCGGCCAGCAGCCCGACCGGGACGCCGGCCCCGACGAGGGCGCCGAGCAGCATGTCGCCGCTGGCGCCGGACGATGCGTCGATCCAGGCGACGGGCGGTTCAGTCACGGTGCGCCCGCCGGGCGACGCGGGCGGCGAAGACGCCCGCGCCGTAGCCGTTGTCGATGTTGACGACGCTCACGCCGGGTGCGCAGGAGTTCAGCATGGCCAGCAGCGCCGCCAGTCCGCCGAAGGAGGCGCCGTAGCCGACGCTGGTCGGCACCGCCACGAGCGGTACGCCGGTCAGGCCACCCACCACGCTGGGAAGGGCGCCCTCCATCCCGGCCACGACGACCAGGCAGTCCGCCCCGGCGAAGCGGTCGCGGACCTCGAGCAGCCGGTGCAGGCCCGCCACCCCGACGTCCTCGATCCGCTCCACGCCGGCGCCGTGCACGGCCACGGTCAGCGCCGCCTCGGCGGCCACAGGTGCGTCGGAGGTGCCGGCGCTGATCACCGCCACCGTGCCGCGCGCAGTCGGCAGCGGCCCCACGGACGCTGCCCGGGCGACGTCGTCGACGCGCACCCCGGGCAGCTCGGCACGCAGCACCTCCATCGCCTCGGGTGAGAGCCGGGTGGCCAGCACGGCGCGGTGGGGATGCCGGTCGTGCAGGGTCCGCAGGATCGCGAGCACCTGCGCCGGGCGACTTGCCGGCGCCGTAGACGACCTCCGGGTCACCGGTCCGGGCGTCGCGGTCCACGTCGACGCGGGCGAAACCCAGGTCGGCGGTGCGCTCCGGATCCGTCACCCGCCCAAACTATCGCCGGGTCATTCTGGCTCGTTGCCGGAGTCCTTGCCGAGCTTGTACGGCGTGGTGACACCCTCGTACATCAGGTGCGTGACCAGCCCCTGGGTGGCGTGCTTGAGGTTGTGGCAGTGGTCCATCCAGATGCCGGGGTTGTCGGCGAGGAAGGCGACCTCGAAGCTCTGGCCGTTCTGCACGTCGAGGGAGTCGAACCACCACGGGCTGCCGGTGATCGTCCTTGCCGTCGCGCGAGAGCACGACCGCGTGGTGGCCGTGCAGGTGCATCGGGTGCACCTGGCCGCTGTGGTTGGAGATCGTCACGTGCACGACGTCGCCCTCGCGGACCACGAACATCGGCATGTGGGGTGGCAGCTTGCCGTCGACGCTCCACCACAGGCCCGGCCTGCCGTTGAGGAACCCGGGCCGCCGTCCGATCGAGTAGTCGAACGTCCGGTCGGCGTGGGTGGCGTCGAACGGGACCGTTCGCAGGGCTGCCGTAGTGCAGCAGGTCGAGGTGCTTCGTCGGCTGCGTCGGGTTCGGCGCCTCGGCGCCCTTCGGCCCGAGCACCAGGCCGGTGTCGCCGTAGGAGACGCGGACGCCGTAACCGTCCTCGGGCACCGTCACCTCGAGGTCGACCCGGCCACCCGCGGGCACCACGACCGACTTGCCGTCCACCTCGGTCGGGCTCGTTGACGTCGTACCCGTCGGTGGCGACCAGCCGGTACGGCGACGCTCGCCCACAACCCCTGCGGGCCGTTGTCGGTGTTGACCACCCGCACGCGCACGCGCTGCCCGGGTGTGGCCTCGACGGGCTGGAACCCTGCGGTGCCGTTGACGGTCTCCTTGCCGTCGTAGAGGTGGGCCACCGCGACTGACGTCCTTGCACGCCCGGCGTCGGAGTGCCGCGGATGGATCAGGATGCCGCCGAGCAGTCCACCGGCCACCTGCTCGTGGGAGACCTGGTGGGAGTGGTACCAGAACGTGCCTGCGTGCGGCGCCACCCAGCGGTAGGTGTAGTCCTCGCCCGGCTTGATCGCATCCTGCGTGATTCCGGCGACGCCGTCCTCGGCGTTGGGGACGTCGACCCCGTGCCAGTGGATCGCGATGCCGTCGGTCACGTCGTGCGTTGTGGACGTGGACCTCGACCAGCTGGCCGACGGTCGGCCTCGATGAGCGGCCCCGGGGAGGTGCCGTTGACCGTGAACCCGTCGACGGTGCGTCCGTCGGCGAGCTTGACCGTCCCCTGCCGCGTGGTGAGGTCGACGACGACGTCGGCCTTGCCGCCTGGGGAGTGTCCAGGTCGCGCACGCTGACTCGCTGCCCGGCCGCCATCTGCATCGAGCCGTGCGTGGCTGGCTGGGCGTGCCGGGCGCCGCCGCCGTAGACCATCTCCCCCATGTCCATGACGGAGTACGACGACGGCAGCCGGCTGTTCCACCACATCACGCCGAGCGGTACGACGATCGCCAGGGTGAGGACGACGCCGACCAGGACCCGGACCCGGTCGCGCGTGATCACGTGACCGCGGCGGCCTCTGCTGCCGGCGCGCCCGGGGCCTCGACACCGGCCTGCCTCACCGCGCCCTCAGCGAGCCCGGCGATCGCGAACGCGTTGGCCGCGTGGAGCATGCCGACGACGGCACGCCGAAAGCCACGATCGCGAGGACCCACTGCAACAGCACAGCGAGGAACACGTACCCGGCCCACTTCGTGCCGCCCGGGATCTTGGCGAAGAACGAGAGGATGAGCAGGATGATGGCGACCAGGCTGATCAGCATCGCACCGAAGCTGTGGATCTTGACACCGATTGCACCGTCGAATCCCGACCGGTCGTCCGCGATCGACTTGTTCAGCGAGTCCCCACCGTCGACGAAGTGCCACACGCCGAACAGGGCGAAGGCGATCGCGGCGGCCTGGAGGACAACGAGGCCGGCAATGGTGTGTCCGAGCACTTTGTAGGCAGTTCGCATGCGCCGATCGTCACCCTGAGAGTTGTTGTTCGCATCCTCCGCGCCCGGCAGAGACGTGCGCGGTCTAGTCCTTGCGGAGCACTAGACGGCGGACGCCTCGAGCGGGGTGTCGACCGAACCGGTCGCGCTCGCGTTGCGTCCGGCCTGCGTGGCGACCGAGAACAGGATCAGCGCGTTGAGGCCGTGGAGGAACCCGATGTAGGGAACTTCGTGGCCGAAGATGCCGAAGGTCACCTGGAGGACGACGAAGCCCAGCGTCATGCCGGCCCACTTCGAGCCGCCGGGGATCTTGGCGAAGAACGAGATGATCAGCAGCACCAGGGCCACCAGCGGGATCAGCATCATCCCGTTCATCCCGTGGAGCATGAAGCCGATCGAGCCGGTGAACTCAGGCGGGTTGTCGGCCTCGATCGTCGCCTTGGTGAACGAGTTGCCGTCGGCCACCCATGCCTCGAGCCCGGCGACGGCCAGCACCATGAAGGCGGCTTGGAGCGCGACCAGGCCCGCGATGGCGAACGCGATGTACTTGTAGGCAGAGCGCATGGAACCAACCTCCCGTGAGTGCGTGGACGCGCACATCTTCCACGTAAATGCCGCTGTCGCACGGGCATTGCGATGCGTCGGCCTAGTCCAGCGTGTCGGACGAATCCCTCAGAATCACTCAGACCGGAACGCGTCGGCCGGGTAGACGCCCAGGATCTTGACGTCGGTGGTGAAGAACGCCAGCTCCTCGAGGGCCCGCTTCAGCGCCGGCGTCCTCCGGGTGCCCGTCGACCTCCGCGAGGAACTGGGTGGCGGTGAAGTGGCCGCCGACCATGTAGCTCTCCAGCTTGGTCATGTTCACGCCGTTGGTGGCGAAGCCGCCCAGCGCCTTGTAGAGCGCGGCCGGCAGGTTGCGCACGTTGAAGATGAAGCTGGTGACCATGGGACCGCTGCCGCGGGGCGGCTGCACGAAGCTGCGGGAGAGCACCACGAAGCGAGTGGTGTTGTGCTGCTCGTCCTCCACGTCCTCCTGCAAGCACCTCCAGCCCGTAGGTCTGCGCGGCCAGCGGCGGCGAGATCGCGGCCTGGGTGCGGTCACCGGACTCCGCCACCTCCCGGGCGGCGCCGGCGGTGTCGCCGGAGATCACCGGCACCAGGCCGTGCTGGCGGATCACCTTGCGGCACTGGCCGAGCGCGTGCACGTGGCTGTGGACCGTCCGGATCGAGTCGATCGAGGCCCCCGGAAGCGCCATCAGCGCGAACTGGATGCGCAGGAAGTGCTCGGCGACGATGTGCAGGTTCGAGCCGGGCAGGAAGTGGTGGATGTCGGCCACCCGGCCCGGCGATCGAGTTGTCGATCGGGATCATCGCCAGCTCCGCGTCACCGCCCTCGACGGCCGCGAAGACGTCCTCGAACGACGCGCACGCGCAGCGGCTCCCGGTCGGGGTAGTGCTCGAGGCACACCTGGTGGGAGTTGGCACCCGGCTCGCCCTGGTAGGCGATCCGGCTCGCTGCAGCGCTCACGCGTGCGAGTTTCGCATGTCGCCGCCCCTGGGTGCGGTGAGTCTCCACGGGCGGAACCACGGGGTTTCCTAGTCTCGGGGGCGTGCAGACCTTCCTGGCCGTCCTCGCGCTGGTCGTCGCCGCGGCCGCGCTCGGCCTGGCGCTGGCCGGACGGGCCGGGGGTGGTACGACGCGCCGGGCGAAGCCGGACGCCGGCGACCTGCCCGTGGACCCGCGCGCCCTGCGGCAGGAGGTGGCCGCGCTGAAGGCCGAGAGCAGCCAGGCGCTGCGCCACGTCGCCGTCGTGCGCTACGACGCCTTCACCGACACCGGGGGCCAGCTCTCCTGGTCGATGGCCCTGCTCGACGACAGCGGCAGCGGGGTCGTGGTCACCGCGATCCAGGGCCGCAACGAGTCGCGCACCTACGCCAAGAACGTCGCGTCCTGGTCGAGCGAGAGCCAGCTCTCTCCCGAGGAGGAGGACGCGATCTCGCACGCCCGGCCCTAGCCCTACACTCCGGCGCATGGGACTGCTGACGCCGCTCGCCGTCAAGATCGGCTCGATCTCGTGGATGCCGAAGCTGCTGCCGCAGATCACGGCGACCGACAAGTTCGTGCAGAAGGTCTCGAAGGGTCGCGTCACCATCCTCGACATCGCCGGGCTGCCCAACCTGATGCTCACGGTCAAGGGCCGCAAGAGCGGCGTCCCGCGCACCACCCCGCTGCTGTGCGTCCCGCACGAGGGTGACTACCTGATCGCGGGCTCCCACTTCGGTGGCCCCAAGATGCCCGTCTGGGTGGTCAACGTCCGCGCGGCCGAGGAGGTGCAGGTGCGCTTCAAGGGCCGCACCATGACCGCCGTACCCCGCGAGGTGACCGGCGAGGAGCGCGACCGCTACTTCGAGGTCATGAAGCAGACCTGGCCCAACTTCAACCTCTACGAGCAGCGCACCGACCGGACCATCCCGATCTTCGTCCTCACCCCTCGCTGACCGTGTGAGGAAGCGCCGCTCAGACGCCGGTCTACGAACCCTACCGCGGCACGCGCACCAGCAGCCGCCCGTGCACGCAGGTGGCGCGCAGCTCCCGGCCGGGGGCGATCAGGTCACCGTCGAGCTGCCTCGGGGCGTCGGTGCTGGTGCGTACGACGACCTCGCGTGCGCTCATCCGGGTGATCAGCTCGTCGGTGCGCTGGCTGCGGGTCAGCACCCGGATCGCCAGCGGCAGCCAGGACAGGAACCGCCGGGGATAGAGCATCACGACGTCGAGCAGACCGTCGTCGATGGCCGCGTCGGGCAGCAGCGGCATCCCGGCCTGCAGCGAGCCCACGTTGCCGATGACGATCGTGCGGGCGCGGTGGCGGGTGAACTCGCCGCCGTCGACGGAGATCTCCACCCGGACCGCCGGGAACATCATCGACTTCAGGCCCGACCACACGTAGGCCAGCCAGCCCACCTTGGCCTTGATGTCCTCGTTGACGCCCTCCATGATCGCGGCGTCCAGGCCCATGCCGGCCATCACCAGGAAGGTGGAGTCCTCCATGTGGTCGCCACTGACCTCGACCATGTCGATGGCCCGGTCCTGCCCGTTGAGCGCCACGTCGACCGCGGAGCGCAGGTAGAGCGGGATGGCCAGGTTGCGCGCCAGCAGGTTGCCCGTGCCCGCGGGGACGATGCCGACCGGTATCCCGGTGCCGGCCAGCTCCTCGCAGACCGCCCGGATGGTGCCGTCACCGCCGATGGCCATCACCAGGTCGGCAGCCACTGACGGCGGCCTCGTGCGCCATGCCGTGGCCGGTGTCCTCGACGGTGGTCGCCCACCAGGTCACCGCCGAGAACCCGGCGTCGCGGGCCAGCATCTCGACGAGCTCACGGAACTGTCCCGGGTCGTCGACCTTGATCGGGTTGAGCACCACGGCCAGCTTCCGGCGCTCGACGGGCACCGCCTCGGTGAGCGGCTCGTTCACCAGCGCGATCGAGCGCGGCGTCGGGTCGTAGAGGGCCAGCCAGCCCAGCACGATGCCGGCGCCGAGCAGGTAGCCCGCGACCACGTCGGAGAGGTTGTGCACGCCGAGGAAGATCCGGTCGGCTCCCACGACCAGCGCGACCACGACGGACAGCACCGTGCCGAGCCGTCGCAGGGCGCGGCGTCGCACCAGCATGTTGGTCAGCACGATCGCCACCCCGGCGGCCGCCGCGATGCCGGTGGCGTGGCCGGACGGGAAGGAGTAGCTCTTCAGCACGAGCACCGGGAAGTCCCACACCGGGCGATCGCGGCCGACCAGCTGCTTGAAGACGATCACGGCGATGCCGGTCGTGGCCATGACGCCCGCCGTCCAGATGGCGGCCCGACGGTGCCCCTTCATCCAGAGCGCCACCACCGTGATGACCGCCGCGATCGTCTCGGGGATGGTGGAGGTGGCCCGGCCGATCCAGCGCCAGACGTCGTAGGCCCCCGGGTGCTGGTAGGTCACGCGCTGCGGCCAGGTGCCGACCTCGGTGTCGAAGCCGAAGGCGCCTGGCGTGGTCCGCACCAGGATCGCGAGCACGGCGAACAGCGACAGGCACAGGACGCACCAGCCCAGCCGCGCAGGGCGGCGCTCGGCTTCGGTCACGTTCCACCTTCTGGGGCCTGCGATGTCGGGGCCCAGTATGGCGGCCACGCAGGGCGTACGGCGGCAACCCGGAGGCGCTTGCCACGTGGCGTGATGTACCGCCTCGGCCACCAACCCTGTGGGATCATTGAGCGAAGGGGGTCTCCATGGGTCAGCACTTCTCCCGTCGGGCCGCTGCCATCGGCACGGTCACTTGCGCCGCCTTGTTCCTCGCCGGCTGCGGGGACACCGGCAAGTCGTCCTCGTCGTCCAAGGCCGAGCCCACAGCCCCCGCGTCATCCGCCGCGGCGACGGCCGACACGACCCTGGGACAAGGGCCCTGGCTGCTGGCGCTGAGCTCCGCCGGCGGCGCCGACGCCGAGAAGGCCACCACCACCTACCTCCACTTCGACCCCTCGACCGGCGTGGCGAAAGTGCGCAAGATGCCGTCGGTGAACACCCCCAACGCCGACACCGGCGAGGCCCCGCTGCTCGTGAGCGCCAACCGCCGGTGGGCCATCCCCGACACCGGCGTCTCGCGCGACGAGGAGCGCAGCGGTCAGCTGACGGTCTACTCGCTCGGGTCCCAGCAGAAGAAGGTCATCGACATCCGCCAGCGCACGGGAGACGACTCGCTGCATGCGTGGGGCTGGGCCTTCGACCCCGAGCAGGCCGAGGCGCTGCGCGTGGTCGACTCCCACAACCGGGTCTGGGCGGTGAACGTCTCGGGTGGCAAGGCCGTGAAGACCGGGACGCTGGCGAAGGGCGAGTGGGTCTTCAACGACGGCTTCAACCTCAACACCGGCGAGCCCTACGTCGAGAGCATCACCGACGAGACCACCAACCCGCCCGGCAACGGCGAGGCCGACACCAGCCCGGTGACCCGCGACGGCGGCACCGTGATGGGCTCGGACAGCAAGGGCCTGGCGGCGCTTCCGAAGAGCCCGTGCCGACTCGGCGCCGCCTTCGAGGCCAGCGACGGGACCACGTGGATCTTCTGTGCCGACAGCGCGAAGATCCGCACCTTCTACCTGCCGAAGGGCTCCGAGCAGTGGACGGCGTACGGCAAGCCGAGCAACCCCGCGGCCCCGATCGCCGCCGGCTTCCTGTTCGCGCTGCCACCGACCGGCTGACGGGTCCCTGAGGAGGTCGCGCTAGCGACCGTCTCGAAGGGCGTCGATATCCTCATGCGGTGATCGACCCCCGCCTGCTCCGCGACGACCCCGACCTGCTCCGAGCCGCCCAGGAGAAGCGCGGCCTGTCCAGCGACGTGGTCGACCGGGCGCTGGCGGCGGACGCCGCGCGGCGTGCGGCGATCACCGACTTCGAGCACCTGCGGGCCGAGCAGAAGCAGCTCGGCAAGCTGATCCCGAAGGCGCAGGGCGACGAGAGGGCCGACCTGCTCGCGCGCACCAAACAGCTCGCGGTCGACGTCAAGACCGCCGAGGCGTTGCAGGGAGAGGCGGAGCAGGACTGGCGCGACGCCATCTACGCGATCCCGAACCCCGCCGCCGTCGAGTCACCCGCCGGGGGCGAGGACGACTACGTGGTGCTCGAGCACGTCGGTGAGCCCCGCCAGTTCGACTTCGAGCCCCGCGACCACGTCGAGATCGGCCGGATGCTCGGCGCCATCGACCTCGACCGGGGTGCGAAGGTGTCGGGAGCCCGGTTCTACTACCTCACCGGGGCCGGCGCCGACCTCGAGTTCGCGCTCGTCAACATGGCGATGGACCAGGCGCGCGAACACGGGTTCACCACGGTGGTCCCGCCTGCGCTGGTCAAGCCGCGCGCCATGGAGGGCACCGGCTTCCTCGGCCAGGCCGCCGACGACGTGTACCGCATCGAGGGTGAGGACATGTACCTCGTCGGCACCTCGGAGGTCCCGCTGGCGGCGTACCACAGCGACGAGATCCTCGACGCCGAGACGTTGCCCCGCCGGTACGCCGCGTTCAGCCCCTGCTTCCGCAAGGAGGCGGGCTCGCACGGCAAGGACACCCGCGGGATCATCCGGGTGCACTGGTTCGACAAGGTGGAGATGTTCACCTACACGACCGTCGAGGAGTCCTACGGCGAGCACCAGCGGCTGCTCGAGTGGGAGAAGGAGTTCCTCGACAAGCTCGAGCTGGCCTACCGCGTCATCGACGTCGCGGCCGGCGACCTCGGCCTCTCGGCGCAGCGCAAGTTCGACTGCGAGGCGTGGATCCCCACGCAGGAGCGGTACCGCGAGCTGACCTCGACCTCCAACTGCACGGACTTCCAGGCTCGTCGGCTCGACATCCGCACCCGCGGGGAGTCGGGGACGACCGCCGTCGCCACCCTCAACGGCACGCTGTGCGCCGTGCCCCGCACGATCGTGGCCATCCTCGAGACCCACCAGCAGGAGGACGGTTCGGTGGTCGTCCCGCAGGCGTTACGGCCCTACCTGCAGGGACGCGAGGTGCTGAAGCCCGTTGGCTGACCCCGCCTGGCAGCCGCGACTCGTCGCCCTCGACATCGACGGCACCCTGCTGAAGTGGGTCGAGGGAGCCGGCCAGAACTACGAGGAGATCGCACCGGCGCTGTACGACGCCGTCCACGCAGCGCTCGACGCGGGTGCGCACATCGTGCTGGCCAGCGGGCGCTCACCCCACGGGATGGCGCCGATCGCGGACCTCCTCGACCTCCCCGGCGAGGGCGCCGACCCGCTCTGGGTGGTGGCCTCGAACGGCGCCGTCGTGTTCCGCTACCCACCGCTGGAGGTCGTGCACGAGGAGACCTTCGACGCCAGCCGGGCCGTGCGGCAGGTGCTGGTCGAGCACCCGGAGGCCCTGGTGGCGGTCGAGGAGCGCGGCGTCGGGTACCGCGTCAACCGGCCCTTCCCGCCGGGCGAGCTGTCCGGGGAGATGATCGAGACCGAGCTCCACGAGATCGTCGGTGAGCCGGTGAGCCGCGTCATCATCCGCGACCCCAGTGCCTCGGCGGACGACTTCGTCGCGATGGCCGCCCGGCTCGGGCTGCACGGCACCGACTACGTCGTCGGCTGGACCGCGTGGCTGGACCTGTCGCCAGTGGGCGTCTCCAAGGCGTCGGGGCTGCAGTACGTCGCCGAACGGCTGGGCGTGCCCCGGTCCGACGTACTCGCCATCGGCGACGGCCGCAACGACATCGAGATGCTGCAGTGGGCCGGTCGCGGCGTGGCGATGGGGCAGGCCGTCGAGGAGGTCATCGCCGCCGCCGACCACACCACCGGGACCGTCTACGACGACGGCGCCGCCGTCGAGCTGCGGCGCTGGTTCTAGAGGTACATCCCGCCCTGCTGCCCCGGCTCGCGCGGCTCCTCGTCGTCGCCGTGCGGGCTGCAGGCCGGGCATCGACCCGGGCGGGAGGGCGCGACGCATCTGCTCGAGCTGGGAGCGCGCCGCCATCTGCTGGGCGTAGATCGCGGTCTGGATGCCGTGGAAGAGCCCCTCGAGCCACCCGACGAGCTGGGCCTGGGCGATCCTCAGCTCGGACTCGGTCGGGGGTGGAGTCGTCGAAGGGCTCGATGAGCCGGTCGAGCTCGTCGTCGAGCTCGGGCGCCAGCCCGTCCTTCAGCTCGGAGATCGAGACGTGCAGCACCTTGGCCAGGCGTTGCCGGCCCGGCTCGTCGAGCGGCGCCGCCTTCACCTCCTCGAGGAGCTGCTGCACCATCCGCCCGATGCGCATCACCTTCGCGGGCTCCTCGACGAGGTCGGTGACGTTGCGCTCGCGCTCGTCGCTGGTGACGGGCTGCCCGTCGGGTCCGATCACGAGCATCTGCTCGCCCTCGGCGTCGGGCTGGGTGTGCGGATCGTCTGCAGACATGCCGAGGACACTACCCACGCCCGGAGACGTCACTCACCGACCACCAGCAGGATCTTGCCGGTGTGCTCGCCGGACTCCATCAGCTCGTGCGCCCGGCCGGCCTCGTCGAACGGGATCTCCTCGTGGACGAACGAGCGCACCCTGCCCTCGCCGATCAGCGGCCACACGTGCTCGACCACCGAGGCGCAGATGGCGGCCTTCTCCTCGCTGGGCCGCGCCCGCAGCGAGGTGGCGATCACCGCACCCCGCTTGCGCAGCAGCGCCGAGATGTCGAGCTCGCCCTTGACGCCGCCCTGCATCCCGATGATCACCAGGCGGCCCTCCGTGGCCAGGGCCGAGACGTTGCGACCGAGGTACTTCGCGCCCATGTTGTCGAGGATCACGTCCGCACCGCCCACCTCCTGCAGGACCTCGACGAAGTCCTCGTCGCGATAGCTGATCGCCCGGTCCGCTCCCAGCGAGGTGCACAGCTTCTGCTTCTCCGGCGTGCCCGCCGTCGCGAACACCTGCGCGCCGAGGGCTGCGCCGAGCTGCACCGCCATGTTGCCGATGCCGCCGGCGCCGCCGTGCACCAGCAGCGTCTCGTCGGCCTGGAGGCCGGCGATCATGAACACGTTGGACCACACGGTGCAGGCCACCTCGGGGACGGCGGCAGCGGCCCTGACGTCGACGCCGGGCGGGAGCGGCATCACCTGCCCCGCGGGTACGACGACCTTCTCCGCGTAGCCACCGCCGGCGAGCAGCGCGCAGACCTCGTCGCCGACCGAGAAGCCCTCGACGCCCGCGCCGAGCGCAGCGATCCGCCCTGAGCACTCGAGGCCGAGCACGTCCGAGACGCCCTCCGGCGGCGGGTAGAAGCCCTGTCGCTGCAGCGTGTCCGCCCGGTTGACGGCGCTGGCGACCACGTCGAGGACAACCTCGCCGGCTCCGGCCTCGGGGTCGGGGAGCTCGACCAGCGTCAGGACCTCTGGTCCACCGGGCTCGGCGGCGATGACGGCTCGCATGCCGTCACCGTAACGGCCGTGCGACCCGGCTCACTCCGCGAGCTCGGCCTCGACCTCGAGGTCGTCGTCCTCGTGAGCCAGCTCGTCGGCGGACTTGTCCCACCGGGCCGCGAGAGCGGTCGCCAGCCCGGCCAGCCGCTCGACCTCGCGCTGGTCGCCCTCGGCCCCGGCCGCCGCGTATCCCAGCAGGAACGTGGAGACGGGTGCCGCCCGCCGCTCCACGCTGTGGGCGGCGTCGCGAGCCACGTCCAGGATGAGCGCCTCGTCCACCTCGAGCTCGATGTCGAGCTCGTCGCACAGCTCGTCGATCCAGTCGTGCAGGTTCACGAGGGACAGTCTTTGCCGAGGCCGCTGCCCTTCGCAAGTGAACGGCGATGTTGCTCAGCGACGAACGCGTGGACCGAACGTCCATGGCCCGGTTCCGCGACCCGGCGCCGCGTCGTCGTACACCTTCGTCGCGTCCTGGGTCTCGGTCTCGATCCTGACGCGGACCCAGCGCGGGCGGCTCAGGCAGCGACGCGGCACCACCACGCGAATCACGTTCGCCTGGTAGTCGATCGACCGCTGCACCCCGGGGCAGGAGAGGGAGACCCGCCGCCGCTCATGAAGTAGGCAGGTGCCCTGCCAGTCGTCGGCGTCCACGAACAGTCCCACCCGGCGCGTCCGGTGCTCGTTGGTCCGGATCACGAAGAAGTGGACCTGGCCCGCGACCTGGGTGAGCTCCCGGTAGCGGCCGACCATCAGCACGGTGCGCTTGCGGTGGCGCACCGTGGTGCTGACCAGGTCACCTTCGCGCCGCGCGGGTTCCAGGGTGCGGTCCTCGACGTCGGAGTGGTTGGGCACAGATGTGACGTCGCCCGCGGGGTCGTTGCGGGTCCGGCTGTCTGCCTGGGCCGGCCCGGGGGCCAGCACCACCGTCGACGGCAGCGACCAGCGCCGTGACCGAGGCAGCGACCCGGCGAACCGTCACGGTCATCCCCCCAGCCGTTCGCGCATCTGCACGAGGTCGTCCCAGGTGTCGACGTCCTGCGCCTCCCAGGCCACCGAGGGCACGCGGCCCAGGATCAGCCCGGCCACGAGCGCCTTCATCGACAGGCCCGACTCCTGGCCCGCCGCCGGCGCGGCCGCCAGCAACGCGTCGGTGCGGTACATCGCGCACAGGTACTGCACCTTGCCGGCGTCGTCGACGAGGACCGCGCCGTCCTCCTCGGCCGAGAGCATCAACCGGCGCACCGTGGCCGTGGTGACCAGGGGCATGTCGACCGCGAGCACCACCACCTGGCGCGGCGTCCGCGGGAACCCGTGCAGCCCCGCCAGCAGGCCCGCGGCAGGCCCGCCCCCCGGTGGGTCCTCGCGCAGGAAGGTGACCGGGCGGCTGGTGCCGAGCTCCTCGCCGACGACGACCACGTCGGGCACCTCGGCGAGCGCCCCGAGCACGTGCTCGAGCAGCGTCGCCCCGCCGATCTCGATGCTGGCCTTGTCGGCACCCTGGAAGCGCACCGCCGCCCCGCCCGTGAGGACGATCCCGCCCAGCTCCGGCCGTGAGTTCGACACGCTGGCAGTCTCGCATCACTGCCCCCGGCCGAGGCGTAACGGACGGGCAGGCGGATGAGAGTCTGGACGCATGACCCAGCTCCGTGTGCGGCTCGTGCAGCGCGCCTCGGGCCTCGACCCGGCGGAGAACCGGGCGGCGCTCGACGAGGTCGCGGCCGGTCTCGGGCCGACACCGACCTGGTCGTCCTCCCGGAGGCGTTCGCCCGCGACTTCGGCGAGCCCGGCTCCGACCTCGCGCCGTACGCCGAACCCATGGACGGGCCGTTCGCCGCTCACCTGCGGCGACTCGCCGGGCGAGACCGGAGCGGCCTGGGTGGCCGGGATGTTCGAGACGGCGCCGGACCCGGCACGCCCCCTGAACACGTTGCTGCTCGCCGACGGCGAGGAGGAGACCGTCTATCGCAAGATCCACCTCTACGACTCCTTCGGGCACCGCGAGTCGGAGATCATCAGCGCCGGTGTGATCGAGCCGTCGAACACCGACGTCCGCGGCTTCCCGGTGGGCCTGATGACCTGCTACGACCTGCGGTTCCCCGAGCTGGCCCGGGCGCTGACCGTTGCCGGAGCCGAGGCGCTGGTCGTGCCCGCTGCGTGGGTGGCCGGCGAGCGGAAGGTGGAGCACTGGCGCACGCTGCTGCGTGCCCGGGCGATCGAGAACACCGTGTGGGTGGTCGGGGTCGGCCAGCCCGGTCCGCGCTACACCGGCCACTCGATCGTGGTCGCACCCGACGGCGACGTGGTCGTCGAGGCCGACGAGGACGCCGCGGTGCTCGACGCGGTCCTCGACCGGGATGCCGTCGCGGCCGTGCGTCGTACCAACCCGTCGCTGGCGAACCGGCGGATGTGAGGCGCGCTGGGGTGACCTGGTGCGTCATACGAATCGGCTGCCATGGCGACCATCTCGTATGACGTTGCGCGGGACGTCATACGTCCTGGCGCCAATAGCCGCCAGACCGTATGACGTCTTGGGCGGCGCAGGCTGACTAGACTCAGGCGGCGCTTCATGGAGGGGTGCCCGCGAATGTGACTGTGCCGGTGTGAGGCGACCCACCCGCGCAGGCTGACTAGACTCGGCGGCGCTTCATGGAGGGGTGCCGGAGTGGCCGATCGGAACCGCCTTGAAAGCGGTCGCTGGCAGTGATGTCAGCCGCGGGTTCGAATCCCGCCCCCTCTGCTCAGGAACGCGGGCCCAGGACTGCGGCTGCTACTCGGAGCCGCCGAGCTCCAGCGCGACGGAGTCGTAGACGAGGTCGTGCAGGCGCTGCACGTAGTGCTCGAGGTCGGTCTGCAGCCGACGCAGCTCGGCGATGATGGTCTCGGCGTCGAGCCGGTCGAGGACGCCCGCGGCCAGCGTGCTGACCCTCGCCTGGAGCTGCCTGCGGCAGCGGTTGGAGTTGAACTCGCGCGGCGTCAGCCAGGCCTCGACCTCCCCGGCTCCCGGGTCGGTCAGTGCGTCGCGGACGGTGGACAGCCGGCGCCGCAGGTTCCAGCGCCACTCGGGCGCGGTGGCGTCGGTGGCAAGCATCTGACGCAGGTCCTTGATCGCGCTCTCCAGAGATGCCATCGCCGATCTCCTCCCACGAGCCGATTGTGAATGAGTGTGACCTAGCCCACGCCTTCCAACAAGACCCGATTTGGGTAGAGCGCCCGGCACCGATGTAATTCGAAGGTGCACGCCGAAACCCCTACTGGATCCGTCGAGCTGGCCCTCGCGCCGGCACTTCGGATGCGACTCCTCGGCACCGGCCTGGTCGTCGTCGGGCTCGCCGTCGCGCTGGGCGTCCTCCTCCTGTGGCTGGTCGGCGCACCGGCCGCGGTCGCCTCGGGCCTGGTCGTGCTCGGCGGCATCGGGGTCCTCACCCTGGGCCTGCTGCTGGGCGTACGACGCTGGGTGCTCCGGCTCGACGACGACGGCTACCGCGTCCGGGTGCTCCGACCGGAGGCCCGGGTGGCCCGGTGGAGCGACGTGCTCGACCTCCAGGCGATCAACTCCGGTCCCACCCGCCAGCTGGTGCTGCGGCTGCGCGACGGGCGCACGACCGTGCTGCCCGTCGACGTCGTCGAGGGCGGCCCGGTCCAGCTCACCGAGCTGCTCACCAGCCATCTCGACGGGACCCACCGCGGGCCACGCTGACGCAGATGTCAGCGCCCGATCATTGCTGAGCCTGCGGGGTGGGTACCCTGCTGGTTGCAGTTCTGGAGGTGTCGCCTAGTCCGGTCGATGGCGCCCGCCTGCTAAGCGGGTTGAGGTTAATCCCTCTCGCGGGTTCAAATCCCGCCACCTCCGCCAGAGCCACGCGCCCCTGGGTCCGAAATTCACGGACCGGGGGGCGCGTACTTCGTGGTGCCCGAAAACCTGCGTGAACCTGCAATGCATCTTCCTGTGGAATGTGTTTCTGTTGAGGCGGGAGTGAGGCGGGGAAGTATGGATCTGCCCCCAAATGAGAAGGATGAGCTCCATGATGATCCGTCGAATCGCCAAGTCCGTCGTCGCCGCCCTGCTGGCCGCAGGCCTGTTCGGCGCCGCAGCCGCCCCTGTCGTGTCCGCACCGAGCGCCAGGATGCACACGCAGGACACGGGCTGGGGCCGCAAGTAGCCCGCCCGACCCAGTCCTGACCCGGGGGCCGGGCGCTGGTCCCCTCAGCGTCCCGGTTTCCCGGAGTCCTCTCCCGGATCCCGGCTTCCCATCGCGTAGCCGAGCTGGAAGCGCGTCTCCACGCCGTACTCCTCCTTGAGCGCGGCGACGTAGGAGGCGTAGGTCCGCGTGCTGACGCCGACGCGCTTCGCGCTGGCCGGGTCGCTGTGTCCCTCGGTGAGCATCCGCACGGTCAGCTGCCGCACCTCGGCGGCGATGTCGCTCTCGGACGCCTCGCCCCGGTCCTCGTAGTCACGCGCCCGCTCCCAGGAGCGGTCGAAGACGTCGGCGAGGTAGGACACGATGCCGGGCTCGTGGATGGCCAGCGCCACCTCCGGCGCGTCACCGGGGATCACGGCCAGGCGGCGGTCGATCACGATCAGCCGGTTGAAGAACTCGTCCAGGGTGCGCACCTGGGCACCGAACTCCACGGTCCGCTCCACGTGCTCGCGGGTGGCCTTGCTGCGGCGGGCGGTGTGCTGGTAAAGCGTGCGCATCCGCACCCCTCGCTGGAGGGCGCGGACGTCGCGGTCGACCGCCTGCTCGAGCACCGCCGCGCGCCGGGCGCCCGCGGGCTGGGCGGCGAGCAGCTCGGACTCGGCGTCGTCGACGGCCGCGTCGAGGAACCGGTTGATGCTGGGCAGCCCCCGCACCTCGGTCAGCGGGCTGCCGCCACTCGGCGTACGACGGAACACCTGGCCCAGGCTGCTGAGCACGTCGGCCCAGGCCGCCGACTCGTCGAGGAGCTCGACCACCTGCCGCCCGAGCGGTGCCACCACGCCGTGCTGCACGGTCGCCGGGTCCACCGCCCTCCAGCCGCCGATCGCGGGGTCGTCGCGCAGCAGGCCGAGGTCGATGAGCAGCGACAGCGCGGCGTGGGACTCGTGGTCCTCGCGGAACCGCGTGTCGTCGTAGGGCAGGACGCCGGTCGTGACGACCTCCCGGAACAGCTCCCCCGCCTGTCCCTGGAGCAGGGCTCGACGATGGGAGCCGTCGTCTTGACTCATGGTGAGCATCATGACGAGAAACGACTCGACCCGCACCACACCGGGCGCGGGTCGAGCGAGATCGTGATGAAGCGGTCCGGTCCTCAGACCCCCAGGCGGGCCTTGAGCCCGTCCAGCTCGGTCCAGAGCACGGTCGGCAGATTGTCGCCGAACTTCTCGAACCACTCGGTGATCTGGGGGATCTCGGCCTTCCACTCCTCGACGTCGACGTCGAGCGCTGCCTCGAGCTCCGCGTCGGTCATCTCGAGCCCGTCGGTGTCCAGCGCGCCGGGCGCCGGGACGTGGCCGATCGGCGTCTCGATCGCGGCGGCCTGGCCGTCGATGCGCTCGATGATCCACTTGAGCACACGGCTGTTCTCGCCGAAGCCCGGCCACAGGAAGCCGCCGTCCTCGCCGCGACGGAACCAGTTGACGTAGAAGATCTTCGGCATCTTGGCGGCGTCGTTCTGCTTGCCCATGTTGATCCAGTGGCCGAAGTAGTCCCCGGCGTTGTAGCCGATGAACGGCAGCATCGCCATCGGGTCGCGGCGCACCACCCCGACGGCGCCGGTGGCCGCCGCGGTCGTCTCGCTCGACAGCGTCGCGCCCATGAAGGTGCCGTGGGTCCAGTCGCGCGCCTCGGTCACCAGCGGGATGGTGGTCTTGCGCCGGCCGCCGAACAGGATCGCGTCGATCGGCACCCCGCGCGGGTCGTCGTACTCCGGGGCGAGGATCGGGCACTGCTTGATCGGCGTGCAGTAGCGGCTGTTGGGGTGGCTCGACAGCTCCTCGCTGTCCGGCGTCCAGGGCTCGCCCTTCCACGAGGTGGCCTTGGCGGGCGGGTTCTCCATGCCCTCCCACCAGATGTCGCCGTCCTCGGTGAGCGCGACGTTGGTGAAGACCGAGTTGCCCCGGTTGATCGTGCGCATGGCGTTGGGGTTGGTGTGCTCGTTGGTGCCGGGGGCGACGCCGAAGAAGCCGTACTCGGGGTTGACCGCCCACAGCCGGCCGTCGTCGCCGATGCGCATCCAGGCGATGTCGTCACCGATGGACTCGACCTTCCAGCCGGGGATGGTCGGGGCGAGCATGGCGAGGTTGGTCTTGCCACAGGCACTGGGGAAGGCGGCGGCGACGTACTTCGTCACGCCCTCGGGGCTGGTGAGCTTGAGGATCAGCATGTGCTCGGCCATCCAGCCCTCGTCGCGCGCCATCGCGCTGGCGATCCGGAGGGCGTAGCACTTCTTGCCGAGCAGCGAGTTGCCGCCGTAGCCGGAGCCGTAGGACCAGATCGTCCGCTCCTCGGGGAACTGCACGATGTACTTGGTGTCGCTGCACGGCCAGGCGACGTCCTCCTGGCCCTCCTCGAGCGGCATCCCGACCGAGTGCAGGCAGGGCACGAACGGCGCGTCGATCTCGGTCATCTTCTCCAGCACGTTGGTGCCCATGCGCGCCATCACGCGCATCGAGGCGACGACGTACGCCGAGTCGGTGATCTCCACGCCGAACATGGGCTTCTCGGCCTCGAGGTGGCCCATCACGAACGGGATGACGTACATCGTCCGGCCCTTCATGGCGCCCGCGTAGAGGCCGCGCATGATGTCCTTCATCTCGTTCGGGTCCATCCAGTTGTTGGTGGGACCCGCGTCCTTCTCCTCCACCGAGCAGATGTAGGTGCGGTCCTCGACCCGCGCGACGTCCGTCGGGTCGGTGCGCGCCCAGAAGGAGTTCGGCTTCACGCTGTCGTTCGAGCCGGGTGAAGGTGCCGCTGGCGACCAGGGCGTCGGTGAGCTCGGTCCACTCCTCCTCCGAGCCGGTGCACCAGTGGATGCGGTCCGGCGTCGTCATCGCGGCGACCTCGGAGACGAAGTCGAGAATGCCCTGGTGCGTCGTCGGGGCAGTCTCATGGACGGTGCTGGACGTGTCGGCGGTCATGGCCTCAGATCCCTCTCGAACATGCTCATGGAGTTGTCGGAGCGGGTGCCGCGCCCTTGCATGCCCCCGATCGACCTCGAGCAACGCCTGAACAACGAGCCCAAGACGCCCGAGGTGACTGAGAATGTACGACGATCGGCCCTGCTCCGTATATTGGATCGATCCAGCCATGACCGATGTCTGGAATGGGCGTGACCTGGGTCACGTGCTCGGCGATTTCGAGCCCCCGCAAATGGTCGGCTAGGGTTGCGCAGTCCTCGCGAAGGACGGGCGCCTGTAGCTCAACGGATAGAGCATCTGACTACGGATCAGAAGGTTGGGGGTTCGAATCCCTCCAGGCGCGCAGGACGGCGACCACATGGCGCACAATCACCACGCCCACGAGATGGGCAGCCTGAACGCGATGGCTGCCAGCGCCACGCTGCACTGCCTGACCGGCTGCGCGATCGGTGAGATCGCCGGCCTGATGATCGGCACTGCCCTCGGGCTGGACAACGGCTGGACCATCGCGATCTCGATCGCGCTGGCCTTCCTCTTCGGGTTCACGCTGTCGTCGCTGCCGCTCCTCAAGGCCGGGCTCGCCGTCGGTGCCGCGCTCCCGATCGTCCTCGCCGCCGACACCCTGTCCATCACCACCATGGAGATCGTCGACAACCTCGTCATGGCCCTGATTCCCGGAGCCATGAATGCCGGCCTCGTCAACGTGCTGTTCTGGGTCGGCATGATGATCAGCCTTGCCGCGGCCTTCGTCGCTGCCTATCCGGTCAACCGGTACCTGCTGCGACGCGGCAAGGGCCACGCCCTCACCCACGAGTACCACCACGGCGTCGCCGAGGCGACCGGAGCACGCCGGTTCATCCCCAGCCTCCCGACGCCTGCGCTGGCAGCCGCGCTCGTGGCGTTCATGCTGGGCGGAATGGTCGTCTCGATCGCCGCTGACCTGGAAACCGACGGCGGGCATGCCGCGTCCTCCTGGGGGGATCAGAACCCGAGCGTCTCGCGCCGTTCGTAGAACCAGGACGCGAAGGCCGGCAGCCGCCAGGCCTCGGACTGCTCCAGCGCCCTGTCGGCCGCCGCCCGCGCGTCCGCGGGTCGCCCTGCGGCGTGCAGTGCCATCGCGAGGTAGGCGTCGACCGGCCCGAAGACGGTCGAGATGCCGCTGAGCGTCATGCGCCCGCTCAGCGGCTCGAGGCGGTCGACCATCCGGCTTGCGAGGGAGGCGTCAGCAGCCACCGCGGCCCCCTCGGCCTGCAGGCTCCACGTCTGCACGCTTCCCCAGTTCACGACGCGGTGCTCGTGGATCGAGGCGAGCTCGGCCCGCAGCCGCTCCACCTCGCCGGCCCGGGCCAGGGCCATCACGTAGACCTCGTGCCCGAAGTCGTCCTCGGCGCCGACCCTGGCCTGGGCGAACGGTTCGACCATGGCGGCGATCTGACCGTTCCACAGCACGGACAGCACGTGCATCCCGGCCACCTGCAGGGCCTCGTTGAGCGGGTTGAGGCGCGGTCGCAGGTCGACCAGCTCGGCCATCAGCGGGGCCGCCGCCGCCTGGTCCCCGCGCATGCTGGCGAGGCTGAGCTCGAGCCAGTCCATCGCCATCAGCGCATAGCTGTTGCGCCGCCGCCGAGCCAGCCGGGTCGCAGGCTCCGCCAGCTCCGCGTAGGCCGCCGCGTCGCCCAGCTCGATCGCCGACCCCGCCAGGAGCACTCGTGCCACTGCCTCGGAGTCCGGGTCTGCGGCTGCCCGGGCGGCCTCGAGCCCCTCCTCGGCCAAGGCCCGGCGGCGCTCGGCCTGGTCCGGGGTCCAGAGCGCCTTCCAGACCGCGTTGCACGCGTGCCACAGCAGGGCGGGATCACCGATCCGGCGAGCCATCGCGTGCCCCTCGTCGGCCAGGGCGGCGGTCTCGGCGCGCGCGTCGGGGTCGTAGTAGAGCATCACGGCGAGGGTCACCATCACCCGGCAGCGGTCCGGGGAGTCGCTGGTCGGCAGCTCGCGCAGCGCCCAGCGGAGGTCCTCGATCATGTCCTCGGGCACCTCGTACCACTGCTGCGGCATCCAGATGACGTTGGCGGTGCCGGCCGCGGCAGCCGCGGCCAGCCGAGGCACGTCCTCCTGCCGCCGGGCGAGCGCGACCGCCTCGCCGGCCAGCGGCAGGACCTGGTCCCACTCGGAGTTCGGCTGGCAGTCACGCGCCTGCTGGAGCAGCAGGTCGATGCGCTCCTCCGGCGTCCCCGCAGGATCGCGCCGGTGGGCGTCGGTCGCGGCCGCCATCAGGGTGGCCGCCTCGACCCACGAGAAGCTGCGCCGCGCCTGGGCGGCTGCCTCGACCGCAGCCCGCCAGGCCCGGCCGGCGTACGACGGACCGGCGGCCAGCCAGTGCCGGGACTGCTCGGCCACCTGCTCCTCGGGCGAGACCAGGGCGGCCACCGTCCCCTCGGAGAGGGCATGGGCCACCCGGGCGTGCTGGCGGGCCAGGCCGGTGGCCGTAGCGGTCGCGGCGACGGCGTCGCGGGTCAGCGCGTGCGCGAAGGCGAGCGTGCCGGGCCCGGGCTCGCGGACCAGCCCGGTCTCACGCGCCGGGGCGAGCGCCTCCTCGACCGCGTCGGGCTCCTGCCCGGCCACTGCGGCGAGCACGTCGAGCGAGCACTCCCGGCCGAGCACGGCCGCGAGCAGGAGCAGCGACCGGGTGGCCTGGGGCAGGCCCTCGAGCCGCCGGGTGACCACCTCGCGCACCGTGGCGGGCAGCGCGTCCGGGTCGGTGACGCCGCCGAGGCGAGCCAGCTCGATCAGGAAGAACGGGTTGCCGCCGGAGCGGGTGTGCCACCGCGTCACCACCTCGGCGTCGGTGTCGCCCGCGAGCTGGTCGACCAGCGCACGGGTGGACTCGGGGCCGAGGCCGCTGAGGTCGAGCCGGGTGGCGTGGTGGCGGGCGAGCTCCTCGCCGACGTCAGCGAGCGAACCGGTGGGCTCGGGGAACTGCCGCCGGGTCATCACGACGGCCAGCCGCTGGCCGGCCGCGCTGGAGGCGATCAGCCTCCGCAGCACGCGCAGGCTGCCGGTGTCGGCCCAGTGCAGGTCCTCCAGCACCAGCAGGAGCGGCGCTCCCTCCGACCGGGTGAGCACCTCGCGGGCGATGCTCTCCCACACCCGGAAACCCTGGCTCTCCTCACCGGAGCGCCTCGCCCTCGGTGCCCGCCAGCAGGCGCTCCAGCTCCACGTCGAGCACGCGCCCGTCGTGGCGGCCGAGGTCGTCGAGGGCCTGGCTCCACGGCCAGAGTGGTGGGGCGCCGTCGTCCTGCGCGCACCGGCCGGTGGCGACCACGAACCCGCGCGCGACCGCCGCCTCGGTCATCCCCTCCACGAGCCGCGACTTGCCGATGCCGGGCTCACCCACGAGAAGGGCGAACCCGGGCTCGCCCGCCTCGGCCCGGTCGAGCGCCGCCTCGAGGTCCGCCACCTCGCGGTCGCGACCGACCGTGCCCCAGCGCGTCGCCGTCGCACCCGGGCGGGTGACCGGCTCGGCAGCCGTGGACGAGGCGGTCGGGGCCGCCGGCCGCAGCCACTCCTGGAGCACGGTGGCCTGGGTGAGCACCGCCTGCTCGAGGTCGCGCAGCTCCTGGCCGGGATCGAGGCCGAGCTCGTCGGCGAGCGTCCGGCGGATCTGCCGCAGGGCCGCCAGTGACTCCGCCTGCCGTCCCGACCGGGCCAGCGCCAGGGCGTGGAGGGCCCAGACCCGCTCCTGCAGGGGATAGCGAGCGGTCGCCTGCTCGGTGGCAGCGACGATGACGGCGTGGTCGCCCAGCGCCAGCAGGCCCAGCACCCGGTCCTCCTCGGCGCCCCGCCGCAGCTGGTCGAGTGACGTGCGCTCGAGGGCCACCTCGGGGTGGTCCGGCAGGTCGGCGTACGCCTCGCCGCTCCACAGGCCGAGGAGGTTCTCGAGCCGGTCGACGTGCTCGGCGATCGCGGCACGGTCAGGCCACTCGGGGCCCGGGCCGGTCGTGAACTGCGACGACAGCGGCCCCAGCGCGCGACGTGACGCACTCACCTCGTCGGCGAAGCGATGCGCATCGACGTGGTCCCGAGCGAGGTCGAGCCGGTAGCCGTGGTCACTGGTCAGCAGCACGGTCGGCTTCTGCCGCGGGCCGAGACCCGGCTCCAGCACCCGTCGTACGCCGGAGAGGTAGGAGTGCAGCGTGCCGTGGGCCCCACGGGGCGGGTCGGTGCCCCAGACGAGGTCGACCAGCGCGTCCGGGGAGATGTCGCTGCCGAGCCGGAGCGCGAGTGCAGCCAGCACCGAACGTGGCTTGCGGGCACCGAGATCCACGGCGGCCGCCGGGTCGTCACCGAGCGCCACCTGGCTGGGACCTAGGACGCGCACCCACACGGACCGAACCGTAGTCGTCACCGGGCGCGCGGACCCAAGTCACGCCCCAGCCCGACCCAAGTCCTGCCCGTCACGGTGGTCCCATCACCCGGAAGGAGCCCACCATGGCCCACAGGACCACCGTCGTCACGACCGATCCGACCACCTGGCCCGAGCAGCTGACGTTGCCCGGCCAGAGCCACACCGCCACGGGTCCGCACGACCAGATCGGCATGTACGCGATGCACCACGCCTTCCGTCGCGACCTCGACGCCTTCGCAGCGGCCGTGGAGAACACCCCGGTCTCGGAGAGCGCGGTGTGGGTGGCGCTGCGCGAGCGCTGGCTGCGGATGGCCGACGTGCTGCACCACCACCACGGCGTCGAGGACGAGGCGCTGTGGCCGGTGCTCCGTCGTCACGCCGAGGAGGCCGGCAACACCGAGGAGCTCAGCCTGCTCGAGGACATGGAGGCCGAGCACGAGGTCATCGACCCGGCACTGGCCGCGGTGCGCACGGCCTTCGACGAGATGTGCGAGCACCCGTGCGCCGACCACCGCAACGCGCTGGACATCAGGGTCGCGGCCGCCCGGGAGAGCCTGCACCAGCACCTCGCCCACGAGGAGGGTCAGGCGTTGCCCATGCTCCAGCGCACGCTGAGCGTGGCGGAGAACGACGAGTTCGAGGCGGCGGCCGGCAAGGCGTACCCGCTCCGCATCGTGCCGTTCATCCTCTGCTGGGTGATGGACGGGTTGCCCGCTGACGCCCGGGACCGCGTCGTCGGCATGGCCCCGCCCGGGTACGGCTTCGTCCACCGCCTGCTCCGGGGCCGCTACGAGCGCCGGGAGCGGCAGGCCTTCCGCTACGTCTGAGCTGCCGGCGGTCTCGGCGGGTTCCTCGATGTCACCCCGGTGTCCGCAGTGGCGCAGGATGGTGCGGAGCGCGACGTGCATGGCGTCGGCGCCGACGACCCGCTCCGTGGGGAACGGCAGGTCGCTGGGCACCAGGACGCACGCCCGGTCCTGCCAGCCGCCGAGGCCGCCGTGGCAGCCGACCAGGCCCTCGAACGCCGCCACTTCCTCGGTGCCGGGGTCGACGAGGCTGTTGACGTAGATGTCCGGGGCCTCGGGACGGTGCGCGGCCCGCCGTACGAACGCCGGCGCGTCAGGTCCGAAGGGGGCCAGCGGGTCCTCGCCCTCCACGTGACCGTCGTCGAGCCGGTGCCAGCCGTCGGTGCCCAGAGCGACCGGGCCCTGCTCGCCCGTCACGACGACGAACCCGATGCCGGGGTGCTTGGCAAGGCCCTCCACGAGACCGGGGAAGCGCGCGTGCAGCTCCTCTCCGGTCCAGCCGCTGCTTCTCGCCGCGCACGTAGATGAGCCCCAGGTTGCCCGAGCCGAACACGTGGAAGGTCTCGTCGCCCTTGGCCCCCTTCTCCTTCGACCTGCGGGACGACTTCGTGGTCGGGGCCTGCGCAGCTGCGGTCACCCCGGACGGCTCGTTGTGGTCGCGCTTGTCCATGGCGTCGGACGCCATCTGCATGGTCCGTCCACCCACGCCGCTGGAGGAGGACAGCTCACCCACGAGCGCGCGCGTGCGTCCCCATCCCTCGACGTCGTGGCTGGAGGACGCGACGTCACTCTCCGCGAGCCGGGCCACGAGCGAGGCGAGCTCCTCGCCGTACCGGTCGGCGAACGGTGCCCCCTGCGCCTGCCCGTGGTCCGACAGGATCACGAAGCGGTACCTCCTGGGCGCTGCCGCCGCCACAAGCTCGAGCTGGTGCAGGACGCCGTCGACGGCCTCCAGGGCCTCGAGCGACTCGGGTCGGAGCATCCCCGCGTGGTGGGAGATCTCGTCGTAGTCCACGTAGTCGACGTAGATGGAGCGGGTGCCGCGCAGCATGTGCTGGGCGACCAGGATCGTGTTGAGGTCGCGGAGCGCGCCGTTGGTCACGCACCGCAGCAGCGCGGTCTCCCAGTTGCGTTCGCAGCGAGGTTCCACGCCGCGACGGATCGCTCGCCTGGTCTGGAACCGGTCGCGGACCAGCTCGGAGAACGACCGGGCCAGCGCCCTCGTCAGCCCTGCGGGGTGGACCACGAACTGGGCCACCGCTCGCTTGGCGACCTCGCCGCCGCGGACGCGACGGCTCATCGTGAGCACCGCGGTCGGCGCGTCGCCGGTGAACAGGTTGCTGATGCTGACCCCGTCGTCCACCAACAGGCCCTTGCCCGTGGTGAGGTCGGCCTCGATGACCGCCGCATCTGCCGGGCGGTTGGCCACCATCACCTTGTCGCGGGCCCGGTCGTACCAGCGGAAGGCCGGGATGCCGTCGATGACGCCGTGGAGGATCCCCATCTGGCTCGCGGGCGTGGTCGCCGGGAGCTTCGGTGTCCATTCCCGCAGCTGGTGGCTGCCCGACCGGATCCAACGGGTCATGGTCGGCACCGTCCCGGCGGTGATCGCCATCTGCAGCACCGGGAAGGGGACCCCGTCGAGCTGCACGAAGAGCACGCCGTCGACCTCGGGGTCCGCAAGATCGGGCTGCTTCCGGCGGCTGGCGGCAACCAGCCTGCTCACGAGCATCTGCGAGGTCCCCGCGCTGCCGAACCACCCCAGCATCGTGCTCACCACACCGATGACCACGGCTACGGCGAACCCGGTCCAGAAGTCGTCGACCCACACGTCGGGGAGCAGCCAGGCGGTGAACATGACGAGAAGTGCCTGCCCGGTGAAGGCGAGGAGCAGCACCCCCAACCAGCCCAGCCGGACCGCTGCGCCGACCAGGATCGGCTGCACCACGACGCTCACGAGGCTGATCGCAGCCGCGAAGGCGACCGGACCCCACGGACGGTCGGTGTGGAAGCCAGGCAGCACCCAGTCGCAGAGCCACACCGCGGGCACCACGAGGAGCACCGAGACGGCGTAGGAGATCAGCTGGCTGTGCGCCGGACGCAGCAGGCTCTCCCGGGTCAGGTTCCCGGCCACCTGCCCGGGCCTCGCCGCAGGGCCGGAGTCGGGTTCGGACACGGACACACCTTTCTTCGCGCGTTGCCTCGCCCCATGTTCCTCGCCCGCGGCACGAGATTGCTCACCCACGCCGTGTGAGGACAACCAGCGTCAACACCTCACGGTTTGGTTGTACGAGTCAACATGTGTACGGTACACATCTTTGCCTCCGCCCACCTTGGAGTGACGTGCCGTCCCCGACCACCACCCGCGCCCCCGGCTCGAGACCCCTGCTCGCCGTCGTGGTGCTCTGCCTCGGTGGTCTCGCCGCCGCGCTGACCCAGACGCTGGTCATCCCGATCCAGAGCGAGCTGCCGGGGCTGCTGCACACCTCGCCCGCCAACGCCTCGTGGGTGGTCACGATCACGCTGCTCGCCGCGGCGGTCTCGATGCCGGTCGCCGGCCGGGTCGCGGACCTGGTGGGCAAGCAGCGCGTGCTGGTGGTCAGTGCCGGGATCCTGCTCGTCGGGTCGGTGGTGTGCGCGATGTCGAGCTCGCTCGCACCGATGCTTGTGGGCCGCGCGCTGCAGGGCATGGCGATGGGCTTCATCCCCGTCGGCATCTCGCTGATGCGCGAGATCACCCCGCCTCGCCTCACCTCGACCGCCATCGCCGCAATGAGCGCCACCCTCGGCGTCGGCGGCGCCATCGGCCTGCCGCTCTCGGCGTGGATCGCCGACCAGGGCAGCTGGCACGACCTGTTCTGGCTCTCCGCCGTGCTGGCGCTGGTGATCCTGCTGCTCACCGCGACACTGGTGCCGCACGTGCACGACGCCAACCCGGGGCGACTCGACCTCGTGGGCGCCGGCGGCCTCGCCCTCGGGCTGGTCGCCTTCCTGGTCGGTGTCTCCAAGGCAACGTCGTGGGGCTGGACCGACCCCTCACGCTCGGCGCGATCGTGGGTGGGCTCGTCGTCCTCGTGGCGTGGGGCTTCTTCGAGCTGCGGCAGGACGAGCCCCTGGTCGACCTGCGCACCACGGCCCAGCTGCCGGTGCTGCTCACCAACGTCGCCGCCATCGCGGTCGGCTTCGGGATGATGGCCCAGTCGATCGTCGTACCCCAGCTGCTCCAGCTGCCGGAGTCGACCGGCTTCGGCCTCGGCCAGACGATCCTGCAAGCCGGGCTGTGGATGGCCCCCGCCGGCCTGATGATGATGCTGTTCGCGCCGGTCTCGAGCCGGTTGATCCGCGGCGTCGGGGCCCGACGGACGCTGATGCTCGGCGCCACCGTGCTGGGCGGCGGCTATGTCGTCGCGCTGTTCATGATGGACGCACCCTGGCAGCTGCTCGTAGCCTCGTGCGTCGCCTCTGCGGGCGTCGGCATCGGGTACGCCGCCATGCCGACCCTGATCCTCGACGCGGTGCCGATGCGCGAGGCCGGCGCCGCAGTCGGCCTCAACGCGTTGATGCGCTCGATGGGAACCACCCTCGCGGCCGCCGTGATGGGCACGATCCTGTCGAGCAATAGCACCACGGTCAGCGGCTTCGCCATCCCCGACGAGACCGCCTTCCACATCTGCTTCGTCGTCGGTGCCGTCGCGGCGTTCGTGGGGGTGGGGATCACCGCCCTCATCCCGCGACGTACGACGAGCGACGACGAACCGGTAGAGCTGCCGGTGCTGACGGGGGCTCAGCCCGGCTGATCACCGGGCGATGGCTCGGCCCGGTCCACCGCGTCGTTGAACGCGCGGAGCGTGGCCACCATCTCTCGCACCCGCTCGGGTCCGAGGTCAGCGATGGCGCGCTCGATCACGTCCGCTCGCAGCCGCCCGTCGTGCTCGTAGGCCCGGCGTCCAGCCTGGGTGGCGCGCACGGGATTCCCCGCACGACCGGCGACCACCACGCGCTCGACCAGGCCGTGCTTGAGGGCGGAGTTGACCTGGCGGTTGATCGTGGACTGGTCGAGCTGGAGCTGCTCGGAGAGCTCGCGGAGGGTGAGCGGGCCGCTCTCCTCGAGGCGCCACAGGATCCGGAAGGCCGAGGTCTCCAGCCGCGAGCCCGGCACCGTCGTCCGGCGCCCGCTCAGCCGCAGCACCTCGATGCCGAGGGCGCGCAGCAGGTCCTCGTCCACCTCAGGTCACGCCGAGGGACTCGGTGGCCAGTCCAGCATCGGCTCCAGCGACCGGAGGAACGCCGACTCCGGGGTGAGCCGGACGAGGAGGTCGCGCAGGGCGACGGCCGGTGGCCACTGCAGCTGGGCGACCCTGCCGATGCGGGCGGAGCGTCGCGTGATCATGGTCGCCCGGCCCAGCCGTTGCGCGTCGTACGACGCCAGGTCGGATCGCTCGGCGCAGTCAGCCAGCACCACCGCATCCTCCAGGGCCTGGCAGGCGCCCTGCCCCAGGTTGGGGGTCATGGCGTGGGCGGCATCGCCCACGAGCACGACCCGGTCGCGGACGTACGTCGTCAGGTCCGGGAGGTCGTAGAGGTCGTGGTAGAGCAGGTCGTCCTCCGGTGCCGCGGCCAGCAGCGCGGGCACCGGGTCGTGCCAGTCCGCGAACCGCTCGCGCAGCGCCGCGAGCCCGGGGCCCCCGCTCCCTCCGGTGCGTTGGCGACGGCGAAGCAGTACACCCGCCCGTCCTGGAGCGGGGCGCAGCCGAACCGCTCCCCTCGCCCCCACGACTCGAACGCCGCCCCGACCTGCACGGGTGAGGGCGTCACGAAGCGCCACGCGGCGTAGCCGGCGTACCTGGGCTCGACGGCCGGCCAGAGCTGCCGCCGCACCTGGCTGCGCAGCCCGTCGGCGCCCACGACGAGATCGCCGCTCGAGGAACCACCCGTGTGCTGGACCGTCCCGTCGGCGGAGACGCCGTGGACCGGCACGCCCACCCGAAGGGCCTCTGCGGGCAGCGCGGTCCGCAGCAGCTCCAGCAGGGTCGCCCGGTGGACCATGGCCACGTCGCCGTAGCGCTCCCGCAATGCGTCGGCGTCCGTGCGGGAGAGCCAGCGACCCTTGCGGTCGCGGATGCCACCGGAGCCCTCGAGGTTCGAGAAGCCTCGTACGTCTTGGCCCAGCCCGAGTTCGTCGAGGGCGTGCAGGGCGTTGGGCCACAGGGAGAGCCCCGCGCCCACCTCGGTGATGGCGGGCGCGCGCTCCAGCACCTCCACCTCCCACCCGCGGCGGTGCAGGGCCAGGGCGGCCGCGAGGCCGCCGATACCGCCACCGACGATGACCGCCTTCATCGGGGACCTCGAGCTGTCGGGGCGCCGGTCGTCTCCATGGGCACGATCATGGCGGACGTGAGCGTCCTCAGCCCTGACCGCGCCCGGGTGAGAGCGACGGGGCGGGACAGGCGCCCGCGATCTCGCTCTTGGTCGTCTCCTCGCTCGTCGTGACCACGGTGAGCGCGCGCAGGTCCTTGGTGAGGCAGTAGGCGAAGCGATCGGCGTCGCTGCGGTACCAGGTGAGCTGCACCCCGACGTCGAGGCCCGGGTCGAGGGTGTGGGCCGCCTCGCCACCAGTGAGCCGGAGCAAGCGGTCGTCGACCCAGGCCCGGTCCGGCCAGTCGCCCTGGTCGGTCCGGAACGAGTGGAGGGCCTGGTCGAGCAGGGTCGAGGAGTGGGACAGGACCGCGCTCGGGCTCTCCGGTGCCTCGGCCACCGCGGGCTCCTCGGCGCCCTGCGAGCGCAGGATCACGATCGCGACGACGACCATCACGATGATCCCGATCGCAGCCACGAGGAAGGTGGAGCGACGCTGGACAGCACGGTCGTGTTCGGCAAGCGGGTCGGACAACGCGGGGCCCTCGGGTCGGGGAGCGGGACTTCAGTACCTCACGACACCACGCTGCCAGAGGAGCAGAATCGCCGGGGTGGGCACCCATCACACGACTGCCTTCGCCAACGCCGCGATCTTCGACGGACACCGCTACCTCGGCAGGACGGGGGACGCGGTGGTGGTCCGCGACGGCCGGATCGCCGCGATCGGGGAGGTCCCCGCCGGAGCCGAGGTGGTCGACGCCGAGGGTGGCCTGCTGGCGCCCGGGTTCGTCGACGCCCACGTGCACGCGGTCCAGGGCGGACTCGAGCTGACTCGCTGCAACCTCGCGGAGGGCCGCACCCGCGAGGACTACCTGGGTCTCGTGGCGGCGTACGCCGAGGAGCATCCCGACCTCCCGTGGATCCTCGGTGGCGGCTGGGCGATGGCGGCGTTCCCGGGTGGCACACCGACGGCCGCCGACCTCGACGCCGTCGTGCCCGACCGGCCGGTGTTCCTGCCCAACCGGGACCACCACGGCGCGTGGGTCAACAGCCGTGCGCTGGCGCTCGCCGGCATCACCCGCGAGAGCAGCGACCCGCCCCACGGCCGCTACGAGCGGGACGCGACGGGACACCCACCGGCACCCTGCACGAGGGCGCGATGGACGTCGTCGCGCGGCGCCTGCCCGCCGTCACCGACGCGGAGTACTACACCGGCCTCCTCGCCGGCCAGGCCCATCTCCATGCGATGGGCGTCACCGGGTGGCAGGACGCGATCGTCGGGGAGTACGGCGGGATGGACGATCCCGGACCGACGTACACCGAGGCGGCGCGGCGCGGCGACCTCACCGCCCACGTGGTGGGTGCGCTGTGGTGGGACCGCGACGCGGGCGAGGAGCAGGTCGCGTCGCTGGTCGAGCGACGCCGGGAGTTCACGTGCGGTCGCTTCCGCGCGACGAGCGTGAAGATCATGCAGGACGGGGTGACCGAGAACCTCACGGCCGCGATGAGCTCGCCCTACCTCGACGAGCACGGCCGGCCCACGGACACCAGCGGCCACTCCTTCGTGGACCCGGGCCTGTTGCGCGGCTACGTCGCGCGGCTCGACGCCGAGGGCTTCCAGGTGCACGTGCACGCCATCGGCGACCGCGCGGTGCGTGAGGCCCTGGCCGCCTTCGAGGGCACCGATCCGGCGAACCGGCACCACGTCGCCCACCTCCAGGTCGTGCACCCCGACGACGTGCCGCGGTTCGCGAGGCTCGGGGTGGCGGCCAACATCCAGGCGCTCTGGGCCTGTCTCGACGACCAGATGGTCGACCTGACGCTGCCGTTCCTGGGGGTGGAGCGCGCCTCGTGGCAGTACCCCTTCGGCGCGCTGCACCGCTCCGGCGCCCGCCTGGTCGCGGGCAGCGACTGGCCCGTCAGCACTCCCAACCCGCTCGAGGCGATCCACGTCGCGGTGAACCGGTGGGCCTACGGCGAGGAGGGACGCGAGGGCTCCGAGCCGTTCCTGCCCGAGCAGGCGCTCGACCTGGAGACCGCGTTCACGGCGTACACCTCCGGCTCGGCCTGGGTGAACCACCGCGACGACGCCGGCACGCTCGAACCGGGCCGGGCAGCCGACCTGGTCGTGCTGGACCGCGACCCGTTCGCCGGCGACGTGGCGGACATCGGCGCCGCCCGGGTCGTCTCGACGTGGGTCGCGGGCATGCCCGTGCACCGATGAGTGCCGGAGCCGGGAGAAGTCTCAGTGGACATGGAGATCCGTGAGCTCATCACGCAGTGGGCGGCAGCCGTCCACACCGGCGACCTGGAGACGGTGCTGGCCGACCACGCCGAGGACATCGTGATGTTCGACGTGCCGCCGCCGTACGACGGGGTGCGCGGCATCGACGCCTACCGCGAGACCTGGCCCGGCTTCTTCGAGTGGCAGGCCTCCGGTGCGTCGTTCGACCTGCTCGAGCTCGACGTCACCGAGGGCACGGACGTCGCGTTCGCGTGGGCGCTGCTCCGGTGCGGCACGCCCGAGGGCCTCGAGCAGCAGCCCGACCAACGACTGCGGCTGACAGTGGGCCTGCGCAAGCAGGGCGGCCGCTGGGTGGTGACGCACGAGCACCACTCCTTCTCCGACGCGACGACCCCGGCTGACTGACCTGGCCAAGAGGATCGACCTGCTGCAGCTCGCCTTCGGCAGCACCAAGGCCGCGCTCGCCCCGGCCGGCTGAGCCTCAGCCCTCGACCGCGGCCGCCCGCCACTGGCCGGGGGCCACCCCGAGGAGCCGCTTGAACGCGCGGCTGAAGGACTGCTCGGACTGGTACCCGACGCGCGCGCCGACCTCGGCCACACCCAGGCCCGTGGTGCGCAGCAGTCCCGACGCGAGGTTGAGGCGCCACTCCGTGAGGTAGCGGATCGGCGGTCGGCCGAGCATCTGCTGGAACCGCTCGACCAGCACCGTGCGCGAGACCGCCACCTCCCGGGCCAGCTCCGTCACCGTCCACGCCCGAGCCGGATCACCGTGGAGCAGTGCCAGCGCCTGCCCGACGACGGGGTCACGCAGGGCGCGCAGCCAACCGGTGAGCTCGTCGTCGGCCGTGGTGGTGAGGTGCAGCCGGAGCACCTCGGTGAACAGCACCTCGGCCAGGCGCTGGTCGGCGATGCCGAGCTCGGGAGAGGAGCGCGACGCCGCGACGGCGAAGTCGACGCTGGCCCTGATCCACTCCGACGCCGGACCCGAGGGCGGCCGGACGACGAACAGCGACGGCAGCGCGCGCAGCACCGGGTCGAACAGCACGGCATCGCCCCGCAGGAACCCGCACACCAGCATCGCGTCCTCGCCGTCCCCGCCGTGCTCGATGTGCGGGAAGGTCGTCCACGGACGCGGCGGCAGCAGGCTGGTGATCGAGACCGGGTCCGCCTCCTCCATCGACCCGAAGGTGTGCGCGTCGCCGTACGGCAGCACCACGACGTCACCGGCGGAGAGCTCGTGCCGGACGCCGTCGGGGAGCGCGATCCAGCACCGGCCCGCGGCGATGATGTGGAACATCACCAGGCTGCCGCGCCCGGGAGGCAGCGCGCCGGGGATCTCCATCGTGGGCGGCGAGGTGTAGCTCCAGGGTGCCGCGAAGTCGGCGCGGAAGAAGATGGCGCCGGCCAGGCGGACGAGCTCCAGCACCTGGGAGACCACGTCGAGGGGGTGGTCGCGGCGGATCGGAGCCAGATCCGGACGGGGGGACAAGAGTGCCGACGTCTCGGCCATGGTCCCTCCCTTCCGCCCGGACAACCATAGAACCAAGCCGCCACAGTGGCGGTTCTCGAGTCGGGCCAGGCCCACACGAGCGAAACAAGGAGGGCCACATGGCCAGGTACATGGACGTCCACGACGGATTCGTCGGGGTGACCGCGGCACAGCTGCAGGAGGCGCACCGCCTCGATGTCGAGATCCAGTCGGAGGAGGGTGTCAGCTTCGACAAGGCATGGCTCGACCCCGAGAGCGGCAAGGTGTTCTGCCTCTCGACCGGGCCGAGCAAGGAGGCCGTGATGCGGATCCACGAGCGTGCCGGGCACCCCACGGAGCAGGTCTACGAGCTCGCGGTCGAGATCAGCTGACCGTGGGTGCCACCAGCCCTGCGCTGAGGCGCGTGCGCCTCAGCGCAGGGTGACGACCGACTTCCCCAGCGTCCGGCGGTCCTCCATGTCCTGCAGCGCCCGGCCGAACTCCTCGAGCGGGTACGTCGCACCGATGGGCGGGTCGATGACACCGGACTCCATCATCGGCACCAGCTCCTCCCACTGCTGCCGCATGAAGCCCGGCCGGACCATGGCGTAGGCACCCCAGCCCACTCCCCGCACGTCGACGTTGTTGAGCAGCAGGCGGTTGACCTTGACCGCGGGGATCGCGCCCCCGGTGAAGCCGACGACCAGCAGCCGGCCGCGGGTGGCCAGCGACCGCAGCGAGTCGGTCATCAGGTCGCCACCCACGACGTCCATCACGACGTCGACGCCGTTGCCGTCGGTGAGCTCCTTCACGGCCTCGCGGAACCCGTCGACGAGGACCACCTCGTCGGCACCGGCCCGGCGAGCCACCTCGGCCTTCTCGTCGGTCGAGACCACGGCGACGGTGCGGGCGCCGTACCCCTTGGCCACCTGGATGGTGGCCGTGCCGACCCCGCCCGCCGCGCCGTGTACGAGGACGGTCTCGCCCTCCCGCAGCTGCCCGCGCTCCTTGAGCGCGAAGTGCGCGGTCAGGTAGTTCATCGGGATCGCCGCTCCCTGCTCGAAGCTCAGCGCGTCCGGCAGCGGGAAGACGCTGTCCGGGCCGAGCCCCACGACGTCGGAGGCGCCGCCGTGGCCCAGGCACGCGGCCACCCGGTCACCCTTGCCGAGTCCGGTGCCCTCGGGCGCGGACCTGACGACCCCCGCGAAGTCGACGCCGAGCGTGAACGGCAGGTCGGGCTTGAGCTGGTACTCGCCCTTGCTCAGCAGCAGGTCGGGGAAGGAGACCCCGACGGCATGGACCTCCACGAGCACCTGCGGCCCGAACGGCCCCTCGGCCTCCGGCTCGGGCACCTCCTCGACCGTCACTGCCGCGGGTCCGTCGGGCCTGGTCACGCGTACAGCTCGCATAGCGCGAGGTTAGCGGCGAGGGGTCAGGTCTTCTTGGCCAGCGTCGCGAGCTCGAAGTGCATCGGGTCGGTGTAGTGCCAGTCACCACCCCAGCCGAAGCCCCACTGCTTGAAGATCGTGACCACGCGGCGGTCCATCTTGCCGACTGTGCCGCGCTGGTTGTCCGCCACGTTGAGGTCGATGGCGGTGCCGAAGCTGTGGAACGAGAGGGTGTTGGTGCCGGCGATGAATCGCGGGACGTAGCAGCCGCCGTACTGGTAGATCGACTTCGAGAGCCCCGCGCGCACCACCTCGTTGAGGGCGCCGCGGAGCTGGGGCAGCATCACCACGTTGCCGGTCACCCGCCCGATGATCGGCATCACCTCGGTGCGGATGTGCGAGCTGCACCCAGCCCGGGTCGGGGTTGACGGTGCCGTTGGAGTTGGCGGTGTAGTTGAAGGTGCCGACGGCCTTGGCCACGGAGCCGCCGGTGAGCACCGCTGTCTGGGCGACCTTGAGGTCGAGGTTGGGGCCGAGGATCTGCACCGATGCCCCCGGCCCGGCGGCCGCGACCAGCTTCTTCATGATCGACTGCGGCGACGGGGACCCCATCGAGATCAACGCGGCGTTCGCCGGCTTCATGCCCAGCGTCTTGGCCCACTTGTAGTTCACGACGGCATCGATCTGCCGGGCCCAGCCCGGGTCGAGCAGCTGGGCGTAGGCGCCCACGTGGGCGCTCGGGGCATCGGTGCCGTTGCCGAGCTTGAGGAAGCCGTCCTTGGTCTGGAGCTCGCGGCCGATCTGCGGCCCGACGGCGATCTCGCCGCCGGCGACGCGGTCCCAGACGGCTTGGGTGTGCGCGGTGCCGGGCACGGTGAAGCGCCAGAAGGTCCGCGGGTCGACGGCGGCGTAGGTCACCTGCTTCTCGTCGGCGTAGAACTGCGCCATCGCCATCGGCTCCACGGCCGCGATCGCCTTCTGGCCGCCCTTGGTGGTGATCGCCTTGATCTTCTCGATGGTGCCCTCGGACAAGGAGTCCTTGCTGAAGACCAGCAGGTCGGAGGACAGCAGGGGCTGGGTCAGCTCCTTGGGGGCGGCGACGGTGACGTCGTCGACCTTGGGTGCCGCGGCGCGGTCGCCCGGCTTGGAGCCCGGAACCTGGTTCGCCGTACGACGGGTCTCGTCGTCGGAGGCCCCGCAGCCGGCCGCGAGCAGGCCGAGTCCGGCGAGCGCTACGGCCTCGCGCCTCGACAGCTGGTGCATGGACATCCTTCGACCGCCCGTGGAAGAGCCCTCGGCTGAGCCGATCTCCCCTCCGGCTCTGGATGAAGGGTACGCGGCGAACAGGACGAACCGGTCACTGGTCTATCGGGGCCTCAGGCGTTCTCCTTGCGGAAGACCGCGGTGCCCCACCACACGGCCACGACGAAGAGCCCGAGGGCCCAGACAACGCCCCAGAGCATGGTGCTGCCGGCGACGTCGCCGGCGAAGGTGCCGCGGACGGCGTCGACGATCCAGCGGAACGGCATGAAGTCGCTGGTCCGCTCCAGCCACTCCGGGCCCAGCGTCATCGGCAGCAGGATCCCGGAGAGCAGCAGCACCGGCATCATCACCATGTTGATGACCGGAGCCATGATGTCCTCGCTCTTGGTCGACAGCGCCAGCGCGTTGGAGGCCGCGGCGCAGGCGCCGCCGATCAGCAGGGTCAGCGCGATGCCGATCACGACCCCGGCGACCGAGGCGCGCATGCCCAGCCAGGCGCCCAGCCCGACCAGGATCAGCGCCTGCACGAACAGCTGCAGCACGTCGCGCGCGAGCCGCCCGACGAGCAGCGCCGTGCGGCTCGCCGGCGTGACCCGCTCGGCCTCGATGACCCCTTCGCGCCACTCCCCGATCAGGCCGAAGCCGGCGAAGAACGCCCCGAACAGGCCGAGCTGCACGAGCAGCCCGGGGACCAGGAAGGTGTAGGCGTTCTCGTCGCCGCCCGGGAAGGTCTCGACGATGGGCGTGAGCAGCGGGCCGAACAGCAGCAGGTAGAGCACCGGCTGCAGCGCCCCGATGAACACCCAGGCCGGGTTGCGCAGGTTCATCCGGATCTGGCGCCGGAAGACGATGTAGGACTCGCGCACGAAGGTCATCGCGAGGCTCCTTCCATGCTGGGCTCGTCGGTGGAGTCAGCGGACGGTTCCTGCTCCGAATCGGCCTTCTCGTCGCGCTTCTCGGTCTCGGCGTCGCGCAGCGACCGCCCGGTGAGGGTGAGGAACACGTCGTCGAGGGTCGGCCGGTGCACCTCGATCGCGTCGAGGGTGACGTCGGTGCGGTCGAGCTCGCGCACGAGCCCGGGCACGGCGCGGCCGGCTCGCGCCACCCGGCCCTGGACGTGACGGCCGTCGACCTCGACGGAGCCCGCGATCGGCCGAGAGCGCTCGAGCCGCGTCGCCCACCCGTTCGACTGCGGCCACCTCGAGCGTGACCAGGTCGCCGGAGACGGCGGCCTTGAGGTTCTCGGAGGTGTCGCTGGCGACGATCCGGCCCTGGTCGATGATCATGATCCGGTCGCTGAGCACGTCGGCCTCGTCGAGGTAGTGCGTCGTGAGGAACACCGTCGCGCCGCGCTTGGCGCGCAGGTCGGCGATGTGCTCCCACAGGTTGGCGCGGGCCTGCGGGTCGAGCCCGGTCGTCGGCTCGTCGAGGAAGACCAGCGTGGGGTCGTGGATCAGGCCCATCGCGATGTCGAGCCGGCGCTTCTGGCCGCCCGACATCTGCTTGGGCTTGCGCTTCCACATCCCCGGGAGCTGGAGCTGCTCGAAGAGCTCGTGCCCGCGCCGGGTCGCCTGCGCCCGGCTGATGCCGTAGAGCATGCCGTGGTCGACGACCTCGTCGCCCGCCCGGGCGTAGGAGAACGTGCCGCCCGCCTGTGACACGTAGCCGATGCTCTGGCGGACCTGCCGCGACTGCGTGACGACGTCGTACCCCGCCACCGTCGCCGTCCCCTCCGTCGGGCGCAGCAGCGTGGTCAGCATCCGGAGCGTGGTCGTCTTGCCGGCCCCGTTGGGGCCCAGGAAGCCGACGACCTCGCCCTCCTCGACGTCGAGGTCGACGCCGTCGACGGCGCGCACCTCCACCTTCTCGCGCCCGTTGCGGGTCTGGAAGGTCTGCACCAGTCCGCGTGCGTGGATCATTCGTCCGCCCTCACTGCTCGAGGTTGAGTCCGCTTGTGTCCGAGGTCGGTCACCTCACCAAGAAGACCACGCAACACCGACAAATTCATCGGGCGCCGCGGGTCACCCCTCCAGGACCCGCTGGGCGATCCAGGCGACCGCCCCCGCGGTCTGGGCGGGCTCGCCCGCGGGCTGCATGACGTGGCTGAGCACGAGTCGCACCACCATGTCGATCAGCGTCTCGAGGCGGTCCTCGGGCAGGCGTACGTCGTAGCCGGCGACGTGCTGGCGGATCATCTGCCCGGCCGCAGCGAGGAGGGCCTCGGAGTTGGTGGTCAGCAGGGGCAGCAGCCCGCTGTCGGCCCCCTGGCTGCTCGAGAGGATCGCGTGCAGCAGCGGGTCGGTGCGCGCGAGCTGCAGCACCCGCAGGGCGGCGGCCTCGATGGCCTCCACCAGGTCGTCGGGGTGCTCGGCGAACGCGGAGTCCACGACGTCGAGGAACAGCGAGAGCTCACGCATCACCATGGCCTCGGCCAGCTGGGGCTTGCCGCCGATCTCGTTGTAGACCGTCTGCCGGCTGACCCCGACGAGGTCGGCGAGCTTGCCCATCGTGAGCGAGCCCCAGCCGTGCTGGGCCGTGAACCGCGCGGCCGCCGCGAGCAGGCGGTCGCGGTGGCCGACGGGCGTGGCGACGGGACTCATGGCCGCCAGCCTAGGCAGCAGCCCGCTGAGTCCCGGCATCTACGCCAGCTGACTCTCGACCGAGACGAAGTCGACCTTCTCGCGCACGCCGCAGTCGGGGCAGCACCAGCTCTCGGGCACGTCGGACCAGGAGGTGCCGGCGGCGAAACCCTCACGCTCGTCGCCGCTCACGACCTCGTAGGTGTAGCCGCACCCGGGACAGCGCATCGCCATCGGCTCGTCCGAGACGGGGGTGGCTCCCGACTGGGCGCCAGCGGCAGCAGTCACCTGCCTGTCGTCGCGCACCACCGAGGCCGAGGTGCCGTACCTGGCCAGGATCCGCTCGCGCTTCCGCGGCGAGATGTTCGCGAGCGTGACGTCGCCGTCGTAGTGGGCGAGCACCCGCGGGTCCATCACGCGGCGCCAGACGGCCGGGACGATGGCCAGCACGATCATGCCCGCGTAGCCGGTCGGCAGCACCGGGGACTCCCGGTAGTCGCGCAGCGCCTGGTAGCGACGGGTCGGGTTGGCGTGGTGGTCGCTGTGGCGCTGCAGGTGGTAGAGCAGCACGTTGGTGGCGATGTTGTTGGAGTTCCAGCTGTGCGAGGGGTCGACCCGCTCGTAGCGCTGGCGCCCACCGATGCCCACCTTCTGGCGCCGCATCCCGTAGTGCTCCATGTAGTTGACGACCTCGAGCAGCGAGAAGCCCACGATCGCCTGGATCACCAGGAACGGCAGGATCGCCCAGCCGAGCAGCGCGATCATCACGCCCCACAGCACCGCGGACATGGCCCAGGCGTTGAGCACGTCGTTGCCGATCCGGAACGGGTGCTTGCCCTTGCGGGCGTAGCGACGCTTCTCGATGCGCCAGGCGCTCTTCAACGAGCCGCCGACCGTGCGCGGCCAGAACTGGTAGAAGTTCTCGCCCAGTCGCGAGGAGGCGGGGTCCTCGGGCGTGGCGACGCGCACGTGGTGGCCCCGGTTGTGCTCGATGTAGAAGTGGCCGTAGAAGCTCTGCGCCAGCGCGATCTTGGACAGCCAGCGCTCGTGGCTCTCCTTCTTGTGACCCAGTTCGTGGGCGGTGTTGATGCCGATGCCGCCGATGCAGCCGATCGAGATCGCGATGCCCAGCTTCGCGAACAGCGAGAGCTCGTCGGCACCGAGCCACTCGGGCCGCGCGATCCAGATGAAGGCGCCGGCGAAGCCGACGTACTGGATGGGCAGGAAGACGTAGGTGATCCAGCGGTAGTACCTGTCCTCCTCCAGTCGCTCGATGACGTCGTCGGGCGGGTTGGAGCGGTCGAGGCCCGCGACGAGGTCGATCGCGGGTACGACGCCCAGGATGATGATCGGACCGATCCACAGCCACACGTCCCAGCCGGTCACCGCGTGCATCCCGAAGGCGATGAACGCCAGCGAGGGGACCACGAGCCCGATCATCCACAGGTAGCGCTTCCGGTCGCGCCAGCGCTCGGTGGAGTCCTCGGGGACCGTCGCGTTGACGGCCGTGTCAGTGGTGGCGTCGCTCATCGGCCTCTCCTTCCGCTTGACATCTGAGGCTCAGATGTAAAGCGACTCGACCGTAACGCCGTTCCCGGTCATTTGACAAGAGGGCCAGCAAATGTAAAGCAGTTTCGACACCCGGGCGTGAAGCAGAGCACGCCGCGCGCCTCGGTCGAGTCCCGGATGTCGGCGCGGATGCGGTGGGGACCCGTCTCGACCCGCAGCCGGAAGCCGTCGTCCATCTCCAGGACCGCCCATCCCGAGCGGGTGTCCACGACCCGCCCCCGGGCGACGTACTCCGCCGTCCCCTGGGCCCCCCGGGACTGCTCGAGCCCGCTCGCCGGCGGACCGGCGAAGAGGTCCTGCTCGGCGACGAGGTGGTAGGAGCCCGACACGTGCTCGCCCACCTGCACCCGCAGGCTCCACTCGTCGGGTGCCGCGGCCGTGAAGGTGCCCGACGTGCCGCGCAAGGTCACCTGACCGGGCTCCGAGGCCACCACCTCGAACCGGTTCCAGCGCCTGCGGCGGCGCCACCACAGCACGCCGACCACGATCAGGACGACGTCGCCGAGCAACGCCACCACGAGGAAGGTCGAGCTCCGCGGTGCTCCGTCCGGACGGTTGATCGACGGGTCGTCGGGCACCACGCGGACGGGGAGCTGCCCCGAGGTGCGGGCGTGCTCGAACGTGGGGTCGTCGACCTCGCTGGAGTAGCGGGTGCCCTTCGCGTCGATGCCCGCCGGTAGCCGGTAGTCCAGGAAGTTGTGACCGCCCGTGCGCCGGCTGTCCACCACCGTGGCCGCAACCTGCTCCCCCTCGCGGTCGAGCTTGCGCTCGGTCAGGCGCTGGCTGACGAACGGCAGGTTCACCAGGAACAGCACGAAGAGGAGAAGGACGAGACGACGCACGGTGCGAGGCTGGCACACTCCTAGCCCAGTTGGCCGAACCGGTTGCGGGTCAGGTTGGCTGCCCCGATACTTCTGCCGCGATCAGTTCGGGCTGATCACCACGCGAGGGGAAGTGGTGATGGAGGCTCGACGACGCGCCGGCAGGGCCGCTCGGCTGCTGCCGCTCGTGGTGGCGCTCGTGCTCGCCCTGGGCGGCTCGGGCTCGCGCGTCGACGCCGTCGTGGGCACCGCCACGAAGGGTGGTACGGCGGACTGGACGATGATGATCTACGCCGTCGGCGACACCTCGAGCGTGCCCGAGGCGATGGTGCGCAACCTCAACCTGCTCACCCAGATCCCCGACGCGAAGAACGTCCACATCGTCGCGCTGGTCGACCTGCCGGAGCGCAACGACCCGAGCGCGCCGCGGAGCGAGATCCGCGGCATCGGGCAGTTCACGACCGCCAAGCTCATGGTGCTCGAGAACGGCCGGTGGAACGAGATCCGCGACCTCGGCGAGAAGTCCCTCGGCCGCCCCGACGTGCTGGCCGGCTTCATCGAGGAGGCGGCCGACCGGTTCCCTGCCCGCAAGTACGGCCTGACCCTCTTCGACCACGGCGCGGGCGCGTCGGGCGGCTACATCGACACCGGGCCGCCCAACGCCGACGGACTCTCCATCAGCGAGATCCGCGCCGGCATGGCCAGCGGCCTCCAGCAGGCAGGGATCCCGCGCTTCGACGTGCTCTACCACGCCGCCTGCCTGATGTCGTCGTACGAGACCGTCAGCGCGCTCGCTCCGGTGGCCAGGATCATGGCCGGCTCGGAGGAGCTCATGATCTCCACCCCGATCCTGCCGGCGGGGTACGCGCTGATGGCACGCAACGCCTCGGCCGAGCAGGTCGCGGCCACGCTGAGCGATGCCTACGGCAGGTTCCTGGAGCAGCTCGACGCCCAGATCGGCGAGAACACCCGGGCCCTGGCGGCGATGTCGGTGGTCGACGGCGACAAGGTCCGCGCCCTGGACCAGGCCGTGGACGCCTTCGCGCGCGCTGCCCAGGCAAACGCTGCCCAGGTGGCGCCGGCGGTGGCGCGGGCCCGGGCCAAGGCGCTGGAGTTCATCATCGCGCTCGACCCCGACGTCGGCTCGCAGGACCTCGTCGACCTCGGCGACTTCCTGCGCAACCTCGGCCCGCTGCCGACCGACGTCTCCGTGGCCCGCGACGCCGTCTACGGCGCCATCCGCTCCAGCGTCACCCACCAGGTGACGGGCAAGGGGACGCAGCAGGCCACCGGGCTCAACGTCTACCTGCCCACGCGCGCCGGCCGGGTCGGGACCTACCTGCGTGACGGCACGGCACCGGTGGGCTGGGGCACCTTCCTGACCTCGTTCCTGGGGTCCGTCACGGCCGCCACCGACAACAAGCCGGATGCCCAGTTCAACGGCCGGGCCCCGCGCCTGGAGGTGCTGCGCGACGGGGCTCGCCTGACCGGGCAGCTGCGACCCGGCACCGGCAGCCGGGCCGTGTCGGCCCGCACCCAGGTCCAGGCCACGATGGCCGGCTACCCGAACGCGCTCGCGCTGATCATGCCGGGCTACCTCGGAGCGGGTGGGGCCGACCAGGTGCAGGGTGTCTGGAGCTACGACACCCTGGTGATCAGCGACGGTCGCAACCGCGTGCCGGTCTCCTCGGCCTTCAAGGCGCAGTCCGGAGGGCTCGTCGGGTCGGCGTACGCCCTCTACACCTCGCCTGCTGGGGCCCGGGCCGAGGTGGCCTTCCGCGTGCTCCTGGCCAGCAACGGCCGGATCCAGGCCATCAGCGCCAGTGCGGTCGCCCAGGACGGCAGCGCGGCCGGGGTCCGACTCGAGACCGGCGGGACGCTGCGCCCGTTCATCGGCGTGGAGACTCCCACGGGCTTCGACACCAAGCTCGCGAACCAGGCGCTGACCGTGAACCCGCGCCTCGCGTTCGGGTTCTCGCGACTGCCCTCACGCACTCCCTTCGCGATCGGACTGGTCGTCGGCGACGTCGCCGACCAGCGAGACGCGACCTTCGCCGGCGGACGGGTCCCGTGACCCGCACTCACCCAGGAGGCACCAGATGACCACAGGTCCGCACGAGCCGGGAGCTCCGGCGGCGACCGCCCTGCCGGGCGCCCGCTTCGACCCGGTGACCGGTGCCGAGCTGGGTGGGCGCGACGGCGGCCGTCGGGGCAGCTACGCCCTGCAGCAGGGCGAGCCGGTGATGTCGTTCAACCTGGTCTCCTCGCTGCTGCCGCTCGCCAGCGGCACCGCGCCGCAGACCTACCGGTGGGCCCTCGCGCTGGGCCTGCTGGTGCCCGTCGTGGCGGGAGCGCTCGGCTACCTGGCCTTCGCGTTCGTGGCTGCCGCGCTGGTCGTGCCGGCGATCTACACGGTCTACATGTACGACGTGAACCAGTGGGACGACCAGCCGCTGCCGGTGACCCTGGGCGCCATCGGCGTCGCCGCTGCCCTCGGCGTCGGCTTCACCTGGCTGTGGCACGCCCTGCTGGACAGCGGCGCCGCCGTCACCGGGGCGGGCATCGGGATGGACGGCATCGACTGGACGAACCTGCTCGTGCTCTGTCTCCTCGTGCCGGTCGTCTCGGTCGTGCTGATGCAGGTCGGTCCGGTCTTCCTGGCGCGCCGGCCGGCGTTCGACGACCTGATCGACGCGCTCACCTTCGGCGTGGCCGCCGGGGCGGCCTTCGCCGCCGCCGAGACCATCGTCGTCAACCGCGCGCTGTTCAGCTCCTTCGGCCACCTCGACGAGGTGAACAGCGGGTTCTGGGTCTCCCTGGTGCTGTCGGCGGCGCTGGTGAAGCCGGTCGTCTACGGCGCGGCGAGCGGCATCGCCGCTGCCGCGTTCTCCGGCGTGGGCCGTGGCTACTCCGGCTTCAAGCCGGCCTACCTGCGCGGGCTGGGCGAGGCGGTGCTGGCCACCATCGCCTTCCAGGTCGCGATGTTCCTGGCCGGCCGGGTGGGCGGCACCGGCGGTGCGGTGCTCGGGCTGGTGCTCGGGGTCGCCGTGGGCGTCGTGCTCCTGCTGCGGCTGCGGCACCTGCTCCACGTCGCCGTCCTGGAGGCGGCCCTCGAGAGCGGCAGCGCCGACGGCGGGCCCAGGGACACCGCCACGGGGACCGCGTGGTGCCCGTCGTGCGACCTGCCCCTGCTCGAGGGAGCCAACTTCTGCGTGGCCTGCGGGACGGCCGTCCGCGCCGCGAGCAAGGTGTCGCGGCGGCGCAACGCCGCACCCGACGACGAGGCGGTCACGCCCGCGACCGAGCCGCCCCACGACCACAAGCGGACCGCCCTCGTCGTGGGCGCCGTCCTCGTCGTCATCCTGGCCGGCGGCCTGGTCGCGCAGCTGGCAGCGGCGGCCTCGTCCGAGGTCGAGACGCCGAGCAGCCCCGGGATCAACATCAGCCCGGACCTGGAGGGCGGCACGGGCATCGAGCCCGAGCCCACACCGGCGCCCGCGCCCGGGCCTTCGGTCTCGCCGTCGGCCTCACCGTCCGCTGCGTCGTACGCCGGCGCCTACGTGCTCTCGGCCGACTCCACCGACGGCAAGGTGCACCTGGCGCTGCCACCGGGGTGGGAGGTCCTGGCCTCCACCCCGAGCCAGATCGTGGCGGCCAAGGGCAACGCGGTGTTCACCGTCGACGTCACCCAGCCTCCGGCCGAGGTGGGCGCGATGCTCCAGGACCACCTGAACGGGCTCGTGCAGAACGGCGTCCAGGACCTCGAGATCACCCAGCCCAAGCAGGTGCCGCTGCCCAACTCGAACTACGTGGCCGCTCAGCAGCTGAACATGCGCGGGGTGATCGCCAGCCAGCAGGGCGGGTCGGTCCCGGTCGAGGGATTCGCCTTCTACCTGGTGCGCCGCGACGGCGTGGGCGTCACCGCCGCCGGGCTGTACAGCCGCGGCGAGCTGGACCGCACCCCCGCCCTCGTGAAGGAGTACACCGCGATGCTGAACTCGGTCATGTCCTGAGGACCCCTGCCCCTGGGGCCCGCGGCCCGTTAGTTTGAGAAGCATGGCTGACCCCATCGGCATCGACTTCGGCGGCTCGGGCATCAAGGCGGCGCCCGTGGACCTGGAGACGGGTGAGTTCTCAGCCGACCGCGAGCGCATCGATACGCCGAAGAAGTCCTCACCCGAGGCGGTGGCCGACGTGATGGCCGAGCTCCTCGAGCGCTTCGAGGGGCACGAGTCAGCAGTCGGCGTGACCATCCCCGGCGTGGTGCGCAAGAACGGCGAGGTCGCCTCGGCCGCCAACATCGACAAGTCCTGGATCGGCACCGACGCCGACGACCTGCTCGGCGAGCGGCTCGGCCGCACCGTCCGGGTCATCAACGACGCCGACGCGGCGGGGCTGGCGGAGGCGCGCTACGGCGTCGCCAAGGGTCGCGAGGGCCTCGTCATCATCACCACGCTCGGCACCGGCATCGGCAGTGCCCTGCTGTACGACGGAGTGCTGGTCCCGAACACCGAGCTCGGGCACATCGAGGTCGAGGGCCACGACGCCGAGACCCGGGCCGCGAACTCGGCGCGCGAGCGGGACGACCTGTCCTGGGAGAAGTGGGCCGCGCGCCTCACGTCCTACTACCGCGCGCTGGAACGGCTGTTCTCCCCCGAGCTGTTCGTGGTCGGCGGCGGCGTGAGCAAGCACGGCGCGAAGTTCATCCCGCTCATCGACGTCTCCACCGAGATCGTCACCGCCGAGCTGCGCAACACCGCCGGCATCGTCGGCGCCGCGGCCCTCGCCGCGGACCGCGACGCCCAGTGACAGGCGCAGTGACAGGCCGGACTCAGTCCTCGGTCGCCCCGGCCCACAGGTTGATGCCGGAGTCCACCGCGTCCTCGTCGATCCGCGCCAGCTCCTCGTCGGTCAGCGGGGGCCCGTCGAGGGCGTCGAGGTTGGTGTCGAGCTGCTCGACCGAGGACGCCCCGATGACCGCGGAGGTCACCCGCGGATCGCGCAGGGCCCACTGCAGCGCCATCTGCGCGAGCTTCTGACCGCGCTCGGCGGCGATCTCGTTCAGGTTGCGCACGTGGCGCAGCGTCTTCTCGTCGAGGTGGTCCCCGCCGATCGTGCTGTCGTCCCGGGCGGCGCGTGAGTCGTCCGGGACGCCGTCGAGATAGCGGTCGGTGAGCAGGCCCTGGGCCAGCGCGCTGAACACGATGCAGCCCATGCCCTGCTCCTCGAGCTCGTCGAGCAGTCCCTTCTCGATCCAGCGGTTCAGCATCGAGTACGACGGCTGGTGGATCAGCAGCGGCGTGCCGAGGTCGCGCGCGATGGTCGCGGCCTCACGTGTCTTCGCCGCCGAGTAGGAGGAGATGCCGGCGTAGAGCGCGCGGCCCGACCGCACCGCCGTGTCGAGCGCCGTCATCGTCTCCTCGACCGGGGTCTCAGAGTCGAACCGGTGGCTGTAGAAGATGTCGACGTAGTCCAGGCCCAGGCGCGCGAGCGACTGGTCGAGCGAGGAGAGCACGTACTTGCGGGAGCCGCCGCCCTGGCCGTACGGCCCCGGCCACATGTCGTAGCCCGCCTTGGTGGAGATGACCAGCTCGTCGCGGAGGCCGGCGAAGTCTGCCTTGAGGTAGCGCCCGAAGTTCTCCTCGGCCCGGCCGTACGGCGGTCCGTAGTTGTTCGCCAGGTCGAAGTGCGTGACGCCCCGGTCGAAGGCCCGCCGCAGGATGGCGCGCTGGGTCTCCTCGGGCCGGTCGGTGCCGAAGTTCTGCCACAGCCCGAGCGAGAGCGGGGGCAGCTTCAGCCCGCTCTTCCCGGTGTAGCGGTACTCCATTGCGTCGTAGCGGTCCTCCGCCGGCGTCCAGTCACCCATGGCGCCCATCATGCAGGGCCCGACCGGGCCCTTCGAGACGGGCCTTGACGGCCCTCCTCAGGGACCCGACGCCGGATCGGGTCCCTGAGGAAGGACGAAGTCCGTCGAGGGGCCCGCACTTCGGGGTACTAACGTCGGTGGCATGCCAGCCACTCGCGTCCTCCCCACCGACGAGGCCACCGCGTTGATCGAGCTGACCCGCGAGCTCGCGACCCGCGAGCTGCTGCCAGCGGTGGCGGAGGCCGAGGCGACCGAGACCTTCCCGCGCGAGGCGTTCCGGACGCTCGGACGGGCCGGGCTGCTGGGCCTTCCCTACCCGGAGGAGTACGGCGGTGGCGGCCAGCCCTACGAGGTCTACCTCCAGGTCGTCGAGGAGATCGCCTCGGTGTGGGCGAGCGTCGCCGTCGGCGTCTCGGTCCACGCGCTGTCGTGCTTCGGCCTGGCCACGGCCGGCACCGAGGAGCAGCGCGAGAAGTGGCTGCCGGAGATGCTCGGCGGCGAGCTGCTCGGTGCCTACTGCCTCTCCGAGGCCCACGCCGGCTCCGACCCCGCCGCGATGACGACCAGGGCTCGTCGCGACGGCGACGAGTACGTCGTCAACGGCGCCAAGGCGTGGACGACGCACGGCGGGCACGCCGACTTCTACAAGCTGATGGCGCGGACCTCCGACCAACGCAACGGCATCTCCTGCTTCCTCGTGCCGGCCGACACCGAGGGGCTGAGCGCCGACCCGCCGGAGCGGAAGATGGGGCTCACCGGCTCAGCCACGGCCACCATGCGGTTCGAGGACGCCCGCGTCCCGGCCGAGCGGCTGCTCGGGCAGGAGGGTGACGGCCTCAAGATCGCTCTGGCCGGCCTCGACTCCGGCCGGCTCGGCATCGCGGCCGTGGCCGTCGGGCTCGCACAGGGGGCCCTGGACCACGCCGTGGCCTGGGCCAGGGAGCGCGAGCAGTTCGGCCGGCCGATCATCGAGTTCCAGGGGCTTGCGTTCCTGCTCGCGGACATGGAGGCCGCGGTGCAGAGCTCACGCGCGACGTACCTCCACGCCGCGCGGCTCAGGGACCGCGGCCTGCCCTTCTCGCGCGAGGCCTCCGTCGCGAAGCTCATCGCCACGGACGCCGCGATGAAGGTGACGACCGATGCCGTCCAGGTGCTCGGTGGCTACGGCTACACCCGCGACTTCCCGGTCGAGCGGTTCATGCGTGAGGCGAAGGTCACGCAGATTTTCGAGGGCACGAACCAGATCCAGAGGTTCGTGATCGCCCGTTCCCTGGGTAAGAGCAACCCCGGAACCCTCTACACCCAGGAGACTTGATGCCCGACCTCGCCACCTTCGGCCCCGCCGACCTTCCCGACCTGACCGGCACCCGGGCGGTGGTCACCGGCGCCAACTCGGGCATCGGCTTCCACACCGCCAAGGCGCTCGCCGAGCACGGGGCCGAGGTCACGCTCGCCTGCCGCAACCTCGACGCCGCGCGCGCCGCCGCCGTCAAGCTTCCCGGCCTCGTCGAGGTCGAGGAGCTCGACCTGGCCTCGCTGAAGTCCGTGCACGCCTTCGTCGACCGCTACGACGGCCCGCTGGACGTGCTCGTCAACAACGCCGGCGTGATGAGGCCGCCGAAGTACCGCGAGACCGAGGACGGCTTCGAGCTCCAGTTCGGCACCAACCACCTCGGCCACTTCGCGCTCACCGGCCTGCTGATGCCGCAGCTGCTCCAGGCGCCGGCTCCCCGGGTCGTCCCGGTCGCCTCGATCGCCCACCACCGCCGGCGACGAGTCGGTGCTCGAGGGCAACCCCGAGTCGTCGTACAAGCCGACAAGGACTACGGGAACACCAAGCTCGCCAACCTGCTGTTCGCCCGCGAGCTGCACCGGCGCGTCGGCGAGGCCGGGTCGAAGCTCGTGGTGTCCTCGGCCCACCCGGGCGTCTCGGCCACCAACCTGGTGACCTCGCCGGACGGCATGGGTGCGAACCCGGTGGTGCGCCGGGTGCTGCCCTACGTGCTGCCGCTGATCTTCCAGTCGAGCGCCGCAGGCGCCAACCCGTCGCTGTGGGCCGCGACCTACGGCGAGCCCGGCGGGTACGTCGGTCCCACGAAGTTCCGCGAGGCGCGCGGCCGCCTGGGCAACGCGAACCTCTCGCGGCACGCCCGCAACGACGACCTCGCGCGGCGGCTGTGGACCATCTCCGAGCAGAAGACGGGCGTCACCTACGACTTCTGAGGCCGAGGCGCCTTGACGAGACCCTCGTCGACGAGCGCGCGGTAGAGGTACGGCGCCAGGGTGCGCGCGAACGTGACCGTCAGGTGGTTGCTGTCGGCGTAGACGTCGACGCCACCGATGACGACCGGACAGGTCTCGTCGTGGCAGAGGTAGTCGGAGAGGTCGACCAGGGTCGACCCGGGCGTGCGCTCCTGCGCCAGGGTGAGCGCGTCGAACCAGCGGTCGAGGTTGGCCGACCGCGACATCGCGCACTCGTCGGCCGGCTCGTCCTCGGCGAGCCCGGACAGGCAGAGGTTCGGGTTGTCCGTGGGGTCCCGGTTCTGCGGGTTGTCGCGGACCACGGCGACCGGCACGCCCTTGTCGGTGACCCGCTTCCAGGCCTCGGTCAGGCCCTCGACCCGGGCGTCGTGGCTGCCGTGCATCGTGGTCAGCCGGGCCGTGGTCAGCACCGCGTCGTAGTCGGTCGCTGTCCGGTCCAGCAGCGGGAACAGGTTCGAGCGCCAGTGGCTGCAGGCACGTCCGGTCGCCGAGTCGAGGTTGGTGTCGTTCGTGGACCACGGGCAGCCGCCCATCACGAACATGTCGGCCGTGAGCTTGCCCTGCTCCACCAGCGGCTCGACCACCGTCATCAGGATCCGGGCGTGCGAGTCGCCGATCACCGCGACGTGGGGCGTCCCCGGTGTCGGCTTGCCGAACCGGCAGGGGACGAGCGGGTCCCGGTAGGCGCGGTGGTAGCAGTCCCCGTAGGGCGGGGTGTCCTTCGCCGCGGCGTCGGCGGCGGGCACGATCACGTGCTCGAGCTCGGGGTTCGGGCAGTGCCCGGCCCGTGGGTCCATCGACTGGGCGCCGAAGCAGTGTGGCTTCTCCTTGGCGATCCGCTTCGCGACGGCGACCGACTGCTCGTCGCGACCGGACCGCGCTCTGGCGCGGCACCACGCACAGCACCGCCAGCAGGGCGGCCGCCGTCCCGGCGTACAGGAAGGTGGTGCGTGGCCGCGCGCAGCCCGAAGCGCCGCGCCCGGCGGACGGGGTCCTCGACCCAGGTCTTGGTCAGCGCGGCGAGGCCGAGGGTGGCCAACAGGATCGAGACGCGGTCGATCGGGCGCAGCCCGTGGCCGAGCAGGCTCGGCAGCAGGATGATCAGCGGCCAGTGCCAGAGGTAGACCGAGTAGGAGATGTCGCCGAGCCACGTCGCCGGCCGGAGCGTGAGCAGGCGTGAGTGGGCCCAGCGCAGCTGGGGGTCCCCGACCCAGATGACGACGGCCGCCGCGACGACGATCACGATCGCGGCGGTGCCGGGCATCGGCGTGTGCTCGTCCAGGACGAACGCACTGAGTGCCAGCGCGCAGCAGCCCCGCCCAGCCCACGACGCTGCGGACGGCCGGACTCGCCCCGACACCGGGACGAACGCGAGCAGGGCGCCTGCCCCGAACTCCCAGGCCCGCGCCGACGTCACGAAGTAGGCCCAGGACGGGTCGTGGGCGGTGATCCACAGCGAGTAGGCGAGCGAGGCCACGACCGCGGTGCGCCAGCACGCCGAAGACGGCCGTGCGGCGCGTGCGTGCCCACCTCGCCGCGATCCAGATGCCGAGCAGGACGAGGAGCGGCCACAGCAGGTAGAACTGCTCCTCGGCCGAGAGCGTCCAGTAGTGCTGGGCCGGCGAGGGTGTGTTCTCCGCGGCGAGGTAGTTGACCGAGTCCACGGCGAGGACCCAGTTCTCGACGTACAGCCCCGCGGCCAGGATCTCGCGGAAGAACTGCGGCCACACCAGGCGCGGCTCGAGCAGCAGCGACGCCGACCGCCGAGACGAACAGCACGAGGTACGACGCGGGCAGCAGCCGTCGCAGCCGACGGGCCCAGAACTCGCGCAGGCTGACCGTCCCGAGCGGCCCACCTCGCGCAGCAGCAGCGAGGTGATCAGGAAGCCGGAGATGACGAAGAAGATGTCGACGCCGACGTACCCTCCGGGCACCTGTCGCGGCCACAGGTGGAAGAGCACCACCAGCAGCACGGCCACGGCGCGCAGCCCTTGGATCTCCTGCCGCACCGCTTGACTCTACAAACCGCGCTCCACCCGTTGCAGCACCACGCAGCAGTGGTCGGGGTCGGGCTGCAGCCGCGCCGCGTAGTCGGAACAGCCGAGATCCTCGAGGATGCCGCAAACCAGCTCGAGGTTCATGCCGCACACGAGCTCGGTGTGGTGGCGGGCGAGGTGGTGGAAGGGACAGTTGCCCAGCCGCACGGCATCGCCGTCGGCGCACGGCTCGAAGCCCTGGGAGTCGAGCACGGCGACGGGGTCACGGGTGCTCGCGTCGCGGGCGATCTGCCGCCCCGCAGCGCGGGCGCACCCGGCCGCCAGCTGGCGCGCCGGGACACCGGCGGTGTCGGCGCCGTCGAGGGCGGCGGCCAGCACCTCTCCCATCAGCTCGTAGCGACGCTGCGGCAGCGACACCTCGACCTCCTGGTCGGAGCGGAGGTACAGCTTCGCCGGCCGCCCGGCCCCCGGACCTGTGCGGCCGGAGATCCGGCGGTGGACCACGTCGAGCAGGCCCTCCTCGACAAGTCGGTCGAGGTGGAAGGCCGCCGTCGCCCGTGCCACACCGGTCTGCTCGGACGCCTCGTCCCGGCCGACCGGTGTGCGCGAGCGCGAGACGTACTCGTAGAGCCGTCGGCGCGTGGGCTCGTCGAGCGCCGCGATCCGGGAGATCGGGTCGGACGCATCGGGGCCTTCGGGGCCGGTCATGCCGGCATTCTAAAGCGAAGATTTGTTGGCGCTAGGGATCGGGCACTGCTGAGCAGCCCACTTGACGCCCGCACCCCGGGCGCGGAAAGGTCGGGTGACCTGCGTCACAGGTACGTCACGACTCGCCACGACCGGAGGAGCGGCATGCACGAGCGCGTCCGACTCGGCGGACTCGACATCGCAGCGAGCCTGCACCGGTTCGTCGAGGAAGAGGCGCTGCCCGGCACCGGGATCGCGCCGGAGGCCTTCTGGGACGGCGTGGCGGCGATCGTCCGCGACCTCGCCCCGCGCAACCGCGAGCTGCTGGCCCGGCGCGACGAGCTGCAGTCGCAGATCGATGACTGGCACCGTGAGCACCCGGGCAAGCCCGACGCAGCCGCCTACGCCGACTTCCTGCGCGACATCGGCTACCTCCTCCCCGAGCCGGAGGAGGTCGCAGCCACGACCGCGAACGTCGACGACGAGGTCGCCGACATCCCCGGGCCGCAGCTCGTCGTACCGCTGCTCAACGCCCGGTTCGCCACCAACGCCGTCAACGCGCGGTGGGGCTCGCTGTACGACGCGCTTACGGCAGCGACGTCGTCTCGCGCGAGGGCGAGCTCGCCCCGGGTGACGGCTACAACGAGGTCCGCGGCGCGGAGGTGATCCGGCGTGGCCGGGCCTTCCTCGACGCCCACTTCCCGCTCGGCTCGGGCTCGCACGCCGACGCCACGTCGTACGCCGTGGACGGCGACGGCCTCGCGGTCACCGTCAAGGACGACGTCGTCCGGCTCGTCGACGGCGCGCAGCTGGTCGGCCACCGAGGAGATGCCGACGCGCCCGACGCGGTGGTGCTGGTCCACCACGGGCTGCACGTCGAGATCCAGGTGGACGGCGACGACCCGGTCGGCTCGACCGACTACGCCGGCGTCAAGGACCTGCTCCTCGAGGCGGCGGTCTCCACGATCATGGATCTCGAGGACTCCGTCGCGGCGGTCGACGCCGAGGACAAGGTGCTCGGCTACCGCAACTGGAAGCGGCTGATGGCGGGCACGCTCTCGGAGGAGGTCACCAAGGGCGGCGAGACCTTCACCCGGGAGATGAACCCCGACCGCACCTGCACCGCGCCGACCGGCACGGAGGTGACCATCCCCGGTCGCTCCCTGCTGTTCATCCGGCACGTGGGCCACCTGATGACCACCGACGCGGTGCTGGACAGCGACGGCAACGAGGTGCCCGAAGGGATCCTCGACGCGGTCATGACGACCCTGGGCAGCCTCGACGACCTGCAGGGCCGTTCCCAGCTGCCGAACTCCCGCACCGGGTCGATGTACGTCGTCAAGCCGAAGATGCACGGGCCGGACGAGGTCGCCCTCGCCGTCGAGCTGTTCAGCCGGGTCGAGGAGCTGCTCGGGCTGCCGCCCCTGACCATCAAGGTCGGGATCATGGACGAGGAGCGTCGCACCACGCTGAACCTGAAGGCCTGCATCGCCGAGGCCCGGGAGCGGGTCGCGTTCATCAACACCGGTTTCCTGGACCGCACCGGCGACGAGATCCACACCTCGATGGAGTCAGGCCCGATGGTCCGCAAGAACGACATGAAGTCCGAGACCTGGATCCAGGCCTACGAGGACCTCAACGTGGACATCGGTCTCGAGTGCGGCCTGCTGGGTCGGGCCCAGATCGGCAAGGGGATGTGGCCGGCCCCCGACAGCCTCGCCGCGATGATGGAGGCCAAGGTCGGCCACCCGGAGGCCGGCGCCAGCTGTGCCTGGGTGCCGTCGCCCACCGCGGCGACGCTGCACGCGCTGCACTACCACCAGGTGGACGTGCGCGAGCGTCAGCAGGAGCTGGCCGCGGGAGGTCGGCGCCGGCGGCCGCGAGGAGCTGCTCCAGGTGCCGCTCGGAGAGCCGTCGGACTGGTCCGAGGACGACCGCCAGCACGAGATCGAGAACAACCTGCAGAGCCTGCTCGGGTACGTCGTCCGCTGGGTCGACTCCGGGGTCGGCTGCTCCAAGGTGCCCGACATCACCGGTGAGCCGCTGATGGAGGACCGGGCCACCTGCCGGATCTCCTCGCAGCACGTCGCCAACTGGCTGCGCCACGGCGTGGTCAGCGAGGAGCAGGTCGAGGAGACGTTGCGGCGGATGGCGAAGGTCGTCGACGAGCAGAACGCCGGCGACACGTCGTACACCCCGATGGCACCCGGCTTCGACGGAGAGGCGTTCGCGGCGGCGCGCGCCCTGGTCCTCGACGGGCTCGCCCAGCCCAGCGGCTACACCGAGCCGATCCTGCACCGTCACCGCGCCCGCCAGAAGGCTTCGCCCACGCCCACTAACCACCCTCGGGAGACTCGATGTTCCAGCAAGACCTGAACGCCGTCGGCGACTCGCTGTTCCTCAGTGCGCTCTGCGGCGCCATCCCCCTCATCACCCTGTTCGTGCTGCTGGGCGGGCTGCGCATCAAGGCGTGGCTGGCCGGGCTGATCTCGCTGGGGGTGGCGCTGGTCGTCGCCGTCGTGCTGTTCGGGATGCCCGTCGACCAGGCCCTGCTCAGCGCCACCGAGGGCGCGGCCTTCGGGTTCTTCCCGATCCTGTGGATCGTCATCAACGCGATCTGGGTCTACAACCTGACCGTGACCTCCGGGCACTTCGACGTGCTGCGACGGTCCTTCGAGACCGTGAGCGCGGACCTGCGGATCCAGGCGATCATCATCGCGTTCTGCTTCGGCGCGCTGCTCGAGGCGCTGGCCGGCTTCGGCACCCCGGTCGCGATCACCGTGGTGATGCTGATGGCGCTCGGCTTCCAGCCGATCAAGGCCGCCGCGGTCGCGCTGATCGCCAACACCGCGCCCGTCGCGTTCGGCGCGCTGGCCACCCCGATCGTGACGCTGTCGGCCGTCTCCTCCGGGGCGAGCGACGACCCGGGGCTCACGGTCGACACCCTGGGCTCGATGGTCGGGCGCCAGACCCCCCTCCTCGCCGTGGTCGTGCCGCTGGTCCTCGTCTTCGTGGTCGACGGCCGCCGTGGCGCACGTCAGGCCTGGCTGCCGGCGATCGTGTGCGGTGTCTCCTTCGGGTTCGCGCAGTTCGTCGCCGCCAACTACATCTCCGTCCAGCTCGCCGACATCGTGGCCTCGCTCGTGGCCGCGGCCAGCGTGGTCGTGCTGCTCCGGCGTCTGGTCGCCCGCCGAGGTGCTGACCGCCGAGGGATCAGACGCCACGGTCCCCGCGAGGTCCAAGGTGTCGGCCGGCACCGGCTCGGGCGACACCTCTGCGCCGGACGCCGCACCCGTCCGTGACAGTCGCGCCGACGTGCTGGCGGGCCTATGCGCCGTACGCCGTCATCATCGCGGTGTTCTCGATCGCCAACATCAGCGCGGTCAAGGAGTTCCTCGCCAAGGAGCCGTGGACCTACGCCTTCGGCTGGCCCGGGCTGGAGATCCTCAACCCCGCAGGGGAACCGGTCACCTCGACGACGTTCGCCTTCCCGTGGTTGCCGACACCGGGGACGTTGATGATCATCGCCGGAGTGATCACGGCGGTCATCCTCAAGGTCAGCGCGCGAGAGGCCGTGCGCGCCTACGGGCGCACCTACGTCGAGCTGAAGTCGGCGATCGTCACGGTGATGGCGGTGCTCGCCCTGGCGTACGTGATGAACCTCTCCGGGCAGACGGGCTCCACTGGGCGCCTGGCTGGCCGGCGCCGGCGGCATCTTCGCGATCATCTCGCCGATCCTCGGCTGGCTCGGTGTCGCGGTCACCGGCTCGGACACCTCCTCGAACGCCCTCTTCGGCGCGCTCCAGGTGCAGACGGCCGGCAGCGCCGGGCTCGATCCCGTCCTGATGGCCGCAGCCAACTCCTCGGGCGGTGTCCTCGGGAAGATGATCAGTCCGCAGAACCTCGCCATCGCCGCCGCCGCAGTCGGGCTGGCCGGGCGCGAGGGCGACATCTTCCGCAAGGTCGTCGGCTGGAGCCTGGTGCTCCTGGTGCTGATGTGCATCATCGTGGGCCTGCAGTCGACCCCGGTGCTGGACTGGATGGTGCCGTAGGGCACGTCCCTTTGCTGGTGCGCGCTGCGGGGGAAGAGTGGAGTTGAACCCCCTCGGGGGATGTCAACCTGCTGGTGCGCGCAGAAAGGGAAGAGTGGAGTTGAACCCCCCGGGGGAGTCAACCTGCTGGTGCGCGAGGGGGGAGTTGAACCCCCACGCCCTTTCGGGCACACGGACCTGAACCGTGCGCGTCTGCCTGTTCCGCCACTCGCGCCAGAAGCGTGCGTCAGGCTATCCCACGCGATCTGCCCCTCCCAAACCGGCTGAGACGGCCCCCCGGTGTGCTCCCGGGTGCCCGATACCATCGCGAGGACGTCCAGACGGCCGGACGTTCGACCCTGTCCGGAAGGAGGCGAGGTGAACGCCTCGTGAGCGGCCTGCAACGCTTCGAGAACAGGCTGGAGCAGATGATCTCCGGCGTCTTCGCACGCACCTTCCGTTCCGCCGTACAGCCGGTGGAGATCGCCTCGGCGCTCAACCGCGAGGTCGACAACTCCGCCCAGATCCTCAGCCGCGACCGCCGGCTGGTGCCCAACAACTTCCACGTCGAGCTGTCGGCGACCGACCACGAGAAGCTCGAGGGCCTCGGCCCGCAGCTGCCGCGCGAGCTCACCGAGATGCTGCGCGAGCACGCCGCGCAGCAGTCCTACGTGTTCACCGGACCCGTCAGCATCACCCTCCAGACCAAGGACGACCTGACCACCGGGCGCTTCCGGGTCCGCAGCCAGTCCATCGCCAGCTCCAGCCTCTCGGGCGGCGACCCCACCGACACGCCAGGTACGACGAGCCACCGCGACGCTCCTCCTCAACGGCGAGCACCTGCCCGCTCGCGCCACCCGGCATCGTCATCGGCCGGGGCAACGACGCCGACCTCCGCATCGACGACCCGGGCATCTCCCGCAAGCACATCGAGATCCGGGTCGAGGAGCCGCAGGACCCTGCGGCCGGGCCCCGGATCACCGTCCACGACCTCGGCTCGACCAACGGAGTCTCGGTCAACGGCAAGCGCGTCGAACGTGCTGCGCTCGCCGACGGGGCCACCATCAGGATCGGCAACACCACCATGTCCCTCCGGATCAAAGGCGGCTGAACGCTTGTCCGAGCTGACCCTGATCCTGATCCGGTTCGCCTACCTGGCGATCCTGTGGATCTTCGTGCTCTCGTGCATCTCGGTGATCCGCTCCGACATGTTCGGCGCCCGCGTCGCCCGGCAGCCCGCGGGCGAGGCCCGCAGCGAGCGGCGCGCCCGCAAGCGCAACAAGCCGGCCAAGCCGCGGAAGGGCGCGCCCACCCACGTCGTGATCGTCGAGGGCGGCAACAAGGGCGAGAACGTCTCCCTCGACGAGGCGCCGCTGCTGATCGGGCGCGGCAGCGACGCGGCGATCCGCCTCGACGACGACTACGTCTCGACCCGCCACGCCCGCATCGCCTCCTCGGGCGAGCAGTGGTTCGTCGAGGACCTCGGCTCCACCAACGGCACCTACGTCGGCAGCTCGCGCATCTCCCAGGCCACCGCCATCAACCTCGGCACCCAGGTGCGGATCGGGAAGACGATCCTGGAGCTGCGCAAGTGAGGCTGAGGTACGCCGCCCTCTCCGACGTGGGCCGTGTCCGCAAGGACAACCAGGACTCCGGGTACGCCGGGCCGCACCTGCTCGTCGTCGCCGACGGCGTGGGCGGCTCGGCGCGCGGCGACATCGCGAGCAGCGCGACCGTCGAGACGGTGCGCAAGCTCGACGCGCCCCCGGCGAGACGGGCGAGGGCACGTCGGAGGACATGCTCGGCGCGCTGGCCGGCGCCGTCCACCGCAGCCACGACCGGATCGCCCAGCTCGTGCGCGAGCACCCGGAGATCGAGGGCACCAGCAGCACCGTGACCGCCGCGATGTTCAACGGCAGCGTCGTCGGGGTCGCGCACGTCGGCGACAGCCGGGGCTACCTGCTGCGCGAGGGCACGCTGTCCCAGCTGACCACGGACCACACCTTCGTGCAGAGCCTCATCGACGAGGGCCGCATCACCGAGGAGGAGGCGCGGGTCCACCCCCACCGCAACCTCATCCTGCGTGCGGTCGACGGCGTCCACGAGCCCGAGCCCGACGTCTTCACGGTCGACAGCGCCGCCGGCGACCGGCTGCTGCTGTGCTCCGACGGCTGCTCCGGCGTCCTCGACGACGGCGAGCTGACCCGGCTCCTGGGCGAAGGCACCCCCGAGGACGCCGCCGCCGGCCTCGTCCGGGCCGCCCTGGCCGCCGGCAGCTCCGACAACGTGACGGTGGTGGTGGCCGACGTCGTAGATGACGACGACGAGGGAACCGCCCCGACCACTCCGCTCACCGTCGGTGCCGCCGCCGAGGCCTCGCGGCGACGGCCGCTGGGCCGGACGAAGCTTGCCACCGACACCGGCGAGCTCCCCGTCGTACCTGACCATCCTGACTCTGGGGTCGACCCCGAGGAGGCGCGCTACGCCCCGCAGCCGCCCCGTCGCAGCAGGGGGACGCGCCGCGTGCTCATGCTCGTGCTCGTCGCGGTGCTGCTCGCGCTGATCGGCATCGGCGCCTACAAGTGGTCCCAGGCCCAGTACTACGTCGCCAACGACGGCGAGGACGTGGTGATCTTCCAGGGGGTCCAGGCCGAGCTGCCCGGCGTCCAGATGCACCACGTCAAGGAAGGCAGCCCCTACGTCCTCGACGACCTGCCCTCCTACCGGGCGCGTCAGGTGCGCGACGGCATCAGTGCGAACAGCCTCGTCGACGCCCGCGCCGTGATCGGCAGCCTGCGCACCGACGTCAGCTGCCCGCCGTCCCCGACTCCCACCCCCACTCCTACGGCGACCCAGAAGGCCAAGGCCGGCCAGAAGCGCTCGCCGCAGCCGACGGTCCGCGCCAGCGCGACGCCGAGCGCCTCCCCGTCGGCCAGCCCCTCCCCGTCGGCCACCCACACGCCGCAGGTGTGCCTCGAGGCGCCCACCTCGTCCGCCTCCGCCAGCGCTTCGGCCAGCCCCTCGCCCAGCACCTCGGGGACGCCGTGAGCGCCCGGCAGGCGACACCACCCACCGGCCTGATGGGCTTCGTCCACCGGCGCCGCCGCGGCGCGGAGCTGGTGCTGCTGCTGATGAGCCTCGTCGTGGGCATCGGCGCCTACGCCGCGGTCGGGCTGGGGGTCAACGGCGAGACCCCCGTGAACCTCTACACCTACGGCGCCTGGCTGGCGGGGCTGGTGATCGCCTGCCACCTGGCCATCCGCTTCTTCGCCGAGTACGCCGACCCGATCATGCTGCCCATCGTCGCGGCGCTCAACGGCCTCGGCCTGGCGATGATCCACCGCATCGATCTCGCCAACGAGGAGAAGCACCCCGGCGCGAAGACCTTCGCTGCCACCCAGCTGATGTGGATGACGATCGGCGTCATCCTCTTCATCGCCGTCATCGTGCTGCTGCGCGACCACCGCCGGCTGCAGGCCTTCACCTACACCGCCGGCCTGGCCGCGATCGTGCTCCTGCTGCTGCCGCTCCTGCCGGGCCTCGGTCGCCGCATCAACGGCGCCCGCATCTGGATCCACATCGGGCCGATGAGCTTCCAACCCGGCGAGATCGCCAAGCTCCTTCTCGTCGTGGCTTTCGCGGGCTACCTCGTGGTGCACCGTGACGCCCTGGCGCTGGCGGGGCGCCGGCTGTTCTTCGTCGACCTGCCCCGCGGCCGCGACCTCGGCCCGATCCTGGTGATGTGGCTGATCTCGCTGGGCATCCTCGTCTTCCAGCGTGACCTCGGCTCGTCACTGCTCTTCTTCGGGCTGTTCCTCGTGATGCTCTACACCGCCACCGAGCGCCCCGGCTGGCTCGTGGTGGGCGGAGTGATGTTCGCGGTCGGCGCCTACGGCGGCTACCTCGCGCTCGGTCACGTGCACGCGCGGGTGGAGGCTTGGCTGCACCCCTTCAGCCCCGGCGTCAACTCCTTCCAGATCGTGCAGGGGCTCTACGGCATGGCGTGGGGCGGGCTGGTGGGCCGTGGCCTCGGCGGCGGGCAACCCGCAGCTCACGCCGTACTCCTACTCCGACTTCATCGTCCCCTCGATCGGCGAGGAGCTCGGGCTGACCGGCGTCATGGCGGTGATCCTGCTCTACGGCATCCTCGTCGAGCGCGGCCTGCGCACGGCGCTGATCTGTCGCGACGACTTCGGCAAGCTGATGGCCTCCGGTCTCGCCGTCGTGGTCGCGATCCAGGTCTTCGTGGTGGTGGGCGGTGTCACCAAGCTGATCCCCCTCACCGGCCTGACGACGCCCTTCCTCTCCTACGGCGGCAGCAGCCTGGTCGCCAACTGGGTCCTGGTCGCGCTGCTGCTGAGGATCTCCGACCAGGCGCGCCGGCCCCCGCCGGAGCTGGTGGAGCCCGACGACGAGTACGACGCCGACGCCACCCAGGTGGTGCGACTGCGATGAACCGTCCGATCCGGATCCTCTCCGTCGCGTGCATGGTGCTGTTCGTGGCGCTGCTGGTCAACGCCACGCTCGTGCAGTACTGGCAGGCGGGCGACCTGACCGCGCTGAGCCAGCACCCCGACAACAAGCGGGTGCGCGACGCGGAGTTCTCCCGTGACCGCGGGGCGATCCTCGTGCGCGGCAAGGCCGTGGCCGAGTCGAACAAGTCCGACGACGTCTACAAGTACCAGCGCTCCTACCCCCAGGGCCTCGAGTACGCCCACCTCACCGGCTTCTACTCGCGCGACTGGGGCCTCGGCGGCATCGAGTCGAGCCAGAACTCGATCCTCTCGGGCAGCGACAACAAGTTCTTCTACGAGCGCGTCATCGACCTCGTCGACAACGCGGCGCCCCAGGGCGGCAGCGTCTCGCTGACCATCAACGCCAAGGCGCAGCAGGCGGCGTACGACGGCCTCAAGGAGCTCGGCGACACCGTGCAGGGCGCGGTGGTCGCGCTCGAGCCGAGCACGGGCAAGATCCTCGCGATGGTCTCCAGCCCGTCGTACGACCCCAACCGGCTGGCCAGCCACGACTTCGTGCAGGTCGGCAAGACCAAGGCGCGGCTGGAGAGCAACAAGCTGCGGCCGCTCGACAACCGCGCGATCGAGGAGACGCTGCCACCGGGGTCGAGCTTCAAGCTCGTCACCGCCGCCGCCGCTCTCAACACCGGGAAGTACACCCCCGACACCAAGGTGCCGGGCGGCGCCAGCCTCGACCTGCCGCAGACCACGCGGAACCTGCCCAACGAGAACGGGCGGTCGTGCGGCGGCGACAAGATCACCATGACCCAGGCGCTGCAGGTCTCCTGCAACGTGGCCTTCGGCTCGATCGGACTGGACATCGGGGACGACGCGATCCGCGACACCGCCGAGAAGTTCGGCTGGGGCACCCGCACCTTCCACGACCTCGACGACGACCTCACCAGGCAGGCCGTGAGCCGCTTCCCCGCGAATCCCGACAAGCCGCAGACGGCGCTGTCGGCCATCGGGCAGTTCGACGTCGCGGCCACCCCGCTGCAGATGGCGATGGTGGGCGCCGGCATCGCCAACAACGGCACGGTGATGAAGCCCTACCTCGTCGACGAGATCAAGTCGGCCAAGCTGAGCTCGCTGAGCAAGACCGATCCCTCTCCGATGCCCGACCAGCCGGCGATGAGCCCGTCGGCAGCGCGCGACCTGACCGAGATGATGGTCGCCGTCGTCGACGGCGGCACCGGGCAGACGGCCCAGATCCCGGGGGTCGAGGTGGCCGGCAAGACCGGTACCGCGCAGAGCGCGCCCGACCGCCCGCCGTACGCCTGGTTCGTCTCGTTCGCGCCGGCCAACGAGGCCGACGTCGCCGTGGCGGTGCTGGTGCAGGACGCCGGCGTCGCGCGCGACCAGATCTCCGGCAGCGGCCTGGCCGCGCCGATCGCCAAGTCCGTCATGGAGGCGGTGATCGGCAGGTGAGCACGCCGTCGGATCCCGGGAAGCCGTCCTCCGGGGAGCGCTACGTCCGGGAGAGCCGCATCGCCACCGGAGGCATGGGCGAGGTGTGGCAGGCCCGCGACACCGTGCTCGGCCGCGAGGTCGCGGTCAAGCTGCTCAAGCGGGAGTACGCCGACGACCCCACCTTCCGCACCCGCTTCGAGGCGGAGGCCCGGCACGCCGCCGGGCTGCACCACCCGGGAATCGCCTCCGTCTTCGACTACGGGATGCTCGAGGAGGGCCAGACGCCCTTCCTGGTCATGGAGCTGGTCGACGGCAGGCCGCTCTCGGCGCTGCTGGCCGACGGCCGCACCTTCGACCCCGAGCAGACCCGCGCGCTGATGGCTCAGGCCGCGGACGCGCTGGGCGCGGCGCACGCCGCCGGCGTGGTGCACCGCGACGTCAAGCCGGCCAACCTGATGGTCACCCCCGACGGCCGGCTCAAGATCACCGACTTCGGGATCGCCCGTGCCGCCGACTCGGTGCCGATCACCATGACGGGCCAGATCATCGGCACCCCGCAGTACCTCTCCCCCGAGCAGGCTCGCGGCGACCAGGCCACGGCGGCCAGCGACGTCTACGCGCTCGGCGTCGTGCTGTTCGAGTGCCTGGCGGGCGAACGGCCCTTCAGCGGTGACTCCCCTGTCGCCACCGCCCTCGCCCACATCCGCGAGGACATCCCGGACCTGCCCGACGGCGTGCCCGACGACCTCGTCGCCGTGGTCCACAAGGCCATGGCCAAGGATCCGGCGGTCCGCTACGCCAACGGGACCGAGTTCGCCGCCGCCCTGCGCGGACGCTCCGAGGCCCGGTTCGTGCCACCGGTCCCGCCACCGGACTCCACCCGGGTGATGACCGGCGTCGGCGCGCCGGTCGCTGCCGCTGCGGCCACCGGGACGCTCGCGCCACCACCGGGGCCGGCGGAGAAGGACGAGGCTCCCTCACGCTGGCCCTGGATCCTGGCCGGCCTGCTCGCCCTTCTCATCGTGGTGCTCCTGCTCGTGACCCGGCCCTGGGAGAGCGACGACTCCGGGAGCACCCCGCCGGAGCCCACGCCCTCCTCGTCCCCCAAGGCCTCGCCCACACCCTCGGAGACGCCCTCCGAGAGTCCCAGCGAGTCACCGACGGCCTCGGAGACCCCGATCGAGTCACCCCGAGACTACGAGGCGCCGCACACCGCAACGCGCGCGCTCAGCAGACCACCCCGCAGACCGTGGACCTCGTCCCAGACGAGCGTCTCGGTCGGCCCACGGTGCCGATGAACAGGGCCCGACGTCACGATCCGAGCACGCCCCCGGCCGAAGCGGCGGGAGCACCCCCGAAGCCGGACGCCAACAGTGGAGAGGGAGGCTGAGCGATGACTGAACCGCACCGCATCGGCGGCCGCTACGAGGTCGGCGAGCTGCTGGGCCGCGGCGGCATGGCGGAGGTCCGAAAGGGAACCGACGTACGGCTGGGCCGGACGGTGGCCATCAAGCGGCTGCGCACCGACCTGGCCAGCGACGCCACGTTCCAGGCCCGTTTCCGCCGCGAGGCCCAGTCCGCCGCATCACTGAACAACACCCGCATCGTGTCGGTCTACGACACCGGCGAGGAGACCGCGACCGACGGCAGCAACGTCGCCCAGCCCTACATCGTGATGGAGTACGTCGCCGGCAGGACGCTGCGCGAGATCCTCCGGGAGGGCCGCAAGATCCTGCCCGAGCGCGCCCTCGAGATCACCTCGCAGGTGCTGGAGGCGCTCGACTACAGCCACCGGGCCGGCATCATCCACCGCGACATCAAGCCCGGCAACGTGATGCTGACCCCTGCCGGCGACGTGAAGGTGATGGACTTCGGGATCGCCCGCGCCGTCTCCGACGCCTCCAGCACGATGACCCAGACCGCCGCCGTGGTCGGCACGGCGCAGTACCTCTCGCCCGAGCAGGCACGAGGGGAGAACGTCGACTCCCGCTCCGACGTCTACTCGACCGGCTGCCTCCTCTACGAGCTGCTCACCGGACGACCGCCCTTCGTCGGCGACAGCCCGGTCTCGGTCGCCTACCAGCACGTGCGGGAGCAGGCGCCGCCGCCGTCGACCCACGACGAGGAGCTCACCCCCGAGATCGACGCGATCGTGATGAAGTCGTTGGCCAAGAACGTCGGCGACCGCTACCCCAGCGCGGCGGCGATGCGCTCGGACATCGATCGCTACCTGGCCGGACAGCCCGTGCAGGCACCGCCGGTGGCGGCGGCCGCGGCGGCCGGCTTCCTCGCGACGGACTCCCCGACCCAGCTGACCTCTGACCTCGTGGCGCCCGACGAGGAGACCGGAGAAGCGTCGCCGCAGGGGCCCGCTGGCACTGCTCATCATCCTGCTGGTCGCGCTGATCGCGGCCGCGCTGATCTTCGGGCCCAGGCTGTTCGAGGCCCGCAACACGCAGGTGACGGTGCCGTCGGTGACCGGCCTGACCCGGGCCGAGGCGGAGGCACGGCTGCAGAACGCCGGCCTCCAGGTCGGCACGGTCAGCGAGGCCTCCAGCCAGGACGTGCCCGACGGGCGGGTCATCTCGCAGGACCCGCAGGACAGCACCCAGGTCGACCGCGACACCGAGGTGGACTTCGTGCTGTCCAACGGCAAGCCGCAGGTCACCCTCCCCGACGTGGTCGGTCAGGGCAAGAACGCGGCGGCCCAGCAGCTGCGCGCGTCGGGCCTGCGCGTCGTGCTCACCGAGCGCGACACCGACGACCCGAAGGACGAGGTCGTGGAGATGCAGCCACCGGCCGGCACCAAGGTCGCCGACGGCTCCAAGGTCACGCTGTTCTACGCCGACGGACCCGAGCAGGTGCCGTCGGTGAAGGGCAAGACCGAGGCGGAGGCCACCCGGCTCATCGAGGCGGCCGGCTTCAAGGTGAGCAAGGTCGAGGACTCCTCGACACCCGCCACCAAGGGCACCGTGCTGCAGCAGAGCCCCGACGCCGGGCACCACCCTCGACAAGGGCAGCACGGTCACCATCGTGGTCTCGACCTACTCCACACCGACGCCCTCGCCGTCGCCGTCACCACCGACGATCTCGCCACCCACCCCGACAGCGACGCCCTGACGCCCCACCCCGCAAGGGCAGGCTCTGCCGACGGATCGTCGGTTTCGACGTACTCCACACCGACGCCCTCGCCGTCGCCGTCACCACCGACGATCTCGCCACCGACCCCGACAGCGACGCCCTGACGCCCCGCCCTAGCTGGTCGTGGGACCCGGGGTCGCGTAGCGCAGCGTGCCCATGCCGCCGAACCCCGGCAGCTCGGTGTCCGGCGAGGTCTTCAGGTCGTAGCCGAGGTGGTACTTGCGCACGTAGCTGAGGTAGCCGGAGATGTAGGCGCTCTCGTCGAGCGCTGTCAGCATCGACGAGGTGTCGCCGACCGCCGTGATGACGTACGGCGGCGCGTAGGGCACGCCGTGGAGGACCACGGTGTTGCCGACGCACTTGATGCCGGTGCTGCTGACCACGCGCTGCTTCTGCAGGGTCATCGCCTCGGCGCCCCCGTTCCACAGTGCGTTCACCACCGCCTGGATGTCCTGCTGGTGCACGACGAGCTGGTCGGCCGTGGTGTCGCCGTTCTTGACCGCGCGGTCGACCTCGCTCTGCGGCGCGTCGGTCAGGGTCACCGTCACCGCCGGGCCGTGCACCGGCTGCAGCCCTGCCGGGCCCTTGAGCTCGTCGACGCGTCGTTGCAGGTTGGCCACCCGCTGGTCGTCGACGCGCTTGCCGAGGGTGTCGACCTGCCGGGTCAGGGCGGCCACCTGGTGCTGCAGGTCGTCGGCCCGCGCCCGCTGCTGGCGTACGACGGTGTCGAGGTCGGTCACGCTGGATCCCCGCAGGTCGAGCCCGTCCGAGTCCAGGCTCGAGGTCACGAAGAGCGCGCCGGCGAGGACGAAGACCGCCACCGCGGCCAGCCGCCACGGACCGGGGACGCGAGGACGCGGTAGGTTCAACCGGGTCCTCACCGGGGGCCTGCTCTCTGGGGATGGCGGGATGACTACGCTTGCCGGACGAGTTTCGCACGCTCGCCCAAGTCCCGTGTCAGGAGTGAGAAGTGTCCAAGCGGTCCGCGCGCAAGCAGGATGTAGTGGCCTCCGGCTACGAGACCTCGGTCCCGCTCACGGCCATCGGGGTGTTCATCATCCTGCTGGGCATCGCCTGGATCGCGGTCTACGTCAACGTGGCCCAGGACGCGGCGACCTACGTCCCCGGTCTCGGCAAGAAGCCGGACAACCCGCTGCCCTGGATGGCCGACCTGGGCAAGTGGAACTACTTCATCGGCTTCGGGCTGATCTTCTTCGGCCTGGTCCAGCTCTCGAACAAGAAGTCGCCGCTCGGCCACGGCCGCGGCGTGGTGGTCGGCATGCTCGGGTGCTTCCTGTTCGGGCTGGTCTGGATCGTGCTCTTCTACTTCACCGGCAACGAGAGCCCGATCCCGGTGATGAGCGACCTCGGGCAGTACAACCTGATCGTCGGGATCTGCTTCATGGCCGTCGGGTTCGCCTACGCGACCAAGTGGGAATGACACCGCTGTAGTTCTCCACAGGCTTTTCCCCAGCTGTGGACAACTCACATCAGTGGAAGTCAGCTCAGGGCAGCGGCACGGACGGCGATCAGCGCCAGCGAGACAACCAGCACGAGGCCCGTGGCGGTCCACTGCACCAGCGCGCGGTTCTTGCGAGGGGCGTAGACCATGGCCGCTCCAAGAAGGATGCCTGCCGACCAGGCCGCCGATGTGCGCCTGCCAGGAGATCCCGCCCACGGTGAAGGTGAAGACAAGGTTGAGGCCGATCCACATCATGATCGCCTGCAGCTGGCCACGCACCTTCAGCGCGACCACGGCCAGTGCTCCCATCAGCCCGAAGATCGCACCCGAGGCGCCCAGGCTCTGGCTGTGCGGGTCGGCCAACAGCATCACCGCCGCCGAGCCGGCGATTCCGGAGACCAGGTACAACGCCAGGAAACGTGCCCGGCCCAGGACCTGCTCGAGCATCGGCCCGAGGAAGTACAGCGCGAGCATGTTGAAGCCGATGTGCAGCAACATCTCGTGGGTGAACACTGAGGTGAGGATCTGCCACCAGGCACCGTCGGAGACACCCCTGACCACCACGACGCCGCCGTCCCCGGTGCGGTAGACCGACGAGGCAGGCAGCAGCGAGAGCTTGTCGAGAAGGGTGCTGGTGCGACCACCGGTTGCCTGGACAGCCAGCCACACCGCCACGTTGATCCCGATCAGCACGTAGGTCGTGATCCTGGGATCTGCGACCCGGGTGCCGCCGTACGGCGCCCGCGCCTGCCGGGTCGAGCGTGCCCCCTCCTTGACGCACTCAGGGCACTGGAAGCCCACCGACGCCGAGTTCATGCAGTCGGGGCAGATCGGCCGGTCGCAGCGCTGGCACCGGATCCACGTCTCCCGCCCGGCGTGCCGGTAGCACGTGGGCGGGCCCAGCGTCGAGTCCGGCGTCGGCTGCGTCGGGGGGTTGCTCACCCTCGGATGATCTCCACGGACTCGATGACCACCGGCTCGACAGGCTTGTCGCCGGGACCGACGGCGCTCGTGGCGATGGCGTCGACGACGTCGCGGCTCTCCTGGTCGGCGACCTCGCCGAAGATGGTGTGCCGGTTGGTCAGCCAGGACGTCGGCCTGGACCGTGATGAAGAACTGCGAGCCGTTGGTGCCGGGACCGGCGTTGGCCATGGCCAGCAGGTAGGGCCGGTCGAACTGCAGCTCCGGGTGGAACTCGTCCTTGAACGTGTACCCCGGCCCACCGGTGCCGGTGCCGAGCGGGCACCCGCCCTGGATCATGAAGCCGTCGATGACGCGGTGGAAGCCGAGGCCGTCGTAGTACCGCTCGCCCGAGCGCCCGGCGTCGTCGCGGTAGTCCTTGGTCCCCTCGGCCAGGCCCACGAAGTTCTCCACGGTCTTCGGAGCGTGGTCCTCGAGCAGGTTCAGCTTGATGTCGCCACGGTTGGTCTTCAACGTGGCCGTCAGGTCTGACATGGATCCCTTTCGCGATGGACTCTGGTGCGGTTTGCCAACCGATCCTCCCACGACGCTCCCAGCCGGCTGACCCGCCACCTGACCAGCCCGCTTACCCACGGCCCGCCTGCTGACACGGGTTTATTTCCGCGCGCGACACGGGCAGGATGGGGTGAGGCCAGCAGATGCGCACCAACGAGAGGGACCACACAACTCATGTTCACTAAGAGCCGCAAGGACACGCTGGTGGAGCAGGCGCAAGACCTGGCCAGCGACATCTCCGAGGCGATCGCCCCCCACGTCGAGCGGGCGCGTGACGAGGTCGCACCACGGCTGGCCGACGCACATGACGCGCTGTCGCCCAAGATCGCTGACGCCAAGGACGCCATCGGCCGAAGCTGGCCGACGCGCGCGACCAGGCCGCCCCGCTGGTCGAGTCTGCGCGGGAGAAGCTGGTCAAGGACGTCGTGCCGGCCGTGAAGGAGGCCTACGCCGAGGCCAAGGAGCAGGCCGGCCCGATCGCCGAGGAGGCCAAGCGCCGCAGCACGGACGCCGCCGCCGCCCTCAAGGGTGAGACCGTGAAGAAGAAGGGTGGCAAGAAGAAGAAGTTCTTCCTGGTCGCCGTCGTCGCCGGTGGTGGCGCGGTCCTGTTCAGCAAGCTCCGGAGCAAGGACGAGTCGGCCAACTGGCAGTCGTCGTACACCCCGGCTCCGGCTCCGGCCGCGCCTCCCGCCCCGCCGAGCCCGGCGGCGCCGATGGGCGGCAGCCACGCCGCCGACGTCGCGGACGACACCGCCGGGGCCAACCCCGGGGAGTCGATCGCCGACGCCGCCGACAAGCCCCACCCGGTGACCACGCCGGACGCGCCGGCCGAAGAGGTCGACGTCGGCGGACGCGGCACCGGACGCGGGCGCCGACGGCGCTGCCACGCCCAAGAAGAAGGCCTGACCCGAGCCGGTCAGGCCGTCGGCGACAGCTCGGCGCTGTCGCGGCGTACACGCGCGCTGACCTGCCGCTCGACCCAGAAGATCAGGATCGGCACCAGCCCGGCGAGCAGCACCAGTGCGGTGAATCCCAGTGGCCAGCGCATCCGCCGCGAAAGCGCGAACGACACCACCAGGTAGGCGATGTAGGTCCACCCGTGGGCGATGCCCACGATCGTCGTGATGCTCTCGCCGAGCTGCTGGGCCGAGCTCCCGTCGGTCGCGAAGTACTTCAACGGCATGCCCACGAAGACGAGGATCGTCAGCAGCACGCCGACGACCATCGCCAGCACCCGGTAGGCGGGGAAGAGTCGCACCGCCCCAACCTAACCGGCAGCGGGTTGGTGCTCGGGGACGGCCTCCTGGGCCTCGGCCCCGAGCTGGTCGCGGCACCATCGGACCAGACGTAGAGCGCGAAGCCACCGAAGATCCACCACTGGAACGCGTAGAGCAGGTTGCGCAGGTGGTCGGTGCTGGAGACCTCCGGGATGGACGCCGGAGTCACCTGCCGCAGTCCGCCGGCGCCGCTCGAGGCCTCCCGCTGCACGACGAATCCGCTGTAGAGGTCGGCGTCGACGTGCTGCACGATGCTGGCCACCCGCATCTCGGGGATGACGTCGTCGTCCGGGTTCGCGTCGGTGGCACCGCTGCCCTCCGAGGGCTGCAGCCACCCGGTCACCCGGGCCGGGCCCGTCGGCGGAGCCACCTGCCTGGTCGCCGACCAGCCGCGTACGACGGGGATGGCACTCGTGCCGCCGACCAGCACCGGTGTCACCACCCAGTAGCCCTTGCGGCCCGCGTTCTCGCGGTCGGCGACGTACAGCGTGCTCTCGGGGAGCCACCGGCCCTCGAGCTGCACCGGCTGGCCGACGTAGCGGCCCGGGAAGGCGTCGTCGCCGCCCATCACGCTGTCCAGCGCTCGCGGCGCGGCCGCGGTCAGGTCCTTCGCCGCTGCTTCCCGCCCCGCCTGCCACACGTGCAGCTGCCACACCCCGGCCAGCACCGCCGCCGCCACGGCCACCACCATCAGCAGGTGCGCCGCCCAGAACCGGGGTTGGAGCAGCGCACGCACGCGGCAAGGGTACGGGGCGCCCCGGGGGGCCGGTTTCCCATGGTAGGAACCCGATTTGCCTCCTCGCACAGGAAGTTTCCTGTGCTGAGCGGCAGTTTCCTGTGCGAGGTGCGGTCAGCCCTCGACGTAGACGGCGAGCGTGTCCGCGTGTACGCCGTCGTACTTCATCGCCTCCGCACCCTCGGGGCTCTCGATGACCTTCTGGAAGGCGTCCATGTCTGCCACCTCCATGCTCAGCCCGACGTGGTTGGCCCTGGACGGATCGACGAAGGTGCGGATGTCGCTCGCGACGGAGGCGAAGACCTCTTCGCGCTTCGGCGAGGCGAGCCAGTGGGCGACGTCGTCTACTTCGTGGGTGGCGATCAGCTTGGGCATGGTGCGTTCCTGTCTCCGGAGCCCACCGGTGCGTGGACCTCTTGGGACGCTACTCGCGGTCCCGGAGCGCCACCACCGGAGGAAAACGGGCGGTGCGGCACAGAACCACAGTGAGCCTGGGACTCGAACCCCTAACCCCCTGCTTGCAAAGCCCGGAAGAGGCAGAGCCGCTACCAATCGCGCCCACTCACGGCGCGGGACAGTAGTGGAGCCTAGGGGACTCGAACCCCTAACCCCCTGCTTGCAAAGCAGGTGCGCTACCAATTGCGCCAAGGCCCCCGGGTGAGGCTAGGAGGACGGCAGCTCAGGCGCGGTCGACGGTGTCGGTGGCCTGCTGCCACAGGTCCTGCTCGTGCCTGCTCTCGTCCATCTTGCGCTTGGCGAAGACGGCACCGGCGGCGACGAGTGCGACCAACAGGATCTTCTTCATCGTGTGCCTCCTCGTGCGGTGCTGGGTGGTCCGGCCACACTCTAGACGAGCGGGGTCAGCCGGCCAGCGGGCGGAACCCCCGCAGCCGCAGGCTGTTCAGCACGACGAACACCGACGAGAACGCCATCGCCGCGCCGGCGATCATCGGGTTCAGCAGACCGGCAGCCGCGAGCGGGATCGCGGCCACGTTGTAGCCGAACGCCCAGACCAGGTTGCCCTTGATCGTGGCGAGGGTACGACGCGACAACCGGATCGCGTCGGCCGCGACGCGGAGGTCACCACGCACCAGCGTCAGGTCTCCGGCCTCGATGGCGACGTCGGTGCCGGTCCCCATCGCGATGCCGAGGTCGGCCTGGGCCAGCGCCGCCGCGTCGTTGACACCGTCGCCGACCATCGCCACGACGTGGCCCTCGGACTGCAGCCGCTTCACGGCGGCCACCTTCTCGTCCGGGAGGACTCCGGCGACCACGTCGTCAGCGGCGATCCCGACCTCCGACGCCACGGCCAGCGCGACGCCCTCCTGGTCACCGGTCAGCAGCATCGGGTGCAGCCCCAGCCGCCGCAGCCGGTCCACCGCCTCGGCCGAGGTCTCCTTCACGCGGTCGGCGACGACCAGGACGCCACGGGCCCGGCCGCCCCAGCCGACCGCGACCGTCGTACCGGCCTCCTCCGCCGCCGTCAACGACGGCGGCACCGGCATCCCGCGCTCCGCGAGCAGGGCGGGCCGGCCGACGAGGACCTCGTGACCTTCGACGGTGCCGGCCACGCCGAGCCCCGTCAGGTTGTGGAAGCCCGAGACCGCGGGGTGCGAGGCGTGCGCGGCGGCGATGGCGCGGGCGATGGGGTGCTCCGAGGAGTTCTCGAGCGCGGCGGCGAGACGCAGCACCTCGTCGGGCCGCTCGCCGTCGACGGCGATCACCTTGCTCAGCGCCATGGCGCCCGTGGTCACGGTGCCGGTCTTGTCGAGCACGACGGTGTCGACGCGCTGGGTCTGCTCGAGCACCTCTGGCCCGCTGATCAGGATGCCGAGCTGGGCGCCGCGGCCGGTCCCGACCATGAGTGCGGTCGGAGTCGCGAGGCCCAGGGCACAGGGGCAGGCGATGATCAGCACGGAGACGGCAGCCGTGAACGCCGCCTCCCAACCGCCACCCGCCACGAGCCACCCGATCAACGTGGCGACGGCGAGCGCGATCACCGCCGGGACGAAGACGCCGGAGACACGGTCAGCCAGCCGCTGCACGTCCGCCTTGCCGTTCTGGGCCTCCTCGACGAGCCGGGCCATCTGGGCCAGCTGCGTGTCCGCCCCGACCCTGGTGGCGCGTACGACGAGCCGGCCACCCACGTTGACGGTGGCTCCGGTGACGCCGTCACCGGGACCGACCTCGACGGGCACCGACTCACCGGTGAGCATCGAGGTGTCCACCGCGGACGAGCCGTCCTCGACGACGCCGTCAGTGGCGACCTTCTCCCCGGGCCGCACCACGAACCGGGTGCCCACGCGTAGGTCCTCGACGGGGATCCGCGACTCCACGTCACCGTCGAGCACCGCCACGTCTCGAGCACCGATCTCCAGCAGCGCCCGCATCGCCGCTCCCGCCTGCCGCCGCGACCGCGTCTCGAGGTAGCGGCCGGCGAGGAGGAACGTGGTCACGACGGCGGCCGTCTCGAGATAGAGGTGCCCGCCGGCGCCGGAGACCAGCACGACCAGCGACCACGTGTAGGCGGCGAGCACACCGATCGAGACGAGGGTGTCCATCGTCGTGGCGCGGTGGCGGAGGTTGGTCAGCGCGGCGCGGTGGAAGGGCCAGGCTCCCCACACCACCACGGGAGTCGCGAGCGCGAGCGAAACCCACTCCCAGCCTGGGAACTGCCAGGCCATGACCATCCCGAGCGCCACCACTGGGGCGGTCAACATGGCGCTCACGAAGAGCCGCGTCGCCAGGGTGCGCGAGTCGCCAGGTCGGTCGGGACTGTGCATCGTGGCGCCGTACCCCGCCGCCTCGACCGCGGCGACGAGCTCGCCGGGGGTCACGGCACCTTCGTTGGTCACCGCCGCCTTCTCGGTGGCGTAGTTCACCGTCGCGCTCACTCCGGGCAGCTTGTTGAGCTTGCGCTCGATCCGGTTGGCACAGGAGGCGCAGGTCATCCCGGTGATGTCGAGCTCGACGGACGTGTGCTCGGTCGTGGTGCTCATGCCAGTCGGTAGCCGGCCTCTTCGACCGCTGCCTTCACCTCTGCCTCGGACACGGGCCGGTCGCTTCTCAGGGTGACCCCGCCGCTGGCGAGGTCGACCTGCACGTCGGTGACGCCGGCGATCTCGCCGACCTCCTCGGACACCGACGCGACGCAGTGCCCGCAGGTCATCCCGGTGACGACGTACTCACTGGTGTGCGTGCTCATGTGGATCCTCTCAGGAGCGGACGAGGCGGGCGATGGCCTCGGAGGCCTCGCGCAGCTTCGCCTCGGCGTCGGGACCGCCCGCGCGTACCGCGTCCTGGACGCAGTGCGCCATGTGCTCGTCGAGCAGCCCGAGCGAGACGGCCTGGAGCGCCTTGGTGACGGCGGAGACCTGGGTCAGGATGTCGATGCAGTACTGCTCCTCGGAGACCATCCGCTCGATCCCCTTGACCTGCCCCTCGATGCGTCGCATCCGCTTGAGGTAGTCGTCCTTGCGGCTCATGTAGCCCGGGTGCACCGATGTCTCGCTCATGTCTTGAGATTACCATACCCCCCTAGGGTATAGACCCAGGTCGATGCCAGAAGACCGCCCCTGCGTCATACGAACCGCGACCCATGGCGACCACTTCGTACGACGTCGCGCGGGACGTCATGCGAGATGCGAGCCATTGGCGCCAACTCGTATGACGCATCGCTGGCGGGGACAGGAGAGATGGTGGGCCTAAGAGGACTTGAACCTCTGACCTCTTCCTTATCAGGGAAGCGCTCTAACCGTCTGAGCTATAGGCCCGGGTGGCCGGTCGCTGCGGTGGACAGGGAGACGGACCGAGTGGGAAGGCTACCCCACCCTCACGACCTGCCCCAAAACGGTTCGGGCTTCTCTGAGGGGTCGCCTCAGTCCTCGGCAAGGGTCACCTCGATGCCACCCAGGAGGGCGGCGGAGAGGTTGTAGAGGAAGGCCGCGAGCGTGGCGATCGCGGTGATCAGGATGACGTCGATCACCGCCACGATCATGGTGAAACCGAGGACGCGCGAGGCTCCGACGTACTGCTGGATGTCGAACTGCTGGCTGCCGTCGCTGCCGACCGCCTGCTGCACGATCGAGTTGATCGAGTCCCAGACTCCGGCGGCGCCGAGCACGGACATGATGATCGCGACTGCGACGACGAGCACGATCCCGAGGGCCACGGAGAGCAGGAACGAGGTCTTCATCACCGACCAGGCGTCGATCTGCACCAACCGGAGCTGGGCCCGCCGAGGCTTGCGCGCCTGTCGCCGTGACGACTTGCCGGTGGGAGTGGCGCTGGGAGATATGGAGGTCGGGGCCGGCGACGGAGTCGGGGCCGGGGCCTGGACAGCGGCAGTCTCCACCGTCGGGGGCGCCGGCTTCTCGGCGGCGGCAGGCGGCTTGCTGCCCGTGGCCGCGGCGATCGCTGCGGTCATCCGCGCGTTCTCCTCCTCGCGGTCGGACTGCTCACGGGTCCTGGCCTGCTCGGCGTCACGCGCCTTGGCTTGCTCGGCCTCGCGCGTCCTGGCCTTCTCAGCCTGCGCAGCCTGCTCCGCCTCGTCGGCCTGCTTCTTCGCGGCGGCCCGCTCCTCGGCGCGGCGCCGGTCCTCGGCGACCTTCTTCTCGGCCTGCTCGCGGCGGGCTTCGTCGCGGGCCAACTTCTCCTCGGCGCGCTTCTGATCCGCAGCGGCCTTCTGCGCATTCTTCTGTGCGGCCTTCTCCTCGCGCGCCTTGGCCTGAGCCTGCCGGCGAGCCTCCCGCTCGGACTCCTTGCGGTCGCGGGCGGCCTGAGCGGCCCGCTCCTCCTCCTCGCGCTTCTTGGCCTGCTCCGCGAGCTCAGGGGGCGGTGGCGGAAGCACCGGGCCCTTGAGGCTGCGGCGAGGGGCGAGCGGTCGGTCGCCGTCGTCGGCCATCAGTCCTCGTCCTCCCCACCGCCAGTGGTCTCGCCGCTGATTGTCGCACCGGCGTCCTCGGACTCCGACGACTCGGGGGGCTCAGCTGGCCTCGACGGCGGTCTCCTCGGCGGCTCTCCTCGGCAGCCTCCTCGATCGCCTCCTCGACCGCTTCCTCGATCTCGGCGTCGCGCTCGATGCTGCGGGCGACGACCGCGACGCTGTCGCCGTTCTTGGGCGTCACGAACCGCACGCCCATGGTCGCCCGGCCCGTCGCGCGGATCTGCTCGTCGATCGGGCTGCGGACGACCTGCCCGCCGGAGGTGATCGAGAGGATCTCGTCGCCCTCCACCACGATGAACGCGCCGACCAGGCCACCGCGGTCCTCGTTGGTCAGCGACATCGCCTTGATGCCGAGGCCGCCACGGGACTGCGTGCGGTAGTCGGAGATCGAGGTGCGCTTGGCGAAGCCGCCGTCGGTGATGGTGAAGACGTACTGCGGCTTCTCGGCCTCGCCGCCCTCCTCGAGAGCGACCTGCGCCGCCCGGATCACCGACATCGACAGCAGCGAGTCGCCGTCGCGGAACTTCATCCCCATGACACCCGAGGTGGCGCGTCCCATGGGCCGCAGCTGGGTGTCGTCGGCGGTGAACCGGATGGCCTGGCCCCGCCGGGAGACGAGCAGGATGTCGTCGTCGCTGTCGACGAGCTCGGCCCCGATCAGCTCGTCGTCGTCCTCACGGAAGTTGATGGCGATGACGCCGGCCTGCCGTGGGCTGTTGTAGTCGCCGAGGCGGGTCTTCTTCACCAGCCCGGAGCGGGTGGCGAGGACGAGGTACGGCGCCTGCTCGTAGTCACGGATCGCCAGCACCTGCGCGATCTGCTCGTCCGGCTGGAAGGAGAGCAGGCCGGCGACGTGGCCGCCCTTGGCGTCGCGCGAGGCCTCGGGCAGGTTGTAGGCCTTGGTGCGGTAGACGCGACCCGCCGTGGTGAAGAACAGCAGCCAGTGGTGGTTCGAGGTCGCCATGAAGTGCTCGACGACGTCATCCCCGCGGAGGGTGGCGCCGCGAACGCCCTTGCCGCCCCGTCGCTGGGTCCGGTAGTTGCTGGCGAGGGTGCGCTTGGCGTAGCCGCCGCGCGTGATCGTCACGACGAGCTCCTCGTCGGGGATCAGGTCCTCCATCGAGAGGTCGCCGTCGGCGGCGATGATCTGGGTACGGCGCTCGGTGCCGTACTTCTCCACGAGGGCGGCGAGCTCCTCGCCGACGATCTGTCGCTGCCTGGCCTCGTTGGCCAGGATGTCCTCGAGGTCGGCGATCTCGAGCTCGATCTCGGCGAGGTTGTCGATGATCCGCTGGCGCTCCAGAGCAGCCAGCCGGCGCAGCTGCATGTCCAGGATCGCGGTGGCCTGGATCTCGTCGATCTCCAGGAGCTCCATCAGGCCCAGGCGGGCGTCCTCGACCTCGGGCGAGCGCCGGATCAGCGCGATCACCTCGTCGAGCATGTCCAGCGCCTTGGCCAGACCGCGCAGCACGTGGGCGCGACGCTCGGCCTCGGCGAGGCGGTAGCGGGTGCGGCGCTGGATGACCTCGATCTGGTGGTCCACCCACGCGCTGATGAACTGGTCGATCGTGAGCGTGCGCGGCACCCCGTCGATCAGCGCCAGCATGTTGGCGCTGAAGTTGGTCTGCAGCTCGGTGTGCTTGAGCAGGTTGTTGAGCACCACGCGTGCGACGGCGTCGCGCTTGAGCACGATGACGAGCCGCTGGCCGGTGCGGCCCGAGGAGTCGTCGCGGACGTCGGCGATGCCCTGCACCTTGCCGGCGTCGGCCAGCTCGGCGATCTTCAGCGCCAGGTTGTCCGGGTTGACCATGTAGGGCAGCTCGGTGATGGAGATGCAGGTCCGGCCCTTGGCGTCCTCGTCGATCTCGATCACGGCGCGCTGGGTGACCGACCCACGACCCGTGCGGTAGGCCTGCTCGATGCCCTCGCGTCCGACGATCAGTGCGCCGTTGGGGAAGTCGGGGCCCTTGATGCGCTCGATGAGCGCGTCCTGCAGCTCCTCGCGCGTGGCGTCAGGGTGCTCCAGCGCCCACTGGGCTCCCTCGGCCACCTCACGCAGGTTGTGCGGCGGGATGTTGGTGGCCATCCCGACCGCGATGCCGGCCGAGCCGTTGACCAGCAGGTTGGGGTAGCGCGCCGGCAGCACCGTCGGCTCCTCGGAGCGGCCGTCGTAGTTCGGCTGGAAGTCGACGGTGTCCTGCTCGATGTCCCGCACCATCTCCAGCGCCAGCGGCGCCATCCGGCACTCGGTGTAGCGCATCGCGGCAGCGGCGTCGTTGCCGGGCGAGCCGAAGTTGCCCTGCCCGTGGATCAGCGGCGCGCGCATCACCCAGGGCTGGGCGAGCCGGACCAAGGTGTCGTAGATCGCGGAGTCGCCGTGGGGGTGGTACTGGCCCATCACGTCGCCGACCACGCGCGAGCACTTGGAGAAGCCGCGGTCGGGGCGGTAGCCGCCGTCGTACATCGCGTACAGCACCCGGCGGTGCACCGGCTTGAGACCGTCGCGTACGTCGGGCAGCGCCCGGCCGACGATCACGGCCATCGCGTAGTCGATGTAGGACTGCTGCATCTCGTCCTGGAGCTCCACGACGCGCACGCGCGGGTTGTCCTCGGGGGGCTCGGGAGGCAGATCGGTCATCGCTCAGCTTTCTCTACGGTGGTCGAGCCTGTCGAAACCACGCGGGCGGGAGCCTGTCGACGCATGGGCGTCAGATATCTAGGAAGCGGACGTCCTTGGCATTGCGCTGGATGAACGAGCGGCGCTGCTCGACGTCCTCGCCCATCAGCACCGAGAACATCTCGTCGGCCTGCGCGGCGTCCTCGATGCTCACCTGCAGCATCAGTCGCTGGCTGGGGTCCATGGTGGTCTCCCACAGCTCCTCGGCGTTCATCTCACCGAGACCCTTGTAACGCTGGACGGGGTTCTCCTTGGGCAGCTTCTTGCCCTGGGCGAGACCGTCGCGCATCAGCAGGTCACGCTCGCCGTCGGAGTACACGAACTCGTGCTCGGCCGGCTTGTTCCAGCGCAGCCGGTACAGCGGCGGCTGGGCCATGTAGACGTAGCCGTTCTCGATGAGCGGCTTCATGAACCGGAACAGCAGCGTCAGCAGCAACGTGTTGATGTGGTGGCCGTCGACGTCGGCATCGGCCATCAGCACGATCTTGTGGTAGCGCAGCTTGTCGATGTCGAACTCTTCGTGCACGCCCGTGCCGAGCGCGGAGATGATCGCCTGCACCTCGGTGTTGGCGAGGACCTTGTCGAGGCGAGCCTTCTCGACGTTGAGGATCTTGCCGCGGATCGGCAGGATCGCCTGGATCCGCGGATCGCGGCCTTGACGTGCCGAACCTCCCGCGGAGTCGCCCTCGACGATGAAGACCTCGCACTCCTCGGGGTTGGTCGACTGGCAGTCGCTCAGCTTGCCCGGGAGTCCGCCGCCGCCGAGCAGGCCCTTGCGCGAGCGGGCCAGGTCGCGGGCCTTGCGTGCGGCCACGCGGGCCTGCGCCGCGGCCTGGGCCTTGCGGACGATGTCCTTGCCCTCGGCGGGGTTCTTCTCGAACCAGTCGCCGAGCTGGTCGTTGACGAGGCGCTGGACGAAGCCCTTGGCCTCGGTGTTGCCGAGCTTGGTCTTCGTCTGTCCCTCGAACTGGGGTTCGGCGAGCTTGATCGAGATGATCGCGGTCAGGCCCTCCCGGATGTCGTCGCCCTTCACGCGGTCCTCGGGCTTCTTGATCAGCCCCCACTCCTCGCCCCAGCTGTTGACCAGGGTGGTCAGCGACGCGCGGAACCCCTCTTCGTGGGTGCCGCCCTCGTGGGTGTTGATGGTGTTGGCGAAGGTGTGCACCGACTCGGTGTAGGTGAGGTTCCACTGCATCGCCAGCTCGAGGCTCATGTGGTTCTCGGAGGACTCGGGTGTCTCGGCCTCGAAGTTGATGATCGTGGGGTTGGCGACCTGCTTGCTCTTGTTGAGGTGCTCGACGAAGTCGACGAGGCCCCGGTCGTACTTGAAGCGACGCTCCATCCCGCCGGTCACGGTGCCGCGCAGGGCGTCGTGGCCCGCGGAGACGTCCTCGTCGGAGACGGTGTCGTCGGTGACCGCCTCGGCGATCTCGAGGGCCTTCGGCCGCTCGTCGCGTACGACGATCTCCAGGCCCTTGTTGAGGAAGGCCATCTCGCGGAACCGGTTGGCCAGCGTCTCGAAGGAGTAGTCGGTGGACTCGAAGATGTCCGTCGTTGGCCCAGAAGCGGGTCGTCGTACCGGTCTCGTCGGTGGGCTCGCGCTGCTCCAGCGGAGCGTCGGGGACGCCCATCGAGAAGGACTGGAACCAGGTGTAGCCGTCGCGGCGCACCTCGACCTCGAGCCGCTTGGAGAGGGCGTTGACCACCGAGACACCGACGCCGTGGAGACCACCGGAGACCTTGTAGCCGCTGCCGCCGAACTTGCCACCGGCGTGGAGCACCGTCAGCACGACCGTGACCGCCGGGAGCTCCTGACCCGGGGGGACGTCGACCGGGATGCCCCGGCCGTTGTCGGTGACCTGGACACCGCCATCGGGCATCAGCGTGATCTCGGCCAGGTCGCAGTGGCCGGCCAGCGCCTCGTCCACGGAGTTGTCGACGACCTCCTGCACCAGGTGGTGCAGGCCGCGCTCGCCCGTGGAGCCGATGTACATGCCGGGGCGCTTGCGCACCGCCTCGAGGCCCTCGAGGACCTGGATCGCGCTGGCGTCGTAGTTGCCCGCCTCGACGCTGTGCCCCTCGGCCAGGCTCGCCGGCACGACGTCTGGGGCGGTCGGGTGGTCGTCGGGGATCTGCGGGTTGGGCTCGGTCGTCTCGATCTCGTCGGCCACGCAGAGGTCCTGTTCTGTTGGTGCCGCGCACGGGTGGCGGCAGCACTGCCTCGACATCACAATGGCCGCCACACACGAGGTTCGGCGACCAGCGCCCAGTCTACCCGTCACACGCGCACAATCACGCCACCCGTCCACAGACTTTGGGGATCCCGGCCCAAAAATGCCCCTCAGAGGCGCGGAACCGGCCCGATGCGCCCGGTTCAGGGGGGCGGCCGACTCCCCATACCGGCGATGGGCCCCGCAACGGCTCCTGTGGGCGTCTCAGCCGTAGGTGTCCCGGGGGCCGCGGCCCTTGACGCGGAACCGGCCGCGAGTCCATGACGGAGCCCGTGGTCCGACCACGTCGATGCCGGTCACGGTGCCGTCCCCGAGCACCTCGTTGAGCCGCCGCACCAGGTCGCTCGCGAGCAGCTTGATCTGGGTCGCCCAGGCCGTCGAGTCGGTCCGGACGACGAGCCGGCCCTCGGCCAGGGACTCCGGATGGGCGTGCTCGGCGACGTCGTTGCCGACCAGCGAGGACCAGCGCGCGAAGACCCCGTGCACCCGCAGCTCGGTCTCCCACCCCTGCTCCCCGACGAACCGGCCGAGCGCGGCGTCGAGGGTCTGCGGGTCGCGGTCGTCGGGGTGGGCGCCGCTGCTGATCGTCTCCTGCGGCCGGCGGCGCGGGCGCTGCCGGGCGCGGTCGCGCGAGCCCTGCTGCTTCTCGTCCTTTCCTCGGGGTCGGCCGGCGAGGCCGCGCGCGATCGACCTGGCCAGGTCGAGCCCGGTCTCGTCATGGGCCTGCTCGGGCCGCGACTCCTCCGGCTCCGGTTGCACAGGGCCAGTCTGCTCCTCAGGCACCGGGCCGGACCTGCCCGTCAGCGACCTCGAAGCGGCGCCCACGCAGCGTCTCGGGGATGTCGTCCAGGACGGCCGCCGTCACCAGCACCTGCTCGGCGCCGGCGACCAGCTCGGCCAGCTGGGCACGGCGCCCGGCGTCCAGCTCGGCGAAGACGTCGTCGAGGACCAGGATCGGGTCGTCGCCGGTGCTGCGCAGGAGCTCGTACGACGCCAGCCGCATGGCCAGCGCGAACGACCAGCCCTCGCCGTGGCTGGCGTAGCCCTTGACCGGCAGGTCGCCCAGCGAGCACACGAGATCGTCGCGGTGCGGGCCCACCAGGGAGACGCCACGGTCCAGCTCGTCCTGGCGTCGCCGGGCGATCTCGGCCAGCATCGCCTGCTCGAGGCCCGTCTCGAAGCCGTCGGCGGGCTCGAAGCTCGGTTTGTACTCCAGCATCGCGTCGTCACGGGCGGCGCCGCGGGCCACCGCCTCGTAGGCCTTGCCCAGCAACGGGTTGATCTCCTCGACCAGCCGGGCTCGGGCCACCATGATCTCCGCCCCCAGCCGCGCGAGCCGCTCGTCCCAGACCTCGAGCGTGGCCAGCATCGAGTCCGCGGCAGCGCCCCGGGCCCGGGCCGTGCGCAGCAGCGAGGTGCGCTGCTTCAGCACCCGGTCGTAGTCGGCCCGGGTGCCGGCGTAGCGGGGTGACTGGAGCACCAGCAGGTCGTCGGCGAACCGGCGGCGTTCCCCGGGATCGCCCTTGACCAGGGCCAGGTCGTCGGGGGCGAACACGACGGTGCGGACCAGCCCGACGAGCTCGCGCGCCCTCGGCAGCGGGGCGCGGTTGACCCTCGCCCGGTTGGACTTCCCCGGGTTGATCTCGACCTCCAGCACGGCCGTGCGGTCGTCACGGACCACGGCCGCGCGCACCACGGCGTGTGCCGCACCGCTGCGGACGAGCGGCTGGTCGCTCGAGACCCGGTGCGAGGCCAGCCGTGACAGGTAGTCGATGGCCTCGACGATGTTGGTCTTGCCCTGCCCGTTGCGCCCGACGAAGGAGGTCACGCCCGGCTCGAGATCGACCTCCAGGTCGTCGTACGAGCGGAAGTCGTGCAGGGACAGGTGGGCGACGTACAAGCGGCTACTTGTCGGCCGGTGAGTCCACGTCAGCGGTGGTGGGCGGCGTCTCACCCCTGGTGGCGTGGCCGCCGAACCCCTTGCGCATGGCCGAGATGGCCTTCATCGCCGGGCTGTCGTCCTGGCGGGAGCTGAACCGCGCGAACAGCGACGCCGCGATCACGTGCATGGGGACGGCGTTGTCGATGGCGGCCTGCACCGTCCAGCGACCCTCCCCGGAGTCCTCGGCGTAGCCACGGATCTTGTCGAGGTGGGTGTCCTCCTCGAGCGCGGCGACGAGGAGGTCGAGCAGCCAGGACCTGATCACGGTGCCCTCGCGCCAGGAGTCGAAGATCTGGGTGACGTTGTCGACCAGGTCGACCTTCTCGAGCAGCTCCCAGCCCTCGGCGTAGGCCTGCATCATGGCGTACTCGATGCCGTTGTGAACCATCTTGGCGAAGTGGCCGGCCCCCGGGGTCTTGCCCGCGTGGACCATGCCGGACTCGCCCGGCGGCTTGAGCGCCTCGAAGGCCGGCATCACCTTGGCGACGTCGTCGTCAGGGCCGCCGTACATCAGGGCGTAGCCGTTCTTCAGCCCCCAGACGCCACCGGAGACGCCGCAGTCGACGAAGCCGATGCCCTTCTCGCCGAGCATCGCGGCGTTGGCCTGGTCGTCGGTCCACTTCGAGTTGCCGCCGTCGACGACCAGGTCGCCCTCGGACAGCAGCCCCCCGAGCTCCTCGATGGTCGCCTTGGTGGGGTCGCCGGCCGGCACCATCACCCAGACGACCTTGGGACTCGGCAGCTTCTCGACCAGCTCCTCGAGGGAGGAGACGTCGCTGACGTCGGGATTTCGGTCGAAGCCCACCACGGTCAGACCGGCGTTGCGCATGCGCTCGCGCATGTTGCCGCCCATCTTGCCCAGGCCGATCAGTCCGATGTCCATGGGTGCTCCTCCGTCGTGCTACCTCGTGAGCTTGTGCCCTGGGTGGTACCCCGACGTCACGAGAGCAGTCGCCGCGGCATCAGGAGGTACCGGAAGGCGGTGTCCGCGTCCCCGTCGAGGGAGTCCACGCCCGACAGTACGACGGGCTTGCTGGGCTGTGTGAAGGCCAGCTCCACGACCGGCGCCTCGATCGCGGTCAGACCGTCGAGGAGGTACGCCGGGTTGAAACCGGTCGTGATGTCGTCACCGGTGACGTTGGCCTCCAGCGACTCGCTCGCCATCGCCTCCTCGCCCGAGCCGGCGTCGAGCGTGAGGACGCCGTCGGAGAAGGCCAGCTGCACGGCCGTGTTGCGCTCGGCCACGAGCGCGACGCGCTTGACCGAGTCGACCAGCGAGGCCTTGTCGACCCGCGCCAGGGTCAGGTGCTCGCTGGGGAACAGCGACCGGACCTTGGGGAACTCGCCGTCGAGCAGCCGGGTCGTCGTACGACGTATCCCGCCGCCGGCCGAGCCCTCGAAGCCGATGATGCCCTCGCCGGCGCCGCCACCGCCGCCCGGGGACGACAGCGCGATCGAGATCTCGCTGCCACCGGTCAGCGCCTTGGCGGTGTCGGCGAGAACGCGGGCGGGCACCAGCGCCGCGGCGTCGATGTCGGGCGTGCCCGGGGTCCAGGTGAGCTCGCGCTGCGAGAGCCGGAACCGGTCGGTGGCCAGCATCGTGATCGAGTCGCCGTCGAGCTCGACGCGCACGCCGGTGAGCACCGGGAGCATGTCGTCGCGACCCGCGGCCGTCACGGCCTGGGCCACGGCGCCCGCGAAGGATGCGCTCGAGACGGTGCCGCGCGACTCGGGCATCTGCGGGAGCGTCGGGTAGTCCTCCACGGGCATCGTCTGGAGGCTGAACCGAGCTGAGCCGCAGGTCAGCGAGACCTTGACGCCCTCGATGCTCAGCTCCACCGGCTTGTTGGGCAGGCTGCGGCAGATGTCGGCGAGCAGCCGGCCCGACACCAGCGCCCTGCCTTCCTCGGTCACGTCGGCGTTCAGGGTGGCCCGCGCGGAGGTCTCGTAGTCGAAGGTGGAGAGCTGCAGACCCTCGGTCGTGCCTTCGCCTGCCCCGTCCGGGAAGCTGCCGGCTTCGATCAGCAGACCCGCGAGCACCGGCGAGCTGGGGCGGATCGGGAGAGCGCGGGCCGTCCAGGCGACGGCGTCGGCGAGGACGTCACGTTCGACGCGGAACTTCACTTGTCGTTACCTCTCGGTGCTCGATCGGGGAAGAGCATCCTGTCACGGTTCGGGTTCTCCACACCTCACCGCTCGCAGCTGTGATGGGACGACGAGGAATCAATTGGAATTCCCGCAGTAGTAGTAGGTGCGGTGGATTCTGTGGACAACCCCCGTCCGCGCAGGTCAGCCCGGGAGTGGGCCGGTGGACGGCGTGTGGATCCAGGGTGTGCGAACCACACGTTCGTGTGGGTGGAGCGGCCCCCTGTGGGCGCCGCCACCGGGTTGTCCACAACCTGTCCCGCGGGCCTCCACCGGAATTCGGCCTGCGAACCACATCTTGCGCCGATGTAGTTCAGGCCGTCTTCGCCTGCTGCTTGATCCGGGTGGTGAGCTCGGTGACCTGGTGGAAGACGTTGCGTCGCTCGGCGAGGTCCTTGCGGATGCGTCGGTCGGCGTTCATCACGGTGGTGTGGTCGCGGCCGCCGAACTGGGCCCCGATCTTCGGCAGGGACAGCTCGGTGAGCTCGCGGCACAGGTACATCGCGATCTGGCGTGCGGTGACCAGGGCCCGGGTGCGGCTGGGTCCGCAGAGGTCCTCGATGGAGAAGCCGAAGTACGACGCGGTCTGGGCGATGATCAGCCCCGCGGTGACCTCGGGCTCGCCCCCCTCGGGGATCAGGTCCTTCAGGACGATCTCGGCCAGCGTCATGTCGACGTCCTGCTGGTTGATGCTCGCGAAGGCGGTGACCCGGATCAGCGCGCCCTCGAGCTCGCGGATGTTGGTCTGGATGCGGGAGGCGATGAACTCCAGCACGTCGGCCGGCGCCGAGAGCCGGTCGGCCGCGGCCTTCTTGCGCAGGATGGCGATGCGCGTCTCGAGGTCGGGCGGCTGCACGTCGGTCAGCAGCCCCCACTCGAACCGGTTGCGCAGCCGGTCCTCGAGCTGGGTCAGCCGCTTCGGCGGCCGGTCGGAGCTGATGACGATCTGCTTGTTGGCGTTGTGGAGGGTGTTGAAGGTGTGGAAGAACTCTTCCTGCGTCTGCTGCTTGCCCTCGAGGAACTGGATGTCGTCGACCAGGAGCACGTCGACGTCGCGGTAGCGCCGCTGCAGCGCGGCGGTGTTGGCGTCCTTGATCGCGTTGATCACGTCGTTGGTGAAGGCCTCGGAGGAGACGTAGCGGATCCGGGCGCCGGTCCACAGGTTGCGGACGTAGTGGCCGATGGCGTGGAGCAGGTGGGTCTTGCCCAGTCCGGAGTCGCCGTAGACCAGCAGCGGGTTGTAGGCCTTGCCGGGCGCCTCGGCGACGGCGACCGCGGCCGCGTGGGCGAAGCGGTTGCTGGAGCCGATCACGAAGGTCTCGAAGGAGTAGCGCGGGTTGAGCGGGCTGTCCGGGATGCCGGTGGTCAGCGAGGCACTCGTCGACGGGCCCCCTTGTGGCTTTGTCGACAACTGGTCATGTCGATGAGTCGGCAAATAGGAGTCGCGCGGCGCGGACGGTGCACCCCCCTGGGCGGCCTCCTGGGCGGCGACCGCGCTCTGGATGGCGGCGAGGTCGGGCATCTCCTCCATCTCCTCCTCCAGCGAGGGGTCCACGCTCACGGCCAGGCGCACCGGCTTGCCGAGCCGGTCGCTGAGGGTGTCCTCGATCCGGGTGCGCAACCGGCCCTCGAGCTGGGTGCGGGTGAACTCGTTGGGCACCGCCACCACGGCGGTGTTCTCCGCGAGCATCAACGGCCGGCTGGAGGTGAGCCAGATCTTCTGGTTCGGAGGCAGGTTGTCGACGATCGCGCTCCACAGCGACTCCAGGCGAGGCTCGTGCTGCCCTGCCTGGCTACTCCCCCCGCTCGTCTGGTCATGTCCCGTGCGTTCATGTCCAGCATCCACGCGGTGTGCGCCTCCCAGTCCACTCGAGTCCGGGCATGGCAGGACTGGACTGCGGAGACGACTCCACACCTTTGTCCACAGCTTGTGCAATGTCGAAGGATGCCCGAATTGGGGGGAAATCCTCGCGGCTCCACACCACGGCCCGGAGGGTGGACGCTAACAACCGTCCAGCCTGTGGATCAACACGTTGTCCACAGGCTTCCGGAGGAATCCACAGACCCCCGGCGTGTCGCGCGCGACTCGCCGTGAAACCTGCTCGGTGGGCGCGTAGTGGAGAGGATGTCCGCACGCAGCCGCCGAAATTGACCCCCCTCCATCGCACCGCGTACCGTTGGGAGGTCGAAACCGGGTCGACTGGTGCAGCGTGCCCACGACGTCCTCACGGACGTGGCGCCGCGTGCCGAAGCCCCACCCTTTTCCTGCGTCGACCACCTGGATTTCGACCACCTGATTTGTCAGCCCCGCGAGCGGAGTGAGCACGTTGAGCAAGCGCACCTTCCAGCCGAACAACCGTCGGCGCCACAAGACGCACGGGTTTCGTCTGCGCATGCGCACGCGAGCCGGGCGCTCCATCCTCTCCTCGCGGCGCCGCAAGGGCCGCGCTCGCCTCGCCGCCTGAGCGTCGAGAGTCCGGCATCCCAGGCGTGCTTCCCGCTCGTCAGCGCCTGACCTCTCCTGCGACCTTCCGTGAGGTGGTCCGGCGAGGCCACCGTTGCGGCGGCCCCCTGCTCGTGGCGCACCTGCTCGCGCCCCTGCCCGGTGCTACCCCTGTCGTCGCCACCCCCCGTGTTGGGCTGGTGGTCTCGAAGGCGGTCGGTCCGGCGGTCACCCGCAACCTCGTGAAGCGGCGGCTGCGCCACCTCGCCCGTGAGCACCTCGACCAGGTGCCCGACGGCTCCCTTCTCGTCCTGCGCGCCCTGCCGGCGGCGGCCGAGGCGTCGTACGCCGAGCTCGGTGCCGAGCTGCAGCGCTGCCTCGACGGCGTGCGAGCCCGCGGATGAAGCACGTCCTGATCGCGCTGCTGCGTGGCTACCGGTTCGCGATCAGCCCGTTGTACGGGCAGGTGTGCCGCTACTACCCCTCGTGCTCGGCCTACGCGCTCGAAGCCATCACCGTGCATGGCAGTGTGAAGGGGACGTGGCTGGCGCTGCGCCGGATCGGGCGCTGCCATCCGTGGGCTTTGGGTGGGTATGACCCAGTCCCTCCGCATTCCAAGATGACCCGAGGAGCCTGAACCAGCGTGGGCGACATCTTTTCCTTCATCATGGAGCCGCTGTACTACGTCATCAGCGTGGTGCTCGTCGCCTGGCACTCGATGCTCAGCCCGGTCTTCGGTGCCGACAGCGGCGTCACGTGGGCGCTCTCGATCATCGGGCTGACCCTGGTGGTCCGGGCGGCGCTGATCCCGCTGTTCGTCAAGCAGATCAAGTCCAGCCGGAACATGCAGCTGCTCCAGCCGCGCGTCAAGGAGCTGCAGAAGAAGTACGGCCACGACCGGGAGCGTCTCGCCCAGGAGACGATGAACCTCTACCGGGAGACCAAGACCAACCCGTTCGCGTCCTGCCTCCCGCTGATCGTGCAGATCCCGATCTTCATCGCGCTGTTCCGCCTGCTCGACATCGCGGCCAAGGAGGGCAAGGGCCACGGCGTGCTCACCAACGAGCTGGCCCGGAGCTTCGCCGAGGCGCCCATCTTCGGTGGCACGCTCTCCGACAGCTTCATCAACGACGGCGGCAGCACCAGCATCAAGGTCGTCGCGGCCGTGATGGTCGTCATCATGGTGTCGACGACGTTCCTGACCCAGCGACAGCTGATGAGCAAGAACATGCCGGCCGACGCGCTGACCGGCCCCTACGCGCAGCAGCAGAAGCTGCTGCTCTACATCCTGCCGTTCACCTTCGTGCTGTCCGGGCCGTTCTTCCCGATCGGCGTGATCATGTACTGGACCACGTCGAACATCTGGACGATGGGCCAGCAGTTCTACGTCATCCGCAACAACCCCGCGCCCAACACCGAGGCCGCCCGCCAGAAGGAACAGCGCGACGCCGAGAAGCGCAAGCGCAAGGGGCAGGCCGAGCCCGACGCGGTGTCGGGGCCCCAGGACACACCGACGGTGGTGGAGGAGGACCCGCGCCCCGCTCCGCGACAGCAGCCCAAGAAGCAGTCGCGCTCACAGCGCAAGAAGCAGCCGCCGCGGCCCCAGCCCAACCAGAAGAACCAGCAGAAGAACCAGAAGAGTCAGCAGCAGGGCAGCCCGCAGGACTCCAACCCCCCGAGCGACCAGAGCGATGAGGGAGAACAGGCATCATGACCGAGCAGCGAACCGACGAGGACCTGACGACCGCCGAGACGGGCGCTGAGCCCGACGAGGCGCCGGACGCCGCCCCGGACGCCGACGAGGTGGCGGTGGCGACCGAGCCCGTCGAGGAGACCGAGTCGGAGGACGGCGTGGACTCAGGCGCCACCGACGACGCAGATGAAGCAGATGACGCCGGCGACTCGGGACTCGAGGACTCCGAGGACGGGGACGCCGCGTCGCGTCCGAGCCGGCGCCAGCGCCTGGAGCAGGAAGGCGAGATCGCGGCCGACTACCTCGAGGAGCTGCTCGAGATCGCCGACCTCGACGGTGACCTCGACATGGACGTCGAGGGCGACCGGGCGACCGTGTCGATCGTGGGCGCCGAGGTGCCCGAGCTCGTCGGCGACCAGGGCGAGGTGCTCGAGGCACTCCAGGAGCTGACCCGGCTGGCCGTCTACCGCGAGACCGGTGAGCGGTCGCGGTTGATGCTCGACGTCAGCGGCCACCGGGCCGGTCGGCGCGAGAAGCTCGAGGAGCTGGCGGGCGAGATCGTCACCCGCGTCCAGGAGTCCGGGGAGCGCGTCGAGCTCGACCCGATGTCGCCCTTCGAGCGCAAGGTCGTCCACGACGTCGTCGCGGCCGCCGGCCTGACCTCGGAGTCCGAGGGCGTCGAGCCACGCCGCTACGTCGTGGTACTGCCGGCCTGAACTGGCTGCGCCGGCCGAACCCGCGAGGCCGCCAGCGTTTGGTTTCACGTGAAACCTCGCCACGCCCGCGGCTTGGGCGCTGCCGGTGTCGTCGCCCAGTAGTTTCCTGGCCATGCCCGATGTTTCACGTGAAACACCCCCCGCGCCGGAAACGGCTCGGGGGGTGTTCGGTCTCCAACTGCCGATTGCGGAGGCCTACGCCGACCTGCTCGCCGGTGAGGCCACGGTCCGTGGGCTCATCGGTCCGCGCGAGGTACCACGCCTCTGGGAGCGCCACCTCCTGAACTGCGCCGTACTGACAGACCTGATCGCCGCCGACAGCACGGTGTGCGACGTCGGCAGCGGGGCCGGCCTGCCCGGGATCGTGCTGGCGATCCGGCGCCCCGACATCCGCGTGAAATTGCTGGAGCCAATGCTGCGTCGCTCCACGTTTCTGGACTTCGCTGTGCTCAAGATGGGGCTGTCCAACGTCAGTGTCCATCGCGGACGGGCCGAGGACGCGCACAGTGAAACAGGATTCGAGATGGGGTTCGACGTCGTGACCTCCCGAGCAGTGGCTCCCATGGAGCGCCTCGCCGGCTGGTCCCTTCCCCTCGCCCGATCTGGCGGCCTCGTGCTGGCCATGAAGGGCGCGTCGGCCGCAGCCGAGCTCGAGGGGTCTCGAGCGACGATCCGCCGGTGCGGAGGCACCGATGCCCGCCTGGTCACCGTCGGGGAGCAGTGGCTCACGCCTCCCGTGACGGTGATCAGCATCAGGCGGGGATCCATGTCGCCCGACGGCCGGCGATGACAGGGAAGTGACGGATGTGACGACACGAGATGGATGGTGCACATGACAGTGGCGAGCGAGCGGAGACTCGGCTGGCCGAGAAATCGGCTTCGTCGGTTATCCACCGGCCTGGGTTGGCCCGGTGAGCGTGTGGATCCACAGGTAGGGCCTGGTTATCCACAACCTGACGTTGTTTCACGTGAAACATCGGCGCCCACAGCAACCGTGAGCGCGGTCGTTGAGGAGGCGGAGCCGGCGACTCGGCTGGCAGAGCCCAGTATGCCGGACATGCCACAAATGCCGGAAACACCCACGCCCATGGTCCAGCAGCGGCACGGTGAGGACCTGCCACGGCCGGCGCACACCCGAGTCATGGTCGTGGCCAACCAGAAGGGCGGGGTCGGCAAGACCACGACGACGGTCAACGTCGCCACCGCGCTGGCCTTGGGAGGTCTGCGCACGCTGGTGATCGACCTCGACCCCCAGGGCAACGCCTCGACGGCGCTCGGCATCAGCCACGTCCGCGGCACGCCCTCCTCCTACGACGTGCTCGTGGACGGCGTACCGATGGTCGAGGTGGCGCAGCAGCACGCCAGCATTCCCCGGCTGCACGTCGTTCCGGCCACGATCGACCTGGCCGGCGCCGAGATCGAGCTGGTGAGCGTGGTGGCCAGGGAGACCCGGCTGCGCAAGGCGATCCATGCGCATCCGCTGGTGATGAGCGAGGACGAGGACCGCTTCGACTACGTCTTCGTCGACTGCCCGCCCTCACTGGGGCTGCTCACGCTGAACGCACTGGTGGCGGGGGCGGAGATGCTGATCCCGATCCAGGCGGAGTACTACGCGCTCGAGGGGCTCGGTCAGCTGCTCGAGACCGTGGAGATGGTGCGAGCCCATCTCAACGACGATCTGGAGGTCAGCACCATCCTGCTGACGATGTACGACGCGCGGACCAACCTGGCGGCCGGTGTCGCCCAGGAGGTCCGGCAGCACTTCGGGGAGCGCGTGCTGCGCACGACGATCCCGAGGTCGGTCAGGGTCTCGGAGGCACCGAGCTACGGCCAGAGCGTCATCACCTACGACCCCGCGTCCCCCGGGGCGTTGTGCTATCTCGAGGCGGCTCGAGAGCTTGCTAATCATGACAAAACTGGAGGAAACCGATGACCGTCAACCCGACCACCAGTCCCAGCCCGACCCGCGGCGGCCTGGGCCGCGGCCTGGGATCGCTGATCCCGACGGCGCCGACTCCCGCGCCACTCGCTCCGGCCGACGCCGGGGAGTCGACCTCGGTCACCGGCAAGCACAGCGCCACGATGATCTCCCACCGGCCGCCGCCCACGCCCGCGCCCCGGCCGGAAACGGTGGCGGGGGCGCACTTCGCCGAGATCCCGGTCGACTCCATCAGCCCGAACGCGCGCCAGCCTCGGGAGGTCTTCGACCAGGAGGCCATGGCCGAGCTGGTGCACTCCATCAAGGAGATCGGGCTGCTGCAGCCCGTCGTGGTGCGCCGTACCGGTGAGTCGTCCTACGAGCTGGTGATGGGCGAGCGCCGCTGGCGGGCGACCCGCCAGGCGGGGCTGGCCAAGATCCCCGCGATCGTGCGCCAGACCGACGACGACGACATGCTGCGCGACGCGCTGCTGGAGAACCTCCACCGCGCGCAGCTGAACCCGCTGGAGGAGGCGGCGGCCTACCGGCAGCTGCTGGACGACTTCGGGTGCACCCACGACGACCTCGCGAGCCGGATCGGGCGCAGCCGTCCCCAGATCAGCAACACGCTGCGGCTGCTGAATCTCTCTCCTGCGGTCCAGCGTCGCGTGGCGGCCGGTGTGATCAGCGCCGGACACGCCCGGGCACTGCTCGGGGTCCCCGACCACGACGCCCAGGAGCGCCTCGCCGGCCGCGTGGTGGCCGAGGGGATCTCGGTGCGAGGCCTGGAGGAGCTCCTGGCCGTGGGTCAGCCCGGCGAAGAGGCGGCTGAGCGTGTCCGGACCCCCAAGCCGAGCGCCCCTGGCCTCCAGGACCTCGGTGACCGGCTCAGCGACCGGCTCGACACGCGGGTCAAGGTCGACCTGGGACGCAGCAAGGGCAAGATCTCGATCGAGTTCGCCTCCCTCAGCGACCTGGAGCGGATCGTCGGCATCATCGACCCCCGCAACCGGGAGGACCGGCCGATCTAGCGCCCTACCGATGAAGCGAGATATCGCTTTGTCGACAACTCAATAGGTCGCCGTACCGCTCAACCGACCGCAGGATCGTCGTCCTGGGCGGTGTCGGCCTCTCCCCGGGCTGCCTTGCGGGCCGCGCGGGCGGCCTTCTCCTCGGCGTCGAGCTCGGCGGCGCGCTCCGGCGTCGGCGCAGAGCCGCCCCGGGAGGCCGGCAACCACCAGGAGCCGGGCGGCTGCTCGTCGGACGGGTAGTCGGTGATGGCCAGGTCCAGGAGGTCGGCGAGCCGGTCGTGCAGCTCGAGGGTCTCCTTGGTGGGGTCCTCGCCGGTCGGGTACATCGGCTCGCCGACCCGGATCCCGATGGTCTTGCCGCGCGAGAAGTCGCGGGGGTGGTCCTTGGTCATCATCCGCTGGGTGCCCCACAGCACGACCGGGATGAGCGGGACCCCCGCGCGGGCCGCGATGCGCGCCGCGCCGCTCTTGAGCTCCTTGACCTCGAAGGAGCGGGAGATGGTGGCCTCCGGGAAGATGCCGACGACCTCGCCGGCGTCGAGGTAGCGCTTCGCCTCCTCCAGGGACGCACCGCCGTCGGCCCGGTCGACGGAGATGTGGTGCATGGAGCGCATCACCGGCCCGCCGATGCGGTGGTCGAACACCTCGCGCTTGGCCATGAAGCGCACCAGCCGCTTGGAGGGGTGGGCGGCAAGCCCGCCGAGGACGAAGTCGATGTAGGAGACGTGGTTGAAGGCCAGCAGTGCCCCGCCCGTGCGCGGGACGTGCTCGGTCCCGTGCATCTGGAACCGCAGGCCGAGCACCCGGAACAGCGCTTTCGCGCTCACGATGACAGGCGGGTAGGTGACGTCTCTCACCGGCAGATCGTCGCACGGCCCCTCGCGGGACTCTGCGACACTCCTCCCATGCGCCCGATCGTCCAGAGCCGCAAGCTGCAGCACGTGCGGTACGACGTGCGCGGCCCGATCCTGGTCGAGGCGCAGCGGCTCGAGGCCGAGGGTCACAAGATCCTCAAGCTCAACATCGGCAACCCCGCCCCGTTCGGTTTCGAGGCGCCGGAGGCGATCGTCGCCGACATGGTGCACAACCTGCCCGACGCCCAGGGCTACTCCGACTCGCGAGGCATCTACTCCGCGCGCACGGCGGTGGCGCAGTACTACCAGTCCCACGGCCTGACCGAGACGAACGTCGACGACGTCTTCATCGGCAACGGCGTCTCCGAGCTGATCGCGATGGTGCTGCAGGCCTTCCTCGACGACGGCAACGAGATCCTGGTGCCCGCGCCCGACTACCCGCTGTGGACCGGGGCGGTCTCGCTCTCGGGCGGCAAACCGGTGCACTACCGCTGCGACGAGAACGACCACTGGAACCCCGACCTCGAGGACATCGAGCGCAAGATCACCCCGCAGACCCAGGGGCTGGTGATCATCAACCCCAACAACCCGACGGGCGCGGTCTACAGCGAGGCCACGATCCGGGGGCTGGTCGACATCGCCCGGCGCCACGAGCTGGTCGTCTTCAGCGACGAGATCTACGAGAAGATCCTGTTCGACAACGCGGTGCACCACCACACGGCGTCGTACGCCCACGACGACGTGCTGTGCCTGACCTTCAGCGGGCTGTCCAAGGCCTACCGGGTCTGCGGCTACCGCGCCGGCTGGGTGATGATCTCGGGCCCCAAGCACCTCGCGGCGGACTTCCTCGAGGGCCTGACCCTGCTCGCCAACATGCGGATGTGCCCCAACGTGCCCGCGCAGCACGCCATCCAGACCGCACTCGGCGGCTACCAGTCGATCGAGGAGTACATCCATCCCGGCGGCCGGTTCTACGAGCAGAGCAAGAGCGCCTGGCGCCAGCTGAACGCGATCGAGGGCGTCACCTGCGCGGAGCCGCGCGGCGCGCTGTACTGCTTCCCGCGGCTGGACCCCGACGTCTACGAGATCAAGGACGACGAGCAGTTCGTGATCGACCTGCTGCGGGCCAAGAAGATCCTGGTCACCCACGGCACCGGCTTCAACTGGTTCGAGCCCGACCACTTCCGCCTGGTCACCCTCCCCGACCTCGACACCCTCACCGAGGCCATCGGCCGCATCGAGGAGTTCCTCGCCACCCTCCGGTGACCTGTCCGAATTCCGGGTAGTCCGAGGCTGAAGGGTCGTGATTCGGGCTCGAGAACGACCTTTCGACCTCGGACTACCCGGAATTGGGGGCTCTACGATGAGCGGGTGGGACGCAACACCGAGCGGCTGACACTCGACCACCTCGACCAGCTCGGGCAGTGCTCGACCTGCGTGTTCTGGGAGCTCGAGCCCGTACGGCGCGACAAGGTGCGCGGGCACGAGGCGGAGGAGAAGGCGGCCTGGGTCTCGATGGTGCTGCGCGAGTGGGGCTCGTGCGGGCGGGTCGCGGTCGTCGACGGCCAGGTGGTCGGCCACATGATCTGGGCGCCGCCGGTGCTGGTGCCGTCGGTGGGCGGGTTCGCCACGGCGCCGGTGAGCACGGACGCGGTGCTGCTCACGACCGCACACGTCGACCCGGCGCACCGGGGCGGTGGCCTCGGGCGGATGCTGGTCCAGGGCATGGCCAAGGACCTCGTCAAGCGCGGTGGCGTCAAGGCCGTCGAGGCCTTCGGCGACACCCGCGGCCGCTCCGGCAGCTGCGTCGTACCCGCGGACTTCCTGCTCTCCGTCGGGTTCTCGACGGTACGGGCGCACGCGCTCAACCCGCGGATGCGGATGGACCTCCGCACCACGCTGTCGCTGCGCGAGGAGCTCGAGCGAGGGCTCGAGCGGCTGCTGGCGCCGGTGTCGGGCAAGCGAGCGGTGCCACCGGTGCCGCAGCGGTCGATCGGGTCCCACTGAGGACGCGTCAGCGGCGAAAGCCCTCGCGGATCTCGTCGAAGCGGAGTACGCCGGTGCGGGAGTCGATGTCGGGGGAGAGGTAGAACCGCTGCACGGCGACCACGATGGCCTCGGCCAGCAGGTCGCGGAACGCGGGCGCCTCCAGGCGCTCCATGTCCCCGGCGTTCGACAGGTAGCCCACGTCCAGGCGCACCGCGGCCATCCGGGTGTTGCGCAGCAGCTCCCACGTCTTCGGGTGGGTGCGCAGGTCGACGAGGTCGGTGCGGGCCACGATCTCGCGCTGCACCAGCCCGGCGAACCGCTCCCCGGCCGACGACCACGTGTCGGGGTCCGCGTCGCCGAAGAAGTACGACGAGACGCCGGACGCGTCGGCGTTGGTCGCGGCGTCGAGCGCGAGCGAGAGGAACAGGTCCGCGCCCGTGCGGTTGGCGAAGCCGGCCCGCTCGCTCTCCTCCCCGGGGGACTCGGCCCACCGCGGCGTGGTCAGGAAGGCCTGCACCCCGGTCGCGACCAGGCGACCCTCCACCCGGCCGGCGAGGTCGTGCAGGACCGCGTCGGACGGCCTCGGCGTACTGCTCGGGCAGGTGGTGGGCACGACCGACGTCGACCACGACGATCTTGCCGCCGAGGTGCGGCCCGGCGTCGCGGATGTGCTCCTGGGCGCGCAGCGCGTTGGGGGCGCCGCCCTTGACCATGGGTGAGAGCCGCCGCAGCGCCTTGAACGTCGCCGGCCCGCAGGTGCCGTCGGGAGGGATGCCGAAGTTGCGCTGGAACTCGCGGACACCGCCCTCGGTCTCCGGCCCGAAGTAGCCGTCGACGCGACCGACCGTGAAGCCGAGGTCGAGCAGCCGCCGCTGCAGCGCGTAGACGTCGTCGCCGGCGGTCAGGTTGCCGGGCAGGTGCGTCAGGATGCGGTCGCCGAGTCGCCACCGCGCCTCGTCCAGGCGCCGGAAGGTCAGCGGACCGACGACGCCGTCGACGGTGAGGCCGCGCTGCTGCTGGAAGGTGCGCACGGCGAGCTCGACACGGTCGTCGAAGAGGGCGCCGAGCGGCGGCTCACCCTCGAACGCGGTGTCGCCCAGAAGACCGATCCGCTCGAGCAGACCGGTGATCTGGGCGACGGCGGGACCGGAGTCCCCGTGTCGGACGATCGTCTTCACGGAACGCGACTGTAGTAGCCGCGGCCGTGCGTTCCGGGACGCGCGTGGTCAGCCGATGTAGTCGGCGAGCTCCTTGAGCAGCACCGCCTTGGGGCGAGCGCCCACGATCTGCTTGACGACCTCGCCGTCCTTGTACAGGTTCAGCGTCGGGATGCCGTTGACCCGGTAGGTGGACGGCGTCACCGGGTTCTCGTCGACGTTGAGCTTGACGAAGGTGACCTTGTCGCCGTGCTCGGCGCTCAGCTCGTCGAGGATCGGACCCACCTGGCGGCACGGGCCGCACCACTCGGCCCAGAAGTCGACCAGCACGGGCTTGTCGGACTTCAGGACCTCGGTCTCGAAGCTGTCATCGGTGACGGCCTGCAGGTTGGACATTGATTCTCCTCTTGGGGTTGGTCTCAAGGACTGGTTGTTGAACACCGACGGCACGGCAATCCTTCCCGGGCCTGGCGCAGTCTCAGGCGGTGGCGCCCACGGTCGCCGCGCCGGCGGGGGTCGACGGCGCGCGAAGTCCAGGTCGGCGAGGTAGCGCTCGGCGTCGAGGGCGGCCGCGCAGCCGGTGCCGGCAGCAGTGATCGCCTGCCGGTAGTGGTGGTCGACCAGGTCGCCGCAGGCGAACACGCCGGTCAGGTTGGTGCGCGTCGAGGGGGCGTCGACCAGCACGTAGCCCTCGTCGTCGAGCCGGACCTGCCCGTGCAGCAGCTCCGAGCGGGGGTCGTGGCCGATCGCGATGAACAGGCCGGTGGCGTCGAGCTGGCGCTCCTCGCCGGTCTCGGTGTCACGCAGCGTCAGCCCGGTGAGCTGGTCGTCCCCGTTGATGCTCGCGACCTCCGAGTTCCACGCGAACTCGATCTTGGGGTCGGCGAAGGCCCGCTCCTGCATGATCTTGGAGGCACGCAGCTCCCCGCGGCGGTGGACCAGGGTCACCTTGCTGCCGAAGCGCGAGAGGAAGGTGGCCTCCTCGATCGCGGAGTCGCCACCGCCCACGACGGCGATGTGCTGCTCGCGGAAGAAGAACCCGTCGCAGGTCGCGCACCAGCTGACGCCGTGGCCGGACAGCCGGTCCTCGTCGGGCAGGCCGAGCTTGCGGTAGCCCGAGCCCATGGCCAGGATCACGGCGCGCGCGGTGAAGGTGCCCTCGGCGGTGGTGACCGTCTTGGTCTCACCACTCAGGTCCATGGCCGTGACGTCGTCGGAGACGATCTCGGCGCCGAAGCGCTCGGCCTGGGCCCGCATCTCCTCCATCAGGGCCGGGCCCTGGATGCCGTCGCGGAAGCCGGGGAAGTTCTCGACCTCGGTGGTGGTCATCAGCGCACCACCCGCGGTGACCGACCCCTCGAAGAGGAGCGGGTTCAGGCTGGCGCGGGCGGCGTACACCGCGGCGGTGTAGCCCGCGGGCCCCGACCCGACGATGATCACGTTGCGGGTCTCGGCTTCGGTGTTGCCTGTGGTCACTGCATCTCCTTGCTCACGTACGGCCTGAACAGATCGTAGGCATCGCTTGTTCCGGGCCCCGGAGCGACGCGGAGTCGTGGTGGCGCGTGGGTCAGGTGAGGGAGACGAGACTGGTGAGGTCGTCCTGCGGCAGCTCCGGGGAGGCCGTGGCCTCCACCTTCATGGTCCCGAGGTCGGCCCGGCCGGACTGCACGGTGAGGAAGGCGGTGTCGGAGGCGTCGCGACCGGTGGCGATCCGGAGCAACGACTGGCGCGGGGCCAGCGTGGTGGCGTCGACCACCCGCCACTGCCCGTCGATCGCGGCCTCGACCACGGCGTGGAAGTCCATCGGGGACAACCCGGGGGCATAGACGGCGACCAGCCGCGCCGGCACGTTGCGCGCCCGGAGCATGGCGATGACCAGGTGGGCGAAGTCGCGACAGACACCCTGGCGGGCGAGCAGCGTCTGGGTGGCGCCGTCGGTGGGCCGGCTCGCACCGCTGACGTAGTACAGCTGCGTCCCGACCCACGAGCTGACCGAGTCGAGGAGGTCCTTGCCCTCGAGCTCGGAGAACTCCGACCACGCGGTCGGCCCGAGCTCGTCGGACTCGGCGTAGCGGCTGGGGCGGCGGTAGACGATGTCGTCGACCGGGTCGACCTTGGCGGGGGTGGCCCGGCCGGTCACCGAGACGGCGTACCTGAGCCGGAGCCGACCGACGGGCGCACGACAGACGTGCAGCCTGCCGCCGTCACCGACGCGGATCTCCTCCACCTCGACGGGGGTGCCGTCGACGGTCACCTCGAGGGACTCGCCGGTGCGGTCGGGGCCGTCGGCGACGGCCAGCGACCAGACCAGCTCGGCGGGCTCGCGCACGTCGAGCTCGATCTCGGCGCTGACGTCGCGTGTGGGCGTGCTCGTGGCGTTCATCGCCGCCAGTCTCACGGAGCGACGGTGGTGCTGGCCAATCGGCGGGTGCCGTCGCAGCTCCAGGCCTCCACGAGTCGGGCGGTCCCCTTCGGTGGGTGTACGACGAGCACGGCGCCCTCACCGTCCAGGTCGACGTAGGCGCTCCGTGAGCCGTCGGAGACCGTGGGGCCGGGGCAGACGGCCTTGAAGTTCTGGCTGGGCATGACCGGCGGTGAAGCTCCCGGAGTCACCCGCGGTACCGAATCCTCCGACCGGGCCGAGAGCCGGGAGGGAGGGCGCAGGTCCGGGTACTCGCGCAGGACACTGCGCACCCCGTCGGCGAATCGCGCCGAGCTGAGGTTGCCGGCGGCCATGATGACGGCGGTGTCGCCGCCCTTGCTGCCGGACTCGGCGGGCGCCTGCTCCTGGAGGGCAGTGCCACCACCGGCATCCGAGGATGTCGCCGAGTCGTCGCTCCCCGGGTGGCCGAGGTTGGCCACGGTGATCCCGCCGAGGCCCAGGACGATGACGGCGGCGGCCCCGGCTGCCAGCCGCGGCATCCAGCGGCGTCGCAGCGGCACCACGTTGTCGGCCTCGCGGTCTGCCGGTCTCGCGCTCGGCCACCAGGTCGGCGAGCGTGGCGTCGAGACGGGCGGCCACCTCGGGGGGCAGCGGCTCTGCCCGGCCCTCGGCACCGGACCCGAGGTCGGCGAGGAGGGACCGGACGCGCTCCTGCTCGGGGTCGAGCTCGGGCTCGCGGTCGCTCACGTGGGGTCACCTCCTCGCGCGGGGTCGGGGTCTGGGTGGGACGCATCGGAGGGCACGCCGGTTCCGCCGGTGTCGTCGAGCACTCCCCTCAGCAGTGTGGCCAACCGCGCCCGGCCGCGGGCACACCGGCTCTTCACGGTGCCGGAGGGCGCCTCGAGGATGGCGGCGGCCTCGGCGACGGAGTAGCCCTCCATGTCGACGAGCACCAGGGCCGCCTTCTGGTCGGGCGGCAGCTGGTCGAGGGCGGCGAGGACCACACGCCGTCGCTCCGCCGCCACCGCCGCCGTGGCCGGGTCGGTCGCCGGCCGCGCTGGCGAGCACGTCGCCGCGGGCGGCGCGCTCCTCGAGGTCGTCGGGCAACGGGTCCGCGGCCCGGACCTGGCGGCGCCGCAGCCGGTCGAGGCAGGCGTTGACGACGATGCGGTGCAGCCACGTGGTCACGGCGGCGTCGCCGCGGAAGGTGCTCGGCCCTGCCGGAACGCCGAGATCAGCGCGTCCTGGAGCGCGTCGGCGGCGTCCTCCGGGTGTGCCCGTCGTGCGCAGCGCCACCGCCCACAGCCGGTCGCGGTGGCGGGTGAACAGCACCCCGAAGGCGTCCGGGTCGCCCGCCAGGTGGGCCTCGAGCAGCTCGCGGTCCTCCATCGTGACGGCGTCGTCAGGACCGCACGCTGATGTTGGTGATCTCGCCGCGGAAGCCGCCGGGCACGGGCGGCAGCCTGGTCAGCCAGACGAGCAGGTAGCGCGTGCGCACGTCGTCGAGCCGGATCGTGGTGTTCTCCGGCGCGCCCGCCTCGGCTCCGACCTTGGTCATCTCGCTCGAGCGACTCCGGGGCCTGCGTGACGCCGGCCGAGGCGGCGTACACCTCGACGTCGGTGGGCTGGCCCTTGAACCGGATCGCGACCGAAGCGGGCGAGCGGACGCGGCCGAGGTCCAGTCTCACCCCGACCCCGGGCTTGAGGCCGCCGAGGGCGGCGTTGTTGTAGTAGGTGCTCGTCTGCCAGCCGCTGGTCGGGGTCGTCGTCGATGACACGACCGACCTCGTCGGGGTTCTCCGATGCCGTCCCCGAGCGGGTCGAAGTCCTTGACGTCGGCCACGGCCAGCTTCGCGCCCGCGGGCGACGCGCTGGCACCGTGGGGAACCGCCGGCGGCGGTGGTGCCGCCACCGTCATCGCCGACCGCGGTTGAAGGCGAAGCCCATGGCCACGACCACGGCGAGCAGCAGCGCCACGATCACGCCGATCCGCAGCCAGCCGCGGCCCTCCTTGCCGGTGTGGACGTCGTTGCGGTCGTCGTCGCTGTCCACGAACGGCCAGAACTCGCCGGCCTCGTTGGCGCCCGGTTGCGTGCCGGTGTCCTCCACGGAGCCGGGCGACTCGCTCCGGCGCCCGGCGGCCGGGTTCGCGCCCTGGCTCGCAGTCCGGCCGGGGTCGCGGGAGCGACGCCGGTGGGTACCCGCCGCTCGGTGTCGGCGAACAGCGGCCGCTCCGGGAGGTCGTCGAAGGGCGGCGGCGGCGACGCCTCCACCACGGGCGCGCGGAACGGGGTCAGCGACTCGTGGCTCGGGCTCGGGCGACTCCGGGTGCTGCTCGGGGTCTGCCGTCACCGCCGCAGAGAGCTGGGTGGCGTCGAGGTCGCCGGTGTCGACGGACGGCGTCGTGCGGCTCCTCCTGGCGTGGCTCGTCGACGGGGGCCGGCGGGAGGTCGCCGCGCGGGATGGTGACCGTGGGCTCGACGTGCATCGCGGCGGGCTCGAGCGGCGCGGACTGGCCGGGATCGCCCGACGTAGTCGGCGAGCGCGGCCGCGATCTCCTGGGCGGTCTCGATCGGCATCGCGTGCTGCGAGGCCTCCTGGTTCAGCACCCGCTCGCAGATCGTGTCGAGGGTGCGAGGCACGCCGGCGCGGACCTGCCGGGGGCGCAGCGGGCGTCGGCCCTCGCGGGGTGCCCGTGGTACGGCGGACCGGGCCACGCCCGGCCACTTCCCGGTCAGCGCCGCGTAGAGAATGCCGGCGAGGTCGATCACGTCGGCCTCACGGTCGTCGAGGTCGCCGTACATCGGGTCCGGGGCGCGACTCCTTCGAGGCTGGCGTCGATGACGTAGCCGATGAGCTTGACCGCACCGGCGTGCGTCACGAGCACCGACTCGGGGTTCAGCCGACCGTGGGCGACTCCCACGGCGTGGCCCGCCGCGATCGTCTCGGCCACCTCCCGGGTCAGCCACGCGGCCCGCGAGGGCGGCAGCGTGCCCTCCTGCAGCATCAGGTCGAGGGAGACCCCGTCACCCCACTCGTTCACCACCCACGTGATCCCGTCGGAGTCGTCGCAGTCCAGCACCCGCAGCAGGTGGGGATCGGTGACGGTGGCAGAGACGCGGGCGGCCTCGAGCAGCGCGGGCGACCGGGGATCGTCACTGACGACCGCCTGCACGTACACGCTCCGGGCCAGCACCGTGTCGGTGGCCCGCCAGAACCGGGCACCCTCGTTCTCCGCGAGGAGGTCCTCGAGCCGGTAGCGGTCGGCGAGCACGGTGCCGCGTCCGATCGATCCGGTCGTCACGAGGTCTCTCTTTCCTGCTGGGCACGCCCCGCTGCCCATGGTAGGGCGACGTAGGCGCGTGCCAGTGTCAACGCCTACCGTGGAGACGGCGGCCGATGAGGGCCATGACGTCGCCGACCTCGGTGATCCGCAGAAGCGCGGGCCAGGCCGATGTAGGTGGCAGCGAAGATGGCGCCGACCACCGCGAGGTCGAGCACGGCGTGTCAGCCGGCCGTCTCCGGGGACGGCATCGGTCAGCACCTCGCGAGCACCCCACGACACCGCGGCGGTGATGCCCGACGGCGACGGCCAGGCGCACCAGGAAGCGCCCCAGCACCGCCCCCTCGAGCCCGCCGACCTGACGGCTCAACAGGGTGTAGGAGAGCACGGCGCCGACCGCGTAGGAGCAGGTGTAGGAGATCACCAGCCGTGGCGCGACCTGGGCGACGGGCGCGCCCTGGGTCAGCAGCACGGCGACCACGATGTTGGTCGCCGCGATCACGCACTGGATGAAGAAGACCTGGCGGTTCTGCTCCATGGCGTAGAAGCCGCGCAGCACGAGGTAGTGGAGCGTGAACAGCACCAGGCCGAGCACCGAAGAGCGCCAGCGAGGGGGCGAAGTTGGCGTAGTCGTCGGCAGCGCTGCCGTAGCCCCACACGATGTGGGCCATGTCGAGGGCCATGAGTGCGAGGAACGCCGCAGCGGGCACGACCAGTGCGTAGGCGGAACGGATCGTGGAGGACACGGAGCGTCCGAGGGCGCGCAGGTTCTGCTCGTTGGCGTACCGCGAGAGCAGCGGCAGCAGGGCGGTGGCCAGCGAGACCGTGATGATCGAGTGCGGCACCATCGTCAGCAGGAACGAGTTGGCGTAGATCGTGTAGCCCGCGCCGTCGGTCTCGCCGCCGACGGTGCCGCTGCTGGCGAGGCGCACGACGACCGTGTAGGCCACCTGGTTGGCCACGACGAAGAGCACCGTCCACATGCCCAGGCGCAGGGTGTGGCCCAGCCCGCTGCCGCGCACGTCGAAGCGCGGCCGGTAGTGGAACCCGGAGGCCCGCAGGTAGGGCAGCAGCACCAGGAACTGCACGGCGATGCCCAGCGTCGAGCCCAGCCCCAGCAGCAGCTCGGCCCCGCTGTCGAATCCGCCCTGCTTCTGCGCCCCCTCGGCGGGGCCGAAGGTCATCAGGTAGGTGACGAGCACGATCGACCGAGACGATGTTGTTCGCGATCGGGGCCCACATCATCGGCCCGAAGCGGCCGCGGGCGTTGAGCACCTGACCGACCAGCACGTACATGCCGTAGAAGAAGACCTGCGGCAGGCAGTACCTCGCGAAGGCGATGACCGAGTCCAGCTGGCTGGTGCGCGAGGGGTCGAAGTACGCCGGGTCGAGGAACAGGCCCATCAGCCAGGGCGCCACCACGACGAGCGCCACCGTGACGACGAACAGGAAGGTCGCGGCCAGCGTGATCACGCGGTTGGTGTAGGCCGCGCCGTCGTCGGAGTCGTTGCGCATCGCGCGCACCAGCTGCGGCACGAGCACGGCGTTGACGATGCCGCCCGCGAGCAGGATGTAGAGCATGTTCGGCACCGTGTTCGCGATGTTGAACACGTCGGCGTGCAGCCCGACCCCCAGCGCGGCGGCGAGCAGGATGCTGCGCACGAAGCCGCTCAGCCGCGAGACGATGGTGCCGGCGGCCATGACCGCGGTCGCGGAGAGCAGCGAGCTGGAGGTGCTCTCCGGGGTGTCGCCCTCCGAGCTCGTCGGCGTGCTCATGAGGCGTCCTCGATCCGCCAGCGCCGGTGGCGGATCCGCAGCACGATGCGCCGCAGGATCATCACGAACAGCAGCACGCCGCCGGCGACGATCACGTACCAGATCACCTCGCCGACCTGGCTGGTGCGGAGGCTGAAGGTGAACGGCGTGCCGACGACCTCGGCGTCACTGGTCACCGGGAACATCGACACCTCGTGCAGGCCGGCGCTGCTGCGCACCGAGAGCCGCAGCGTCGTGCGCTGACCGGGTCCGAGCTCGACCGGGTCCGAGGACTCCACGCGTACGGAGGGGCTGTCGGTGCGCGAGCGCAGGCCCACGTCGATCGGCTGGGCCAGCCCGTTGACGAGGGTGACCGTGAGCGTGCCCGAACCGCCCGAGAGGGTGACGAAGTCGGTGCCGGTGACCTGCACCCTGTTCATCCGGCTGCGGACGGTGCCGTCGAGGGCGCGCACCTGGTCGGCCGCCAGTCGGGGCGTGGGCCGCGCGCTGTAGGCGGATCCCTGCAACGCGGCCCCGGTCAGCCGGTCGTGCACGTCGTTGAGGTTCGCGAGCAGGTCGCTCAGCACGTCGCCGGTGTGCACCAGCGTGCGGGTGGCGGCCACGTTGGTCGGCCCGATCTCGGCGGCGCGCTGTGCCCGGCTGTAGACGAGCGTGCCGTCGTACGTCGTCGGCCCGCCGGGCTGCACCGGGACCAGGTGGATCCACGGGCGGGTGAGGCCGCCGAAGAAGTCGGCCTCGCGCCAGTTGGGCCCTGGCTGCCACCGCATCGGGAACCGGACCACGATCGGCCGTCCCTCGGGGAGGTCGAGCGCGGCCTCGGCGAGGATGCGCTGCCGCATCGCCAGCGGTTCGGCCGCCCCCGTGGGCGTGGGGCCGCCCGACGACGCCCGTTCGTCGGAGAGGGTCAGCGGCTGCCCGGTCGGGAGCCGGCCGTAGGGGTGGGCCTCGAGCCGGCCGCCGTCGCCGAGGACGAACAGGGTGTCGGCGTCGACACCGCCGAGGAGCCCGGGGTCGAAGAGTGCGTCCGGGGGCGCCACGGCGGCGATGCCGTCCAGCCCCCTGGCCTGCATCCGCCGCGCGGCGAGCGACTGTGCCCGCGTGAGGAGGCTGGGCCGGTTGCGCACCAGGGCGGCGACGTCCGGATCGCTGTAGGGCATCGTCAGCAGTGTCGCGGGGCCGATCGCGCCCAGGAACGGTCTGCAGCACCGTCGCGGCGTCGTCCCGCTCCGCGCTGTCGGGCTTGTCGGCGGTGACGTCCCGGGAGGTGATCGACTCGCCCTCCTTCGGGGTCGCCGTCGGCGACGGGCTCTCCGACGGGCTGCTCGAGCTGTCGGGCGAGGGCGAGCTCGTGGGTTCCGTGCGCCGGGCGGGCCCGAGCGACAGGCGCGGGTTGCCGTGGCTGAAGTCCTCGAGGGCGTCGAGCACGGCCGGGTCGATCTCCCAGGTGACCGGGTTCGACCCGGCGGACGCGGCGAACTCGGCGAGCCGGGTCAACCGCCCCTCGTGGGCCGGTGAGGGCCACCCACCGGGCAGGGCCGCTGAGGCTGCCGTCTGCGGCACGCCGGGCGCGCTCCCTCATCGGCAGCACGAGGGAGACGTCGACGCTTCTCCTGGCCTGCTTCTTGGTCACCAGCGGGATGAACGAGCGCGCGCGGCCGTCGGCCACCAGGTCGCGGCCCGCGGCACTGCTGCCGAGGGCGTGGACGCCGACCCAGTAGACGCCGGGGTCGCCCGTGATGCCCATCGAGTCGCGGGGCACCTTGATCGCGAAGGTGGTCGACTGGCCGGGGAGCAGGTCGCCGACGTTGACGTAGGTGCTCGGGTCGCTCAGCCGGGTGCCGACGGTGGCCGCCACGTCGGTCGCGGCCGCCGAGGCCAGCTCGTCGCGCGTGGTCATGGGCTCGGAGGACAGGAACGGCGCGACGTTGATGTCGGTCCACTCCTCGGGGGAGACGTTGGTGACGATCCCGCGGAGGAGCAGCGGGCCCTTCCGGGGGATCACCGCGGGGGTCATGCCGGTCATCTGCACGGCGAGCGGCGTCGCCTCCGACTCGTCGGCCGCGCGGCTGCGCGCGGCTGCGGTGTCCCCGGCCAGCCCTGAGAGGGCCGGGCCCACCACGGTGCCCGCCACGACTGCCGCCGCGAGCAGCACGCGGCGCAGCTGTCGGGGCGGGGACACGCGCCACAGGCTAGCCGCGGCCCCGGCCGGTCGAGCGCAGTCAGGACGGCCACGCCTAGACTTGTCGGTCGTGTCCGAAGACCCCCTGCTGATCAGTGACGTGCAGGCACGGGTCGTGGCGGAGCTGAAGCGGATCTCGCCGGTCATCGACGAGCTCGGGGCGCGGTTCTCCGCCGCCGGCGAGGAGATCGCCCTCGTGGGCGGTCCGGTGCGCGACGCCATGCTGGGCCGGCTGCACCAGGACCTCGACCTCGCCACCTCGGCACGGCCGGACGTCACCGAGCGGCTGCTCAAGGGCTGGGCCGATGCGACCTGGGACATCGGCCGGGCCTTCGGCACCATCGGCGCGCGTCGCGGCGACTGGCTCGTGGAGATCACCACCTATCGCTCCGAGGCCTACGACCCCGCGAGCCGCAAGCCGGCGGTGGAGTACGGCGACACGCTCGACGGCGACCTCGCCCGGCGCGACTTCACGATCAACGCGATGGCGCTGGTGCTGCCCGAGCAGCGGCTCGAGGACCCCTTCCACGGCGTGGTCGACCTCGCGCACCGGTTGCTGAAGACACCTGGTCGGCCCGAGGACTCCTTCTCCGACGACCCGCTGCGGATGATGCGCGCCGCCCGGTTCGCCGCCCAGCTCGGCTTCGCCGTGGCGCCGGAGGTGGTCGCCGCGATGACCGACATGGCCGAGCGGATCACCATCGTCTCCGCCGAGCGGGTGCGCGACGAGCTGGTGAAGCTGGTGCTGGCGCCGGACCCGGTGCCGGGGCTGCGCCTGCTCGTCGAGACCGGCCTGGCGTCGTACGTCCTGCCCGAGCTGCCGGCCCTGGCCCTCGAGCGCGACGAGCACCACCGGCACAAGGACGTCTACGAGCACACCCTGACCGTGCTGCAGCAGTCGATCGCGCTCGAGGACCGGCTGGGTCCGCTCACCGGGGGCGGCCCCGACTTCGTCTCCCGCTTCGCCGCGCTGATGCACGACGTGGGCAAGCCGCGCACCCGCCGCTTCGCCGACGGCGGTGCCGTGACCTTCCACCACCACGACGTGGTCGGGGCGAAGCTGACCCGCAAGCGGATGCAGGCGCTGCGGTTCCCCAAGGACCAGATCGACGCGGTCGCGCAGCTCGTCGAGCAGCACCTGCGGTTCCACGGCTACGGCACGGGGGAGTGGACCGACTCGGCCGTGCGTCGCTACGTCCGCGACGCCGGTGACCAGCTCGAGCGGCTCCACGTGCTCACCCGGGCCGACTGCACCACCCGCAACCAGCGCAAGGCCGACCGGCTCCGCCGCACCTACGACGACCTCGAGACCCGCATCGAGCGACTCTCGGAGGAGGAGGAGCTGGCCTCCATCCGCCCGGACCTCGACGGCAACCAGATCATGACGATCCTCGGCATCCCGCCGGGGCGTGAGGTCGGCGAGGCCTACCGCCACCTGCTCGAGCTGCGTCTCGACCACGGGCCGATGTCGCAGGAGCAGGCCACCGAGGCGCTCCAGGCCTGGGCCGCGTCACGGTCATGACCCAGGGCTGACCGGGCTCAGCTGCGCACGAGCACCCAGCCGTCGCCGGTCCGGGCCAGCTCGACGCAGGCGGTGTTGTCCAGCTCGTGCTCGTCTTCCCAGTCGAGGTGGGCCACGCCGGCCAGGGTCGGTACGACGACCTCGAGCGCGGTCTGGTGCCCGATGACCAGCACGGTCTCGCCGTTGTGCTGGTCGGCGATCTCCTCGAGCTGCAGCCCGGTGGCGTGCGACGACCTCGTGACCCGACTCGCCGCCGGGGTAGCGGGCGTCGAGGTCGCCCTCGTGCCACCGGTCGCAGACCTCGTGGATCCGGCCCACGTCGAAGTCCTGGCCCATCAGGTCGCCGACGAAGACCTCGCGCAGCGACTTGCGAGCCGTGGCACGCGCACTCCGAGGACCGCGGCGGCGATCTCGCCCGTCTGCACCGCCCGGGAGGCGTCGCTGGTCCACACGCCCGCGATCCGCCGACCGGCGAGCGACTCCCCGAGTCGGCGGGCCTGTGCCCGACCCGTGGAGGTGAGCGAACCGCCCTCGTCCGAGAACCAGGTCTCCACGAACTCCGCCTCCGCGTGCCGGGCCACGACGAACGTGGCCGGGCAGTGCAGCTGCGAGGTGCTCACGGGCCCATCACACCACCCTGGGACGACCGCTGGCCCGTCCCGGGATCGGGACGGGCCAGGCGGTCAGGACGCTGTCGGTCAGGCGGCGACCGCGGTCACCTGCCTGCCGTTGAGGACCCGGAAGGTGTAGGCGGCCGCGATCAGCAGCACCGGCACGGTGACGAGCAGTCCGACCAGGCAGAGCACGGCGCCGACGATGATCGCCACGATGCCCAGCAGGTAGAACACGATCGTCTCTCCCAGGTGCGAGGTGACGAAGTTGACGCTCGCCTTGATCGCGTCGACCGGCGACATGTCCTCGTCGACGACGTAGAACATCGCCCAGTTGAACAGGAACCCGATGATCAGCCCGGGCAGGTAGCACAGCACCGTCCCGATGGCGGTGGCCCCGGCCACGAGCAGGGCGGTGAGGAGCACGTTGGGCTTGAACACCCAGGCGCCGATCTCACCCACGGACGTGGGCTTGCCGTCGGCGATGTTCAGCGCGTTCTTGATCAGCCCGGCGCCGAGAGCCTGGGCCACGAGGCTGACGAACAGCCCCGCCAGGGCGGTGCCCAGGATCGTGACGAAGAAGCTCGGGCCGCACTGGGTCTGGACGCTCGTGCCCAGGACCGTCGTGGTGCAGTCGTGGGTCCCGAGCAGCGTGGCCCGCAGCAGCAGCTGCACGACGAGCTCGACGACGATGATCGCCACGACCACCACGAGCACGGGCACCAGCAGCTCAGACGGCTTCGCCTTGAACCTGCTCCAGCCGTAGCCGAAGGAGTCGGGCGCGCTGTAGGCACCTCCGGCCCCGGGGGGCGCGGGTGGCGGCGGGGGCGGTGCGGCGCCGTACCCACCGCCCGGCTGCGGTGTCGCCGGCGGCGGTGGCGGAGGTGTCGCCGGTGGTGGCGGCGGCGGGTCGGAAGGGGGAGGCGGGGGTGGCGGCGCGGCACCACCGGGCGGGGGGCCTGGTGTGTCGTCCGGGGGTACGGTGCCTTCGCTCATGGCCGAACCTTAGAAACTCCTGAGGGTGAATTCCGTGATTCGGGCCCCGTTCGGGGCGTCCGTGTCGTCAGGCGGGCAGGCGCGTCAGCGCTCGACGTCGCCGGCTATGAACGCCTCCACGGAAGCCCGCCCCTGGTCGTCGGGGCGCTGCACCGGGGGGCTCTTCATCAGGTACGACGACGCGGAGATCAGCGGGCCGCCGATGCCGCGGTCCTTGGCGATCTTGGCCGCCCGGATCGCGTCGATGATGATGCCGGCGGAGTTCGGGGAGTCCCAGACCTCCAGCTTGTACTCCATGTTCAGCGGCACGTCGCCGAAGGCGCGACCCTCGAGCCGCACGTAGGCCCACTTGCGGTCGTCGAGCCACTGCACGTAGTCGGAGGGACCGATGTGCACGTTGCGGTCCGAGAGCTGGCCGGTCATGTTGGAGGTGACGGCCTGGGTCTTGGAGATCTTCTTGGACTCCAGGCGCTCGCGCTCGAGCATGTTCTTGAAGTCCATGTTGCCGCCGACGTTGAGCTGGTAGGTGCGGTCGAGCACCACGCCGCGGTCCTCGAACAGCTTGGCCAGCACCCGGTGGGTGATGGTGGCGCCCACCTGGGACTTGATGTCGTCGCCGACGATCGGCACCCCGGCCTCCTCGAACTTCGCGGCCCACTCGGGGTCGGAGGCGATGAAGACCGGCAGGGCGTTCACGAAGGCGACGCCGGCGTCGATGGCGCACTGGGCGTAGAACTTGTCGGCCTGCTCCGAGCCCACCGGCAGGTAGGAGACGAGCACGTCGGCCCCGGTCTCGCGGAGCACCTGCACCACGTCGACCGGCTCCTGGTCGGACTCCTCGATGGTCTGGAGGTAGTACTTGCCGAGTCCGTCGAACGTGGGGCCACGCTGGACCTCGACGCCGGTGGGCGGGACGTCGGCGAACTTGATGGTGTTGTTCTCCGAGCCCTGGATGGCGTCGGCGAGGTCGAAGCCGACCTTCTTGGCGTCGACGTCGAAGGCTGCGACGAACTCCACGTCGGAGACGTGGTACTCACCGAAGGTGACGTGCATCAGCCCCGGGACGGCCCCGGACGGGTCAGCGTTCCGGTAGTACTCGACGCCCTGGACTAGGGAGCTGGCGCAGTTGCCGACTCCCACGATCGCTACACGGACCGATCCCATGACTTCTCCTTCTTGATTGCTGTAACGCGTCACGCCGGGTGACTCGTGCTCGTGCTCTTCTTCGACCCGCTCGGCCCCGGGTTCTGCGCGGTCTTGCTCCGGGGGGCGGGTTTGCGTGGGGGTCGTGCCGGTGCGACGGCGCCGGGGGCGCCGGCTCGCTCGGCCTCGATCAGGTCGGTGAGCCAGCGAACCTCGCGCTCGACGGACTCGATCGAGTGGCGCTGCAGCTCGCTGACGTAGCGGTCGGTGCCGGCAGGGCCGCGGCTGTCGCGGGCCCGGGCCAGGCGCTCCTGCAGGCGGCTGCGACGACCCTCGAGGATGCGCATCCGCACCTCCGAGTCAGTGCGGGAGAAGAACGCGAACCTCATGTTGAAGTCCTCGTCCTCCCAGGCCGACGGACCGTCGTCGGTCATCTGGCGCGCGAAGTACTCCTGGCCGGCCGGTGTGATCTGGTAGACGATCCGCTGCCGACGTGACATCCCGACGGGAGCCGTGGCCACCTCGGTCACGAGGCCGGCACGCAGCATCCGCTTCAGGGCCGGGTAGAGCGATCCGTAGGACAGCAGCCGGGTCCAGCCGAGGAGCAGGTTGAGGCGCTTGCGCAGCTCGTATCCGTGCAGGGGTGAGTCCTGCAGCAGTCCGAGAACTGCCAGCTCGAGCGTTGCGCCCTTGCTCGCCACTGCGATCCGTCCGTTCCATGTCCGTGGTCCCGGCGGGTCGCCGGAACTGTCGTGCCGTTCTATCGCACTAACCTATCGCATCGATATATCGTGTGCGAATTGCCACTCCGCAGGCGGAGAGCGACATCCGGGCATGGAAACTCCCCGTATCCTCCCGATCAGGCCGGACCAAAACCCGGCAACACACCACAAGTCGACGATCCAACTGCGAGAGAGCGTGTCGTGAGCGGCAAGGACAGCCCCCAGAACGGGCCCCGGAACGGTAAGCCCGGCAAGGGCCGCCCTTCGGAGACCTCCAAGGGTCGTCGTCCGGGCCGCTGGAAGCGCATCCTCGGCTGGGTCGTGGTGACCGGTCTCGCCAGCATCCTGGTGCTGATGGGGATCTTCTACTTCACCTACAAGAACACCGAGATCCCCGACCCGAACTCCGCCTTCGAGGCGCAGTCGTCCTACGTCTACTACGCGGGCGGCAAGAGTCGCATCGGTCAGTTCGCCGACCAGAACCGGGAGTCGATCGCGCTCGCCGACATCCCCCAGTCGATGCAGAACGCCGCGATCGCCGCGGAGGACCGGACCTTCTACACCAACAGCGGCATCGACCCCAAGGGCATCGTCCGAGCCGCGTTCTCCAACGCCAAGGGCAACCAGACCCAGGGCGCCTCGACCATCACCCAGCAGTACGTGAAGATCCTGTACCTCAGCCAGGAGCGCACCCTCTCCCGCAAGGTCAAGGAAGCCTTCCTCTCGCTCAAGGTGCAGCAGGAGCAGTCGAAGTCGGAGATCCTCGAGGGCTACCTCAACACGATCTACTTCGGACGCGGCGCCTACGGCGTGCAGGCCGCGGCGGACGCCTACTTCGGCAAGCCGGCGAAGAAGCTCACGGTCCCCGAGTCCGCGATGCTCGCGGCCATCCTCAACTCGCCCAACTACCTCTCGCCCGACCGCGGCGCCAGTGGCCGGCAGGCACTGCTGGAGCGCTACGACTACGTGCTGCGCGGCATGGTCTCCATGGGCAACCTCGACGCCACCGAGGCCGACCGCTACTTCGGCAAGCTGCCCAAGCTGGCCAAGCAGAAGAACCCCAACCAGTACGGCGGCCAGCGCGGCTTCATGCTCTCGATGGTCAAGGCCGAGCTGCGGGCCAAGGGCTTCGACGACGACGCCATCGACACCGGTGGCCTGCGGGTCGAGACGACCTTCACCCGCAAGGCCATGGCGGCCGCGGAGGACGGCGTACTCGCCCAGCGCCCGCCGGGCCTGAAGAAGCTGCACGTCGCCGCGGCCACGGTGGACGTCAAGACCGGCGCCCTGATCGGCTTCTACGGCGGCCAGGACTACCTCAAGAGCCAGCTGAACTGGGCCAGGCTCGGTGGCTCTCCGGGATCGGCCTTCAAGCCCTTCGCACTGGCTGCCGGCATCAAGGCCGGGTTCGCCCTCAAGGACACCTTCGACGGCAACTCGCCGTACCAGTACGAGGAGGGTGGCGGCCAGGTCGTGAACGAGGGCGGTGGCGACGGCATCAGCTACGGCTCGCACATCAGCCTGACCAAGGCGACGGAGGACTCCGTCAACACCGCCTACGCCAACCTGACCGACTCCATCCCCAACGGCCCGCAGCAGATCATGAAGACGGCCATCGACATGGGGATCCCGCGCAACACCCCCGGCCTGGAGCCCAACCGTGCCATCGCACTGGGCTCGGCCACGATCAGCCCGATCAACATGGCCAACGCCTACGCCACCATCGCCGACGGCGGGAAGCACCACGACTGGTTCGTGGTCAAGAAGGTCACCCGTGCCTCCGACGACAAGGTGCTGTACCGCGCGCCCCGCAAGACCGACCGCGTGCTGTCCGAGGACATCTCGAGCGACGTCAGCTACGCGCTGCAGCAGGTCGTCCAGGCGGGCACCGGCCAGAACGCCCAGGCCCTGGGTCGCCCCGCCGCCGGCAAGACCGGCACGGCCACCAACGACAAGGGTGACGTCTCCTCCTCGTGGTTCGTCGGCTACACGCCCCAGGTGGCCACCGCCGTGATGTACGTGCGGGGCAGGGGCAACGAGGCCCTCAACGGCTACCTGCCGACGTACTTCGGTGCCAACTACCCGACCTACACCTGGCGGGCGATCATGAGCGCGGTGCTCGACGGCGAGCCCACGATGGACTTCCCCCCGCCCGCCAACGTGGACGGAGAGGCGCCCGCGACCGGGCACGCGCCGTACACACCGCCCCCGCCGCCGCCGAAGAAGACCAAGAAGTCCTCGCCGCCGAAGCAGTCCAACCCGACGCCGTCCTCGCAGCCGAGCACGCCGGCCGCGCCGCCGAGCAAGCCGGCGCCGCCGAGCCCACCGTCCCCGCCGAACAACAACAACTGCGACGTCACCGACCCGAACTGCAACCCGTGAGCGTGAGCGGCCGGTGAACGCGGTGGGGCGGTGAGCCGGAGCGAGCCGCCGGTCGAGCGCGTGGTGGCGCCGACGCGGACCGACCCGCTCGCCGCCGCGATGAGCGAGGCCGTCGGTGGGCCCGTAGGGCGCCATGCGGTGCCGCACCGCTGGTGGTCACCCGTCCGGGTGCTGCTGGTGCTCGCCGCGCTGGTCATGTGCCTGTCGATCGTGCACAGCCAGCCCTGCATCCGCACGCACTGGGCCGTCGACGAGGCCCGCTACGGGAAGATGTGCTACTCCGACATCCCCTACCTCTACACGGGTCGCGGCCTGGTCGAGGGACGTTGGCCCTACGCCGACAGCGAGGGCCGCTTCCAGGTGATGGAGTACCCGGTCGGCATCTCCTACCTGGCGTGGTTCGCCGCGAAGCTCACCCAGGCGACGCCGCTGACGAGGGCCGGGCCGCCGGTCGCGGACCGGCGCAGCGCCGCCGCAGACTCGGTCTACGGGATGCCGGGGATCGTGCAGGAGATCGACCGCTACTTCCTGGTGACTGCGGTGCTGCTCGCGGCCTGCCTGCTCGGGGCCACGTGGTTCCTCGCCGGCACCCACCGTCGAAGACCGTGGGACGCGTTGCCCTTCGTGCTGGCCCCGGTGCTCCTGGCCACCTCGCTCGTCAACTGGGACCTGCTGGCCGTGCTGTTCACGGCCGGGGCGCTGTGGGGCTGGTCGCGCGGCCGGCCGGGCTTCACGGGCGTGATGATCGGGCTCGGCGCCGCCACCAAGCTCTACCCGTTGTTCCTGCTGGGGCCGGTGCTGATCCTCGCCTGGCGTCGACGCCGTGACGGCGGCCTGCAGCAGGCGGGCTGGGCCGTGGGCGGAGCCGCCGGGGCGTGGGTGCTGGCCAACCTGCCCGCGTGGTTGACCGGCCTCGAGCAGTGGAAGGTGTTCTGGCGCTTCAACAGCGAGCGTGGAGCCGACTGGGGGTCGGTGTGGCTGCTGCTCGCCCGGCACGGGCACTCGGTCGACCCCGGAGACGATCAACCGCTGGTCGTGGCTGCTCTTCGGCGCGGTGTGCCTGGGGGTGCTGGTCCTCGGCCTGCGGGCTCCCCGGGCGCCGCGGCTGGCCCAGCTCGGCTTCCTCGTGGTGGCGGGGTTCCTGCTCGTCAACAAGGTCTACTCGCCGCAGTACGTGCTCTGGCTGCTCCCGCTGGCGGTGATGGCCCGGCCCCGGTGGCGAGACCTGCTGATCTGGCAGTCCGGGGAGCTGCTCTACTTCGTCGCGATCTGGCTCAACTTCGGCGGCTGGCTCACCGGGTCGGTGGGGGACAAGACGCCGGCCTACGACTGGGCGATCGTGGCCCGGGTCGCGGCCGAGCTGTACCTCGTGGCGCTGGTGGTGCGTGACGTGCTCCGGCCGGAGTACGACGTCGTGCGCTCAGGTGAAGTCGACGCGGTCGACGTCGGTGGCGGTGAAGCGGACGCGGACGTCGACCTCGTCCCCGACCGCCGGCACCGCTGACCCCGCGGGGATGAACAGCATCGAGGCCTGCATGTGCGGCGGCTCGGCGAAGAGCCGCTGCTTGCCGCCCACGGTGTAGGGCGAGCGCACGAACCCCGCAGCGTCGAGTCCGCCGCGCGCGATCGAGGCCGCCCGGGCCTTGAGCGACTGCTCGCCCGTCGGTGCCTCGAGGCCGATGCCGTGGGCGGTGCCGCCGGAGACGATCAGGATGGTGCCGGCTCGAGGGGCCGACCTGCCCCGGTAGCCGAAGGTGTCGCCGCGCTCGACCGGATGGGAGTCGAGCACCATGGCCTTGACGGCCAGTGCGCCGCGGTCACCGAGCCAGAGCTGCGTGCCCACCCGGGGGCGGAAGGTGTACTCCGGGTAGACGGTGGCCAGTGCCGCCAGCTCCTGGTCGGAGAGGTGGGAGACGAAGACGGTGCGGGTGGTGAGCCCGGAGGCCACGATGTCGGTCATCAGCCGCTCGACCTCGCCGCGGTGGTTGCCCTCGCCCTGAGGGTCCTGCTTGCGACCGAGCGGGAGGTGCAGTGCGACCCCTTCGAGACTGACGCCGCCCTGCTCGGCGATGGCCGCGGCAGCGTCCCGCAGGCCGCGCGCGTCGAAGCCGTGACGCAGCATCGAGGTCACCCGCTCCACGACGATGCGCGGCCGGTCCTTGGCCGAGCGCCCGTGCTCGGCGAGGCCGGCGAGGTCCTCGAGCCGACCGACCGTGTGGATCACGCGGGGGTCGTCGGGGGCCTCGTTGAACGTCCGCCACGGCGTCATGACGAGCAGCGAGCCGTCGTAGCGCTGGGAGACGTGCGGCAGCTCCTCGTAGGTGCCGACCGCCAGGGTGTCGACGCCCAGCCACTGGGCCTTGCGGGCCAGCCGGGCCAGCCCGAAGCCGTAGCCGTTGCCCTTGGCCACGGGGACGAGCAGCGGATGGCTGGCGACCACGCCCTTCATGTGGGCTCGCCAGCGGTCGCCGTCGACGCGGAGGACGAGGCTCATGAACCGCGGTGCTTCATGTAGCGGGAGAATCCCGCGTAGACGACCCGGTTGAGGGGGAGGTCCCACTCGCCGGCGTACTGCACGGCCTCGCCCCCGGTGCCGACCTTGAAGCGGATCAGCCCGACGTGGCTGTCGGCCTCGTCGAGGGTGTCGGTGATCCCGCGGAGGTCGTAGACGCGGGCCCCCGCGGCCAACGCGTCGCGGATCATCTGCCACTGGATCGCGTTGGACCCACGGACCTCGCGCTTCTCGGTCGAGGAGGCGCCGTAGGAGTACCAGGTGTGTGCGCCGACGCGGATCCAGATGGTGCTGGCCACGAGGTCGCCCTCGTGGCGCGCGAGGTAGAGGCGGATGCGGTCGGGCTCCTCGGCGCCGAGCGAGTCGAACATCGTCTCGAAGTACGACAGCGGTCGCGGTGTGAAGTGGTCACGCTCGGCGGTGTGGGCGTACAGCTCGTGGAAGGCCTTCAGGTCCGCTGCGGTCCCGGCCTCCACCTCGACGCCCGTCTTGGCGGCCTTCTTGATGTTGCGCCGCCACTGCTGGTTCATGCCCGCGAGCACGTCGTCCTCGGTGCGGGGGACGCCGTCGGCGTCGGCCAGGGGGATCTGGAAGACGAACTGGGGCTGGCCCGCGGCGAAGCCGCCCGCGACGGCCTGGGGACGCCAGCCGAGGTCGTGCAGCTGGGAGACGACCCGCGCGCCGGTCTGGCTGCGCTCTGTCGGTGGCAGGTCGGTCAGCGAGTCGACGGCGTCGTCGGCGATGCCGTCCTTGACCTGCGCCGCGCTCCACCGGTTGGTCACGACCGGCGGGCCGATCCGGATGCCGAACGATCCGGCCGCGCGCAGGTGCTCGGTCATCGGGTCGAGCCAGGCGGCGAGGTCGTCGGCCTCCCAGTCGATGAGCGGGCCCTCGGGCAGGTAGGCGAGGTAGCGGCGCACCCGCGGGAGCTGGCGGTAGAGGACGAGCGCCGCCCCGACGAGCCGGTCCTGCGCGGAACCAGCCGATCGACTCGGCCCGCCACTCGGGCTTCACCGCCGCCCAGGCAGGGGTCTGCAGGAAGCTGGCGGCACCGCCTCCGGCGACCCGCTCGCGGACGAAGCCCAGGTGTTCCTCCGCCGAGACGGTGCGCACCGACAGGTCTGCGCTGGCTCGGGAGCTCACCCGGCGAGCGTAGTGGGCTGTGGTCGCAGTGCCTGGACGTGGCCGAGCACGAACGGGGTCAACGCCTCGGTCACGGCCGGCTTCGCGCCGCCGCGCCTCATCGAGTGGTCCAGGCTGGTCGAGGTGGACCACGCGCAGCCCACCCTCCCGCTCGAGCCGTCGCAGGCCGCGCTGGGCCCCGAGCGCCGCCAGCCTCCAGTCGTCGGGTCCGGTCACCCAGAGCACGTCGGTGCCACGCTCGACGAGCCGTCGTACGACGCGGTCAGGGGGCCGGATCAGCACCAGCCGGGCGAGGAGCCACCAGATCGTCTCGGGCACCCAGCCGAGCCCGCGGTAGACGCTGCGCTTCCAGTGGCTCGCGGCCATGGCGTCCGCCCAGGTGTAGTCCTCCGGCACGCCGTAGCGGCCGGCCATGGGTCCGAGCCGGCGCTCGACGATGCGCCCGACCAGGCGGCTCAGGGTTGGCCGGGTCTGCTCGTTGGCCAGGCGGTCGGGCGAGGTCGGCGACTCCGGTGGCGCGAACGAGACCATCGGGTTGACCATGGCGATCGCGCGGACCGGACGCCGCAGCGCCACCTCGGTGGCGTGGTAGGCGCCTGAGCTGAGGCCGACGAGCACGACGTCGCCCGTCGCCGTCGGGTCGACGTGCTGGAGGACCTCGGCGGTGTCGTGGATGTGCTCGACGACGTGGCGCCGATGCCCCTCGCGCCCCGGCCGCGGGGCACTGTCGCCGCACCCGGACACGTCGAACCGCACCGACTCGATGCCCTCGCGCGCCCACGCCCGGGCCTGGTCGGTCCAGATCCGGGACAGCCCGCTGTGCGGCGTGAAGGCGTCCGGCACGAAGACGACGCGCGTGCTCGAGAGCGGCGCGACGGGCTCGGTGACGATGCCGAACATCCGGTGGCGACCCAGCCACACCGTCCGCTCGACGAAGCCGTCGCCGAGGTGGTGACTCGCGAGCGGGATCGCCCTCACCGGGTACTGTGGGGCCGGTCGCCGCGCCGTCGGAGACCCACGAGGTGATGGTGGCCATCGTGCGGGTCGGCACCGCCTGCTCGGAGAGGAAGGGCCCCTGCTCGGGGGCCTCCGTGCGTTCGAGCGGTCGCCCACTGCGCGCGGTGGCGCGTCTCAACGCCGGTCGGGTGTCGGGCCGTTGCAGGAGGAGGACCCGGTCGCTGGCGATCTCGCCGACCCCGCGCAGGTCGTTGGCCCGGAGCGACCGTGCGGTGACGCGGTTCAGGGTGAGGCCGAGTGCGGAGAACCCGGGGCCGCGATCCTCCGCCCCGACCGCGACGTTGTGGCGCGCCAGGAGCTCGCGCATCCAGGTCTTGCCGGAGCGCGGCACGTCCCACAGGACGAGCCCTCGGACGTCCTGGTGCCGGGCGGCCGCGCCGAGCGCGAGGAAGGTGCCGGCGCGGAGGCCGAGGAGCTGGAGCGGAGCATCGGTGAGCTCGCGGGCCAGGGCGATGGCGTCGTCGACGCAGGCCGACCAGCGGGCGACCTCGTCGCCCGGGACGGCGACGTCCTGGGCGTCACCGGTGCCGCAGTAGTCGAACCGGATCACGAGGACATCGCGTCGGGCCAGCGCCTGGGCGATGCACTTGTAGGCGTAGTGGGCGAAGTGGGCTTCCTGGCCGAGCGAGCTGCACATGACCAGCACGCTGCGGGCCCGACCGCTGACGGGCCGGTGGACCCAGCCGAACGCACGGCGCTCCGGGGGACCGAACCACAACGGCACGGCGTCCGGCTCGCCCGCGGCCTCCAGCGGCTCAGCCAGGGCCGGCATGGTCGATGCCCAGCTGGGCGCGGACATCGTCCGGCCAGTCGGAGGTCAGCGGCCCGTACGTGGCGAACAGCGCCAGGGCGATGCGCTCGAGCCCGAAGGCGAAGCACGCCGAGTGGGCCGTCTCGCCGTCGGAGGTGTGGATGCCGAACTGTTCGCCGAAGTGGTCGCGGTGGAGGTTCGCCGACGCGATGGCCGTGGGCTCGCTGGAGTCGACCTCGCAGACGATCTCGTACTTGAGCTCCTCGACCCGCTGGTTCCGCGCGAGGAGTCGACCGGCGCGGCCGAAGAAGGGATCGTTCGCGGGCACGTCCCAGACCGTCAGGCCCAACGCCGTGAGTGCCTCGAGCGCCGCCTGGAGCATCGTGTCGCGATGGGCCAGGGCCTCGTCGGGCGTGCCGATCCGGACGAGCTCGTGCATCCGGAACGACTGCATCCGGGTGACCCTGCTGCTGGGCTCGTGCCGGAAGCAGAACCCCTGCAGCTCGGCGCGGTGGCCGTCGGGCGGAAGCCTGCGGGGCAGCGTCGGGTAGAGCGCGTGGCACGCCGCCGAGCTCATCATCAGGTCGGAGGGGTCGCAGCAGCCCTGCCCAGTCGCCGCCCTTCGCGGCCCGAGCGAGCAGCTCGGCGTGCTCGGCGTCGCCGCCCCGGAAGGTGTGCACCGCGCCGACCAGGTCGGGGAACGACTCCAGGTAGTCGGCGTCCTCCAGGTCGCGGGTGCGGGATCACCGGCGGGAAGTAGCTGCGGCTCACCGAAGCCACCGCCCACCTGCTCGCCGCTCCGGTGCGCGACGGTCTCGAGTCCACGGACCACGCTCTCGAAGGTCCAGGAGCGCTGGTACACGCCGGCCACGCTCGTCTCGCGCAGGACGTCGCGGTCCAGGAGCTCGCTCTTGAGCCGAGCGGAATCGGGCGCGGAATCGGGCGCGGCGGCGCGCGCGAGCGCTGCTTCCTCGGTCATGGCGCTCCCGTCACCTGCCGCGGTGCACCAGCAGGAGCTGGGCGGTGTTGGCCTGGATGCGGTCGTTGTTGATCATCAGCTGCGCGCCGTACGCGTCGCGCAGCAGGCGCCCGAGCGTGAACGGGCTCTGGTTGGCGTAGCCGGCCATGCCGCAGACCAGCAGGGAGCGCTGCACGACGTCGACCACCAGGCTCGACGCCGAGACCTTCAAGGAGTTCAGCGAGACCGCCGAGGACACCGTCGTGGCGGTGGCGGGCTCGTCGACCGGGCCGCCGTGGCGCAGGAGCGCTCCGTCCACCAGGTCGCGGAACTGCTGCAGCGCGGTCGCCACCTCTGCCAGGCGGACGGCCCCGGGGGGCGTGGCGTCCGGTGTACGTCGGGCGGCGGACTGCACGAAACGCCTGGCCTTCTCCTCGGCGGCCGACGCCATGCCGAGCCAGAGCGAGGCCCACAGCACGTGTGAGACCGGGACCATGGTCTGGGCGCAGATGTCGGCGAACGGCACGGTGAAGACGTCGTCGAAGCGTCCCTCGGCGGTGAGCACGAACCCGAGGCTGCAGGTGCCCCGGAAGCCGAGCGCGTCCCACGCGCTCGTGGGCTCGAGCGCGAGGTCGTCGCGACGGCACACGACGAGGACCTGGTCGTTGGGCGGGCTGTCCGGAGTCCGTCGGGCGGTGGCCAGGATCCCGTCGGCGTGCTGGCCGTAGGAGATGACCGGCGCCTGCTTGACGAGGGAGAAGCGATCGCCGTGGGACTCCACCGCGCAGCTGCTGCTGCGGATGTCGCCGCCGATGCCGACCTCGCTGGTCGCGGAGGCGAGCAGGAGCTGGGACTCGGCGACCTCGCGGGTGTAGTCCCGCAACGCGTCAGTGGTCGCCGTTGCGCACCAGGCAGGCGACCTGGATCTGGTGCATGGCGAAGACCATCGCCGCGGAGGAGCAGTGCCGCCCCAGCTCGGTCGTCGCCCGCGCCACCGCCTCGAGCGGCAGGCCGAGCCCGCCCAGCCCGGTGGGGATGAGGGCCCCGAGCATCCCCGCGCCGCGCAGGGCGTCGATCGCCTCGACGGGGAAGCGCGACTGGGCGTCGACGTCGTCCGCGGTGGCCGCGAGCACCTCCTCGCCGAGCCGTCTCGCGGTCTCGACGAGCTCGTCGGCCGTCCGCGGCGCCCGGATCGCCTGGTCGGTGGACACCGGAGTCACGCGGAGATGGCCAGGGTCGACGACTCGACCCCGAGCGCGAGCAGCGCGTCCTCGATGGCGGCGATGGACTGGAAGGTCGAGCGCTGCAGGAGCTCGTCGGGGAACTCCAGGTCGAAGGTGTCCTCGAGGGCGAGCATCACGTTGACGCTCGCGTGGCTGGTCAGCCCGGCGCGGTAGAGGTCGGCCTCGGGCTCGAGCTGCTCGGCCTGGTCGGCCAGGCCGCCGTGGTCGCGCACGATGCTGCGGATGATGTCGCCCATGGTCAGGAACCCCCGTTGTCTGGCTCGTGGAGCGGTCGGTCTTCGGAACAGTCGTGGTGGGCCACGACGGTGGCGACTGCTGCACCTCCGTCGTGGGCGAACGAGACCGCAGTGGCGATGAGAGCCGCGTCACGTGCGGCGCGCTCTGCCTCGCCGCTGAGGCGCAGCGCGCACCAGCCACCCGGCCGGCGTACGACCTCGATCTGGGTCCATGGATACCCACGCCCGGTGGGTCGCAAAACCTTGATCATGGCTTCCTTGGCCGCAAACCTCGCTGCCAGGCTCGCCAGGGCGGCCTCTTGCCACTCGGGCGGGCTGCCGGCGGCGTCGCTGACCTCGCCGGCCGTGTAGACGCGGTTCAGGTACCGCTCCCCGTGGGTGAGCACGGCCTCGGCGACGGTGCTGATCGCCTGGACGTCGGTCCCGACCCGCAACCTCTCCTGGCCGCAGCCCTGGCAGCGGGCCCCGCCCAGCCCTGCGACCAGCGAGTCGTAGGTGTCCCGCGAGGGGATGCCGGCCTCCCCGGGCGCGAACGCACGGTGCTGGGGTCGTTCGGCTGAGGAAGGCACGTCAGGTTGAACGAGCATGGCGCACCGGCGTCACGCGCGCATGACCAGGCCCCGGACGGTGGGGAAGGCGTCGTCGTGGGGATCGATGATCGAGAGGTGGTCGCCCGGCAGGTCGACGTACGACGCGTCGCCGCCGGCTGCCCGGGCGGCAGCGACGTAGCGGCGCGCCTGCTCGGCGGGCACCACCCCGTCGGCGCGGGCCTGCGCCGCGTGCACGGGGCACGACGCCGGGACGAGCAGCGACGGGTCGGCGAGGTCGTAGCGCTCCGGCACGTCCTCCGGCGATCCGCCCATGAACGCGAGCGTGGGTCCAGCGGACCCGGGGGTCCGGGCGGCCCGGGTCAGGTCGAGCAGGCCCGAGAGCGAGAGGGCGGCCGCTCACCGCGACGCGAGGGGCACCGCCGGGCGTGCGATCGGTGCGCGAGGCGGCCCAGACCGCGAGGTGCCCACCGGCCGAGTGACCGACGACCACGGGCTCGGCGAGGTCCTCGCCCTCGAGCCGGTCGACCGCCGTCGCCACGTCCTCGAGCGTGGCCGGGAAGCCGCCGCCACTGCCCACCCGGCGGTACTCCACGTTCCAGGTGGCGTAGCCGAGGCCGGTGAAGGCCTGCGCGAGCGGCACCATCAGCTCGGTGCCGTAGCCCGCCTGCCAGTAGCCGCCGTGGATCAGCACCACCGTGCCCAGGAGATGCCCGGCGGGGCGTCGCAGGTCGGCGTACTGCTGGCTGTCGGGGCCGTAGCGGATGCGCCGCCTCGTGGTCGTCGCAGTGCCGTGACGGTCGTGACGCGTCGTTCCGCAGCCGGCGAGCAGCCCGCCGGCGAGCCCGAGACCGAGCAGGCCTCGCCGTTGCAGCAGCACCCGTTCAGACGCCTCGCTCGCGGAGCCACGCGAAGTCGTCGCGGTGCTCGGCCGCGCCGCCCGGTGTCTCGCAGATCACCGGGGCGCCGGCCTCGCGGACCACGGCGGCGAAGTCGTCCTCGTCGAGCTGGCCGTTGCCGAAGTTGGCGTGGCGGTCGGCACCCGAGTCGAAGGCGTCGCGGCTGTCGTTGGCGTGCACGAGGTCGATCCGGCCGGTGATCGCGCGCACCTTCTCGACGGCGGTCGGGCAGCTCGATGCCCCCGGCCCACGCGTGGCAGGTGTCGAGCACGAACCCGACCTCCTCGAAGCCCTCGGCCTGCGAGATCGCGTCCCACACGCCGGCGATGCGGTCGAGGTGGCGGGTCATCGCGTTGTCACCGCCCGCGGTGTTCTCGATCAGCAGGGGGATCTTGATGTCCGTGGCCTCGACGGCCTTGCGCCAGTTGTCGAAGCCCTTCGCCGGGTCGTCGTCCTTGTTCACGTGGCCACCGTGGACGATCAGCCCCTTGGCGCCGATGCCGGCGGCCGCGTCCATGTGCTGCTGGAGCAGCTTGCGGCTCGGGATCCGGATGCGGTTGTTGGTGGTGGCGACGTTGACGATGTAGGGCGCGTGCACGTAGAGGTCGACGCCGGCCGTCTCGGCTGCCTGCCGCAGCCCCTCGGCCCCGCCCTCGAAGCGGATCTCCGGGCCCTTGTAGCCCTGTGGGTCGCCGAGGAAGAACTGCACCATGGTCGTCTCGCGGGCCTGTGCCTCCGCGACCGGGTCGGCCTGCTCGACGTGGGCTCCGATGACGATGTCGCTGGGCGTGTCGCTGGGCATGGCTCCACCTTAGGCACGCCCACCGACGCTCGCGGCGGGGCCTGTGGACGACGATTCGCGTATCGCCGTACCGGCTTGTTAACCTTGCGCGTCGCGCTCCCTCCCGGAGTCCGACTGCACATCAGCCCTCCTGTCGCGACAACGGTCGCGGCCGCCCGAGTCCGAAGGAGGTGGGACGCTTTGCGTACCTACGAACTCATGGTCATCCTCGACCCCAACCTCGAGGAGCGGACCGTCGAGCCGTCTCTCGAGACCTACCTCAACGTCGTGCGCAGCGACGGTGGCAGCGTCGACAACATCGACGTCTGGGGCCGCCGTCGCCTCGCCTACGAGATCGACAAGTTCGCCGAAGGCATCTACGCCGTCGTCTCGCTCCAGGCCGAACCCGCGACCGTCAAGGAGCTCGACCGTCAGCTCACGCTGAACGAGTCGGTGCTGCGCACCAAGGTCGTCCGGCCCGACGCCCACTGACCCGACCACACCAGACCAGGATCCAGGGAGACAGACATGGCAGGCGAGACAGTCATCACCGTCGTCGGCAACCTCACCGGTGACCCCGAGCTGCGGTTCACGCCGTCGGGCGCAGCGGTCGCGAACTTCACGATCGCGTCCACTCCCCGCACCTTCGACCGCCAGACCAGCGAGTGGAAGGACGGCGACACGCTGTTCCTGAACTGCTCGATCTGGCGCCAGGCCGCCGAGAACGTCGCCGAGTCGCTGCAGAAGGGCATGCGCGTCGTCGCGCAGGGCCGGCTCAAGCAGCGCTCCTACGAGACCCGCGAGGGCGAGAAGCGCACCGTCGTCGAGCTCGACGTCGAGGAGGTCGGTCCCAGCCTGAAGTACGCCACCGCCAAGGTCGCCCGCGTGCAGCGCAGCGGCGGTGGTGGCGGCTACGGCAGCCAGGGCGGCGACGACCCGTGGGCCTCGAACGCCGGCCAGTCCGGCGGCCAGTGGCGGCCAGTCCGGCGGCCAGGCTCCCCAGGGCGCTCCCGCTGCCGGCCAGCCGGCCCAGGGTGGCGGCTCGTGGGGCGGCCAGCAGGGCGGCGGTTCCGGCGGCGGGGCCGCTCAGCCGGCCGGTGACCCCTGGGCGAGCAGCGGCGACGAACCCCCCTTCTGATCTCTCGAATCCACCAGTTCCACGCACCATTCCGGCGTACGACGCCGGGCTCTGAGGAGGAGCACCACAATGGCCAAGGCAGTCATGCGCAAGCCGAAGAAGAAGGTCTGTCAGTTCTGCAAGGACGACGTGACCTACGTCGACTACAAGGACGTCAACCTGCTCCGCAAGTTCATCTCCGACCGCGGCAAGATCCGCGCCCGTCGGGTGACCGGCAACTGCGTCCAGCACCAGCGCGACGTCGCCATCGCGGTGAAGAACGCCCGTGAGGTCGCCCTGCTGCCCTACACGTCCACCGCTCGCTGAGGGAGACACGTCGATGAAGCTCATCCTGACCCAGGAGGTGGCCGGTCTCGGCGCCGCCGGCGACGTGGTGGAGGTCAAGGACGGCTACGGCCGCAACTACCTCGTGCCGCGCGGCTTCGCCATCCGCTGGACCCGCGGCGGCGAGAAGACCATCGAGTCGATCAAGAAGGCACGCAACTCCCGTGCCGTGCGCGACGCCGACCACGCGGCCGAGGTCAAGGCCCAGCTCGAGGGCGCGACCTTCGACGTCAAGGTCCGCGCCGGCGAGGGCGGCCGCCTCTTCGGTGCCGTGACCCCCAGCGACATCGCCACGGCCATCGCCGAGGGCGGCGCCGAGGTCGACAAGCGCACCATCGTCGTCGGCAACCCGATCAAGTCGCTCGGCGCCCACACCGTCACCGTGAAGGTGCTCGACGACGTCGAGGCGCAGGTCAGCCTCAACGTCATCCCTGCCTGAGCCGCGTCACGCGTCCTGGGGGTGGATCTCCAGGGGTCCCGGCCCGCCGAGCCACTCGCGCCGGTGCACGCGGAACAGGTAGTAGACGAGCACGATGTCGACGACCGTCGACACCAGCACGGTGGTCGGCACGAGCTGGTCGAAGCCACCCCCGAAGGCGAGCACCGGCAGCAGCGCCGTGACGCCGAATCCCCACACCAGCAGGCCGAACCGCTTCGCGGCGTAGTCGTCGCGCGGCTCCTGCACGGTGGCCTGCACGCCGATCTCGCGGGCCAGCCAGAGGCAGAAGGCGATCTGGGGCAGCGAGGCGAACCACTGGCCCGACTCGTCGAGCCGGTGCGTGAGCTGCGGGAACCACAGCGGCACGCTGACCAGTCCCGCCGTCGCGGCCAGCCAGCGGGTCGCGCCGAAGGCCGGCTCCGCCCTCGTCAGCGCCACGCAGCCCCCGAGCACGAGGGCCCACCCGAGCGGGTCGGGCAGCGCGTCGTACCGCTCCCAGGAGGGAGACGGGTGCGGCGGGAACAACGCACTCCCGAAGACGATCACCAGGCCCATGGCGATCCGCTGCAACGGTGAGCCCAGAGACGAGCCCAGTGACGAGGTCTTCGACCGGGGCTCTGGCACGAGCGCCAGCGTAGGCCCGACGGTGTCCCCGGACGCGTCGCTGTCAGGCGCCGAGCCGCATCCAGCGGTCGCCGTGGGCGCGGACGAGCAGCGTGACCGCCCGGGCACCCATGAAGAGCCCGGTGAAGGCGACCCAGAGCCAGACCAGCCCCGGTTGCGCGTCGACGACGTGCAGGACGTACGCCGCCGGCGCGAACAGGGCGAGCGAGGCCAGCTGTGCCCAGGCCAGGTACAGCGCGTCGCCGGCACCGATGAGCACGCCGTCGAGCACGAAGACGATGCCGGCCAGCGGCTGGGCGACGGCGGCCACCACGAGCACCGGCACCAGCAGCGAGCGGACCTGCTCGTCGGTGGTGAACAGGGCACCCAGCACGGGCGCGGACGCCGCGAGCACGACACCGGTGGCGACGCCGGAGAGCCAGCCCCATCGCTCGATCCGGCGCGTGACCGAACGGGTACCGACGGCATCGGCCGCCCCGAGGAACCGACCGGTGATGGCCTGCGCGGCGATCGCGACGGCGTCGAGCATGAACGCCAGGAAGGTCCAGATCGTCAACGCCAGCTGCATGGTGGCGAGGTCGTCCTCGCCGAGGCGCGCGGCGGAGTAGGTCATCACGAGCAGCGAGCCGCGCAGCAGGAGCGTCCTCACGATGAGTGGTATCCCGGCCCTCCCGGCCAGGAGGATGCCGCCCGGGTGGGGCCGCAACGGAGCGGCCTCGCGCCGGGCAGCGCGCACGACGACCCACACCAGCGCGGCGGCCGAACCGACCTGCGCGAGGAGCGTCCCCACCGCGGAGCCGGCGATGCCGAGACCCGCGAGCTGTCCGACGCCGTACACGAGGACCAGGTTGAGCCCGATGTTGGCGAGGTTGCCGGCCACGGCGACGACGAGCGGGGTCCGGGTGTCCTGCAGCCCTCGGAGCACGCCGGTGGCGGCCAGCATCAGCAGCATCGGCACCGCGCCGAGCAGGGCGATGCGGAGGTAGGTCAGGGCGAGGTCGCCGACCTCGGCCGAGGGGTCGAAGAGCGCCACCACGGGCTCGGCGAGTGGCACGGAGGCGACCGTCACCACCGCGCCGATCAGCGCGGCCAGCCACAGGCCGGAGATGCCGTGGCCCAGGGCGGCGCCGGTCCGTCCGGCCCCGAGCTGACGGGCGACCGAGGCGGTGGTGCCGTAGGCCAGGAAGATGCAGAGGCTGACCAGGGTCCCCAGCACTGCGGAGGCGATGCCCAGGGCGGCCAGCTCCGGCGTCCCGAGGTGACCGACGATCGCGGAGTCGGCCAGCAGGAACAGCGGCTCGGCGACGAGGGCGAGAAAGGCCGGTACGGCGAGCCGCAGGATCTCCCGGTCCTGCTCCCGGTGCACGCGGGTGCGACGACCGGCCGGGCTCAATACCACGGGCGGAGCCTAGGCGCCACCAAAACCTGTGCAAAACCCGGTCCGGGCTGTGGGTAACGAGTCGGCCAGCGGCTTTGTCGACAAACGAACCCGGGTCGCCCGGATGTCGAAACGGTGAACAACAGAAGTCGAAAAACCTTTTTCCACACCCTGTTGACGCGGTCTTTTCGCAGGTCAGCGGCCCATTGAGTGCAAAAAGAATTTGGTCGTCCACAGGTGGGACACCGACGGGTGCACCGCGCTGGCGGCGTGTTCCACACGATACACAGGGTTATCCACAGCTCCCTGTGGATAACGGGCTTGGCGGGGCTCCCCGGGGGCGCCTAAGGTCGCTCGACTCCGGAAGAACTGTGGGTGGTGAGTCCTACGGTGCTGGTACGGAAGTGAGCAAAGGGGCCAGCGGGATGAGCATGACCGAGTCGTGGGACCTCGGGGCGCAGGGCGCACCCTCGGGGATGTCGGGGTACGGCGACCCGTTCGGCGGCGAGTCGGTGAACCAGGAGACCTGGTCCGGGCGGATGCCGCCGCAGGACTCCGACGCCGAGCAGTCGGTCCTCGGCTCGATGCTGATCTCCAAGGACGCGATCGGCGAGGTCAACGAGGTGATCGGCGGCGCCGACTTCTACCGCCCCGCCCACGAGACCATCTACGACGCGATCGTCGACCTCTACGGCCGCGGCGAGCCGGCCGACCCGGTGACCGTCGCCGCCGAGCTCAACCGTCGCGGCGAGCTGGCGCGGGTCGGCGGCGCGCCGTACCTCCACACCCTCTCGGCCAGCGTCCCGATCGCCGCCAACGCGAGCTTCTACGCCACGATCGTGCGCGAGAAGGCCGTGCTGCGGCGGCTCGTCGACGCCGGCACCAAGATCGCCCAGCTCGGCTACGCCGGCGAGGGCGACGTCGACGACACCGTCGACCTCGCCCAGCAGGAGATCTACGCGATCGGGGAGAAGCGGGCTCAGGAGGACTACGCCCCGCTGTCCTCGATCATGGAGGGGACCCTCGACGAGATCGAGGCGATCTCCAACAAGGACGGCTCCTCCCGCGGCGTGCCGACCGGGTTCGCCGACCTCGACGAGCTCACCAACGGCTTCACCGGCGGCCAGATGGTGATCGTGGCCGCGCGGCCGGCGATCGGCAAGTCGACGCTGGCCCTGGACTTCTGTCGCGCCGCGTCGGTCCACAACAACCTGACCAGCGTCATCTTCAGCCTCGAGATGTCGCGCAACGAGATCACGATGCGGCTGCTCTCGGCCGAGTCCAAGGTCCCGCTCAACCACATGCGCAAGGGCGAGATGAGCGAGGACGACTGGAACAAGCTGGTGCCCAAGATGGGCCAGGTCTCCAGCGCGCCGATGTTCATCGACGACAGCCCCAACATGACGATGATGGAGATCCGTGCGAAGGCCCGCCGCCTCAAGCAGCGCCACGACCTGCGGCTGATCGTCATCGACTACCTGCAGCTGATGACCAGCGGCAAGAAGGTCGAGTCACGCCAGGTCGAGGTCTCGGAGTTCTCCCGCCAGATCAAGCTGCTGGCCAAGGAGCTCAACGTCCCGATCATCGCGCTCTCCCAGCTCAACCGCGGCCCGGAGCAGCGCTCCGACAAGCGGCCGATGATGAGCGACCTGCGCGAGTCCGGCGCGATCGAGCAGGACGCCGACATCGTGATGCTGCTGCACCGCGAGGACGTCTACGAGCGCGAGTCCCCCGCGCCGGTGAGGCCGACATCATCGTCGCCAAGCACCGCAACGGACCCACCCGCGACGTCACCGTCAGCTTCCAGGGCCACTACTCACGCTTCGTCGACATGGCCCACTGAAGCTAACTCGAGACCTTCCGCCTCGTGCGAGGCGGCTCTCGTCATGGCTACGTTCGTCCTCGTCCACGGAGCCTTCGTCGGCGCTTGGTGCTGGCGCTGGGTGACCCCGCTCCTGCGCGCGGCCGGCCACGACGTGCGCACCCCGACCCTCACCGGGCTCGGCGAGCGGGTGCGACCTCGCGAACGCAGCAGTCGGACTGGACACGCACATCGCCGACATCGTCAACGCGCTGCGCTACGAGGACTTTCGAGATGTGGTGCTGGTCGGCTGGAGCTACGGCGGGATGGTCGTGGCGGGTGCTGCCGATCGCGCGCCGGAACGCCTAGCCCGACTCGTCTACCTCGACGCCGACGCCCCGCCGATGGCGACACGAGCGCACCTGTCAGCTCACACAAGCGACTGGCGCAGCTGCGCGCACGTCCACGGTGACGGCTGGCGGGTGCCGGCCGAGGTCACCCGGGTGCCGGGATTCCTGCTGGACGGGCTCCCGGGCGACAGACGCGAGTGGATCTCAGCGCGGCTCGTGCGACAACCGCTCAGCACCTGGACGCAACCGATCCGGCTCACCGGCGACGGTGCCCGCGTCCCCACCACCTACATCCGTTGCACTCGGTGCTACGACCCGGAGGACGAGGACACCGCCCGCCGAGGATGCCTGCATCGAGAGCGAGCCGACATGGGGCTACATCGAGCTGGCCGAGACCTACGCCGTGCCGTTCACCGCCGAGCACGTCCTCGCAGAGGTGCTCGTGGGCCTCACGTAGGCGGGCCCTGCCAGTGTCCCTGACCCTGTCGACAGGCTCCTGACAGGTTCGGCGCCGAGCCTCTTCGAGGCGGAGCGGTACCGCCGCGCCGTCTACGAGCGCGAGTCGCCGCGCGCCGGTGAGCCGACATCATCGTCGCCAAGCACCGCAACGGACCCACCCGCGACGTCACCGTCAGCTTCCAGGGCCGCTACTCCCCGCTTCGTCGACATGGCCCACTGACGGGGCAGCCCGGCTAACCCTTCGCGCCTTCACTCGTTGGGCCGGTTCCCACCCCATGGACCCGGCGGAGTGATGCAGATGCGTGCGTGGAAGCGACTCGACTTCTCCGACCGCCAGGTGTTCATCACCGGAGCGGCCAGCGGGATCGGTCGTGCCACCGCACGCCTGGCCGCGCGTGAGGGGGCGAGGCTCCACCTCACCGACGTCAACGCTCCGGCGCTCGCCGAGGCTGCCGACGAGATCCGGTCGTCCGGTGGCGTAGTGCTGACTGCCGAGGCGCTCGACGTCTCCGACTACGAGGCCGTCCGCGACCTCGGGGAACGGCTCACCCGCGAGTACGGCGCGATGGACGTCGTGATGAACATCGCCGGGGTGTCGGCGTGGGGCACCGTGAGCTCCCTCGAGCACCGGCAGTGGCGGGGGATGGTCGACATCAACCTGATGGGCCCCATCCACGTGATCGAGGCCTTGCTGCCACCGATGGTCGAAGCCGGCAACGGTGGACATCTCGTCAACGTCTCCTCGGCCGCCGGCATCATCGGGATGCCGTGGCACGCGGCGTACAGCGCCAGCAAGTTCGGGCTGCGCGGTGTCAGCGAGGTCCTCCGCTTCGACCTCCAGCGCCACGGCATCGGCGTGAGCCTGGTGTGCCCCGGGGGTGTCGACACCGGACTCACCGAGACCATCGACATCGCCGGCGTGGACAAGGCCACACCTGCCTTCGAGAAGGCGCAGGCGCACTTCCGGAAGCGGGCCGTCAGTCCTGAGCGAGCCGCCGAGGCGATCCTCGACGGCATACGACGCAACCGGTACTGGGTCTACACCTCCCGCGACGTCTGGCTGGTCCACCTGCTCCAGCGCTACTTCCCACCCGGGTACGCGGTGGCCATGCGTGGGCTGAACGTCGGTGCCAACCGCGCGCTGCCCCAGGTCCGTCGGGCGCGCCGCCGCGACGTCATTGCCAGATCCTCCTGACCCTCTCGACAGGCTCCTGACAGGTTCGGCGCCGACTCTGCTTCGACGACGCGGCGAGGCTGCCGCGCGACGAAGGGATCGGCATGGACGCGAAGAAGGTCGGAATCGCCGTGGCGGCTGCGGTCACGCTCGGCGCCGGGGTGATCGGCGGTGCTGCGATCGCCGCCGCCTCCTCGGGGGGCTCGACGGAGACCTCGGGACGTATGGGCTACGGCGCCCCGCCCGGGGAGGGCCCGGGCCGCGGGTTCGGTGCACCCCACCAGCACACGAAGGTCACCGGCGACGAGCTGGCCGAGGTCACCGCAGCGGTGAAGAAGAAGGACTCCGCCGTGACGGTCACCCAGGTGATGCAGGACCCGGACGGCTCCTACGACGTGTTCGGCAAGAAGGACGGCCAGCCGGTGATGCTCGAGGTGAGCAAGGACCTCGCGACCGTCACGGAGCGCACGGCGGGCCCGGCGGGAGCCGAGGCTTCGGCGGGCCCGGCGGATCTCCGGCCGACAAGACGGTCACCGGCGACGAGCTGGCCAAGGTGAAGGCGGCGGTCAAGGCCAAGGACGCCGACGTGACCGTGCTCGCCGTGCGCGAGGACCCGGACGGCTCCTACGACGTGTTCGGCAAGAAGGACGGCCAGCCGGTGATGCTCGAGGTGAGCAAGGACCTGAAGTCGGTGACCGAGCGGACCGGCGGACCCGGCGACCACGGTGACCATCACGGCGAGAGGGATGCGCCGCCCGCGCCCCCGGAGACCTGAGCCACACCCGTCTCGCCCGCCGACCGCCGTGCACGGACCCACCTGTCTGGTGAGAAGGTGATGCCCATGACGCGTACGGCACTGGTCCTCGGCGGCGGCGGAGTCACGGGCATCGCCTGGGAGATCGGGATCCTCAAGGGGTTGGCCGACGCCGGTGTCGACCTGACGGGCGCCGACCTGGTGATCGGCACCAGCGCGGGCTCGGTCGTGGGGCACAGCTCACCAGTGGCCAGACCCTCGACGCGTTGTACGACGGCCAGCTGAGGCCGGCCGACAAGGAGATCGGCGCGAAGCTGTCACGGCTCACGCTGCTGCGGCTGGTGCCGCCGATGCTGCTGCCCGGGAGCTCGCGGGAGAAGCGGGCCCGGATCGGCAAGATGGCGCTGCGGGCGCACCCGCCTGGCGGCGAGCGTCGCATCGACGTGATCGCCTCGCGCATCGGGGTGACGGGCTGGCCCGACCGCGATCTCAAGATCACCGCTGTCGACGCCGAGACCGGCGAGCTGGTCGTCTTCGACCGCGACTCGGGCGTCGACCTGACCCACGCCGTGGCCGCGAGCTGCGCGGTGCCGACGGTGTGGCCCGCCGTGACGATCGACGGCAAGCACTACATCGACGGCGGCGTCCGCTCCACCGCGAACGTCGACCTCGCCAAGGGCGCCGACGCGGTCATCGTCCTCGCGCCGCTGCCCCAGGCGATCAGCAAGGCGAGCTCGATCCGGGCGCAGCTCGAGCGGACCGGTGCCGCGCACAAGGCCGTCGTCACCCCCGACGAGCGGGCGCTCGCGGACATCGGCAAGAACGTCCTCGACCCCGCGAAGCGGGCCGATGCCGCCCGGGCGGGGCTTCGTCAGGCCGCCGACGTGGTCGCGAAGGTGCGCTCGGCCTGGGCGGTGGGCGAGGAGTCAGCGTGACGCTGCGCCTCGGGAGCACGGTCGTCAACGTCGCCGACCTCGAGGCGATGACCGACTTCTGGGCGGACGCGCTCGGCCTCGCCCCCAGCCATCGAGACGCCGACGACGACTTCAGGGTGCTGCGCGGCACACACGTGGATCTGTCGCTGCAGCTGGCCCGGACGCCGCGTGACCGCGCGCGACCAGATGCACCTCGACCTCTACGCCGATGACGAGGAGGCCGAGGCGCACCGGTTGGCCGGGCTGGGCGCCGTACGCGTGCGCAAGAACGAGGATCCCGAGGACACGTTCGTGGTGATGCGCGATCCGGAGGGCAACGAGTTCTGCGTCTGCAGAGTGGGCGAGTAGCTACTCGCCCTCGACCACGGCGAAGATCTCGTCGGCGACGAGGCCGTGGGCCTGCTTGTGCACGGTCTCTGCCGCGTGCGAGTCGGGGGCGTCGACCAGGCAGAAGATCTTGCCGTTGCCCTCGTCGACCCAGTACCGCAGGTAGTGCACGCCGTGCTGGTCCTGGGTGGCCAGGTCAGCCTCGTGCGCCTTCGCGACGTCGGCCAGTGCCACAGACCCGCCGAGGTTGTGAACGTCCATGAACAGTGCCATCTCTGATTTCCTTCCGTCGTGGGCCGGGTGCCCAACGCGGACCAGTGAACCCGCGGTGACCGGGGCAGCGCATGGGGAAGGTTCCCCAAGTTGGGCTCAGGTCTGGGGATCCTCGGCGGACTGCTCCGTTCGCGAGGATCCCCAGGCGGGCTGCGGCGGCGACCGCACGCGAGCGGCTCGGGGCATCCAGCTTGCGGAGGACGGCCGAGACGTGGTGGCCGACCGTCTTGCGCGAGAGCACCAGCGCCTCCGCGATGGCCGCGTCGGAGAGCCCGTCGCCCAGGAGCGCGAGGACCTCGAGCTCGCGCGGTGTCAGACCTGCAGGTGAGCCCGCCGGCCCCGCCCGCGGTCCGCGCGGCACGGGAAGGCCGGCCGCGTGGCGATCGCGCACGATGGCGGCCCGTACGGCCGAGGCGCCGAGAGCGTCGACGATCTCGAGTGCGCGGCGGGCGGAGTCGAGGTCCGCTGCCGCTGCCAGGGACAGCGCCTCCCAGTACGGGATGCCGAGAGCCCGCCAGGCGTCGGCAGCCGCGTGCCACTCGTTCTCGAGCATCAGCCGGAACGGTTCGGGCAGGCGCAGCGGCACCGGACGCCGCACGCCACCGACCGACAGCCACCAGGCCAGCTCGCCGAGCACCCACGCCAGCGGGTGCTCGGTCGAGGCCGTCCACGCGAGGTCGACCGCGGCGAGCACGTCGGACGACCGGCCCTCGAGCCACGCCTGCTCCGCCTGCAGACACGGCGACCGGCACCAGCCGCTGGGCTTCCTGCGTCGCGTCGGCCAGCTCGATCGCCTCGCGCAACCAGGCGTTGGCGTCCTCTCCACGGCGCAGGGCGACCTGGACGACGGTGGTGAGCGCGGGTACGCGCACGATGGACGGCAGGTCGGGCAGGGCGAGCAGCTCCAGAGCCAGCTCCTGCGCACGATCGGGCTGTCCTCGCTCTGCTGATACTCGCGGCAACCACGCGCGCATGTAGTGCATCCAGGAGTCGAGGTCGCGTTCCTGGCAGTAGGCGATGCCCGCGCGGAGGTGACGCTCGCCCGCGTCGAGGTGCCTGGTCGTGACCGCCGACGCTCCGAGGTTGGTGTAGGCACGGGCCACGTGCTCGTGGGCGTCCGCGGCCAGGGCCAGGTCACGACTTCGCTCCAGCAGGCTCATGCCCTTCAGGAAGTCGTCGGCGAGCGCCAGCGCCGTGCCCATGTTGTTGAGAGCATGGATCTCGGTGTCTCCGTCGCCCACCCGTCGCGCGATCTCGAGAGCCTTGGTTCCCCACTGGATCGCGCCAGGAGCGTCGTACGCCAGCATGCACAGCTGGGCCCGGTTGCTGTAGGCCATCGCCAGCTCGGGCCCGTCGCCCACTGCCTCGAGCGTGCGGACCGCTCGCTGCATCCACGACTGCGCGGCTTCGCCCCGGCCGAGGTACCAGCAGATCCGCGAGAGCCAGCGCTCGGCGTCCCCGACCTCGCGCGGGTCCTCGGCGAGCTCCATCGACTCGTGGCGGGCGTCGAACGCGGCCTGCAGCTGGTCGGTCAGATAGCACTCGTAGGACAGCGCGGCGCACAGCCGGGAGCGCTCGTGGTCCTGGGCGTGGTGGTAGCGCAGGGCGAGCCGGAAGAGCTCGGCGGCCTCGTGGTGCGCACCGAGTCGTGCCGACCGCTCTGCTGCCGGGACGGCATGGCGGCGTACGGCGTCGGCGTCCCCGCACCCGTCGGCGTGGTGCGCGAGCCGGTGGTCGCCGGCCCCGCCGGCGGCGACCAGGGCGGCGAGGGCAGCCGCGTGCAGCTGTGAGCGCTCGGTGGGCAGCAGCGTGCCGTCGATGCTGAGCCGCGCGAGGTCGTGGCGGAACCCCCAGGTCCGACCGTCGCCGACGAGCAGACCCGCAGCCACGCACTCGTCCACCGCGGTGCCCTCCCGTCCCGCCACCGCAGTCAGCAGGGAGAGGTCGGCGGGCTGGCCCAGCACCGCCGCCGCGGCCAGCACCCGGCGCGCGTCCGGGGACAGCCGCGCCGCACGGGCCAGCACCGCGTCCCGCACCGACGTCGGCACGTCCTCGCCCGCCGCCGCGAGCACCTCGGTCACGTAGAAGGCATTGCCGCCGGTGCGCTCGTGCAGCACCGACAGGGTCGAGGGAGGACGCTGCGTCGGCCACGAGTCGTCGTACGGCGTCGACGGTCAGCGCGGTGACGCCGCACTCGACGAACTGCCGCCGACGAGGAGAGGTCACCCATGACGGTGGCGAGTGGGTGCGTGGGGCCGACCTCGTCGTCGCGATAGGTGGCCAGCACCAGCACCGGCACCTGCTCGACGCGCCTGCCCAGGAAGCGCAGGAAGTCCAGGGTCGCCTCGTCGGCCCAGTGGACGTCCTCGACCACGAGCAGCGCCGGTTCCTGGCCCAACCGCGCGAGCAGTCGCCGGAAGAGCGCCGTGCGTTCCACGTGCTCGTCGACCAGTCCCGCGACGTCCGGCAGCGCATCGACGAGCGGAGCGAGTGCCGCCGGTGCGCCGACGTTGTCGCAGTGGCCCACGCTCACCGCGACCCGGTCGGCGGCCACCTCGGACATGGCCCGCACCACGGTGGACTTGCCGATCCCGGCCTCGCCACCGACGAACACGAGCCGGCCGTGACCAGCGACGGCCTCGTCGAGCGTGCGGCCCAGCTGCGCCAGGACGTCCTCACGTTCGAGCAGCACGACCTCATTCAACCCATCGGACGCGCTTCTGCCCAGCACCCTGGTCAGCCCACGTGGTTGTGGTCCACCAAGAGCCGGACAACCTCAGCTGCGCGGCTTGCCGGTGACGGCCTCCGCCGTGCCGACCAGCAGCACGGCGGCGATCACCGCGACCACCGAGCCGAGGATGTTGAGCTCGAAGATGCCGCCGGTGCCGAGGACGTTGGCGATGAGCCCGCCGATGACGGACCCGACCAGTCCGAGCCCGAGCGTGGCGAGGAGGCCGAGGTTCTGCTTGCCGGGCTTGATGAGCCGGGCGACCGCACCCACGACGAGTCCGAAGACGATGAAGCCGATCACGAGTTCCTCCTGGCGCAGCAGTTCTGGCCTCTCACGGTAGCCAGTCGGTGGTGAGACCGACCTTGGCGAAGAGGCGCTGGAGCGTGCCGGTTCCTCGGGAGGTGACCGGCACGCCGAGGAGCCGTTCCAGGGCGGGGGTGGCGGCACTGCGGTGCTCCACGTGGTTCCTCGCGAGCGCGAGGCGATCGCTGGCGTGGACGACGGTCAGCTCGTGGCGTGGGGCGGTCCACGGCAGCGGCTCCGGGAAGGGGGCGGGTCCGTCGAAGAAGGCCACCTCGTCGCCGGCAGCGAGGTCGACGGCACCGAGCTCCTCGAGGGAGCGGACGACGGCCACGTCGGCGTACCCGCAGACGGCTGTGAGCAGCTCCACCACGCGACGGCCCACGTCGCGCGGGTCGGCCGACCCGGGGTCGAAGACGACGGTGCCGTTGACCTGGAAGGAGACGGCGCCGGGCACACCGGCGTCCGCGAAGGCGTCGACCAGCTGCGTGCGCGTCGGGCTGACGCCCTGCCCGAGGTTGAGGTTGCGGAAGAACGCCACCTGCAGTGGGGATGCGTCACCCATGTGCAGATGCCGCCTTGCCGGGACGGGAGAGTGCGGCTTGGCTGGTCGCATGATCGAGGCGATGCACGCACTGCTCTACAGCGACGACCCCGAAGCGACCCGTGCCTTCTTCAAGGACGTGCTGCGGCTGCCGTTCGTCAGCGAGGACTCGTCGAGCGATCCCGGCGACTGGCTGATCTTCCGCAGCGGTCCGAGCGAGTTCGGTGTCCACCCGGCGACGGGGCCGGAGGGGCAGCAGTGGGCGCCGCCGGGCCAGCACCAGATCTCCTTCCTCTGCGACGACGTCGCGGCCACGGTGCGCGAGCTCGGGGAGCGGGGGGCGAGGTTCGCCGGCGAGCCGCAGGACATGGGCTTCGGCACCGGCGTGGCGATGGAGGTGCCGGGGGCCGCCGACGTGCTGATCTACCAACCCAGGCACCGGATCGCCCACGACCTGCCCGGCGCCGCCGGCTAGCTCCGCCACGCGTCCAGGACGAGGTCGCGCGCGTCGATGGCCCCGACCTCGACGTTGCACAGCACGACCAGGTTGGCCTTCTCCTCGGGCCAGCGATGCACGAGCACGGCCACCCCGGGGTCGCCGCCGCCGTGCCCGAAGCGCCCGTCGGGGTAGAGGTGCACGCCGTACCCCTCGAAGAACCCGTCCCCGGCGTCCGAGTGCGGGTGGATCACGACGTCGCGAAGGTCGCCGAGCAGCGTGCCGTCGTCGTACGCCGTCAGGAAGCGGTCGAGGTCGCGGCAGGTGCTCTGCGCGCCACCGTCGGCTCCGCCGATCACCGGCATGCCGTAGATGTTGGTGCGCCAGGACCCATCAGGTGCCTGCACGTAACCGGTCGCCACGTCGGGCCGCACCTCGTCGAAGCGGAAGAAGCCGCTGTCACTCATGCCGGCCCGGTCGAAGACGCGCTCCTGCACCACCTCGGTGTAGGGCCGGCCGGTGACCTCCTCCAGCACCAGGCCGAGGACGATGTAGCCGGCGTTGGAGTACCAGAAGCGCTCACCGGGAGGCCAGTACGGCGCCAGGTCGGCGAACAGCGGCAGGAAGTCGGCCGGCCGCTCGACCGAGTACGCCGGGCGGGAGATCCAGAGGTCCGCGTAGTCGGCCTCCTCGGACCCGTCGAGCGGCTCCTCCTCGTGGTAGTCGGCGATGCCGGAGCTGTGGCACAGCAGGTGGTGCACGGTGACGTCGGGCCGCAACGTGGAGGGTCGGCGCTCAGGGGGCAGCACGTCGACGACGGGGGTGTCGAAGGCCAGCCGAGCCGCCGCGACCTGGTCGGCGATCGCGACGGCGGTGAACATCTTGGTCACCGATGCCAGCCCGAACCGGGTGGCGGGCGTGATCGGGGTGCTCGTCGCCCGATCCGCGTACCCGACGCCGGCCTCGAGCAGGGTCTCGCCGGCCGAGGTCAACAGCACCGCTCCGGAGAAGTCGCGCTCGCGTTCCCACGAGCGCAGCTCGTCCTCGACGGTGTCCAGCTGCTCGGCCATTCCCTCACCGTGACAGCCCGCGGAGGACGCGGCAACGCAATATTGCTAGGGGCTGGGTACCAGCTCGGTCAGCGACTCGAGGGCGGCGCGCAGGTCGGGGAGCATGGCATCGCCGAAGGCGGTGTCGACGCCGGCGAACCGCAGCCCGATGAGTCCCAGCGCGCCCAGGGACATCACGAGCCCGGTGGCTGCCAGCGTGGTGCCGGCCACGCCGGGGCGACTGGCCTGGGCCAGCCCGATGACCGAGGTCACGACGCACAGCCCGGCGGCCATCACCGACAGGCCGTAGGTCAGCGAGAACGGTACGGAGACCAGGGCGACGATCCCGAGGACGAAGGAGATCTCCGCCGCTGCGGCGGTGTGCGTCCGATCCGCGGGCGACCGCTCGAACAGCTCGCCGAGGTCGCCGTCCATCCGCCGGAGGTCCTGGGTCGTCATGGCGAGATCGTAGGGGCGGGAGGATGGCGTCATGGCCTTCCTCGACGGCGTGGCGGCGACCCCGTCCGAGATCGACGCCCCGCTTGCCGGCGACGACGTCCTGCCCCGGGCGGACGTGGTGATGGACCGCGCGTTCACCCTGCCCGCGTCCCCCGAGGAGGTCTGGCCGTGGCTGGTGCAGCTGGGCAAGCGACGCGCCGGCTGGTACCTGCCGGCCGGGGTCGAGCGCTGGATCCCGCGGTCCCGCCGCGCGATCCGCGGCGTCGACCAGCGGTGGCAGGGGTTGTCGGTGGGCGAAGTGATCCCCGACTACGGCGGCAAGCACGAGACGTTCACCGTCGCGCAGATCGAGCCCGCTCACCACATCGTCTACACGTCGCGACGAGGACGGACCGATCTCACCTGGGCGATCGTCCTCGCGCCGTACGACGAATCCCGGACCCGGGTCCAGCTGCGCCTGCGGCTGCACCCGGTGAAGCGTCGATGGCTCGCGAACAGCCTCGGTGACTTCTTCGACGCCCTCACGATCGCCGGCATGGCCGCCGGGCTGAGGGAACGGTTGCTCGAGCAGCGCGACTAGAGGTCCGTGCTGTGGCTCTCGCCGACGTCGGGACGGTTGCCCGTGATCTTGGACTTCGCGTAGGCGAGCACCGAGGCGATCCGGCCACCGGGAGAGTCCCAGTACTCTGCGCTGTCGGACTCGACGAAGGCCAGGCCGACGCTCGGTGAGTCCTTGCCGTTGGGGAACCACGCCTCCACTGCGGAATTCCACAGCTCGTCGACCTTCGAGGCGTCCTGCACCAAGGTGGCGTGTCCGGCCACCGAGAGCCAGGTCGAGGAGTCGGCGAAGGCGAGGTTGACCCGCTTCTCGCGGCGCAGGTTGTCGGCGTGGTCGCTCTCGGTGTCGATGAAGAACCACACGTCGCCGTCGGCGGTGACCTCTTGCGGTGTCATCGGGTGCGAGTGCAACCGCCCCTCCTCACCGACCGAGGTGAGCATGCAAAAGCGGTCGCTCCGCATGATGTCGAGAACCTTGTCCTGGGCGAGCTCGTCCGTCATGCCACAGCGGTACCCGACCGCCGGATAATCACGCGGGGTGTCAGCCGAGTCGCTCGTCGAGGTGCACGGCGACCTCGTCGCCGGCCTCCTTGCCGAGCTGCTTGCGGATCGAGGCCTTGACCGGGAGCTTGTGGGTGCCGTCCCCCATGGCCATGAACGAGCTCTGGAACGGCTCGCCGTCGAAGGTGCCGCGCACCTTGACGAGTCCGCCGGTGCCGAAGAACTCCTTGGAGCCCGGCATCACGACGTAGGTCCAGCCGCCGGGTGCCTCGCTCTTCTGCAGCGGGGCGGTGAACTCGTGGTCGAGCGGTCCGCGCTTGTCGGTCATGGCGTCCCTCCTGTCCTCATGCGTGTAGACCGCCGGCGGCGTCAGGACTCATCGGTGTCGGGTGGCGGTGCTGCCTCTGCCTGAGCGGCCTGCTGCTCCTCGAGGCGGATCACGTGCAGCACCGCGTTGATCAGCGCGAGGTGGGTGAAGGCCTGCGGGAAGTTGCCGAGGTGCTGTCCGGAGTGCGGGTCGATCTCCTCGCCGTACAGCTCGAGCGGGCCGGCGAAGGAGAGCAGCTTGGCGCACAGCTTGCGGGCCTTCTCGAACTCGCCGATCTCGCAGAGCGCGGAGACCAGCCAGAACGAGCAGATCGTGAAGGAGCCCTCCTCGCCGGAGAACCCGTCGTCGGTCTCCTCGACCTTGTAGCGCAGCACGAGCCCGTCCACCGTGAGCTCCTTGCGGATCGCCATCACGGTGGCGCGGATCCGCGGGTCGTCGGGCGGCAGGAACCGCACGAGGGCCGCGAGCAGCAGGGAGGCGTCCAGCGCCTTCCCGCCGTAGTACTGCGTCAGCACCCCGCGCTCGTCGACGCCGTGCTCGAGGATGTCGGCCTTGATCTCCTCGGCGGCGTGCTCCCACTCGGCCGCCTTGCCGTGCTCACCGCTCATCCGGGCCAGCCGGGCGCCGCGGTCGACCGCGACCCAGCACATGATCTTGGAGGAGGTGAAGTGCCGGTGCTCACCGCGTACCTCCCAGATCCCGGCGTCCGGCTCGCGCCAGTGCTTGAGCGCCTCCGCCACCTGGGTGTCGAGGATCGGCCAGATCCGGTTGTCGAGGTGGTCGACGGCGCGCGAGTGCAGGTACAGCGAGTCGAGCAGGGCGCCCCAGACGTCGTGCTGCTTCTGGGCGTACGCCGCGTTGCCGATCCGTACCGGTCGCGAGTTGGCGTAGCCCGGGAGGTGGTCGAGCTCGCGCTCCTCGAGGTCGCGCTCGCCACCGATGCCGTACATGATCTGCAGCTCGTCGTCGCGCTGGGCGATGTCGGCGATGAAGTTGAAGAAGTCCAGCGCCTCCCAGTCGAAGCCCAGGCTGAACATGCCCCACAGCGCGAAGGTCGCGTCGCGGATCCAGGCGAACCGGTAGTCGTAGTTGCGGTTGCCGCCGGGCGTCTCCGGAAGCGACGTGCTGCCGGCCGCGGTGACTGCGCCCGGTCGGGGAGTAGGTCAACCCCTTGAGGGTGAGGGCGCTGCGCTGCAGGTGACCGCGCCACGGGTGGTCGGGGAAGGTGCCGCGCGCCAGCCAGTGCTGCCAGTGGTGCGCGGTCCAGACGAGCTTGCGGTAGGCGTCGTCGAAGGTGGCCGGCGGCACCGCGCCTCCCCACGACAGCGCGACGTACCGGGTGTCGCCCTGCTTCAGCAGCGTGCGGGTGCTGGCCTGGCCGCCCTCGAAGCCGAGCTGCATGTCGGTGGTGAGGGTGAGCGTGACGTCGCTGCCGGGCGCCGAGGCCTGGCCCTGGTGGTAGCCGTCGCCGAGGTACTCCCACGTGACCGGGGCCTGGCCGTAGTCGAGCACCGGCTCGCAGTCCATCACCATCTGCACCTCGCCGGAGACGCAGCGGACGCTGCGGAGCAGGATGTGCTCGGCCTCGTAGTCGTTGGGCGTCCGGCGCCACGTGGACGAGCGGTCCGCCTCGTGGTGCCAGGGACCCATCAGCAGCACGTCGCGCACGATCATCCAGCCGGTCGCCGTACCCCAGCTCGTCTCCAGGATCATCGTGCCGGGCAGGTACCGGACGTCGGAGGGGACCCGGACGTCGATGGGCCCGACCCGGAAGGTGCCGGCTCGGCGCCCCAGGATCGCGCCGAACACGCTGGGCGCGTCGAAGCGCGGGACGCACATCCAGTCGATGGAGCCGTTCGGCGAGACCAGCGCCGAGACCTCGCCGTCGCTCAGGAAGCCGTACTCGCCGATGGGGACGACGCGGGCCTCCTCGATGATCGCGCCGAGGCCATTGCCGGTCTGCTTCTTCTTGCCCACGTCAACAGGATCGCGCCCCGTCGGTGGCCGGGTCTAGTGTCGAAACCATGACTGCTCGACTCAACCCCTACCTCAGCTTCCGGGACAACGCCCGAGAGGCGATGACGTACTACCAGGAAGTCTTCGGCGGAGACCTCGTGATCAGCACCTTCGGGGAGTACGGCGACAAGGACGCTCCCGAGGCCAATTTGGTCATGCATTCACAGCTCGAGTCGCCCGACGACATCACTCTCATGGGCTCCGACACCCCACCGGGCATGGACTTCACGCCGGCCGCCGGCATCACCGTCAGCCTCAGCGGCGACGACGAGAAGCTGCGTGGCTGGTTCGAGAAGCTCGCCGACGGTGGCAACGTCACGATGCCGCTGGAGAAGCAGATGTGGGGTGACGAGTTCGGCATGTGCGTCGACCGTTTCGGCACGCCCTGGATGGTCAACGTCGGCGCCTCCGGAGGCTGAGCCGCCGGCACAGGTGTCGCCCGCCTCCGTGCGGGGCACAGTGCTGCATGGCGACTAGGGAGGGACGCCGGCTGCCGGCACGGCTTCGGAGGGCATCGTGGCCACCGGACCCGGCCCGCGTGGCCGACCTGTTGCAGACCGCGAAGACGGCGCTCGCGGGCACGCTCGCGTGGGTCCTCGCGATCGACGTCCTGGGCCTCGAGCAGCCGTTCCTCGCGCCGTGGGCCGCCGTGCTGGTGGTGCACGCCACCATCTACCGCACCGTCTCCCGTGGCGTGCAGCAGGTGGCGGCCACCTTCGTGGGCGTCCTGCTGGCGTGGTCCGCCGGGCAGGTCTTCGGCGTCGACGCGACCGGCATGGGCGTGATGCTGCTGCTGGCCTTCGGGATCGGGGCGCTGCCGTGGTGGCGGGACGAGGCCACCACGATCGCCACCACGGGGATCGTCGTCCTGGCCACCAACGCGCTCGCGCACAGCAACCTGCTCTCCGCCCGGCTCGTGGACACTGCCGTCGGCGTGGTGGTCGGCCTCGCCGTCAACCTGGCGGTGTGGCCCCCGCTGCGCGACCGCGCGGCGTGGTCGCGGATCGAGGAGCTGCCCGACGAGCTGGCCGACGTGCTGGCGCAGCTGGCTTCGGGACTGCGACCCGAGCTCGAGCCGGAGGAGGCCGAGCAGTGGACCCGGGACCTGCGTCTGGTCGACGTACGCGTGGACGAGGCCTGGGGCCTGGTGCGCCAGGCGCGGGAGAGCAGCCGGCTGAACCCGCGACGCAGTCGTCCGGCGGGGCTCGAGGACATGGACGAGGTGCTGCACCTGGTCGAGCAGGCGGTCGCCGACGTGCTGAGCATGGTCCGCACGATCACCGTCGAGCGCCGAGCACGAGAACCTCTGGGACGCCGGGTTCCGCTCGGACTGGTCCCGGCTCGTCACGGAGACGGCCGACGCGGTCCGGCACCGTGACGAGGCCACCCTTCGCGAGGTGCCGCAGGAGCTCGGCCGGTTGGCCGCGCGACTCTCGGACGACTCGCTCACCCGTTCGGCGTGGCACGAGTACGGCGGCCTGCTCGTCAGCCTGCGCAACGTCGCGGACGCGCTCGCCCAGGTCACGGCCTGGGCCAACCGGTCCGGACCCGCGACACGTCGGCGTACGTCGCTACCAGGTGCCCGGCAGGCTGCGCTCGTTCGCAGACGGGCCGGGGCGTCGTTTGTCCCCGCGTGGCAAGGGGTACGGCGAACAGGATGAGCGGTGAGATGAAGCTGCAGCGCAGCATCGAGACGACGGCGACGCCGCGGGCAGGTCTTCGCCTACCTGAGCGACTTCACCACGACCAACGAGTGGGACCCCGGGACGGTCCGGACCGAGAAGGTCTCAGGGGACGGTGGCGTCGGCACGACGTACCACAACACCTCGAAGTTCATGGGGCGCGAGACCGAGCTGACCTACGTCGTCGAGACCCACGAGCCGGACCGGGTCTTCGCGCTGCGTGGTGAGAACGACTCGGTGGTGGCGCACGACAGCATGGAGATCGCACCACTCGGCGACGGCTCGAAGGTCACCTACACCGCCGACTTCGAGTTCAAGGGCCTCGGCAAGCTGGTCGCACCGCTGCTGAAGCCGGCCCTGAGGAAGCTGGGGGACGAGGCCGAGGAAGGTCTGCGCCGCGCGCTCGCATCGCTCGACGCCTAGGGTGCTGACGTGCAGGAGAACGACCGCGACGAGAGCCGGGCGGAGAAGCTCGACCGCAACTGGCTGGAGCTGATCCAGGAGCTGCGCGTCGCCCAGACCGGGGTCCAGATCCTCGCGGGCTTCCTGCTCACGCTGCCCTTCAGCTCGCGCTTCCTCGAGATCGACGAGCGGCACCAGGTGATCTACCTCGTCGCCTTCTCCCTGGCCCTCATCACGGTGGGGCTGATGACCGCCCCCGTGGCGCTGCACCGGTTCCTGTTCGGCATGCACGTGAAGGACGTGCTCGTGCGGACCGGCGACGTGCTCGCCAAGTCCGGCATGGCCGCCATGGGCCTGACACTCGTCGCCGTGACGGTGCTGATCTTCGGCGTGGTCGTCAACGACGTCGTCGGGCTGGTGGCCGGTGCGCTGGTGCTGGTCTTCTACACGCTCGCGTGGATCGTGCTCCCGCTGCGGTTGCGGCAGGCCCAGGGTGCGGAGTAGGCGTGCCGCACACCGAGTGGCTGCTGACGAAGGCGGAGCGCGCCAACGCCCAGACCGTGCTGGACGACCAGCACGAGGCCGGCACGGCGTGGTCCGCGGGCAACGTGGTGCGTCCGCTCGTCCACGGGGCGACGTACTTCGCCGAGCTGTGCGAGCGGGTCCAGGCCACCCGCAGCGGCGACCTGATCTACTTCACCGACTGGGCAGGCGACGCCGACGAGCAGCTCACCGACGACCCGGACAGCAAGGTGGTCGACATCCTCGCGCGCGCGGACGAGCGCGGTGTCGACGTCCGCGGCCTGATCTGGCGCTCCCACTGGGAGATGCTCAACTTCTCCGCCGAGCACAACCGGACGCTCGGCGAGCAGCTGCAGCAGCGCGGGGCCGAGGCGCTGCTCGACATGCGGGTGCGCACCGGCGGCTCCCACCACCAGAAGCTGGTCGTCATCCGCCACCGCGACGACCCCTCCCGCGACATCGCCTACGTCGGTGGCATCGACCTGTGCCACTCGCGACGCGACGACGAGGAGCACCGGGGTGACCCGCAGCCGTTCGCGATGGCACCGGAGTACGGCGACACCCCGCCCTGGCACGACGTCCAGGCGGCGATCACCGGGCCGGCGGTCCACGACGTCGAGACCGTCTTCCGTGAGAGGTGGCTGGACCCGACCCGGCTGACGAGGCACCCGGTCTACTGGACCCAGGACAAGCTGCTGCGGCTGGACATGAGCCCCGACCCGCTGCCGGAGCAGCAGCCGCCACCGCCGTCACCCGAGGGCGCCTCGCACACCGTCCAGCTGCTGCGGACCTACCCCAACCTGCGTCGTGGTCGCGACTACCCGTTCGCCCGTGGCGGCGAGCGCAGCGTGGCCCGCGGCTACCGCAAGGCGTTGCGCAAGGCCCAGGACCTCGTCTACCTCGAGGACCAGTACGTCTGGGGCCAGCAGATCGGCGAGGTCTTCACCGAGACGCTGCGGCGCCACCCGGACCTGCACGTGGTCGCCGTCGTACCGCTCTACACCGACCAGGCGGGGTTCATGGCCCGCGTGCCGCAGCGGCTGGGCCGGGCCCGGGCGATGCAGGAGATGATCGACGCCGCACCGGGACGCGTCGCCGTCTACGGCATCGAGAACCACGAGGGCACTCCGGTCTACGTGCACGCGAAGGTGTGCGTGGTCGACGACACCTGGGCCTCGATCGGCTCCGACAACTTCAACCGCCGCTCCTGGACCCACGACTCCGAGCTCTCGTGCGCGGTCGTGGACGAGTCGGCGGAGGACCACAGCCCCTACGCGCGGCAGCTGCGCCTCACCCTGGCCGCCGAGCACCTCGACCGGCCCCACGACGCCGATGACCCCGACGCGCTCCTCGAGACGATGGCCGACTGCCTCGACGGCCCCGGGCTGTTCGAGGCCTACGCCCGCACTGCCGAGGCCCTCGACGCCTGGCACCGGAACGGCCGGGTCGGCGAGCGCCCGCCCGGCCGGCTCCGCCGTGTCGAGCCCCCCGAGCTGAACCGCCTCGAGCGCCTCGCCGCCGTGGTGCCGTACCTGACCCTCCACGACCCCGACGGCCGCCCGAAGCCGCTGCGCAAGAAGAACGGCTACTAGCTCCGGGCCCGGACGTCATACGAATCGAGCCCCTATAGGCACCAGTTCGTATGACGTCCCGTGGAACGTCATCCGTCCTGGTCGCCATGACGACCAGGACGTATGACGCTCGGTAGGGGATCAGGAGGCGACGGGTCAGCCGCGGACGGGCCGGTTGCTGCGGATGGTCTGCAGCGGGTCGGTGGACTGCTTCGCGCGGACGAGCCGCTCGCGGGTCTCGGTGCTCCACCACAGGCTCGGGTCCTGGCCGGACTCGAGGAAGTTCAGGAGCGTGCGGCCGCTGGCGACCCGGGACACGGCGGCGTCGACCCGCTCGAAGTACGCCGAGATCGGCTCGACGAGCTCCGGGACGGCCGGGATGCCGAGCGCGAACACGTTGTAGGGCTCGGTGACCGGTCCGTGCGAGCCGCCACCTTCCTGCACCCGGGCGAAGGCGCCGCCGAAGTGCCTGATCTGGAAGATCGTCAGCGGTGAGCCACTTCCCGGCCCGACCGCGTCGGTCACCGCCGTGATGGTGTCGTCGTCGAGGTCGTTGAGCAGCCGGCTGTGCTGCATGCCCGGCATCGGGTCGGTGGGCTCGGCGGCGATGCTGCCGAGCTCGCCCAGCGGCACGACCCTCATGCCACCCATGGCCATTCCCTCGACCGCGTGGAACGGGGCGAGGAGCTGCTCGCCCTCCTCCGGGGTGCCCAGGAACGCGACGGCGACCCCGGTGAACGACTTGCCGCGGATCGGCTCGGGCAGCTCCGGCATCGGCGGGAAGTTCCAGGTGTGGAACCAGAGGGTCAGCTCCTCCGGCGCCGTGCGCGTGATGTCGCGGAACGCGGTGAGCACCTCGTGCATCTTCTCCACGGGCCACATCAGCTGGCCGCCGTACACGACCGGTCCGGGGTGCAGGCCGACCTCGACACGGGTGATGATCCCGAAGTCACCGCCACCGCCGCGGACGGCCCAGAACAGCTCGGGGTCCTCGGTGGCGCTGAGGCGGCGCAGCCGCCCGAGGCCGTCGACGATCTCGACGGCCACGATGCTGTCGGCGCCCAGCCCGAAGGCCCGGCCGAACCAGCTGATCCCGCCGGTGATCGTCATGCCGACGACGGTGGGGTCGGGGTTCGACCCGCACAGGAAGGTCAGCCCGGTGCCCTCGAGCGCGGTGCAGAGCTCGCCGGCCTTGACGCCGGCGCCCACCCACGCCGTACGGCGCTGCAGGTCGACGTCGATGCCGCCGAGAGCGCGGGTGCGCAGGATGACGGCCTGCTCGAGGGTGTCGTTGGCGCCGTGCCCCGTGGGCTGCGCGGTGACCTGGGTGCCGTTGTCGACGGCCCAGCGGACGGCGGCGATCACGTCGTCGACGTCGTGCACCTCGAGGACGGCCATCGGGTGCTGCGGGATGTTGACGACCCAGGCCATCTTGGCCAGCTCCCACCCCTCGTCGGCGGGGGTGGTCAGCCGGCCGGTGACGCGGCGGCGCAGGTCGTCGAGGACGTGGGTCTGGTTGGCTCGCGGGCTCTGGGAGCGCTCGATCATGCTGGTCATCGGGGTCTTCCTCTCGGTCTCACCGGGTTCTCGGATCGGTGAGGTCGAGCGTGGTCGAGCACGCTTGCGCGGGACTTTCCTGCTTCTTGCACCGGGCTGACACGGGGCGTCGAGGCCGGTGCCGGTGATCAGCCC
>CAVOST010000004.1:0-139793 GCA_963698945.1 uncultured Actinomycetota bacterium | reverse complement strand
TGATCCGCCGCCAGACCTCGGAACCGCCCCCGAGACCTGTCCACGCCTGCCGGACCACCCCGACCAGCTCGTAGCAGACGTCCACGGGCACGAGGTAGCACGAGAACGAGCCGTCGTGGCGGCGCAGCAGCACGGCCTCCACGTCGGCCTCCAGCGAGTCGACGACCGGGTTGGCCGCAGCGATGTCGGACCAGGCGCTCAGGTCGAGCTCCGACTCGGTCGCGCCGCCCGGCCCGGGGTAGAACGTCAGCAGCTGCTCGACATCTGTCTGCCGGAAGAAGAACACCAGGTCGACGGGGATGCGCAGTGCGTCCCACCGCGCCTCGTCGAGGTCGAGGTCCTCGACGCGACGGACCTCCTCGCCGACACCGCGGTAACGACCGCCGCCGGCGCCCCGGGGCCCGAACAGCAGGTAGCAAGGCCGGCAGACGCACAGCAGCCGGTGGTCGGCGAGGTCGGCGACGTGCCCGTGCCGGTCGGCGATCTCGACCGCGCAGAACTCACACCGCTCCACGGGCGCGGGCGGTGGCGGCGCCGGGGCAGAGAGCCGGCGCAGCGCACCGACGCCGGAGGCCGGCCCGCTCAACGGGCCACCCCTTCAGGGCGTGCGGGGTACCGAGACCTTCCAGCGGCCGTGGTCGGGCAGCAGCGGCACCGGCGTCAGCGGTTCACCGGACTCCTCCAACGGGCGGCCGGCGTGGTGGACGTCGTACGACGAGCCGCAGCCGCACGTGAGCACACCCCCGCTCAGACTGCCGTCGGAGAGCGCCACGAGGCAGGCGGGGCACCGGTCGACGTAGGCCACGAGGGTGCCGTCCAGGTTGGCCACGAGCACCTCGTCGTCCCCTGCCGCTACGCGTGACATCGTGCGCGGCGGCACGTCGAGGTCCAGGACCGTCCACGCGCTCCCGGGCTCCTGGGGACGGAACGGCTCGATCTGCAGCAGGGCCGGGCCCGGCGCCTGCTCGACCATGCCCTCGGCCTCGACCGCGACGACGTCCGGGGCGGCCATCAGCACGGCGTCCTCGATCGCGCTCTTGACCGTCAGCGCCGACGAGGGGCAGCCAGTATCAGCTGCCCTCGAGCTGCAGGTGCACGACCCCGTTCTCGTCGACACCGGACAGGGACACGCCACCTGCGTGCGACCCGAGGTAGGGCCGTACCCCGTTGAGCGCTGCCTGCACCCGCGTGTCGACGTCGTCGGGGTGCAGGTCGTGGAGCACCAGCAGGTTCCCCACCAGCTCGTCGTCAGCGAGCTCTCGCCGGCGTCCTCCGGTCGACGCTCTCGAGGACACGCTCCAGCCCGGCGCCGTACAGGTTCATCACGCTCTGGAGGAGCTGCTCCACCCGGCCCATCACCGGAGGTGGAGCACTCTGGTCGAGCTCCTCGAGCAGCGACTCGATCCGCTCGCTCGCCTCACGCACCGACGGCTGCTCCATGGGCCACTCCTTCCGTCCGCGGCCGCACGGCGGCCAGCCAGTCGAACCACCGGTCGAGGTGCTCCCCCGTCCGGACCGAGAGGGTCAGCACCTCGACCGCCGGGGCTCAGCTCGCGGGCCTGGGCCGTCAGCCGCTCGACGTCGAAGTCGACGTAGGGCAGCAGGTCGGTCTTGTTGACCACGACGAGGTCGGCCACGGAGAACATGTGGGGGTACTTCAGCGGCTTGTCGTCGCCCTCGGTCACCGAGATCACCACCACCTTGGCGTGCTCACCGATGTCGAACAGCGCCGGGCACACGAGGTTGCCGACGTTCTCGACGAACAGCAGGGACTCGGCCGGCGGGTCGAGGTCGTGCAGCGCCCGGTGGACCATCGCGGCGTCGAGGTGGCAGCCGGCGCCGGTGTTGATCTGCACTGCCCTCGCCCCAGCGGTGCGGATGCGGTCGGCGTCGAACGAGGTCTCCTGGTCGCCCTCGATGACGCTCACCTCGCGACCGGGCATCAGCTCGGCGATGGTGCGCTCCAGCAGCGAGGTCTTGCCCGCTCCCGGGTGAGCTCATCAGGTTCAGCGCCGTGATCCGTCGATCGTCGAGGGACGCGCGCACGTGCGCGGCCACGTGGTCGTTCTTGGCCAGCAGCCGCTCCTCGACCTCGAGGGTCTCGGTGGCCGGTGCCTCGGGATCGCCGCAGCCACAGGTCAGGCACATGTCTCCTCCCGGACCAGCTCCACGGAGACCAGCGAGAGGTCGTCACCGGAGACCTCCTCGATCCGCAGCACGGCGCCCTCGAGCGGCGTGCCCGCCGTCACGACGTCGAAGCAGAACGGCAACGCGTCGGCGACGACCCCGGAGCGGTCCCCGACGCGCAGGTTCACGGCGACCACCTGGCGGCCGGCGGTGCGCTCGGCCACCAGGTCGACCAGTCCCTCGGCGAGGGACAGCTCGTGCACCGTCTCAGTAGGGCTTCACCGGCACCGTCGGCGTGTGCAGCTGCTCCACGACCTTGCCGCCGCCGGTGTACATGTGGACGCCGCACGGCAGGCACGGGTCGAAGCTGCGGACCGCCCGCATGATGTCGATGCCCTTGAACGTGTCGGGCGGGTTCTCCTCGAAGATCGGCGTGTTCTGCACCGCGTCCTCGTAGGGACCGGGCGTGCCGTAGGTGTCGCGGACGCTGCCGTTCCACGGCGTCGGCGGGTAGGGGTGGTAGTTCGCGATCTTCCCCTTCTTGATCACCATGTGGTGGCTGAGCACGCCGCGCACCGCCTCGGTGAAGCCGACCGACACCGCCTCGTCCGGCACCTCGAACTTGGTCCAGGTGTCGGTGCGTCCCTGGCGGACCTCGGCGAGCGCCTTGTCGCAGAAGTGCAGCGCCAGCGCTGCGGCGTACGCCTGGAAGTAGGTGCGGGCCCGGTTGCGCTCGATCGCGTTGCTCCACTTCGGGATCTTCCACTCGAAGCTGCACCTCCGGCTTGAGCGCCGTGCGCGGCAGCTTGATCACCACGCTGTTCCCGGTGGCCTGGACGTAGTCGGTGTTGCACCAGGCCGCTCAGCGCCGTCGACCACAGCCGGGCGATCGGGCCGCCGCCGGTGTCGAGGGCGAGGTGGTCGGTGCCGTCGAACCAGCGCGGCGACATCGTCCAGGAGTAGGCGTTGTCCCAGTCGCGCTTCTGCGGCTTGGGGATCGTGTGCTGGTTCCACGGGTGCCGCTCGTCGACCGGGTTGCCGAGCGGGTCCTTGGTGACGAAGACCTCGCGACCCGACTTCACCCAGTCCTCGTAGTACGAGTGGCCGAGCAGGATCCGGATGCCGAGGTTGATGTCGACCAGGTCGTTGGTGACCAGCTTGCCGTCGACGATGACGCCCGGGGTCACGAACATCTTCTTGCCCCACTCGCTCATGTTCGCGTACCTGAAGTCGCAGTGCGCCGGGTCGTTCAGGCTGCCCCAGCAGCCGAGCAGGATGCGCCGCTCGCCGACGTGCTCGTAGCCCGGCAGCGCCTCGTAGAAGAAGTCGAACAGGTCGTCGTGCAGCGGCACGACCTTCTTCATGAACTCGACGTAGCGCATCAGCCGGGTGAGGTAGTCGGTGAAGAGCTGGATCGTGGCCGTCGTGCCGACGCCGCCGGGGTAGAGCGTCGAGGGGTGCACGTGGCGCCCCTCCATCAGGCAGAACATCTCGCGCGTGTAGCGGCTGACCTGCAGCGCCTCGCGGTAGAACTCGCCCTCGAGCGGGTTGAGCGAGCGCATGATGTCGCCGATGGTGCGGTAGCCGTGGTCGCCGGCGTGCGGCGCCTCGGTGTTGTTGGCCTTCTCGAGCACGCCCGGGTTGGTCTCCTTGACCATCCGCTCGCAGTAGTCCACCCCGACCAGGTTCTCCTGGAAGATGTTGTGGTCGAACATGTACTCCGCGGCCTCGCCGAGGTTGATGATCCACTCGCCGAGGTGCGGCGGCGCGACGCCGTAGGCCATGTTCTGGTTGTAGACCGAGCAGGTGGCGTGGTTGTCACCGCAGATGCCGCAGATGCGGCTGGTGATGAAGTGCGCGTCGCGCGGGTCCTTGCCCTTCATGAACAGGCTGTAGCCGCGGAAGATCGACGACGTGCTGTGGCACTCGCGGACCTCCTTCTGCTTGAAGTCGATCGAGGCGTAGATGCCGAGGCTGCCGACGATCCGGGTCACCGGGTCCCACGACATCTCGACGACGTCGGTGTCCTTGGTGGAGGTCTTGCGGGGTTCGGTCATGGTCATGGCAGGTCCTCCTCACCAGGTCTTCTGGAAGCCGGTCTTGAGCTCGCGACCCTTGGTGCGCCACTTGGGCTCCTTGTCGAGCGTCTTCTGGGTCACGGCTGCGCAGCCGGCGTACGGCGGCGCCGTAGACCTTGCTGCCGGCGGTCGAGAGCTTGCGTCCGGGCGGCTCGTCCATGAACGGCATGAACTTGTCCGGGAAGCCGGGCATCGTGCAGCCGATGCAGATGCCGCCGACGTTGGGGCAGCCCCCGACGCCGTTGATCCAGCCGCGCTTGGGCACGTTGCACTTGACGACCGGGCCCCCAGCAGCCGAGCTTGACGATGCACTTCGGCGAGCCGTACTCCGTCGCGAAGTCGCCCTGCTCGTAGTAGCCGGCCCGGTCACAGCCCTCGTGCACGGTCGCGCCGAACAGCCAGCGCGGCCGCAGCGCCTCGTCGAGCGGGATCATCGGCGCCTGGCCGGCGACCTGGTAGAGCAGGTAGACGAGCGTCTCGGACAGGTTGTCGGGGTGGATCGGGCAGCCCGGGCACGCACACGATCGGCAGGCCGGCCTTGGACTTCCAGTCCCAGCCGAGGTAGTCGGGCACGCCCATCGCGCCGGTCGGGTTGCCCGACATCGCGTGGATGCCGCCGTACGTCGCGCAGGTGCCGACGGCGATCACGGCGGTGGCCTTCGGGGCGAGCCGGTCCAGCCACTCCGAGGTGGTCATCGGCTGGCCGGTGATCGGGTTGTTGCCGAAGCCGCACCAGTAGCCCTCGTCCTTGATCGCCTCGTTGGGGATCGAGCCCTCGACCACGAGCACGAACGGCTCGAGCTCGCCGCGGTCGGCCTTGTGCCACCACTCGATGAAGTTGTCGGCGCCCTGCTCGGGACCGCACTCGAAGTCGATCAGCGGCCAGTGCACCGCGATCTTCGGCAGTCCCGGCAGCGCGCCCAGCACGATCTCCTCGATGCTGGGCTGGGTGGCCGCCGTCAGCGCGACCGAGTCGCCGTCACAGCTCAGTCCGCCGTTCATCCAGAGGATGTGCACCGGGGCCGACGTCCGCCTCCGCCTCCAGTGGCCGGCGCTTCGGCCGTGCTCGTCATCACCCATCGCCTCCATCCGGGCACGGTCGAGGATGACCGAGCCGCCTGACCATCGTGGTCAGCGGAGCGCGCGGGCGTAACCGCTGGAGAGCAGTCCCTTTCGCGACAATCGGGGAGTCGCGGAATCGCCGATCAGCGGAGCCGGAGCCGCCGCCGCTTCGGCCGGGTGGACGAGGTGCGGTCGCGTCGTCGGGCCGCCCCCTCCAGGTCGTGCTGCCGCGCGTCCATCAGGACCTTGGCTACGGTGTGGGGGTACATGACTGCGCCTTTCGGATCTCGTCGTGCTCGGGTTCGAACACACCTCGAACCTAGGCCTGAGCACTGACAACCAGCATCGGGAAGAATGCCTACCTTGGGGCAGTGCGCTGCCTTACTCAGGGCTCGAAGCGGTAGCCCATCCCGGGCTCGGTGACGAGGTGCCGCGGCGCCGAGGGGTCGGCCTCGAGCTTCTTGCGCAGGTTGCCCATGTGGACCCGCAGGTAGTTGGTCTCGCGCGCGTAGCCCGGCCCCCAGACCTCGTGCAGCAGGTCCCGCTGCGTGACCAGCCTCCCCGGTCGGCGGACCAGCGCCTCGAGGATCCCCCACTCCGTGGGGGTGAGTCGTACGACGGCCCCGTCGCGGGTGACCTGCCGCGCCGGCCACGTCGATGCGCAGACTCTCGGTCTCGACCACCTGCACGACCGACCCGGACCGGCGGGCCGTGGCACGGATGCGGGCCAGCAGCTCCTCGTTGCCGAACGGCTTGGTGACGTAGTCGTCGGCCCCCTCGTCGAGGGCTGCCACCTTGTCGTCGGAGCCGTTGCGCGCCGAGAGCACGACGACGGGCAGCCGACTCCATCGACGCAGCTCCCGCAGGACCTGCACGCCGGACAGGTCCGGCAGGCCCAGGTCGAGCACCATCAGGTCGGGGCGGTCGTCGCGGGCGGCCTCCAGTGCGGTGCGACCGTCGGCGGCCACGAGCACGTCATGGCCCTCGGCCCGGATGCTGATCGCCAGCGTCCGGCGCAGCACGAGGTCGTCGTCGACGATGAGGATCTTCACGCGGCCTCCCCGACCGTCAGCTCGACGACCATGGTGAGGCCACCGCCGGGGGTGTCCTCGGCGACGAGGCTGCCACCCTGTGCCTCGGTCAGCCCACGGGCCACGGCCAGTCCCAGCCCGACGCCCTCGTCGGCAGCGGTGTCGCCCAGCCGCTGGAACGGCTCGAACATCAGCGCGCGATCACCCGCCGGCACCCCCGGCCCGTGGTCGACCACGCACAGCCGGACGCGGCGGCCCTCGCGTGCCCCCTGGATGCTCACCACCTCGCTGTGCCGCAGCGCGTTCGCGGCCAGGTTGGCCACCACCCGCTCGAGAAGCCCCGGGTCCACCAGCGCAGCGGGGAGGTCGCCGACCTCGATCCGGCTCGCGCCCGGCAGGCCGGCCAGCGCCCGCGCCACGACCTCACCGAGGGGAGCCTCGACCAGGGCCGGCTGGACGGCTCCCGTCTGCAACCGGCTCATGTCGAGCAGGTCGCTGACCATCACCGTCAGCCTCAGCGTCGACTGCTCGATCGCGGTCAGCAGCTCGGCCCGGTCCTCCGGGGCGAGCTGGTCGCCGTGGCGCTGCAGTGTCTCCGAGGCCGACCTGATCCCGGCCAGGGGGGTCCGCAGGTCGTGGGAGACGGCTGCCAGGAGGGCGGTGCGGGTGCGGTTGCCGGCCTCGAGCTCGCGGGCCGCGGCCGTCTGGCGTGCCAGCTCCTCGCGTTCCTGGAGGACACGGAGGTGCGAGGCGAAGGCGGCCAGGATCCGGCGCTGGCTCCGGTCCAGCGTCCGGTCGCGCAGCACCAGCAGGGCGTCGGGACCCGCCGGGACCACCGTGTCGCCGAGACCCACCTGCTCCGAGGGCCCGAGGAGCTCGGCGGGCGCGGCACCGAACGTCCGGCCCACCAGCGCGAGCAGCCCGGGCACGTCGTACTCCCCGCCCAGGACCGTGCGGTTGAGCATGGCCAGCGTGCGGGCCTCGGCCTCGGCGCGGGCGGCGCGCTCTCGCCGCCGGGCCGCGGAGTCCACGACCGCGGCCACCGCCAGCGAGACCAGCAGGAAGACCACGAGCGTGACACAGGTCGCGGGTGCTCGCGATGTCGAGGGTGCGTCGCGGCGGCGTGAAGAAGTAGTTCAGGCACAGGGTGCCCAGCACCGAGGACGCCACCGCGGGCCAGCGACCACCGACGAGGGCGCACCCGACCGCGAGCGCGAGGTAGAACATCGCCTCGAACGAGACGCTGGCACCGCGCGGGAGCGCGAGGAGCAGCGCGGTGAGCGCGACCGGGCCGAGGACGGCGACGACCCACCCGGCGGCGAGTCGACCCGTCGCGAGCGGGGCGCCTCGTGGCTCGGGGGTGCTCACCTGTCCATGATGCTGCCTCAGCCGACGTGGACGCGGGGTCGGCGGGCCGGGTCGGGCTCGGCGCGGCGCAGCACCTCACGCGTCACCGGCGCGACCTCCCCGTGGCCGAACAGCAGGAACTGCACCAGCTGGGACCCCGGACTCCCCTCGGTCCACTCGAAGTACAGGTGCGGCACGACCCCGGTCTGGTCGCGGATGGCCAGCGTGAGGGCGGCCAGTGCGTTGGGCACCGACGGGGCCCGCACGGTCATCACGCGGTAGTGCTCGTGCAGCACCTCGCCGTGCACCTCCAGCCGCCCCTCGAAGTCGCTCGGGTCCGAGACCGTCACCTCGACGAAGATCACGTCAGGGTCGAGCGGGAGGTCGTGGTCGCGCCGGATCTGGCGCACCTTGTCGGCGTACTCCTGCCAGCCCCGGTCGTCGGCCTCGTTCGCGACCAGCCGGATCGTCCGGCGGGCGCAGTCGCGCACGAACACCCGGCTGGGAGCGTCGAGCACGACCTCGGTCGAGCGCAGCTCGAGGACCCGGGAGATGCGGGAGACGACGGAGACCCCCACGATCGCCACGATGAAGCAGACGCCGATCTTGACGCCGTCCGGGCGCTCGACCACGTTGCTCAGGGTCGTGTAGGTCAGCACGATGCTCACGGCAGCGAAGCCGACCGTCGGCCACCGCTGGCGGCGGCGCCGGGCGGAGAGCGTGACGGCCACCGCCGCGCTGGTGATCAGCACCAGCACCCCGGTGGCGTAGGCGCCGCCCTGGGCGTTCACGTCCGCGTCGAAGATCCAGGTGATCAGGAAGGCGACCCCGGTCAGCACGCAGCACCAGCGGCCGGACGGCGCCCGCCCACTCCGGAGCCATGCCGTAGCGGGGCAGGTACCTCGGGACCAGGTTCAGCAGTCCGGCCATCGCGGAGGCCCCGGCGAACCACAGGATCGCGATGGTGGAGAGGTCGTAGACCGTGCCGAAGCCCGAGCCGAGGTACTCGTGCGCCAGGTAGGCGAGGGCCCTGCCGTTGGCCGGCCCACCGGCCTCGAAGTCGTGCGCCGGGATCAGCAGCGTGGTGACGAACGCGCTCGTGACCAGGAACGCGCTCATGATCAGCGCCGCCGCGGTCAGCATGCGACGGGTGCCGCGTACGCGCCCACGCGGGCGCTCCTCGGTGTCGCTCGGGTCGCCCGCCACGTGCGGCATCACCGCCACGCCGGTCTCGAACCCCGAGAGCCCGAGGGCGAGCCGCGGGAAGACCAGCAGCGAGACCGCGAGCATCGTGGCCGGGTCCGCCGTACTCGGTCGTGAGGGCCGCGGTGCCAGTCGGGCACGACCGTCGGGTGCGTCACGACGTGCCAGCCCGCCACGCCGATGACGACGACGTTGAGGAGGAGGTAGGTGGCCACCAGGACGACCGCGATCCCGATCGCCTCGGTGAAGCCGCGCAGGAACACCGCCCCGAGCAGGGCCAGCAGCACCAGGGTGATCGCCATCTGGTGGTTGCCCAGGAACGGCTTCAGGGCCGGGTTCTCGGTGAGGTGGGCCCCCGCGTCGGCCGCGGAGAGCGTCATCGTGATCACGAAGTCCGTGGCCGCGAAGCCCAGCAGGACCAGCACGAAGAGCTTCGCCGACCAGTTGCTGAGCAGTCGCTCGAGCATCGCGATCGACCCCTGGCCGTGGGCGCTCTCCTCCGCGACGCGCCGGTAGACCGGCAGCGCGCCGAACAGCGTCAACGCCACGAGGACCAGCGTGGCGATCGGCGAGAGGGCTCCGGCCGCGAGCGCCGCGATCCCCGGCTGGTAGCCCAGGGTGGAGAAGTAGTCGACCCCGGTCAGGCACATCACCTTCCACCAGGAGTGCCCCTCGTCGTGCGAGTCCTGTGCCCGCAGGTCCTGGCGCAGCCACCGGCGCGAGCGGCCCACGGGCTCGACCCCGTCCACCGGCACGACGGTCGTCGTCACCGCCCCTCCCCCGGGGCCACGCGCGGGCGCAGCCGGGTCCCGGCCACGGCCGCTGCGGCGAGCACACCGGCCCGGATCGCGTCCGAGGAGCCGACCAGGTGGAGCGTGCCGAGTCCGTTGACCACGAAGCGCGTTGACGAGCAGCCACGCGACTCCCGCCACCGCGAGCGCGGTCCAGGGGTCGCTGTGGACCGAGCACGCGGTGACGCACCCGGCGACGCACGCCAGCAGCACCAGCGTGGGCAGACCCATCAGGTGGGCGGCGTCGATCACGGCCAGCCCACCCCAGAAGATGCAGCCCACGCGGGCGGAGGTCCGGTCCCGCAGGTGGTCCAGGAGCCGGTCCGGGAGGGCGTTTCGTGCTGGCACTCCTCCACGCTCTCGCTGATAGGACTGCAGTCAGCGGATCTTGACGGATCCTTGACGCCCACGGTTGTCCTACGGCGCCCGGGTGAGAATGCTGGTCCCGAGCAGAGGAGTGCCATGCCGACGTACGACGGGAAGACGGTCGTGGTGACCGGGGCCGCTGGCGCGCTCGGAGGCGCACTCGTGCAGGCCTTCGTCGAGCACGGAGCCTCGGTCGTCGGGCTGGACCGAGTCACGCCGAGCGCGGACCGGGCCCTCGACGGCGTCGACTACCGGGCCCTGGACCTGACCGACGACGACGCGGTCCGCTCGGCGCTCGACGACCTGCCCGGGTTGTGGGCCGTCGTCCACACCGTCGGTGGTTTCGCGCCGGCCGCGCTCGCTCGCGGAGCTCGACGTCGAGCAGCTCGAGAAGCAGGTGGCGCTGAACCTGACCACGTCTGCGGTGATGCTCAAGCACGCGCTGCGCCGGTTCCGGGCCGAGGGAGGCGGCCGCGTCGTGCTGACGGCGAGCAAGGCTGCCTTCCAGGACAAGGGAGTGGGCTTCTCCTACTCCGCGAGCAAGCTCGCCGTCGTGCACCTCGTGGAGATGGCTGCCGTCGAGGTCGGCCGCGGCGGGACGACCGTCAACGCGGTGTCCCCGTCGATCATCGACACCCCGGCGAACCGTCAGGCGATGCCGGACTCGGACCACGACTCGTGGCCGAAGCTGGCCGAGATCGCCCCTGTCTACCTGTTCCTCGCCTCCGAGGAGGCAGCACGCGTCAACGGGGCGATCGTCCCCGTCTAGCCACGTCCAGGAGGGAACATGAGCACCGAACCGGCGCCGGAGCCCCGGCTCGATCCGCAGCCCCTGATCACCTACCGCTACCTCCGCATGGGGCTGGTCGCCCTGCTGGTGATGATGTTCGCGGCGGTGCTGCTGCAGACCATCACCGACGACTGGCACTGGCAGCCGTCGATCTCCGACTACTACTGGACGCCGGCGCGCAACGTGTTCGTCGGCGCGCTGGTCGCGCTCGGCTTCGGCATGATCGTGCTGAAGCCCGACAACGAGCTCGAGGACGTCGCTCTCAACCTCGCCGGCGGACTCGCCCCCCTGGTGGCGTTCGTGCCCACTCCTGACTCGGGCACCTGCCAGCTGCTGCCCGGCGGCGGTCTGAGCCCCCCGGCGGCCGACACGGTCGCGGGGATCGAGAACAACGTCCCCGCGTTCTTCATCGCGGGTGCAGTCTCCGTCGTGATGCTGCTCGCGCTGACCCGGCTGGTGCCGGACCGAGTGCCGTTCCCGCCGCTCACCCGCGAAGGCCAAGCTGGGGCGCTCACTCGGCTTCGCGGCCCTGCTGGCGCTCTTCGCCTACGCCGTCGTCTGGTACCGCCACGACCAGGAGGCGTTCCAGTGCCAGGCACACATCCGGGCCGCGTTCACCATGTTCGGCTTCATGATCCTGGTGGTGCTGGTCAACGCCATCGGCCGGACGCGCACCCCGGGAGACCACCAGCCCTCGAGCGTCCCTGCGTGGCTGAACGTCTACACGGTGATCTTCGCGCTGATGATCCTCGGACTGGTCGTTGCCGTGGTCCTGCGCAGCCAGGACTGGGACTACTGGGTCCTGTTCGCCGAGGCGGTCGAGCTCGGCCTCTTCCTGCTCTTCTGGATCATCCAGAGCATCGAGCTCTGGAACCGTGGTCTGCGCTCACCCCAACGACGGGAGCGGGACCTGCTGCCGCAGTCGTGAGTCCGCGGCGGCACGGTCAGCCGCGCTCCTCCAGGGCGTCGGTCAGCAGGCCGACGAGCGCCTCGAGCTGGACGTCGGCGGAGACAGTGACCTCTTCGTCCGAGCCGTCGAGCGCGCGGGCGGCGAGGCCCGCCTTGCTGTCGATGAGCTCGGCGATGCGGGCGTCGATGGTCTGCGCCGCGATCACCCGCCACGCCGTGACGGGTTCGCCCTGGCCGATCCGGTGCACGCGGTCGATCGCCTGGGTCTGCTCGGCGTCGGTCCAGGACAGCTCGGCGAGCACGACGTTGGAGGCGACCTGGAGGTTGACGCCCACGCCGGCCGCCGTCAGCGAGCAGACGATGAGCGGCACGTCGGGGTCGTTGACGAAGGCCTCGATGTTGCGCTGCCGTACGGCGGTGGTCTGGTCGCCGCGGATCGAGGAGCTCTTCATGCCGCGGTCGGCGAAGAGCTGCTCGGCGGCGTCCATGACGTCGATGTGCTTGGCGAAGAACACGACCTTCCCGACGCTGCGGGCCAGCTGGGCCGCGTAGTCGGCCGCGAGTCCCGCCTTGGCCTGGCCGATGCGCCGGACCATCGCGAAGACGTTCTCCTCGCTGGAGCCCTGGTCGCTCGACTCGTCCCGCTCCCAGGTCGCCACCTGGCGGACGAGCGCGTGGTCGATGCCCGCGCCATCCGTCGACAGAGCCTCGCCGCTCTGGCTGGCCCGGGCCGCGAGCACCCGGTCGTAGCGGGCCACGAGGCGACGGGCCAGCTCGCGCTCGGCCGCCCTGATCGAGCGGCCGACCTCGTCGTCGAGCTCGACGGGCAGGTCGGCGATGCGACGGGCCGGGATGTCGGCGGCCACGTCGAGCTTGCGGCGCCGCACGATGCCCATGTCGATCACCGCGCTCCGCGCCGCCGGGTAGAAGCCGCGGTCCAGCGGCGTCGTGCCGGTCTCCTCGAGCTTGGCCATCAGCTCCGGGAGCGGCTTCTTCTGGTCGATCCAGCCCAGGAACTGCCAGATGGCACGGAAGTCCTCGATGTCGTTGATCAGCGGCGTGCCGGTCAGCGCCATCATCAGCGGCCGCACCCGCTTGGCCCGGATCTGCTGGGCGATCCGGAGGACGTGCTGCGACCTCTGGGAGGTGCGGTTCTTGATGAAGTGGGCCTCGTCGACGACCATGCTCGCGAAGCCGAACTCGCCGAGCCACTCGGCGTGCCGGTCGAGCACCTCGTAGTTGACCACGATGATGTCGGCGAACCCGTCGATGTCGTGTCCGTCGCCGTGGATCACCGTCGACGTCCGCCGCGGCACCCACATACCGGCCTCGTGGGCCCAGTTCATCTTCACCACGTTGGGCACGACGGCCAGCATCGGGAAGGCGTCGGCGGCCTGCGCCGCGAGCAGCGCCTGGGCGGTCTTGCCGAGGCCGGGCTCGTCGGCCAGCAGGAAGGTGCGGTGCCCTTCCCGGGCGGCCTCGACGACCTCCGCCTGGTGGTGCATCAGCTCCTTGCCACCCGGCGCGGTCAGGCTGCGCGGCTCGGGCAGGTCCATGCAGGAGGAGGCTCCGCCCGAGGCCTCCTCGAAGGAGCGGAACAGCGGGCCCAGCAGCTCCCAGCTGGACAGTGCGCCCGACGCGGGCCGCCTCGCTGTGGAGCCGGAGAAGTCGGGGGTGAGGAAGGGACTGGCCAGCTTCCGCGAGAGCACCGACTGCGGTACGACGCGGCGGTCGGTCTCGCCAGTTGCGTCGGCGTCCGGGTCCTCCACGGCCTTCTCGGCCTCGACCTCGAAGCCGGCCGCGGCCTGCATCTGCCGCTTGGTCGCGGCGGTCTCACCGGAGATGACCGCGTCGTCGGCCAGCAGGTCGAAGAAGGCAGGGTTCAGGGCGGCCGTGGTGGCCAGGATGGTGCCGATGCCGTCGAGGCGCTTGAGCTGCTCGGCGACGCGGGCCTCGCCGAGGGACTTGTCGGTCTTGACCCGGGTCCGTTCCTCACGCGCCAGCAGCGCGATGGCCTGGAAGGTGGCGTGGTCCGAGGCGCGGGTACTGCCTCGGCGTACCCGTCCCTCCACCTCGCGCACGGTGCGGGCGAGCACCGGGATGATGCCCTCGTTGTCGCGGGGCCGCGTGGCGCGGCCGTTGCCGTTGCGCTGGCCGTTGTTGGCGCGACGTGCGCCCGACGCGCGTGTGCCTGCTCGAGACACCAGACTCCTCTCCGGTGGACCCGTCAACGTGAGGGCTTGTCAGTTCCGGGCTGACGCGCCACGTCTCGACGCCTTTGGTCCCGATCCCCGCCTGAGGCTGAGGATCTTGGCTACGACGCGGATCGACTGCCGAGGTCGATGACCTGTTGTCACGCGGGGTGTGGCCCGGGAATGCCACGCGATGACAATCGATCCGCTCCCATCATCCCCCGGATCCGCTCCCTGCACAACTCGGACACGGACCCTGGCACGGACGCGGGCACCCGAGGTCAGTCGTGGGGGCGGCGGCGCAACCGCTGGTTCTGGGCCCGCAGCCGCGCCACCTCGGTCTCGAGGGCCAGGACGTGCGCAATCCCGGCCAGGTTGAGCCCCGCAGTGAGCAGCTCGCGGATCCGGACGAGCCGGGCGATGTCGCTGGGGCTGTAGAGCCTGGTGCCGCCATCCGTGCGGTCGGGCTCCACGAGGCCCCGCCGTTCGTACACGCGGAGGTTCTGGATCTGCATCGACACCATCTCGGCGGCCACGGAGATGGCGAAGACGCCTCGCTCGTCGTCCGTCATCGGGCCCTCCTCGTGAGACTTGCGCGATCCTGTCACAGAGGCTATAACAAATCTGTATTCGCCGATATAGGTCCTGCTCCACCTTGGCGGGACCGCGAACGGAACCAGGAGGACACCATGTTGCTGCGCACCACTGACCCGTTCCGCGACTTCGACCGGCTCGCCCAGCAGCTGCTGGGGACGACCAACCGGCCGGTCGTGATGCCCATGGACGCCTGGCGCGAGGGCGACCGCTTCGTCATCGAGTTCGACCTGCCGGGCGTTCGGCAGGAGAGCATCGACCTCGACGTCGAGCGCAACGTGCTCACCGTCAGCGCGGAGCGGGTCTCCCGCAACGGTGACTGGGAGATGCTCGCCTCCGAGCGTCCGCGCGGGCGGTTCAGCCGCCAGCTCGTGCTCGGGGACAACCTCGACCTCGACCGCATCGAGGCGAGCTACGACAGCGGCGTGCTGCGGCTCGTCGTACCGGTTGCCGAGAAGGCCAAGCCCCGCAAGATCCAGGTCAGCGGGGTGGACACGGTCAAGGGTGCCGAGGAGCACGAGGCGATCCAGGCCTGACCGCCTCAGCCGCCGCGACCTTGCCTCACGAGGTCCCGGCGCCTGCCGCCCGCAGCCAGGATTGGGTGCCGGGGGCCAGGTGCCGGGACTTCGGCACGCCGGCGACCTCGGCCACGCTCAGGGCGCTTCCTGATGGCAGCGACCACTTCAGCTCGTGGTAGACCCGCGACAGGGTCTCGTCGCTGTCCACGAAAACCAGACCGGGCGCGGCGCACCACAGCTCGCGCCAAGGACCCGCGAGGTCGGTCGTCACGTCAGCGGTGCTCCAGGCCAGGAAGAGCGACATGCCGAGGGAGTACCCATTCCGGGGTGCTGCCGCCGACATCCTTGTTGCACATCATTTGCAACAACCTCTAACGTGCAAGGGAGTGGTCGGTGCAACGGCGCCGGTGCGGGTTCCGGTTGTGAGGGACAGGGGACGACATGGAGCAGGCCGGCACGGCCGTCGAGACCACCGACCGACCCGAGACCATGGCGGTGGACGGGTCCTCGCTGACCCGGTTCCGCCAGAGCCTCAACCGGCAGGACTGGCACTCGCTGGCGTGGATGTCCGCGTTCATCGTCTTCCTGCACGTGGTCGGCTTCGGCGTCCTCCTCGGGTTCGTCGTGCCCGAGCACTACCGCATCGGCGGCGACCACCCCGTCTTCACCGTCGGCGTCGGGATCCTGGCCTACACCCTCGGGCTCCGGCACGCCTTCGACGCCGACCACATCGCCGCCGTCGACAACACCACACGCAAGCTCATGTCCGACAACGCGGCCTCGGGCGAGACCCGCAAGCCGCTGTCGGTCGGCTTCTGGTTCTCGCTGGGCCACTCGACGATCGTGTTCGCGCTGTCCTTCCTCCTCGCGTTCGGCGTGAAGGCGCTCGCCGGCCCGGTCGAGGACGACTCCTCGCTGCTGCACTCCGCGACCGGCGTGATCGGTGCGTCCGTCTCCGGGGTGTTCCTCTGGGTCCTCGGCATCCTCAACCTGGTCGTGCTGCTCGGCATCCTCAAGGTCGCCGGCGAGATGCGGGCCGGACGGTACGACGAGGCGCAGCTGGAGGAGCAGCTGAACAAGCGCGGCTTCATGAACCGCTTCCTCGGCGGCCTCACGAAGTCGGTCACCAAGCCGTGGCACATCTACCCGATCGGGGTGCTCTTCGGTCTGGGCTTCGACACCGCGACCGAGGTCGGGCTGCTGGTCCTGGCGGGCGGCGCTGCGGCGTTCAGCCTGCCGTTCTACGCGATCCTGGTGCTGCCGGTCCTCTTCGCGGCCGGCATGTGCCTGATGGACACCGTCGACGGGGTGATGATGAACGGCGCCTACGGCTGGGCCTTCGCCAAGCCGGTGCGGAAGGTGTTCTACAACATCACCATCACCGCGATCTCGGTGGCGGTCGCGCTGATCATCGGCACCGTGGAGCTGATCGGCGTCGTGGCCGACCAGGCGAAGATCACGTCCGGCCCGCTCCGGGCCATCGCCGACATCCCGCTCGACTACGCGGGCTACGCCATCGTGGCGCTGTTCATGGGGTCCTGGCTCTTCGCGCTGGCGGTGTGGCGCTTCGGCCGCATCGAGGAGAGGTGGTCGGCCGACCTGGCTCCGTGAGTCAGGCCGGATCGTCGCGGTCGAGGAAGGTGGGGAACAGCTCCCGAGCCTGCTCGACCTTGTTCCAGCCGGCTGCCCCGAGCGTCACCACCGAGACCGGGAAGATGCCCAGGTTCTCGCGCTCGACGTGCTCCTCGAGCTCGCGGAGCAGATCGGTCACGCCGCGCTCGAAGTCGGCGGCGAGGGGGTCCAGGGCATCCACCGCAGCGTCGAACGCGGCGTGCTCCCCCTCGAGCGCCTCCACCTCCTCGACGAACTCGCCGTCGTCGCGCAGTGCCGCGAAGATCCCGTGCTCTTCGCGACGCACGTGGACGTCGAGGTGCTTGGCAAGCCGGTCGACGATCTCGCTGGCCCCGGAACGGTCCCCGGCCGCCAGGGCATGCCGCAGCGCGTGCGCCTCGTCGAGCAGCTCGTAGTGCTCGTCCATCAGCTCGGCGATGGGCTCCACCCCACGGCAACCACAGTGCTCACACATCTCAGCCGACCCGCTCCCAGCCACGTCGCGGCCGGTGGCTGCCGAGCTGCGCGTCGCGGCTGCGGTAGACGATGTAGGGCCTGGTGAGGTATCCGACGGGCGCGCTGAAGACGTGGACGAGACGGGTGAAGGGCCACAGCGCGAAGAGCCCGAAGGCGACGAGCGCGTGGAGCTGGAAGCCGAGGGGGGCCTCCGCCATCAGGGCCGGGTCGGGGTGGAACGCCAGGAACGAGCGATACCAGACCGAGACGCCCTCGCGGTAGTTGTACTCGCCCCCGATGGTCAGGATGGACCCGGCGATGGTGTTCCACATGCCGAGCACGATGACGACGCCCAGGAAGGCGTACATGACCTTGTCCATGTTCGTCGTGGCCGAGAAGACCGGGCCGGTGGTGCGCCGGCGATAGATCAGGATCGCCATCCCGACCACCGTCATCAGTCCGGCCAGCAGCCCACCCGCGACCGCCACCACGTGGTACATGTGCTCGCTGATACCGAGGGCGTCGGTCCACGACTGCGGCACGAGCAGGCCGATCACGTGACCGCCCACCACGCCCAGCATGCCGAAGTGGAACAGCGGGCTGCCGATGCGCAGCAGCCGGTTCTCGTAGAGCTGGGAGGACCGGGTGGTCCAGCCGAACTTGTCGTACCGGTAGCGCCAGAGGTGTCCGACCACGAACGTCGTGAGGCAGAGGTACGGGACGACGACGAAGAGGAACTCGCTCATGCGCGGGCTCCCGGGAACGACGGCATGGGCAGGAGGGTGGGCTCGGGCTCGACGCCGCTGGCCGCGCCGGGACTGAACTGGGGTTGAGCGAAGGGTGCGAGGCCGACTTCTTCCTCGGGTGGACCCTCGGCGGCGAGACGGCGTACGGCGTCACGCTCGTCGCCGCGCAGCGGCGGCAACGTGGAGGTGACCGCGTCGACGAGGGCGGCCCAGGGTGAGCCCATGTCGCGCAGCGAGAGGCGCAGCAGCTCCAGCCCTGCGCGGTGGTCGAGCATCAGGTCCCGGCCCAGGTCGCGGTCCCCGGTGGCTGCGAACTCGAGGACGACGCAGAGATGGTCGGGCAGCTCTGCGTCGTCGAGCTCGAAGCCGGACGCAAGGTAGGTCTGCTTTGAACCGCAGCAGCGCCATCCCGCGCTTGCGGGTGTCGCCGTGGGCGAAGTAGGTCAGGAAGAGGTTGCAGCGCCGCCGGGTGTCGAAGGTGTCGACATAGTCGGCCTGGAGCTCCGACAGCGGCGTGGACTCGAGATGGACCAGGAAGGTCCGGATCGAGTCCCCGATTGCGCTCGGCAGGAGCGTAGGACGCCGACCGGAGCAGGTCGACCCGAGCGAGCAGGTCCTCGTCGGGGTAGTCGAGCAGCAGGGACACCGACTGCCACACGACCGTCAGCTGTTCCGGCGGCAGGGTCGGCTTCGCACGCCGCCCGCTCACGAGTCGTCCCCCTTCGGTGGGAAGAGGCCGGGCGGCGGCGAGCCCTTGCCGTCCCAGTTCAGCAGGTTGACCCGGGTGCCCTTGCGCTCGGGACCGGCGAGCGAGTCGGCGGTCTGCCGGTCCTGGAGCATCTGGAAGTTCTCGACCGCGATCGGCGTGGGGGCGCCCGAGCCCTCGCCGAAGAGGTCGTGCTGTCCCCCGCCGTACTCGGACACCGAGCATTCGGTGGCCAGCTCCTCGAGGGAGTGTGCCTGCTCGGCGTGCGCGGGCGGGATGACGTAGCGCTCGTCGTACTTGGCGATCGCGAGGAGGCGGTACATGTCGTACATGTCTTCCTCGGTCATGCCGACGGCCGCCGGAATCGATCCGTCGGGCTCGCGGCCCATGTTGATGTCGCGCATGTAGCAGCGCATGGCGGCGAGCTTCTTGAGCACCGCGTCGACCGGTACGACGTCGCCGGCGGTGAAGAGCTCGGCGAGGTACTCGACCGGGATCCGCAGCGCGTCGATCGCGGCGAAGAGGTTGCCGGTGTCCTCGGCGTCCTCGCCGGTCTCCGCGACGACGTCCACGACGGGCGAGAGGGGCGGGATGTACCAGACCATGGGCATCGTCCGGTACTCCGGGTGCAGCGGGAGCGCGACCCTGTAGGTGTTGATGAGTGCGTGGATCGGGGAGCGCTGGGCCGCGTCGATCCAGTCGCGCGCGATGCCGGCCTTCTCCGCCTCGCGGATCACCTCGGGATCATTCGGGTCGAGGAACACGTCGCGTTGTGCCTCGTAGAGACCCTGGTCGTCGGTGGTCGAGGCGGCCTCGAGGACCTTGTCGGCGTCATAGAGCATCAGGCCGATGTAGCGCAGCCGGCCCGACGCAGGTCTCCGAGCAGACCGTCGGGAGGCCGACCTCGATGCGCGGGAAGCAGAACGTGCACTTCTCGGCCTTGCCGGTGCGGTGGTTGAAGTAGACCTTCTTGTAGGGGCAGCCGGAGACGCACATCCGCCAGCCGCGGCACCGGTCCTGGTCGACCAGGACGATGCCGTCCTCCTCCCGTTTGTAGATCGCGCCACTCGGGCAGGACGCGGCGCAGGAGGGGTTGAGGCAGTGCTCACAGATGCGCGGCAGGTAGAACATGAAGGTCTGCTCGAACTCGAACTTCACCTTGTCGGCGATCTTCTTGAGCATCGGGTCGCGGTGGGCGTTCGCGGTCGAGCCGCCGAGGTCGTCGTCCCAGTTGGCCGACCACTCGATCTTCATGTTCTCGCCGCTGATCAACGACTTCGGGCGCGCAACGGGGGTGTGCTCCTGAGCCGGCGCCTCGGTGAGCGTGGCGTAGTCGTAGGTCCACGGCTCGTAGTACTCCCCGATCGAAGGCAGCTTGGGGTTGGAGAAGATCGTGAGGAGCTTCTTGAAGCGGCCGCCGGCCTTGAGCGTGAGCCGGCCGCGCTTGTTGAGCTGCCAGCCGCCCTGCCACTTCTCCTGGTCCTCGTAGGTGCGGGGATAGCCGAGGCCGGGCCGCGTCTCGACGTTGTTGAACCAGACGTACTCGGTGCCGGACCGATTGGTCCACGCCTGCTTGCACGTCACCGAGCACGTGTGGCAGCCGATGCACTTGTCGAGGTTCATGACCATCGCCATCTGCGCCATGACCTTCATCAGTACGCCACGTCCTGGCTGCGCTTGCGGATGATGGTGACCTCGTCACGTTGGTTGCCCGTGGGCCCGAGGTAGTTGAAGGCGAAGCTCAGCTGGGCGTAGCCACCGATGAGGTGGGACGGCTTCACGAGCAGCCTGGTCAGCGAGTTGTGGATGCCGCCGCGCTTGCCGGAGGTCTCCGCCAGTGGAACGTCGATCAACCGGTCCTGCGCGTGGTACATGTACACCGTTCCCTCGGGCATCCGGTGGGAGACGATCGCCCTGGCCACCACGACCCCGTTGCGGTTGACCGCCTCGATCCATTCGTTGTCGACGATCCCCACCTTGGCGGCGTCGCGGTCGCTCATCCAGATGTTCTGACCACCGCGCGAGAGCGAGAGCATGAACAGGTTGTCCTGGTACTCCGAGTGGATCGACCACTTGTTGTGCGGGGTCAGGTAGCGGACCGTCAGGCCTTCGACCTGTCCGGCCCCGTCGACGGCAGAGCCGTCCGAGACGTTGCCGAGCACCGGCTCAGCGAAGAGGGCCGCCATGTTGAGCGGCGGGCGGTAGACCGGCAGGCCCTCGCCGAGCTCGGTCATCCAGTCGTGGTCGAGGTAGAAGTGCATCCGGCCGGTGAGCGTGTGCCACGGCTTCTTCCGCTCCACGTTGATCGTGAACGGCGAGTAGCGGCGACCTCCCGTCTCGGAGCCGGACCACTCCGGTGAGGTGATCACCGGGACGGGCGGACCCTGGGTGTCGGCGAAGGTGATCTGCTTGCCTTCGTGCTCCTCGGCCAGGTCGGCGAGTCGTACTCCGGTGCGCTTCTCGAGGGTCTTGAAGCCCTGGGTTGCCAGGTGCCCGTTGGTGGTGCCGGACATGGCGAGGATTGCCTCGCAGACGTGGACGTCGCGCTTCAGCGACGGGCGTCCGTCGGCGACGCCGCCGCGCACGGCGCCGTTCTTGGCCCGGAGGTAGTCGACCTGCTTGCCGAGCTCGAAGGTGACGCCCTTGGTGGTCGCCCCCAGGGTGTCGACGAGCGGGCCGAGCGCGTTCATCTTCTCGGCGACGGCGCCGTAGTCGCGCGCCACCTCGACGAGCTTGGGCATCGTGACGCCGGGGATCGGCTCGCACTCCCCCTTCTTCCAGTCGCGCACGACGCCGTGCGGGTTGGCCATCGCCTCGGGGGTGTCGTGGGTCAGCGCGACCGCGACGACGTCCTTGCGGACGCCCAGGTGGGTCGCGGCCAGCTCGCTGAACTTCTCGGCGATGCACTGCCAGGCGTCCCAGTCGGTGCGGGTCTGCCACGGCGGGGCGATGGCCGGGTTGAACGAGTGCACGAACGGGTGCATGTCGGTGGTGTTGAGGTCGTGCTTCTCGTACCAGGTGGCGGCCGGGAGCACGACGTCGGAGAAGATCGTGGTGCTGGTCTGGCGGAAGTCGATCGTCATCAGCAGGTCGAGCTTGCCCTCGGGTGCCTCGTCGCGCCATCGCACGTCGACCGGCCGCTGGTCCTCGGGCGACTCGGTGGCCCGGACCGAGGAGTCGGTGCCCAGCAGGTGCTTGAGGAAGTACTCGTTGCCCTTGCCCGAGGAGCCCAGCAGGTTGGCTCGCCAGATGGAGAGGATCCGCGGGTAGTTGCCCGGGGCGTCGGGGTCCTCCCCGGCGAAGTCGAGGTCACCGGACTTGAGCTGCTCGACGACGTACTCCCCGACCGGCTTGCCGGCGGCTGCTGCGTCGTCGCTGAGGTCGAGCGGGTTCCGGTCGAACGTGGGGTAGGACGGCATCCAGCCCATCCGGGCACTCTGGGCGATGACGTCGGCGGTCGACTTGCCGGCGAGCTGTCCCTGGCCGGTGGTGGCGGAGAGGGTGTCGGCGCCGAACTGGTCGTAGCGGAACTGGTTGGTGTGGAGGTACCAGAACGCGGTCTGGATCATGTTGCGCGGAGGCCGGTTCCAGTCCAGCGCGTTGGCGATCTGGGTGTAGCCGGTGATCGGGCGAACCTTCTCCTGGCCGACGTAGTGGGCCCAGCCGCCACCGTTGACGCCCTGGCAACCGGTGAGGTTGGTGAGGGTGAGGAAGGCGCGGTAGATCGTGTCGGAGTGGAACCAGTGATTGGTGCCCGCTCCCATGACGATCATCGATCGTCCCCTCGACTCCTCGGCGTTCTGCGCGAACTCGCGGCCGATCCGGGCGGCGGTCGCGGCGGCACGCCGGTGATGGCCTCCTGCCAGGCCGGGGTGTACGGCGACTGAGCGTCGTCGTACCCCGTCGCCCATGCCCCAGGCAGCCCGGGACGGCCCACGCCGTACTGCGCCATCAGGAGGTCGAAGACGGTGGTGACCAGATGGCCGTCGATGCGGCGCACTGGCACACCGCGAGGGAGGTCGGCGGCTGCGCCGTCGGGGGTGTCGAAGCGCGGCATCCGGACGACGGCGGACTCGGTGGCGGTCTCGAGCAGCGACAGCACGGGGTCCACGTCACCGAGCTCGAGGTTCCACTTGCCCACGCCGGCCTCGCCGTAGCGGTGCCCCAGTGAGCCGTTCGGGACCACCGGCCGGCCGGTCCTCGAGTCGATGAGCACGGTCTTGAAGGCGGCGTTCTCCTCGCCCTCGTGGTCGGTGAGGTCGGCGGCGGTGAGGAACTTGCCCGCGGTGAACTCCCCCTCACCTGCCTGCTCCAGACGGACCAGGTGGGGCAGGTCGGTGTAGGTCTTCACGTACTCCGTGAAGTACGGCGTCGAGCGGTCGACGAAGAACTCCTTGAGCACGACGTGCCCCATCGCCATCGCGAGCGCGGCGTCGGTGCCTGGTTTGGCCGGCAGCCACTCGTCGGCGAACTTGACGTTGTCGGCGTAGTCCGGAGCGACCGCGATGACCTTCTGGCCGCGGTAGCGCGCCTCGGTCATCCAGTGCGCGTCGGGTGTACGGGTGACGGGGAGGTTCGAGCCCCACATGATCAGGTAGCCGGCGTTCCACCAGTCTCCGGACTCGGGGACGTCGGTCTGGTCCCCGAACACCTGGGGCGAGGCGACCGGGAGGTCGGCGTACCAGTCGTAGAAGCTCAGCATCGAGCCGCCGATGAGGTTCACGAATCTGGCCCCCGACGCGTGGGAGACCATCGACATGGCGGGGATGGGCGAGAATCCCGCGACCCGGTCGGGCCCGTACTTCTTGATGGTGTGCACGTGCGCCGCGGCGACGATCTCGCTCGCCTCGTCCCAGGTCGCCCGCACCAGACCGCCCTTGCCGCGCGCGGACTTGTACGCCTTGGCGCGCTGAGGGTTCTCGACGATGTGCTCCCAGGCCTTCACGGGATCGCCGTCGTGCTGGGACTTGGCCTCGCGGAACATCTGGAGCAGGACGCCACGCACGTAGGGGTAACGGACCCGCGTCGGCGAGTAGGTGTACCAGGAGAAGGCCGCACCCCGGGGACAGCCTCGGGGCTCGTACTCCGGGGAGTCCGGGCCCACGGACGGGTAGTCGGTCTGCTGGGTCTCCCAGGTGATGATCCCGTCCTTGACGTAGACCTTCCACGAGCACGACCCGGTGCAGTTCACGCCGTGCGTCGAGCGCACCACCTTGTCGTGGCTCCAGCGGTCCCGGTAGAAGTCGTCGGCCTGCGCGGCCGCCCTGCTTGGTCAGCGTGCGCAGGTCGTCGGAGACCTTGCCCCTGGTGAAGAACCGGCGGGTGCCGACCAGCGCCTCGGCGAGGGGGCCGTCCAGGCCGGGTTCGGGCTTCATGCCACGGCCTGCTGCGACGCGGTGCGCCTGACGACGGTCGCCGTGAGCACCAGCGTCAGGGCTGCGGTGATCGAGAGCAGCCAGAGCCCGATGGCGTAGGAGTCCGTGTGGCCGTAGACGTAGCCCATGATCAGCGGCGGTACGAACCCGCCCAGGCCGCCGGCCGCCCCGACGAGACCCGTGACGCCGCCGACCCGCGCCGGGTCGGTGACCCTGGCGATGAGCGCGAACGTCGCCCCGCTGCCGGCGCCCAGCGCAGCGGCCATGCTCAGGAACGAGATCGTGCCGACGTGCTCGAGGATCGGGTGCGTCGCCGCCACGCCGGCGCCGACCACCACGACGCCGTACCCCACGCACAGCACCGGGATCGCGCTGAACCGGTCGGAGAGCCAGCCACCCACCGGTCGCATGATCACCGCGACGACCACGAACCCCGCCATCTTGTTGGCGGCATCCGCCGGATCGAGGCCGTAGGCGGTCTTGAGGTACGCCGGCAGGTAGACCGAGAACGCGACGTACCCACCGAACGCGACGGCGTAGAGGATGGCGGCCTGCCACGTGATCGGCAGGCGCGCGTTGGCCCGTAGCCGGGTCAGCAGGGGTGTCGTCGGCGGGACCCGGCCGGGTGCGTCGCGCAGCACGAGCCAGGCGACGACCGCATAGATCGCGAGGGCGACGGCGGTGATCACGAAGGGGGCCTTCTCGCCGACGTTGGTGTAGAGCTTCACCGTCGTCAGCGCGCTGATCGCGGTGCCGCCCATACCGGCGCCGAAGATCCCGACCGCGAGGCCCCGACGCTCGGGTGGGAACCAGGCGTTGACGAACGGGACACCGACCGCGAACGCCGTGCCGGCGATGCCGAGGAAGAAGCCGCCGACCAGCACCGCCGCGTAGGAGCTCTGCGCGAAGAAGGCCAGGAACAGGATCGGGACGATCGTGGTCGCCGAGACGGCCGGGAACATCAGTCGGCCGCCGAGCTTGTCGGTCAGTGCTCCGACGACGATGCGTCCCAGAGAACCGACGATGACCGGTACCGCGACCATCAGGGCGACGTCGGACTCAGACAGTGGCCCGAGTGTGCCCTGCTCGCGGAAGAGCGGGCCGAGCGGGCTGAGCAGCGCCCAGGCCCAGAAGTTCACCGCGAAGCCCACCGTCGCCATCGCCAGCATCAGCCAGGCCGTGCCGCTCACCGCGGGACCCGCGCTCTCGTCGCCCGCGTGCTGCTGGGTCGGTCCTGGGCGCAGGGGACCTCGCTCCCCGGTCGTCATGACCCATGTTTACTACGATCTACTCCGTGGAAAATAGTGCTCCGCGACCCTCCCGTCATGGTCCTTCGCCCCTGCCCGCGACGCGTGGCCTCTCACCCTCACGCGCGGCGATCCTCGACCGGCTGCGGGGGCAGCCCGAACCCGTGACGCTGGCGGCACTCGTGTCGGCGACCGGACTGCACGAGAACACGGTGCGCGAGCACCTGACCGGGCTGGTCCGTCGCGGGCTGGTCCGGCGCAGCCGCACGGAGCCGTCGGGCCGAGGCCGCCCAGCGTGGCTCTACGAGTCCACCGAGGAGTCCCACAGCGAGTACGCCTCGCTCTCGGCGGCGCTCGCCTACGCGATCGCCGACTCCTCCACGGACCCGGAGGCGGTCGCTGTGCACGCGGGTGAGAGGTGGGGGCGACAGCTTGCGGGTGCACAGGGCCACCACCGCACGGAGACATCGGAGGAAGCGCGCCAGGTCGTCAAGGTGATTCTCGACGGGCTCGGCTTCGCTCCTCGCGAGTCCCGGCGCCCCCCACGACCTGCTCCTGACGCGCTGTCCGCTGCTCGAGGTCGCCGACCGCCACGCACCCGTCGTCTGCGCCGTGCACCTCGGCATGGTCGAGGGTGTCCTGCGCGAGCTGGGATCAGACCCGGACGGTACGGAGCTACACCCCTTCTCCGACCCCGGCGGCTGCCGACTGGTGGTGCCGCCGATTCCGCCTGGTCACCGAGTAGGCCCCAGTCGTGTCGTGCGCCGGCGCCGGGGGCCACGCGCCACCGCTGCTCCCCACTCGGGAACCTTTTCGGCCCTCCGATGCGACAGTGTGGGCATGACCGCCTTCCAGCGCCGGGGCACCGCTCCCGACGCACCGAGCGAGCAGGACGACCTCGTCCTGCTGGCGCGGGTGGTGGAGGCGGACAACGGCGCCTTGAAGGAGCTCTACGACCGGCACGCCGCCTGGCTGCAGGCCCGGCTGATGCGACGGTGCAACGACGCCGAGGTCGTGGCCGACGTCCTGCAGGACACCTTCGTGACGCTGTGGAAGGACGCCCGCAAGTTCCGCGGCGACGGCGAGCTCGCCGGCTGGCTGTGGGGCATCGCGTTCCGGCGCCTCGTCTCACGGCTTCGTTCCCGCAAGGACGTCGTCCTGATACCGGAGTGGGACAGCCCGAGCATGGGCAACGCCCCGGCGGCCGAGGACCAGGTGCTGCTCGGCGTCGAGTACGGCGACCTCGCCGGCGCGCTGCGCCGCCTCTCCCCCGAGTTCCGCTCGGTGGTGCAGGCGGTCGTGCTGGACGGATTGACGACCAAGGAGGCCGGACGGCTGCTGGGGGTGCGCGAGAACACCGTGAAGACCCGGCTCCACCGCGCCAAGGCCCAGCTTCGCGGCTCGCTGGCCGAGGCCGCGCTCGAGGGAAAGTGGAGGTGACACGACGATGACCACCCAGACCTGGCACGCCGACCGCGACCTGCTCGCGGCGTACGTCGCCGGCGCGCTCGACCCGATCAACGGAGCCTCGGTCGAGCAGCACCTGGACCGGTGCGCGGAGTGCCGACTGGCCATTCGGCCCCTCGTGGAGCCGGCGGCCCTCGACCGGACCTGGGCCGGGATCCGCGACGCGGTCGAGAGTCCCCCGCTGCCGTTGCCGGCGCGCGTGGCACGACGTCTCGGTGTCTCGGACCCCACCTCGATCCTGCTCGGCGCGACAGCGTCGCTCCGCACCGCCTGGGTGGCCAGCGCCTTCGTGGCGCTCGGCTTCGCGGCCGCGGCAGTGGTCGTGGTCGGACGGCAGCGCCCTCGCCCCGTTCCTGCTGGTCGCACCGCTGGTCCCGGTGATCGGCGTCGCGTCGGCCTACGGCCCGCACGAGGACCCGATGGAGTCGCTGGTGGTGACGACGCCGTACGGCCGCACCCGGCTGATCCTGCTGCGCACCCTCGGCGTGCTCGTCTCGGTGCTCCCGTTCGCGATCCCGCTCGGCTTCGTCCTACCCGGTCCGTTGTGGCTGGCGATCGCGTGGCTGGGACCGGCGCTCACGCTCGTCCCGGTGATGATGGCGCTGTCCAGCTTCGTCGGTCCGCGCGCCGGTGCTGCGGTCGTCGCCATGGCGTGGAGCGGCGTGGTGCGCTCTCCGTCCGGCACTTCCCCGCCACCTGGCCGGTGGAGTCGACGCAACAGGTGACCTACCTCGCGCTCGCGGGGGTCTCCCTCCTGGTGCTGTTCGTCCGGTCCCGTCAGGACCGGCAGATCGGAGCTGTCCTGTGAACACCATCGACCTGAGCGGCGTCACCAAGTCCTACGGCCGCACCCACGCACTGTCCGGCGTCGACCTCGCCTTCGACCGCGGCGTCACCGGCCTGCTGGGGCCCAACGGCGCCGGCAAGACCACGCTGCTCCGGATCGTGGCCACCTCCATCGCCGCCGACTCCGGCACGGTCCGGCTGCTCGGCCGCGACCCGCACGGCGCGCACGCCGACGTCACGGCGATCCGCCGCGAGCTCGGCTACCTCCCGCAGGAGCTGGGGTACCCGAGCGACATGACGGCCTTCGGCTTCGTGGAGTACGTCGCCGTGCTGAAGGAGTGGAACGACCGGAAGCAGCGCACGCGCGAGGTGCGCCGCGTGCTCGACCTGGTCGGCCTCTCCGACCTGTCCACCAAGAAGGTCTCGAAGCTCTCCGGGGGCCAGAAGCGCCGCGTCGGGCTGGCCCAGTCGCTGATCGGCGACCCGCGCATCCTGGTGCTCGACGAGCCCACGACCGGGCTCGACCCGGCCCAGCGAGCCGATCTCCGGCGGACCCTGTCGGTCGCGGCCGGCCGTTCCGCCGTACTGCTCTCGACGCACCAGACCGAGGACGTCGCCGCCCTGTGCGAGCGCGTCGTAGTCCTGTCCGCGGGCAAGGTCCGCTTCGACGGCGCCGTCACCGATCTGGTCGCCACCGCCGAGGGACGGGTGTGGCGCGCCGACGACCCCGGCCCCGACGCCCTGGTGAGCTGGCGCACCGGTTCCGGCCGGCACCACGTCGTCGGCGGCCTGCCGCCACCGGGAGCGGACCCGGCCGAGCCCACCCTGGAGGACGCCTACCTCCTGATGCTCGGCGCCGACGCCCAGTCGGCCCGCGCCGCGCCTGCCTGACGCGACCCACCGCGTCGAGCTCGTCGAAACCCTCGCCCCAACACACCCTCTGGAGTCACCATGACTGACATCGCCCTGCCCACACACGCCCCGGCCAGCCTGCGGACCATGGCCGGCATCGAGGCCCGCCGGCTCGCCCGCCATCCCGCGTTCCTCGTGGGAGTCGTGCTCGCGTTCGGCGTGCTGGTGCTGCTCTACGTCCTCAACGACAAGCCGCACATGAGCGACCTGCTCTCGATGCCGGTGATCCCGGCGTTCTTCATCGGGCTGCCCAGCCTGGTCGCGACGGCCCGGTTGACCCGGTCCACCGAGGCGACGGCCGAGGCCATCGGCACGGCGCCCGGCTCGGAGGGTCGTCGTACGGCGGCGCTCGCGCTGGCCTGCTTCGTGCCGTTCGCGGCGGGGCTGGTCTGGATGGCCACGATGCTCGTGCTGGTGTCGATCCACGGGGCACACCCCTACGAGTGGTGGTTCGCCACCATGCCCGACTGGCAGGTGTGGACCATCCTGCTCGCACTCGCCCCGGTCGCCTGTCTCGGCGGCGCGCTCCTCGGCGTGCTGACCGGTCGGTGGCTGCGCTTCCCCGGCGCCCCCGCGGTCGTGGTGGTCGCGGTCATCGCGATCGACATGGTCGGTCAGATGCCCTTCGCCTACCACGCCACGTCCGAGCTGCGGCTCTGGGTGCCGTGGGCCATGTTCCACTCAGGCGGCGAGACCGACGGCACCGCGGCCCTGTTCGCCGGGAACCCCGCCTTCTACCTGGTCTACCTGCTCTGCCTCTGTGCCGCCGCCGCCCTCGTCGCGATCTGGCACGACCGCACGGCCCGCACCGGTCGGCTGCGCGGCGCGATCGCCGGTGTCGTCATCCTCGGGCTCGCCGCGCTCGCGCTGGCGATGACCACCGGCAACGACCACAACGTGTCCTCGAAGCCGATCCCCTACAACATCAGCAAGTAGATGCTCGTCGGCTGGTACCTGCGCCGCGCCATCCCCTGGATGGCGCTGCTCGGGTGCTGTGCCGCGGCCGTGGCGATGACCGTCGCGCTGGACCGCTGGCCCACGGCTGCGACGGTCCTGCTCCCCGGCGTGGTCGCCTGCTGCGCGGCGGCCGCCGCCTTCACCTTCGACGAGGCCTCCCTCCCGGTCGTCGAGGTCACGCCGAGAGGAGCCACCTGGCGTCGTGCGGCCCGCCTGGTGGCGGCCGGCGTCCCCCTCCTGGTGCTGACCGCGATGGTGCTCGTGCGTCCCGGCGACCTGCCCCTCGATCGACGCGCGTGGTTCGTCATCGGGTTGGCCGCCGTCTCGTTGACCGCCGGCCTGGCGGCGCTTGCCTCCCGCCGAGCCGTCACCGCGCCGGGAGGCTCCCTCGCCGCAGGAGTGGTGCTGGCCGTGATCAGCCCCGTGGTGGTCGGCGCCTTCCTGGACTGGGGATCGCTCTACCCGATCGGGGAGTTCGGCTCCGCGGCTCTCGCCATCTGGCTGGGGATCGCCTGCGCCGGTGCGCTCGCCTGCTTCGCCGGGGTGAGACCGCGCGTACGCGGCTGATTCCTCGGCACCACCGCATGGTTTCGGTCATCAGGTGTCGACGAGGTCGTTCCCGCGCACCTGCTTGAGGATGTAGCCCGACGCGCCCGCCATGATCGCGGAGAACAGCGCCTCGTCGTCGTCGTACGACGTCAGGATGAGTGCCATCACCTCGGGCGCCCGGGAGCGAACCTCCCGACAGACGTCGACACCGGACCCGTCCGGCAGCCGCCCGTCGAGGATGGCGACTCGTGGCCGCAGGCGGGGATCTGGCGAGTTGCCTCCTGCGCGGAGCCGGACTCGCCGACCACCACGATGTCGCCCTCAGCCTCGAGCAGCTCCCGGAGCCCCCGGCGCACGATCTCGTGGTCGTCGAGGAGGTAGACCCGGAGCTGCTCCGGGACCTGCGTCCCTGCGTCGGCCATGGGACCACACCTACGGGACCGAGCGCGATGTTCGCCCCGCGCGCAGAGGACCTTCGCCCCTGACCGTCGTCGCTGCGGCCCTGTTGGCTGGTGGCGGACGCAGGAGGTGCGATGACGCGGACAAGCCGGCGTGCGGGCGCGATCGCCACGGTGGTCTTCGACCGCGTGGTCGACCACGCCCGGCTGGCGCCCAGCATCCACAACACCCAGCCGTGGGCCTGGTTCGTCAATGACGGCGTGCTCGAGCTGTGGGCAGACCGCAGCCGGTCGCTGCCGGCGACCGACCCGCTGGGTCGCAACCTGGTGATCAGCTGCGGCACGGCGCTGGACCACGCGCTGGTGGCTGCCCGCGCGATGAGCCTGGAGGCGACGGTCCGGCGACTTCCCGATCCCGAGGCGCCCGACCTGCTCGCGCGTATCGAGCTGCGCCCCGGTCGGCCTTCGGCCTCGGCCCAGGAGGACCTGGAGGCATTGCACACCCGCTGCACCGACCGCCGCCGGTACACATCGTGGCCGGTGGCGCGGGCCCGGGTGAAGGCACTGGTCGAAGCGGCCGGCACGAGCGACGACGTGGCCGTCGTCGTGATCGACGACCTGCCCGCGCGTCAGCGGATCGAGCACCTCAGCACCCAGTCGCTGACCAGTCAGATCCTCGACCAGCGGCTGCGCGAGGAGACCGAGAACTGGATCGACCACGGCGTGCACGACGGCATCCCGAGGACCGTGATACCCCCTCGACGGGGCGAGAGCGGCGAGTACGCCCACCGTTTCGAGACCAGCACCGAGCCGACGGAACCAGTGCTCAGGAGCACCGACGGGATCCTCGTCCTGGCAACCGCTTCGGACTCACCGGCCGACTGGCTCGCGACCGGGGAGACCCTCAGCGCCGTGTGGCTCGAGGCGACCCGCAAGGGCCTGTCGGTGGTGCCGCTCAGCCAGGTCGTCGACGTCCCCGTGACGCGCCACCTGCTGCGCCCCGAGCTTCCGGACCCGTCGTACGAGCCGCAGATCGTAGTGCGCCTCGGCTGGCAGGAGATCGGGCGCAGCACGCTGCCGCCGACCCCACGTCGCCCGCTCGACGAGGTGCTGCGCCGCCTCGCCTGACGTCCCTGTCAGACGCGACGCCGCACCGGCATCTCGTTCGCGTAGTCCCATCCCGTCCCGATCCGTCGTCCGGTGAGCCGGTCCCAGACGAGCCGCACGTGGAGCGGTCTCGGCCCGCCGGCCCACGGCCTCGGCTCCCAGGTCTTCAGGACCTGCGCCAGCTCGTCCGCGTCCTCGATGGGTCGGGCCTCGCCGACGGCGAGCACGCTCCAGCCCTTCTGGTCGGCGTAGTCGACGTGGTCGACCTCGAAGGCCATCCGGCTCGACCAGTCGTGGTGCGCCACCACTCCGTCGGCACTCGTGCGGAAGACGACGCTTTCGCTGACGACGCTGTAGTTGACGGGCAGGATCACCGGCCCGTCCGGCGTGCACAGGCCGATGCGCCCGAACACGCCACCTCCCAACAACTGGCGGCACTTGCTCTCGGTCAGCTCCTCGACCTCTGCCATGTCCTCACCTCTTCATCAGTCGCTCGGCCTCACGGGCCACTTCCAGATCCTCGGCTGCCTCGATGACCAGGACGCGCGCGGCGGCGTCCGGCACAGAGAGGTCCGCGTCCCCCTCGACGTCGTCGTTGGCGCCACGGTCAAGGACCAGGCCGAGGTGCGCCAGCCGCTCGACGGCCTCGGCACGCAGGGTCGCGGCGTGCTCGCCGATACCTCCCGTGAAGACGAGCGCATCCAGGCCTCCGGTCGAGGCAGCCATGGCCCCGATCTCGCGGACCAGGCGGTGCACGAAGACGTCGTAGGCCAACGCGCACCCGGCATCGCCCTGCTCCCGGCCGTCGAGCACGTCGCGGAGGTCGCCCCCGGTGCCGGAGAGGCCCGCCAGTCCGGAATCGTGCTCGAGAGCCTCGTTCAGCTCCTTCGCGGACAGGTCGCCGGAGGTCAGCAGCCACATCAGCAGACCAGGGTCCACGGAACCTGACCGTGTCTGCATGACCAGGCCCTCCAGCGGTGTGAAGCCCATCGTGGTGTCGACGGAACGACCGCCGAGCACCGCGGTCAGCGAAGCTCCCGCGCCCAGGTGGCAGGTGACCAGGCGGAGGTCCCCGACAGGCTCCTGCAACATCCCGGCCGCGCGACGGGCGGCGTAGGCGTGCGAGAGGCCGTGGAACCCGTAGCGGCGCAGCTCCCAGCGCTCGTTCCACTCCCGTGGCAGGGCGTACGTCGATGCGGCGGCCGGGATCGACGCGTGGAACGAGGTGTCGAACGCCGCGACGGCGGGGACGTCCGACAGCAGCCGACCCACCTCGCGGATGGCGCGGACCGCCCGAGGCTGGTGCAGTGGCGCCAGGGGCGTGATCGAGTCGAGGTAGTCGACCACGTCGTCGTCGACCATCACGCTCGAGGTGCAGCGGGGGCCTCCGTGGACGACACGGTGGCCGACCGCCTCCACTCCCCGGCCGTCTCCACGAAGTCCTGCACCTCCTCGAGGCCGGTGCCCTCCCATCGCTCCACCTGGGTCGCGTCCTGCCGGTCGCCGCCGGCGACGACGGACAGCTTCAGGCTGGACGAGCCGGCGTTGACGACGAGGACCCGCACGGGCTCACCCCTCCGGCGTGTTGAGCGGCTGCTGCTCGGTCTGCCTGGCCGGACCGTGGTCGTCGCTCCAGGACCACTCCAGCACATCTGGCAGGTCCTCGCCGTGGGTGCGGATGTACTGCCGGTGCTCGATCAGCTTGTTCCTCAGCCACTCGCGCGCGTGCGACGAGACGTCGCGCAGCCGCGGCACCCGGTCGATGACGTCGATGGCGAGGTCGAAACGGTCGACCTGGTTGAGGACCGTCATGTCGAACGGCGTCGTCGTCGTGCCCTCCTCCCGGTAGCCGCGCACGTGGAAGCCGGAGTGGTTGGCCCGCTTGTAGGTCAGCCGGTGGATCAGCCACGGATACCCGTGGTAGGCGAAGATCACCGGCTTGTCGCGGGTGAACAGGGCGTCGAAGTCGGCGTGCGCAAGCCCGTGCGGGTGCTCGCGGTCGTCCTGGAGCCGCATCAGGTCCACGACGTTGACTACACGTATCAACAGGTCGGGGAAGAAGCCGCGCAGCAGGTCGACGGCCGCCAGCACCTCCATGGTGGGCACGTCACCGGCGCAGCCCATCACGACGTCCGGCTCGTCGCCGCCGTCGTTGCTGGCCCACTCCCAGATGCCGATTCCCTTGGTGCAGTGCACGATCGCGGACTCCATGTCGAGGTACTGCAGCGCCGGCTGCTTGCCTGCCACGATCACGTTGACGTACTGGCGGCTGCGAAGGCAGTGGTCCGCGACCGACAGCAGGCAGTTGGCGTCCGGCGGGAAGTAGGTCCGGACGACGTCGGCCGTCTTGTTGACGACGTGGTCGACGAAGCCCGGGTCCTGGTGGGAGAAGCCGTTGTGGTCCTGGCGCCACACGTGCGAGGTCAGCAGGTAGTTGAGACTGGCGATCGGTTGGCGCCACGGGATGTGGTTGGTGGTCTTGAGCCACTTGGCGTGCTGGTTGAACATCGAGTCGACGATGTGGATGAAGGCCTCGTAGCAGGAGAAGAACCCGTGCCGCCCGGTCAGCAGGTACCCCTCGAGCCAGCCCTCGCAGGTGTGCTCGGACAGGATCTCCATCACCCGCCCGTCCACGGCGAGGTGGTCGTCGTACGGCAGCGTCTCGGCGTTCCAGGCCCGGTCTGTGACGTCGAGGACGTCCTGCAGGCGGTTGGAGTTGTTCTCGTCCGGGGCGAACAGTCGGAAATTGTCCATGTTGCGGGCCATCACGTCGCGCAGCCAGGTGCCGAGGACACGGGTCGCCTCCACGGCGCCCGTGCCGGGCGCCTCCACCGGCACGGCGTAATCGCGAAAGTCCGGGAGCCGCAAGTCGCGGAGCAGCGTCCCGCCGTTGGCGTACGGCGTCGCGCTCATCCGCTTCTCTCCGTGTGGGTGCAGGTCACGGATGCCGGCGACAGGCGCTCCGGTCGCGTCGAAGAGCTCCTCGGGGTGATAGCTGCTCAGCCACTGCTCGAGCACCTCGAGATGCTCCGGGTTGGTCCGGGCGTCGGCGAAGGGCACCTGGTGGGAGCGGAAGAAGCCTTCGACCTTCTTGCCATCGAGCTCCTTCGGGCCGGTCCATCCCTTCGGTGAGCGCAGCACGATCATTGGCCACTGCGGGCGACGTCCGTCCTGTCCGTGGGAGCCCCCGGACCGCGCCTGCTCCTGGATGTCCCGGATCCGGTCGAGACACACGTCCAGGGTCGCAGCGAAGGCCGCGTGCATCTCGGCCGGGTCCTCGCCTGCGACCACGAACGGCTCGTGGCCGTACCCACGCATCAGGGACAGCAGCTCCTCCTCGGGGATCCGCGCGAGGACCGTGGGGTTGGCGATCTTGTAGCCGTTGAGGTGCAGGATCGGCAGCACGGCGCCGTCACGCCTGGGGTCCAGGAACTTGTTGGAGTGCCAGCTCGTCGCAAGCGGGCCCGTCTCCGCCTCGCCGTCACCGACGATCGCGGCCACGACGAGGTCGGGGTTGTCGAACGCGGCACCGTAGGCGTGTGAGAGCGCGTAGCCCAGCTCACCGCCCTCATGGATCGAGCCGGGCGTCTCGGGCGCCACGTGGCTGGGGATGCCCCCCGGGAACGAGAACTGCGTGAACAGGCGGCGCAGCCCCTCCTCGTCGCGCCCGATCTCGGAGAAGACCTCGGAGTAGGTGCCCTCGAGCCAGGCCGACGCGACGAGCCCGGGGCCGCCGTGTCCCGGCCCGATCACGTACATCATGTCGAGATCGCGCGACATGATCGCGCGGTTGAGGTGGGCGTAGAGGAAGTTCAGTCCCGGCGTCGTCCCCCAGTGGCCGAGCAGCCGTGGCTTCACGTGCTCGTGCCGCAGCCGCTCTCGCAGCAGCGGGTTGTCCATCAGGTAGATCTGGCCGACGCTCAGGTAGTTCGCCGCCCGCCACCAGGCGTCGAGAGCGGCGAGGTCGTCGGTGGTCGAGGTGGGTGCGATCGCGGTCATGGGGTCCTCTCGGGTCGTCAAGCGATGACCGTTACCCACTCCACCGCTATCGCACCCGCCTGCCAAGGGCTTGGGGAACAGATCCGGCTGACTTTGGTCCTGCGGCGAGCGCGGCTAGCGCACTGGGCCCTTCCCGAGGGTGACCGTGGCGGTGTGGGCGCCGCCGTCGGTGCCGGTCCAGGTGACCGTGACCGAGTCGCCCGGCTGGTGGGCCGCGACCGCCGCACGGAGCTGCTCCGCGGTGCTCGTCGACCTTCCGTCGATGCGGGTGATCGTGTCGCCCGCGGCGATCCCGGCGTCGGCAGCAGACGTGCCGTCGTACACCTGCCCGACGGTGGTGCCGTCGCCCAGGCCGACGCCGAGGAAGGCGGGATAGCCGTAGGCGTACGCGCTGTCGTTCACGCCCGACTCGAGGTCGTCGGCGATCCGGAGCACGGTGGCGATGGGTATCGCGTACCCCACGACGTCGTTGCTCCCGCTCGAGGCCGCGGTGGTCATGCCGAGCACCTCCCCCTCGTCGTCGTACGTCGCGCCGCCGCTGTACCCGCTGACGACGTCGGAGCTGATCTCGGTGAGGCCGGCCAGGCTCTCACCGGTGGCGGTGCCCTCGGTCTGCGTCGTGATCGACTGGTCGGTCGCGATGACCTGTCCCGTGGCAGCGCTGAGGTAGTCGACGGTGCCGTTGCCGTCGCCCACCGCCGTCACCGTGTCGCCGACGCCCACGGCGTCCTCGTCGGGGGTGACGGTGTCGAGACCGGAGGCGTCGGAGAGCCGGAGCACAGCCACGTCGGCCGTCGCGTCGGTGCCGACCACCTTGGCGTCGTAGGTCTCGCCGGTCGACATGACGGTCACACGGATGCTGGTCGCACCCTCGACGACGTGGTGGTTGGTGACCACCTCACCGTCGGAGTCGAGCACCATGCCGGTCCCGGCCGCCTTTCCTTCGGCGTACTCCATGGTCGAGACGATCCTGACGAGCCCGGTCAGCTGGTCGCCGCTCGCCTGCGCAGTCGTGTCGTTCGAGCCGGTCCCGGACGAGCCTGAGCCGTCGGGTGCCGCCGGCAGCTGCCCGCCGAACTGGTCCCCGAACGGGTCGCCGTCGGACTGCCCCGGCAGCAGCTCGCTCGACGGGGCGCTCTGGCTACCGCTCGCGGCGGTCGAACCGTGGCGCGCACCCAGCGCGTAGCCGACGCCGAGGCCACCGACGGCGAGTGCCAGCACCGCCAGGGCGGTGGGCACCATGCGGCGACGCGGCGGTGGCGGAAGCACAGGCTGGAAGGTCGTGGGCACCATGGGAACTGGGGAAGTCGGCTGATGGTCCATGTCCAGAGCGTCCGTCGCGATCCCGAGAGAATCCTGTGAGCCGACGAAGCGAAGTCTGTGACCACCCGAGAGGCTGCTGAGGCGGCAGGAGACGATCGGGCCATGGAGACGCTGCGCACGCCCGAGGACCGCTTCACCGCCATCCGCGACTTCGAGCACGAGCCGCGCTTCGCCGACGTGGCCGACGGGGACGGCGGGACACTCCGGATGGCGTACGTCGACGCCGGACCCGTCGATGCCCCGACCGTGCTGCTCCTGCACGGCGAGCCCACGTGGTCCTACCTCTACCGGCACGTCATCGAGGCGCTGACCGCTGCCGGGCTCAGGTCCGTGGCGGTCGACCTCGTCGGGTTCGGTCGCTCCGACAAGCCGGCCGAGATCGCCGACCACTCCTACGCCCGCCACGTGGAGTGGGTGCGCGAGCTGGTGCTCGACCACCTGGGTCTCGCTGCGCTCACCCTCGTGGGCCAGGACTGGGGCGGCCTGATCGGGCTCCGGCTCGTCGCCGAGCACCCGGACCGGTTCTCCCGGGTGGTGGCGGCCAACACGGCACTGCCGACGGGGGACTTCGAGCCACCGGAGGTCTGGTGGCAGTTCCGGCGGGCCGTCGAGAGTGCGGAGCACCTGGACGTGGGCCGCCTCGTGAGCGCCGGGTGCCTGGGCGGACTCTCCGACGAGTCCCGCGCGGCCTACGACGCCCCGTTCCCCGACGCGCGGTACCTCGCCGGGCCGAGGGCGATGCCGACGCTGGTGCCGACGTCCACCTCCGATCCGGCGGCCCCCGCCAACCGCGCGGCGTGGGAGCGGCTGCAGCGGTGGGAGAAGCCGTTCCTGGTGGCCTTCAGCGACGGCGACCCGATCACCGGCGCCATGGCTCCGGTCTTCCGGGACCTCGTCCCGGGGGCGGCGGGGCGCACCCACCCTGTCCTCGAGGGCGCGGGTCACTTCCTGCAGGAGGACGCGGGCCCGGAGCTCGGCAGGCTCGTGGCCGAGTTCGTCGCCGCGACGCCCGAGTGAGCCTCAGGGAAGCTGACCCGGCGCCACCATCTGGTCGACGACGTACTCCGCGATGGCCAGGCTCGAGGTGGCAGCCGGCGACGGCGCGTTGCGAATGCTCGTGATGCCGTTGCTGCGGGTGATCCTGAAGTCGTCGACCAGGGAGCCGTCGCGGTCCACGGCCTGGGCCCGCACCCCGACGCCGGCACGGACGACGTCGTGCGGCCCGATGTCGGGGACGTAGCGGCTGGCGCTGCGCATGTAGGCCGACACGGACAACGACCCCCTGATCTCGGTGACCCCGGTGCGCCAGTGGGTGCGCGCCATCCGCCAGAAGCCCGGCCAGCTCGCGAAGCTGCGGATGTCGGCCAGGCTGGCACTGCGCCGACCGTAGCCCTCGCGCCGGAGCGCGAGCACGGCGTTCGGGCCGACCTCGAGCTCGCCGCTGACCCGGCGGGTGAAGTGCACGCCCAGGAAGGGGTAGCGCGGGTCGGGCACGGGGTAGACCATCCCGCGCACGAACTCACGCTTGGGCTCCGCGACGGTCATGTACTCGCCCCGGAACGGCACGATGCGCGGCCCGTCGACGGCGTCGGCCAGCCGGGAGACGCGGTCGGCCTGGAGGCCGGCGCAGACGACGAGGCGGTCGAGGCGATGGGTGCCCTGGTCGGTCAGCACCTCGATGGCCCCGGCCCGGTGGACGACGCCGGTGACGGTGGTGGACAGCAGGATCTGCCCGCCGGCCGCCTCGATGTCCCCGGCATACGCCCGTGCCACGGCGACGTAGTCGGTGATCGCCGTCGCCGGCGAGTGCAGCGCGACCAGGCCCGCGGCGTGGGGCTCGATCTCCGTGATCCCCTCCCCCGAGACCCGCCGGATCCCCGGTACGCCGTTGGCCGTCGCTGACTCCTCGAGCGCATCCAGCCGCCCGAGCTCGTCACGGTCGACGGCCACCACGAGCTTGCCGCACTCGTCGTAGGGCAGCCCCTTCTCGGCGCAGTAGTCGCGCAGCAGCAGCCGGCCGCGCGTGCACAGCTCGGCCTTGAGGCTGCCCGGCTTGTAGTAGATGCCGGCGTGCACGACCCCGGAGTTGTGCCCGGTCTGGTGCCGGGCCAGGTCGTCCTCCTTCTCGAGCACCAGCACCCGGGCGCCCGGTTGCCGGCGCGCGAGCTCGCGGCCGACGGCGAGCCCGACGATGCCGCCGCCGATGACGCCGATCGTGGTCATGCCTCAGTCTTGCAGCGGGCCGGCTTTCTCCCCCGTGCAGACTGGTGCCGTGGCGGAGGTACCGCGCGGAGAGAGAGGAATCGTCGTGACCCTGAAGGCTGACTTCCCGGAGGACGAGTGGACGCGTGTGGTGCGGGCGCCGCTGGTGGCGGGACTCTCGATCTCCCTCGCCGACCCCGGCGGCCCGATCGAGAGCGCCAAGGAGTCGATGGCGATGATCAAGAGCGCGACCAACCCTCCCACCCATGAGCAGCTGCTGACCGAGGTGGCGCTGGACATCCAGTCCCAGGTCCAGGCGAAGCACAACCCGCTCAAGGGCTACAAGCCCACCGGAGGCCCGACGACGCCGGGCGAGCAGATCCTGGCCGAGCTCAAGGACGTGCAGGCCATCGTCACCTCCCGGGCCACGCCCGAGGAGGCCGCAGCGTTCGGTCAGTGGCTGGTCACGACGGCCCAGGCCGCGGCGGACGCCGCGAAGGACGGCGGCTTCATGGGGTTCGGCGCGCAGCAGGTCAGCGATCGCGAGCAGGCGATGCTCGACCAGGTGCGCGCCGCCGTCTCTGGCTGAGGCAGCACATCAGGGCCATCCGGATACGATCCGGACAGGGTCACACGGTTCGGGAGGTCGTGGTGGCATGACGAGCGGCATTGACGACCACATCGTGGTCGAGGCCAGGCCGAGCGGCGTGGGTTGCGCTGACTGCGATGCCGCTGACCCACCGGGCTGGTGGGTGCACCTGCGTCGATGCGCTGCCTGCGGGCACATCGGCTGCTGCGACACCTCACCGGCCCGGCACGCGACGGCGCACGCCGAGGCCTCCGGGCATCGTGTCATCGCGAGCTTCGAGCCGGGCGAGGACTGGTTCTACGACTACGACACCGGCCAGGCCTTCGACGGCCCGCTCCTCGCCGAGCCGCAGTCGCGGCCCGAGGACCAGGACTCACCCGGGCCGACCGGACGGGTCCCCGCAGACTGGGTGGAGCACATCCACCGCTGATCGGGTCTGCCCTGCCGAGGACGGGCGCGCCATGATGGGGGCGTGTTGCTCGTGGACGCCGTCGTCGTGCTCGGAGTCGTCGGCCTGGCCTGCTACCTGTTCCTGCGGGTGCTGATGAGCGCCTCGACGCGTGGTTCGAGGACCGACACGGCCGGCCCCGTCCAGTGGCGCACCAACCACTACGACGCCAAGGGAGCGACGCGCGTGGTGGTGCAGAAGGTCTCGGCGGGCGGTACCAACATCCTCGACGAGCACGTCGTCACGACCGTCCCGCTCGACGACCCGGAGTACGACGCCAAGTTCCTCGCGGCGATGGCCGCAGCCCGCGAACGGCGCGCGATGTTCGAGGCGGAAGACGACTCGTGAGGTCTGATAGCACACGCGTGTCCTGAGATGCGCCAGTTATGTCCGATTAAGGATACGTATTTCCGATTCTTGTGACCCAAAAATAGTCCGAATGGGCTAGAGCCGGGATATGAGTCAGGGGGTATCAATTGGGGCACCCGTCATAAAGGAGCACCACATGTCCCGTATCCGCACCAAGCGTGCCATCGCCGCCCTTGTCGTCGCCGCCGCGTCGGTCAGCCTTCTCGGGCCGGTCGCCGGTTCGGTGGACGCCGGCAAGCGCCCCTCCAAGGCGATCCTCGCGATCCTCCGCTGAGCTTCGGGGGATAGCACTGAGCCCCCGCAGACCGTTGTCCGCCTGGTCTGCGGGGGCTCAGTCATGTCCAGGGTGATCTCGGGTCCCTGAGGACTCGCAGTCTCGGGTCCCTGAGGAGGTCGCGCAGCGACACGTCGCAGACTTCGGGTCCCTGAGGAGGTCGCGCAGCGACCGTCTCGAAGGGCCCGTTGCCACCTGCAGGTCAGCGCTGGTCGGCCAGCCACATGTCGATCAGCCCGCGGAAGTGGGCGTTGAACTGCGCCTGCTCGTGTGCGGGGTACGACGCCTGCACGGTGTCGCGCAGGAGGCTGTCGAAGTCCGCGGAGCCGACCCACTCCGCGACCTGCTCCTCGAGGTGCGGCAGGTGCTCGGCGCACCACTCCCAGTAGCGCTGGGTCTCGAAGTACTCGTCGGCCAGCTCGAGGTAGCCGGTGAGCTTGTCCTCGTAGCTGCGGTCGGGGTCGTCGGCGATCGCGAAGTAGCGAGCCGTCTGCAGGTCGACCTGCGCCTTGCGCCGCGTGACGACGCAGTAGGTCGACCAGCGCACCAACGCCGTCATCGCCCACGGGAAGTAGTAGTGCAGCGACGTCAGCGCCACGTCGGGGCAGGCGTTGGCGTAGTCGATCGGGTAGACCTCGTCGCCCGCGACCAGCATCTCGGCGCTGTTGAACTCCCACTGGAAGAACGCGTTGACGATGCGGCTGATCGCCACCGCCTGCTCCCCCGCCGACTCCGACAGGAAGCCGTGCGAGACCGCGTAGCGGTTGTGCATCGGCTGGTCGGGCCGGAAGTCCATCACCATCGTCTCCGGGCCGATGGACAGCGCCCTGGCGAAGTGCTCGTACTCCACGGTCGACTGCAGGTGCATCAGCATCTGCCCCGACTCGTCGTACGCCCGGTGCAGGTCGCCCACGTCGTTGATCCGCGACACCCCACGCCAGCCGCCGCCGTCGAACGGCTTCATGTACAGCGGGTAGCCGAGCTCCTCTGCGAGCTTGTCGATGTCGAACTCGCGGTTGTAGCGCTCGGCGGTGTAGGCCCAGCGCACGTTGTCGATCGGGTTCTTGTACGGCACCAGGGTCGTCGGCGGCACCTTGAGGCCCAGCCGGATCATCGCGCAGTACGCGCTGTGCTTCTCCATGGACTGGAAGGTGAACGGGCTGTTGAGCAGGTAGGTGCCGTCGACCAGCGAGGCCTTCTTGAGCCACTCGCGCGGGTGGTAGTACCAGTGCGCGAGCCGGTCGATCACCAGCGGCGTCCGCACCGGGTCGTCGAGCCGGAACGGCTCGATCGTGAGCCGTTCACAGTTCACCGTGTGCTCTTCGCCCCCGTGCTTGAGGGGCCCCACCATCCGCAGCATCGTCTCGTACGCGCGCGGCCAGTCCTCCTCCGCGCCCAACAGCAACCCGATCAGATGGTCCGCCACTCTGGCACCTCCTTGGCCGTTCACTGTATGACGGTTGGGTGAAGGCGATCGAGCGGTGGTTCTCCGAGCGGATGCAGCACGACCTGTCGCTCGCCAGGTGGGGGCACTACGGGACGCCGGTGCTGGTGTTCCCGTCGGCCGGCGGGGACTTCGAGGAGATCGAGCGCCACCACCTCGTGGGGGCGTGCGGCGAGCTCATCGAGAGCGGCCGCATCAAGATCTACTCCTGCGACAGCGTCGCGGGCCAGGCGCTGGCGCGTGGTGACGGTACGCCGCAGCACCGGATGTGGTTGCTCAACCAGTTCCATCAGGCGGTGCGCCACGAGGTGGTGCCGGCGATCCACGCAGACCTCGGTGGCGAGACTCCCCTGGTCACGGTCGCCGGAGCCTCGATCGGGGCGTTCAACGCCGTGGCGATGCTGACTCGCTTCCCCGACGTGTTCTCCGCCGCTGTGGGGATGAGCGGCACCTACGACCTGCAACGCTGGCTCGAGGGCCAGTTCTCCGACGACTTCTACTTCTCCTCCCCGCTGCACTTCCTGCCGGACCTCGACGGCCCGGCGCTGGAGACGCTGCGGCAGCGGCGCGTGATCCTGGCCTCCGGGCAGGGCGAGTGGGAGGACATCGACGAGTCGTGGCGGCTCGCCGCCGTCCTGGGCGCCAAGGGAGTCCCGAACCGCGTCGACGCGTGGGGCACGGAGTGGAAGCACGACTGGCCGACGTGGTGGAAGATGCTGCCCCACCTACCTCGACGAGGTCTGCTGAGAGCAGGCTCCCCGAGGCGCGCTGCCGTTAGTGTGGCGAAGGTGCGGGTGATCTTCGTCGAGCCGGCGTTCCCGGCCAACCAGCGGGAGTTCGTGCGCGGTCTGGCCGAGGTGGGCGCCGAGGTCGTGGGGATCGGTGAACGGCCCGAGGACCACCTCGACGAGCAGCTGCGCGGCTGGATGGTCCACTACCACCAGGTCTCCAACGTCACCGACGTCGTGGCGATGACCGACGCGGTGCGCTGGATCCAGGACCAGGGCTGGGTCGACCGTCTCGAGGCCACGATCGAGTCCCACACGCTCGCCGCCGCACAGGTGCGCGAAGCGTGTGCGATCCCCGGGACGTCGTCGCGGACGGCCTGGCTGTGCCGCGACAAGCCGTCGATGAAGGAGGTCCTGCGCGCGGCCGGCGTACCGACCGCCGCGTCCACCGGCGCCGACACCGCCGAGCAGGTGCGGGACTTCGCAGCCGCGGTCGGCTACCCGCTCGTGCTCAAGCCGCGCGCCGGGGCCGGCGCGCTCGACACCACCCGTGTCGACAACGACACCGAGCTCGAGGCGGCCCTGGCCGCGTTCGGCGCCCAGGGCGTCGGCTCGATCGCGGTCGAGGAGTTCGTCGAGGGGCACGAGGGCTTCTACGACACCCTGTCGGTCGACGGAGCAGCGGCGCTCGACTTCGTCTGCCACTACTTCCCCAACGTGCTCGAGGCGATGCGGACCCGGTGGATCTCCCCGCAGTTCCTCTCCACCAACCGTGTGGAGTCGGTCGCCGACTACACGCAGGTGCGCGAGCTGGGCGGTCGCGTCAACGAGGCGCTGGGCATCGGCACGAGCGCGACGCACATGGAGTGGTTCTTCGGGCCCAAGGGGCTGCGGTTCTCCGAGATCGGTTGCCGGCCACCAGGGGTGGGAGCGTGGGACCTCTACTCCGCCGGCAACGACCTCGACATCTTCCACGAGTGGGCCAATGCCGTCGTCCACGGCCACGTCGGCGCCCAGCCGTCGCGGAGGTTCGCCACCGGGATCGTGGCGCTGCGCCCCGACCGGGACGGCTCCATCTCCGGCTACAGCGGGATCGAGGAGATCCAGGGCCGGTACGGCGAGTGGGTCATCGACTCCCACTTCCCCGACCCCGGCACGCCCACGCAGCCCCCGGACGCCGGGTACATGGCCAACGCCTACGTCCGGATGCGCCATCCCGACTACGACGAGCTGCATCACATGCTCGACGAGGTCGGCACGGTGGTGCAGGTGCACGCCGGGTGACGCCGGCTGTCACGATCCTGGGGCCGCAGCGTCGCCCGAGCCTGCAGCACGTGGTGAACGACCTGCCCCCGGACGCCCGCATCGCGGTGTGCACTGCGGGCTGGCAGGAGCGGGAGCCGGACGACGCCGAGCTGCGCGGCCTGCTCGAGCGACCTGCCTTCAACCTGGCCCTGCACGCCCGCTGGACCGACGTGCACGAACGCGACCGGGAGTTCGCCCACGCCGAGCGCGAGCACGAGGCGGCCCTGGGTGAGCTGCGGCAGCTGTACCTCGTCCAGCTCGACCACGCGCTGCAGGCGACGTACGCCGTCGCGCAGGGGAAGGAGGGCCGCCCGAGGCTGCGGCAGCGCGCCCTGACGGACGCGGTGGAGATGGTCCGACTGATCGATGGGCAACACCTCGAGCGGGTGCGCGAGGCGCATCTCGCCTTCTTCGAGGCGTGGAGACCGCAGGAGCGGGAGGCGGTGGCGACGCACCGCGAGGAGCTGCGACACCTGCTGGGCTCGGCAGATGCCCTCGTCGTCGCGGGAGGACACGTCGGCGCCCTGACCACGCTGCTGCACCTGTTCCACGTCGCACCCTCGCTGCCCGGCACGGTGGTGGCGTGGTCCGCCGGCGCGATGGCGCTCACGCAGCGTGTGGTGCTCTTCCACGACCACGCCGTCCACGGCATGACGCAGACCGAGGTGTTCGGCAACGGGATCGGGGTGGTCCCGGGACTGGTGCTGCTACCCCACGCGCGCCGACGGTTGCGGGTCGACGACCCGGTCCGGATGGGCCTGCTGGCGCGCAGGTTCGCACCCTTCCGCTGCGTGGTGCTCGACGACGGCATCCGCCTCACGCTGGGCGACGACGGCGCGCTGCCGGCCGGCGCGCGCGTGGTGTCCGAGGACGGTCGCATCACGGAGCTCGAGGCGGCATGAGCACGCCCACAGCGGCGAAAGGCTCCGGGGCACGCTCCCGGAAGCTGGCCATCAACCGGCTGCGCGACCGCGGTTCCGCTCGACGCGGAGATGGTCGACCGCTTCCTCGCGCGTCACGAGGTGCCTGTCGTGGAAGGGTCGAGGTGCACCTTCCTCTACCGCGGCGAGGCCGACGAGGTCCACCTCGTGCAGCGGATCGTCGGGCTTCCCGAGAGGATCCCGTTGCGTCGGCTGCGGGACACCGACCTGTGGTACCTCGTGCTCGAGCTGCCGGAGGGCTCGCGGGTCAACTACCAGCTCGAGGTGCGTCGCGGTCAGCACGTCGAGACCGGCAACGACCCGCTCAACCCGAAGATCTCCTACAGCCCCGTGGGCACTTCGTCGGTGTGCTTCGGTCACGGCTACGAGAGCCCGGAGTGGACCGAGCCGGATCCCTCGGCGCGCCAGGGCGAGCTGGTCGAGCTCGTCGTACCCAGCAGGGCGCTGAAGCGCGACTGCGCGGTGACCCTCTACCTGCCGGCCCGCTTCCGTCGCACCGCCACCTACCCGCTGCTGGTGGTGCACGACGGCCCCGACTTCCTCCAGTACGCCGCCGCCAGGACCGTGCTGGACAACCTGATCGATCGCCTCGACGTCGCCGAGACGGTGGTGGCGTTCCTGCACCCGCACGAGCGGCTCGACGAGTACGCCGACTCCACCGCCCACTCCCGCTTCGTCACCCAGGAGCTGCTGCCCCGGCTCGAGGTCGAGTGGCCGCTGATGGGCCGGCCGTCGGGCCGTTGCCTGATGGGCTCGAGCTTCGGCGCGGTCGCCTCGCTGTCGGCGGCCGTCAGGTCGCCCAGCACCTACGGCTCCCTCATCCTGATGTCGGGCTCGTTCGTGTTCACCGACATCGGCACCGACCACGGCGGCGGCCCGGTCTTCGACCCGGTGGTGAAGTTCGTCAACCGCTACCGCGCGCGCCCGACCCATGTCGCCGACCGGCTCTTCGTCAGCTGCGGGGTCTACGAGCCGTTGATCGTCCCCAACCGCTCGATGGTGCCCACGTTCGAGTCGGCCGGCATGACGGTGCGGTTCGTCGAGGCCCGCGACGGGCACAACTGGGAGAACTGGCGCGACCGGCTCCGCGACGCGCTCTCCTGGGTCTACCCGGGCGAGCAGAAGTTCGTCTACGAGTGACAGGGGCCACCATGGAGGGGTGAGGCACGGACGCCTGCTGCACGGCCCGGCTCCGGTCCTGCTCCTGATCGTGCTCGCCGGAGTGGCCGGAGCGGTCCATGGCGGCTTCACCGACCTGTTCGTCTACCGCTTCGGCGGCCGCGCGGTGCTCGACGGCCTGTCGCTGCTCGGGGCCGACGACCCGGTGACCGGCCTCCGGTTCACCTACCCGCCGTTCGCCGCTGTCGTGATGGTGCCCCTGGCGCTGGCGCCCGGCTGGCTGGCGGCGGGGCTGTGGACCTCGGCGTCGACGGGCGCCCTCGCCGGCACCGTCGCGGTGGTACGACGGGCGTACGGACACTCCACGCCGGGCTGGCAGGTGGCACTGCTGACCGGCGGTGCGCTCGCCCTGGAACCGGTGTGGCAGAACCTCACGTTCGGCCAGGTCAACCTGCTGCTGATGCTCGCCGTGCTGGTCGACCTGACTCGTCCGGAACGGCGCTGGTCCGGCGTGCTCGTGGGCGTGGCCGCAGGCATCAAGCTGACGCCACTGGTGTTCGTCGTGCTGTTGGTCCTGGTCGGGCGGCGTGCAGCCGCGGGGCGCGCCGTCATGACGTTCGCCGTGACCGTCGCCATCGGCTTCGCGGTGATGCCCGGGGGCGCGGCGTCGTACTGGACGGACCGGCTCCTCGATGCCGCACGGGTGGGCCCGCCGGCGCTGGCCCACAACCAGTCGATCTATGGCGCGCTCACACGGCTTCTCGCCGGTGCGCCACCGACGGCGCTGTGGCTCGCGATCGCCGTACCACTGGCGCTCGTGGCGCTGCTCGCCGGCGCCCTCTGGTGGCGCCGGGGCGACCGGGTCCTCGGCACCTGCCTGGGCGCCATGGCGATGCTGCTCGCCTCTCCGGTGTCCTGGTCGCACCACTGGGTCTGGGCGGTGCCGACCGCGCTGGCGCTCTGGGAGCGGCAGCGCTGGGCAGGCGCTGCGTGGACCGCGGTCTTCGTGACCCGCCCGATCCTGTGGCCACCCTGGGGCGGGGGCCGCGAGCTCGACTGGGCTCCGGGCGAGCACCTCATCGGCAACGCCTACCTGGTCGCCGCCCTTGCCGTGTGCATCTGGGCGGCAGTAGCAGGCACCATGGCGGGGTGGACGAGGAATGGACGGGAGCAACTGCACCTCCGGCTGCCGGGCAGCTACTCGTCGCCACGCCGGAGCTTCAAGGCTCCTACTTCCAGCGAACCGTGATCTACCTCCTGGAACACAACGACGAGGGGTCGCTCGGCGTGGTGCTCAACCGCCCGAGTCGCACCGCCGTTGCGGAGGCGCTGCCGTCGTGGCGCGACGTCGTGACCCATCCCGATGTCCTGTTCGAGGGTGGCCCGGTGCAGCAGGACGGCGCGCTGTGTCTGGGCGCGGTCGAGGCCGAGGCAGCCGGCCTCCACCCCCTGCACACCGGTGTCGCGAGCATCGACCTCGACGGGAGCGCGGACGACGTCGTCGGCGTGGCCTCCGCGCTGCGCATCTTCGCCGGGTACGCCGGATGGTCGGCCGGACAGCTGGTCGGCGAGCTCGTGGAGGGCGCCTGGTGGGTGGTACCCGGCTCTCGTGACGACCTGTTCAGCGACGAGCCCGCGTCCCTCTGGGCCCGGGTGCTGCGGCGCCAGCGAGCGCCACTGGCCTTCTTCTCGACCTACCCGGACGAGCCGGGCAGCAACTGACTCCCCCGTCGTGGGCTCCCCTACTGTGACGCCCATGGAACCCCTGCGCGTGGTCCAGTGGACCACCGGCAACGTCGGTCGCCGCTCGCTCGAGGCCATCATCGAGCGCGACGACATGGAGCTCGTCGGCGTCTACGCCCACGGCGCCGGCAAGGTGGGCCGGGACGCGGCGTCCCTGTGCGGCCGCGACGAGCCGACCGGGGTCCTGGCGACCGACTCGATCGAGGACCTGATCGCGCTGCACCCCGACGCGTGCTGCTACAACCCGCTGTGGTCGAGCACCGACGAGCTGGTGGCGCTGCTGTCCGCCGGCATCAACGTCTGCTCCACGGCCGGCTGGATCACCGGAGGCAAGCTGCCGGATGCCGAGCGTTCGCGGATCAGCGCCGCGTGCGAGTCGGGCGGCAGCACGATGTTCGGGAGCGGCGCACACCCGGGCGTCACCAACATGGTCGGCATGGTGCTCAGCGGCGCCTGCCACCGCGTCGACGAGATCCGGATCACCGAGTCGGTGGACTGCTCGACCTACGCCTCGGCCGACACCCAGACCGCGATGGGGTTCTCGCAGGACCCCTCCACTCCCGGCCTGGCGGATTCGGTACGTCGGGAGAGCGAGGTCTTCGCGGAGTCGGCCGCGATGATGGCCGATGCCATGGGCGCCACCCTCGACCGGCTCACCTTCGACGTCGCGTTCACCGCCGCCACCGGAGACAGCGACCTCGGCTTCATGAGGATCCCGGAGGGCACGGTGGCCGGAGTCATGGGCTACCACCGGGGCTGGGTGGGCGAGCGCAACATCGTCAGCGTGGGCTTCAACTGGACGATGGGCCGGCACGTCGTACCACCCAAGGCGCTCGCCCACGGTCACGTCATCCAGGTCTTCGGCCTTCCCAACATGCGCACCGTGATCCACTGCCTGCCCCCGGAGGGTTTCCCGGAGGAGGACTGGATGGAGCTCGGCATGATCTACACCGCGATGCCGGTCACCAACGCCGTCCCACGGGTGGTCGCTGCACCTCCGGGGATCGTGACGCTCGCCGACCTGCCACCGGTGGTGGGACGAGCGGTCTTCGGGTGAGCAGCCGCTCGTCTACGAGTGAGGAGCCGCGCCCGCCCACGCGGCCCGGAGCAACCTGTCGAGGTCGTCGGCGGTGACCGGCGCCGGGTTGCTCGGGGGTACGACGGGAAGGATCGCCGCGACCGCGTCGGGGATCTGCGACTCCTCGAGGCCGAGGTCGCGCAGCGCGACCGGGCCGCCGAGCCGCTGCCGGAGCGCGAGCAGCCCGTCGAGCGCGCTGGTCGCCGACAGGGCGGTCGCGATGCGCCGCTCGGCCGCGGGTGCGGCCGGTGCGTTGAGCGCCAGCACGTGCGGCAGCACGACGGCGTGGGTCGGCGCGTGAGGCCAGCCCGTACCTGCCGCCGAGGACGTGGCAGATCTTGTGGTGCAGGCCGGAGCCCGCGGAGGCGAAGGCGACGGCTGAGAGGTAGGCGCCGTAGAGCGACAGCTCGCGCCCGCCCAGCGCGGACGGGTCGTCCACGACCATCGGCAGGCCCTCCGCCAGCGCGCGTATCCCCTCGGCCGCCAGGACGGCGTCGATCGGATCGGCGCGCGGTGCCCACATCGCGTCGACGCAGTGCGCCAGCGCGTTCAGCCCGGAGGCGACGCTGAGGTCCACCGGCAGGGACAGCGTGAGGGTGGCGTCGTACACCACGGCCCGCGGCAGCACCCGCGGGTCGACACCGGTCGTCTTCTTCGACCCCTCGGTCATCCCCCAGACGTCCGTCGCCTCCGACCCGGCGTAGGTCGTGGGTACGGCGACGATCGGCAGGCCCGTCGTCAGCGCGACGGCCTTGGCCAGCCCGGTGGCCGACCCACCGCCCACGCTCACGATCGCGTCGACGTCGTGGGCGGCCGCCGCGTCACGCGCCGCGTCGGCGGTCGCCGACGGGACGTGCATCACCACGTCGTCGTGGACGAGCACGACGGGCAGGTCCGCCGTCACCCGCTCCGCCTGCTGTGCCGCGCTGCCGGAGCTGATGACCATGACCCGGGTGGCGCCGAGCCGTTCCACCTCGCCGGCCAGGGCCTGCGCTGCGCCTCCGGGGCAGAAGCGCACCCGCTGCGCCACGCGTCTCGTGCTCGAACTCGAGCGTCACAGCACCTTGGTGCCGTACATCTCGCCGAGCGGGTCGGCGATCAGCTCGATGCGCGCGCCGTCGGGGTCGGTGAAGTAGACCGAGACCTCGCTGTGGATGACGTGCTCGACGCCCGCGTCGTCGAACCGCTGCACGATCTCCCGCCACCGGTCGGGGTCCATCGAGATCGCCATGTGGTGCAGCCCGCCGAGGACCTCGGCGTAGGGACCGACGTCGAGTCCCGGGAAGTCGAAGAACGCGAGCAGGTTGCCGTTGCCGATGTCGAAGAAGAAGTGCGACGAGCCCGGGTAGTCACGGTTCTCGATGAGCTCGGTGAGCGGGAACCCGAGCAGGTCCTGGTAGAAGCGCACCGTGCGTTCGACGTCGCTGCTGATCAGGGCGGTGTGGTGCAGGCCCCGGGCTGTGGACGCGGGCCGCTCCCCGGCAGGCCCGAGGTGGGCCTGCCGGATGCGCTCCCGTTCCGCCTCGAAGGCGGACCGGTCGATGGCGTTGTCGGTCACGGGTCAGTCCAGCTCGAACCGGTCGAGGTTCATCACCTTGTCCCAGGCACGGACGAAGTCGTCGACGAACTTGTCGTGCGCGTCGTCGCTCGCGTAGACCTCGGCGATCGCCCGCAGCTGGGAGTTCGCGCCGAAGACCAGGTCGACGGCCGTAGCCGTCCACGTGCGCTCACCCGTGGTTGCATCCCGGATCTCGAAGACGGACTCCTCGGTCTCCGACGCCTTCCAGTCCGCCCCGGTGGCGAGCAGGTTGACGAAGTAGTCGTTCGTCAGCTGCCCCGGGCGGTCGGTGAGGATGCCGTGCGTGGTGCCGCCGACATTTGCGCCGAGTGCGCGGAGACCGCCCACCAGGACGGTCATCTCCGGTGCGGTGAGGTCGAGCATGTAGGCGCGCTCGACCAGCAGGGTCTCCGGTGCCAGCTTCTCCCCCGACCGGAGGTAGTTGCGGAAGCCGTCGGCCCTCGGCTCGAGCACAGCGAAGCTCTCGACGTCGGTCTGCTCGAGCGTGGCGTCGGTGCGGCCCGGGGTGAACGGCACGGCGACGTCGCGCCCGGCGTCCTTGGCGGCCTTCTCGACCGCTGCGCACCCGCCCAGGACGATCAGGTCCGCGAGTGACACCGACTTCCCGCCGGACTGAGCGCCGTTGAAGTCGCGCTGCACCTGCTCGAGGGCGTCCAGCACCCCGGCGAGCTCGGTGGGCTCGTTGACCGCCCAGCTGCGCTGCGGCTCCAGCCGGATCCGCGCGCCGTTGGCGCCGCCGCGCTTGTCGGTGCCGCGGAAGCTGGCGGCCGAGGCCCACGCCGTCAGCAACAGTCGCTGCGCCGGGATGCCCGTGGCCAGGATCTTCTCCTTGAGCGAGGCCACGTCCGCCTCGTCGACCAGCTCGTGGTCGGCTGCGGGACGGGGTCCTGCCACAGCTGCGGCTCCGCGACCCAGGGACCCAGGTAGCGCGAGACCGGACCCATGTCGCGGTGGAGCAGCTTGTACCAGGCCTTGGTGAAGGCCAGCGCGAACTCGTCGGGGTGCTCGTAGAACCGGCGCGAGACCTGCTCGTACTCCGGGTCCATCCGCAGCGCCAGGTCGGTGGTCAGCATCGTCGGGAGACGCTTCTTCTCCGGGTCGAAGGCGTCGGGCACGTCGGCCTCGGCGTCCTTGGCCACCCACTGGTGGGCGCCGGCCGGGCTCTTGGACAGCTCCCACTCGTGCTCGAACAGGTTGCGGAAGAACCCGTGGCCCCACTGGGTCGGCGTGCTGGTCCACGTCACCTCGAGACCGCTGGTGATCGCATCCGGTCCCTTGCCGCTGCCGTAGCTGCTCTTCCAGCCGAGTCCTTGTGCCTCCAGCGGGGCTGCCTCCGGCTCGGGGCCCACGAGGTCGGCGTCGCCGGCACCGTGGGTCTTGCCGAAGGAGTGCCCGCCGGCGATGAGGGCGACGGTCTCCTCGTCGTTCATCGCCATCCGCCGGAACGTCTCGCGGATGTCGCGTGCCGCGGCCACCGGGTCGGGCTCGCCGTTCGGGCCCTCGGGGTTGACGTAGATCAGCCCCATCTGGACGGCACCGAGGGCGCCGGAGAGCTCGCGGTCGCCGCTGTAGCGCTCGTCCCCCAGCCAGCTGTCCTCGGGGCCCCAGAAGATCTCCTCGGGCTCCCAGATGTCCTCACGGCCGAAGCCGAAGCCGAAGGTCTGCAGTCCCATCGACTCCAGCGCGCAGTTGCCTGCGAACACGAGCAGGTCGGCCCAGGAGATCGTGCTGCCGTACTTCTGCTTGACCGGCCACAGCAACCTGCGGGCCTTGTCGAGGTTGGCGTTGTCGGGCCAGCTGTTGAGCGGCGCGAAGCGCTGGGCCCCGTCGCCGCCGCCACCGCGGCCGTCCTCGATGCGGTAGGTCCCGGCCGCGTGCCAGCTCAACCGGATGAACAGGCCGCCGTAGTGGCCGAAGTCGGCCGGCCACCAGTCCTGGGAGGTCGTCATCACCTCGAAGACGTCCTGCTTGAGCGCCTCGACGTCGAGACGCCCGAAGGCCTCCGAGTAGGAGTGGCCGGGAAGCGGATTGCCCAGGGAGGAGTGACGGTGCAGGACCGAGAGGTCCAGCTGGTTGGGCCACCAGTCGCGGTTCGTGCGGGGTCGACTCTCACCCTGCGACGGGGTCGGTGCGTCGATGACCGGGTTCTCGCTCTCGCTGCCTTCATGCTCAGACACGTGCCTGGTTCTCCTGTCTCGTGGTGTGCAACGACTGACTGCAGTCGGGGCAGGTGCCCCAGTAGACGACCTCCGCCTCGTCGATGACGAAGCCCTCGTCGTTCGACGCGTGGAGGCAGGGCGCATCGCCGACGGCGCAGTCGACATCGGCGATGGCACCGCAGCTGCGGCAGACGACATGGTGGTGGTTGTCCCCGACCCGTGCCTCGTAGCGTGCCACCGACCCGGACGGCTGGATGCGCCGCACCAGCGATGCGGCGGTCAGCACCCGGAGCACGTCGTACACCGCCTGGTGGGAGACCTCGCCGAGCTCCGCTCGCACCAGCGCCGATGATCGAGTCCGTGTCGGCGTGCGGCCGGGCGTGCACGGCGCCGAGCACGGCCACCCTCGGGCGGGTCACCCGCAGCCGCGCCGCCCGCAACATGTCCGGGAAGTCGGTCGGCTGCGTCGGCACTCCTCGTTCCTATCCTCTGATCTGGAATCAGTCAAGAGAAACCGCAGCGGCGCTGTCGGCTCCTCAGTCCCGCAGGCTCGGCAGATCGATCGAACGACGCTCGAGCAGCCGGCCGAGCCGCTCCTGCTCCGACAACACGGCCGTGATGTCGCGCTCGGTCGTCATCGGGTTCGCAAGGACGACGCGCAGTGCGACCACCTTCTCTGACCCGGCGGACGTCGTGGTCCGGGAGACGAGAGCACGTCCCGCGCGGCGCTGCAGCCGATGGATGCCGGTGTTGAGGGCATCGACGTCGCTCGGGCTGCTCCAGGAGGATCCGGCAACAGGGAGGTAGCGGTACACGACGACATTGAGCTGGGGGTCCCGAAGGAGCTCGAACCGGGGGCGCGTCCGCACCTCGGCGGCGAACAGCGCCGCCTGGTGCGCCGACAGGTCCACCAGCTCGCCGTATCCGGCGGAGCCGAACAGGTGGAGGGCGGCGTGCAACATCAGCGCGGTCCCGGGCCGAGATCCCTCGGGTGAGCGCAGCCCGAGGTCTGCGGAACCCTTCCGCACCGTGTACGGCGCCACGTGCTCGAAGTGCCTGGCCAGCGCGACGTCCCGGAACAACAGAAAGCCCGCGCCGACCGGCAGGTGCAGCTGCTTGTGCCCGTCCAGCGTCACGGTGTCCGCGCGCCCGATGCCGGCGAGCCGGTGGCGTTGTCGGCGCGAGAACAACGCAGGACCACCCCATGCAGCATCCACGTGGAAGTGGCAGCCTGCCTCCGCGGCGACGTCCGCGACCTCGGCGAGCGGGTCCACGGCTCCTGAGTTCGTGGAACCGGCGACACCGACCACCGCCACGACAAGTCGACCGCTCCGCTGACACCTCCGCACCGCGCGCCGCAGCGCACGGGGGTCGACGCGGTCGTGATCGTCGACGCGTACCCGGACGAGGTTGTCCTCACCGACCCCCGTCAGGTCCGCGGCCTTGGCGAAGGAGTAGTGCATCGACTCCGGGCCGACGATGGCGGCGCCGCGGTAGCCGGCGCGCGCAAGCGCCTCCGCGAGTCCGAGACGCCGAAGACTGCTCGTCGGGAGAGCGGCATTACGCGCGCACCAGATCGCCGTGATGTTGGCCAGTGTCCCGCCGGAGACGAAGGCGCCCAGGGTGCTGCGGGGTCCTGGGTGTGGCGCTCGTAGAACCTCGCGGACCTCTGGAAGACCATCCGGTGCAGCATGCCGAGCGCCTGTCGCTCACACAGCGTCAGCGTCGTGGAGGCGTCGGTCCGGACCAGGTTCTGGTTCAGGGACACGACGAGGGACGCGAGCGGCGCCATGGCGGCCGGGATCGGTGGGGTCATGTGGGCCAGGCACCGGGGGGACGAGGTGACGACAGAGTTCGGCACGATGTCCCTGCCGAGCAGCTCGATGTAGCGCCGCAGGTCCCAGCCGGTCTCGGGAATGGCGGTGCCGCGGAACCGGTCGACGAGCTCCGGCCCGGGGAGGGCACCGTGGACCGCGTTGCCGTTCGTCCGGCGAGTCCCCAGCGCGACCACCTCGGCCGCGATCTTCTCGTCGAGCGGATCGAAGAGCTGTGCGACCGAGCGGTGGTCGGCGCCGTCCTGCGCGAACGCGCCTGCCTCCTGGGCGCTCATGCGTACCCGAAGGAGGTGGCGAGCTCCCACACGGCGGGCGGGAAACCCCTGGTGGTGGAAGCCCAGGCGAGCTGTCCGGCAAGGGACTGCGGTGTCGCGCGGTCGGGGCGGAGTGGCGGGTCCTCGAGGAAGTTGGCGTCGTTGCCCAGCCGCGCCCCGGGTGGCCCGAAGCCGGCGAACGGCGACTCCTCCGGGTGCGCCATCCGCGTCAGTGCGGCGTCGTCGGTGCGGAGGCCCAGCCATGCTGCGACCTCGCGCAAGGAGCCCTTGGGGTCAGCGAGGACGTCCTCACCCCGGATCCGCAGCTGCTGCGGCGTCGGTACGCCGGCGAGGAACTCCAGGACGTTCTGGTGCAGGGTGAGCCATCCGTCCTCCGGTGCGAGCTCGGTCTGGGGCGGCACGACCTCGTCCGGTCGCACCGCGTGGAACGCGCCGAGCTTGAGCAGCCACTGCGGCACCGGTCCGCGGCTCGCCGCGAGCTGGATCGCCTTGTGGACCGACTCGCCCTGTCCTCGTGGGTGACGCACCAGGTGGACGAACCGCGCCCCGGGGAACATCGACTGGACCCGGTGCATGAACGCGACGTCGTACACCATGCTCGGGCTCTTCTCCACGACGATCCGTGGTGCGGCTCGGGTAGCCAGCTCCTCCATGACCAGTCCGGTGGACCAGCTCAGCCGACGTCGCAGCCATCCTGACGCCTGGATCACCGTCTGCTCGGTCTGCTCCCCGTAGACGAGCTCGGCGACGGCGCGGAGCAAACCGTGCGACATCGGGAAGCTCGCGCGCCCACACACCGACCACCACTCGCCGAGCGTCTCGGTGCCGAACAGCTGCAGCTCGGGAAGACCGTAGAGCTGCGGGTGCTGACCGAGCATCGCGGCGACGACTGATGAGAATGACCTGGGTGGCGCCAGCACGAACACGGGCATGGTGACGACCTCGTCGAACCGGCCGCAGGTCGCGCCGCGGTCGGAGAGGCTGGTCATCGTGGGGGCGACCCCGTCCTGGACGGTCACGTCAGGGCCTCCTGTGGCTGCCCGCTCCGGACCTGCTCCGTGGACGCTGTACGACGGTGTGCGTCGCGATCGAGCCGGGGTATGGCGCCGGGGGGCTCACCACTGGTCGACTCCGATGAGTCACCGTCCTGACGCAGCTCCCAGATCGTGGTGGAGAGTCCACGCAGGGTCGGCGTCTCGAGGAACTTCCGAAGGGGGATCTCGACGTCGAGCATCGCCCGGAGGCGGGACGCCACCTGCGTGGCCAGCAACGAGTGGCCGCCCAGGTCGGCGAAGAAGTCGTCCTCCGGCGCGACGTCGTCGACGCCGACGAGCTCCTTCCAGACGGCGCTGACCGCCGACCTCGACGTCGCCCAGGTCGCGTACGTCGTGGGTCTCCCGTCCGTTGTTCGCCGGCCGCGACGTCGTGCTCGCCCTGTCGCCGACCCATCGCGCCAGTCGGGCCGACAGGTCCGTCGTGGACACGACGACGCGAGGTGATGTCTCGTGTCCGAGCAAGCGGGTCAACACCTCACCACCCTGTTCGGCCGTCATACCGACGCTCTCGCCCCCCTCGAGCTGCCAGGCGTCCCAGTCGATGCTCAACCATCGAGAGCCGTTCGTGCCGTCCTGGCTCTCGGCGTAGGCGTCGAGGAACGCGTTCCCGGCGGCGTAGGCCGTGAAGCCCAGGCCCCCGAGGACGGTCGACAGCGACGAGACCAGGACCCACTCGCGGGGCGGCTTCTGGGCCAGCACGGAGTGGAGCGTCACCAGGCCGTGCACCTTGGCCCGCCACACCGCCATCGACCGGCCCAGGTCGGCCTCCTCGACGCCGAAGAAGGCATCAGCGGCCACCGTGCCCGCAGCGTGGACCACCAGGTCGATGTGTCCGTGCCGGCGCAGAGCCTCCTGCACCCGTACCGCGGACAGACGTGCGACGGCCAGGTCGGCGTGCAGGAACTCCCAGGTCGACCCGGCAGCCTCGATGTCCTGCAGCGCGTGCACCCTGCGTCCGAGCGGAGTCTCCGTGCCGGCTGAGGGCCACTCCGCCCGCGTCGGCGGGCCGGTGCGGCCAAGGAGGAGTAGGTGGATCCGGGCTCGCCGCGCCAAGGTGGCGGCCAACGCGAGACCGACGCCGCCAAGCCCGCCGGTCACCAGGACCACGTCACCGTCACGCACCCTCGAGGGGGATCCAGTTCGGCGCAGGAACCGCACATTGGCGGAACCTGCGGACGAGCCGTCGGCCGTTGCGCCGTGCGACCACGGCTCCCGCCCCTGACACGGACTCGGCGACAATCGACTCCGCGAGCGCGTCGAGATCGGCCCCGGTGTCGACGTCCAGCAGCCTGAAGCGCAGGTTCGGATACTCCTGCGACGCAGCCAGGCACGCGCCCTGGACCGGCGAGAGCTCGGGCAGGACCAGGTCTCCCTCGAGGACGCGCTGCGTCCCCGAGGTGACCACCAGGACGGGCAGGTCGGCGCGCAACCGCGAGCGCACCAGCGCCTGGGCGGTCCCGACCACGGCGACGTAGGTGTCCTCCTGTGCCCGGGCGAACCGCCCCTCCCACGCCTCGACCCCCGCGCCGGAGTACGGACCCGGCAGGGCCACGTGCACGACACGCGACACCTCCTGTTCCGGCAGGACCATGGGGCCGGACGACGTACCGGGCGATGGCCCCGTGGTGGTGGCGTCGTGCGCGGGCGCACCGGCGGCGCGCAGCTTCGCCAGGATGGCCCGGGTGACCGGCCCGGACGATGCCGGTCACCAGACAGCCGCCCACGGGAGGGACCGGCTGCGGGAGCGCCTCCTCGTCCCACACCGGCAGGTAGAACCACTCGTCGAGTGGGCGTTGGCGCTCGCGTGTCACGTCCTCGGCCCGCACGGGTCGTGGTGCCGCCCAGAACCGGCGTCGCTCGAAGGGATAGCCGGGCAACGCGACGCGCCGCGCGCCCTGCTCACCGGCAGGCCACCGGATCGGCACCCCTTCGCTCCACAGCCGCCCGAGCGCGGTGAGCAGGGCCGGGTGGTCGGGTCGATCGCTCTGCGCCGGAGGCAGGGAAGCGACGACGGAGTCGATCGGGCGGCGGGCGGGATTGCGTCGCGCCAGTCCTGCCAGCATCTGGCCCGGCCCGACCTCGAGCAGCACGCTGCCCTCGGCGGCGGTGTCGAGCAATGTCTGCACGCCGTCCGCGAACCGGACCGGCTCACGCAGCTGACGGGTCCAGTACTCAGGGTCGCGAGCCTGGTCTGCGCTGATCCACGTCCCCGAGACGTTCGAGACGAACGGGATGCCCGGGTCCCGCAGGTGGACCTTCGCCACGACCTGCTTCAGCGGCGCGAGGACGGCGTCCATCATCGGGGAGTGGAACGCGTGGGACGTGCGCAGCCGCTGGGTCGCCACGCCGTCCTCGGCCAGTCCGGTGGCCAGGTCTTCGATGACGTCCGGCGGGCCGGCCACGATGCACGCACCGGGCTCGTTGACGGCGGCCACCGTGACGTGAGGGCCGAGGCGAGGACCCAGGTCGACCTCCGGCACCTGGACCGCGAGCATGCTGCCCGGGGGCTGCGCCTGCATGAGACGGCCGCGTTCGGTCACGATGCCGACGGCGTCCTCGAGACGCATCACCCCCGAAACGGTCGCCGCGACGTACTCCCCCACGCTGTGGCCCAGCAACGCAGCAGGTTCGGCGCCCCAGGACTGCCACAACCTCGCCAGCGCGTACTCCACGGCGAACAGAACCGGCTGGGTGGCGGACGTCTGCGCGAGCCGCGTCCCGGCCACTGGTCCGTCACGCCTGATCAGCTTGTCCAGGTCTGGCCCGTCGTTCTCGCGCACCAGGGCCGCGCACTCGCCGAAGGCGGCGGCGAACTCAGGCTCCGCGGCCAGCACTCCCCTGGCCATCCCCACGTGCTGAGAACCCTGCCCCGGGAACAGGAAGACGAGCGGCCGCTCCTTGGCCTGGACACAGGAGCCGCTCGACCGCAGGGCAGCAACGGCCTCCTCGCGGGTCTCCGCCGTGACCGCGAGCCGGGAAACGAATCGGCGACGACCGCTCTGCAGCGTGCGGGCGACATCGGCGAGGTCGAGGTCGGGATGCGCCTCGAGGTGGTCCGCGAGCCGCGCGCCCGACTCAGCGACAGCGGTCTCCGACCGGCCCGACAACGGAAGGACCTGGGGGCCCGTTGCTGGCCGGGACGCCAGCGGGTTCGGGAGCCTGTTCCAGGACGAGGTGGGCGTTGGTGCCGCCGATGCCGAAGGCGCTGACCCCGGCGCGGCGGGGGCTCACGGTCCACGGACGCGGCGAGGTGCTGACGTAGAACGGGGTGGAGTCGAAGTCGATCTCCGCGTTCGCGGCGTCGAAGTTGACGGCCGGGGGCAGGGTCGCGTGCTCGAGGGCCAGGACCGTCTTGACGAAGCCGGCGATCCCGGCCGTGGGATCGAGGTGCCCGATGTTGCCCTTGACCGCGCCGAGCGCGCAGTAGCCCGACCTCGTCGACCCCTGCCGGTAGGCCGTCGTCAACGCCTCGACCTCGATCGGGTCACCGAGGTGGGTGCCGGTGCCGTGGGCCTCGACGTAGGTGATCGAGTCCGCCGAGACCTCCGCGGCCCGGTTGGCCGCCTCGATCACCGCGGTCTGGCCGGCCAGGCTCGGCGCAGTGAAACCGACCTTGTCGTGTCCGTCGTTGTTGACGGCGCCGCCCTTGATGACCGCTCGCACCGAGTCGCCGTCGCGCAGCGCGTCGGCCAGCCGCTTCAGGACGACGACCCCGACGCCGTTGCCGAAGACGGTTCCGTCGGCGGTGGCGTCGAAGGGTCGGCAGTGGCCTCGCGGCGAGTAGATCCCACCCGGTGAGTGGAAGTGCCCGGCCCGCTCGGGCAGGCGCACGGTGCTCGCGCCGGCCAGCGCCATGGCGCAGTCACCCGTCCGCCAGGCTCCGAGCCGCGTAGTGGATGGCCACGAGTCCGGTGGAGCACGCCGTCTGCACGACGACGCTCGGACCACGCAGGTCGAGCTTGTACGACGTGCGGGTGGCCAGGTAGTCCTTGTCGTTGCTGATCAGCACCTGGAACCATCCGGCCGACTCCAGCAGCGCCGGGTTGGAGAGGATGACCGGCAGGTAGCTGCTCATCGCGCAGCCTGCGAAGACACCGACCGGCTCCTCCACCCGCTCCACGTCGTAGCCGGCGTCCTCCATCGCCCACCAGGCGTGCTCGAGGAAGAGCCGGTGCTGCGGGTCGAGGAGCTCGGCCTCCCGGGGCGTGTACGCGAAGAAGGCAGCGTCGAACAGGTCCACGTCGTCCAGCACGCCGCCTGCCGGGACGTAGTCAGGCCGCGCGAGCAGACCGGGGTCGACACCGTCGAGCGCCAGTTCCTGCGGCGTGAACGTGCTGACCGACTCCCTGCCGGCCACGACGTTGTCCCAGAACTCCGAGACGTCGGCCGCGCCGGGGAAGCGGCAGCTCAGCCCGATCACGGCGATGTCGCTCACGAGTGCTCCATCGTGTAGCGCGCCAGCCCGGCCACCGTGGGGTAGCGGAACATGTCCGTGATCGAGAGGTCGTAGTCGAACATCGTGAGCAGCCGCTCACGCACCTGGACCAGCAGCAAGGAGTGACCGCCGAGATCGAAGAAATTGTCCTCACGATCGACGGACGTTCCCAGTACATCGGCCCAGACCCGGCTGATGGCGCGCTCGACCTCGTTTCGGGGGCGACCGAGCTCGCGCGGCGCGTCCGTCGGGGCGGGCCGCAGGGATGCCAGCTTCTCGCGGTCGACCTTGCCGCTCATGGTGTGCGGGAGCTCGTCGAGGACGACGATCTCGGCAGGCACCATGTACCTCGGCAACGTGCGGGCGAGGTCCTGGCGGAGGGTCACCGCGGCAGGAGTGGCCGTTGGTTCGGCGGCCACGTAGGCGGTGAGTCGTACGCCGGCGTGACGGCCGTCGTGCGCCACCACGGCCGCGGTGCGGACCCCGGTCAGGTCCGACAGGGCCTGCTCGACCTCGGCCGGATCGACCCGGTAGCCGTTGATCTTGACCAGGCCGGTCCTCCGGCCGACGAACTCGAGGTCACCGTCCGGCAACCAGCGCACCACGTCGCCGGTGCGGTAGAGGCTCGCTCCGGGAGCGAGCGGGTCCGGCACGAACTGCTCGATCGTCAACGGCTCGTCGGCCAGGTAGCCCCGTGCCAGCCCGGCGCCGCCGACGAACAGCTCGCCCGGCACGCCGATCGGTACGGGCCGAAGGCGCGCGTCGAGCACCCGCACGACGACGTTGTCGATCGGCTTGCCCAGCGGCGTACGCCACATCCGCAGACCGGACTCCGCCCGGGGCGGCTCCCACCACGTCGCGTCCCAGACCTCGGAGGTGCCGTAGAGGTTGTACAGGACCGCGTGGGGGTGCGCCTTGCCGAACCGCTCCCACAGGGCGACCGGGAGTGCTTCCCCACTGCTCACCCAGAAGCGCAGCTTCGGAATCCGCCTACCGAGGTCCGGCTCGGTGTCCAGGAGCGCACCCAGCAACGAGGGCACCAGCCACAGTCTGGTCACCGATCCGCGTGCGAGCGCCGTGAGCAGCGCGTCCGGGTCGCGGACGACATCTTCCGGCAGGACGAGCGCGGGCACGCCGGCCAGCAGCGAACCCAGGATCTCCCACAGCGAGTCGACGAAGGAGATCGATGTCTTGTGACACGCGACCTCGCCGTCGTCGAAGGGATGGCAGCGCCACATCCAGCGAAGCCGGTTCAGCACCTGTCGATGCGGCACCTCGACGCTCTTGGGGCGACCGGTCGAGCCGGAGGTGTGGATGACGTAGGCGATGTCGTCGAGCCCGGAAGCCGCCGGAGGACCTTGAGTCGAGGCGGCCGGAGCGCCCGAGACCCTGGCAGCGGTGTCCGCGCCCACGGTGATGACCGGCAGGCCAGGCGTCACGAAGGCCTTCGCGAGGTCGTGCGTCGTCACCAGCACCGCGGCGGCGACGTCCTCCACGAGGGCGGCGACGCGGGCGGCGGGCGCGTCGGACGCCACGGGAACGTAGACCGCCCCCAGTCGCAGGACCGCCATCAGGGCCGTGACGTGCGCACCACGCCGCGGCAGCCAGACCGCGACGCGCTGCCTGGGTCGTACACCCGAGCTCCACAGCTGCGCCGCGAGCTGTGCCACCGACTCGTCGAGGGCACGGTAGGTCACGGTGCCCTCGGGCGTGTGGAGGGCCGGGGCCTCCGGACGCGCGGCGACCTGGGCCTCGTACATCGAGAACAGGTCCGGTTGTGCGGGCTGCGGAACGACCTCCCCCTGGGCGGCGCGCTCGAGCCAGTCCCGTTCGACCGACGACATCAGCGCCAGCTCGGAGACAGGGCGATCCGGGGAGTCCAGCGCCGACTGCACCAGAGTGACGAAGTGCTCGGCCAGCCGCGCGATCGTGCCCTCGTCGAAGAGATCTGTGGCGTACTCGAGCTCGAGGTCCAACCCACCCTCGCCGTCGGGCTGCAGCGCGAAGGACAGGTCGAAGGCCGAGGCGGTGCGGCGCGTGCCCACGGCGGCCGCTCGCTGCTGGACCGTCAGCTTCTCCAGCGTGGGCACGTTCAGCATCTGGAAGAGAACCTGGAAGAGCGGGTTTCGCGACGGGTCCCGGTCCGGGTGGAGCTCCTGGACGAGGGTCGCGAACGGGAGGTCCTGGTGCGCGTAGGCGTCCAACGCCGTCGTACGGGCCCGCCGGACCGCGTCCCGGAACGTGGGGCTGCCACTCAGGTCACCACGCAGCACCAGGGTGTTCAGGAAGAACCCGATCATGGCCTCGGTCTCGGGTTGCTCCCGACCGGCCGTGTACGTGCCCACCACGATGTCGTCGGCGCCGCTGTAGCGGTGCAACAGCGTCTGCAGTCCCGCGAGCAGGACCATGAACAGCGTGGCGCCCTCATCGTGTGCAAGCTGACCGGCGCGCCGCACCAGCTCGGCCGGGAAGCTCGCGGTGTGGACGGCTCCCTCGAACGACTGCACCGCCGGACGTGGCCGATCGGTGGCCAGCTCCAGCACGGCGGGCGGGCCGGCCAGTGTCGCGCGCCAGAAGTCCAGCTCGGCCTCGAGGACCGTGCCCGTCAGCCGGTTCCGCTGCCACACGGCGTAGTCGGCGTACTGCGTCTCGAGGGGCTCGAGCGGGCTGGGTTCGCCGCGGGAGAACGCGCCCGCGAGCTCGGAGAGCTCGCGCCAGAACAGGCCCATCGACCACCCGTCCGAGACGAGGTGATGGATGGTGAAGGCCAGCAACCGATCCGCTCCGAGATCGAAGACCGTGGCGCGCAACAACGGGCCGCTGCGCAGGTCGAACGGCCGCTCGGCCTCGGCCTCGGCACGCTGCAGTGCTGTCGGCTCACGTCGTGGCCGTCGCAGGTGCGCGAGCTCGACCACACCCAGAGGGAGGTGTCGGTGGGGGTGCACGATCTGCGACGGCACGCCGTCGACGATGTCGAAGGTGGTGCGCAGCGACTCGTGGCGGCGCACGATCTCGTTCAGGGCGGACTCCAGCACGCGCGTCCGGGTGCCCACCGGCAACCGGGTCACCGTGCTGAGGTGGAACAGGGCCCCGGCCGTCGAGAGGCGCTCGATGAACCAGAGCCGCTCCTGCGCCAGTGACATCGGGAAGACGTACTCGGGTTCGCTGTCCACGTCGACGACCGTGGGCTCCGCTCCTCGCTGCAGACCCTCCGCGACCACCCGGCACCCCTCTCCGGTGCGCCTGAACTCCTCGTCGCCATGCTTGTGACCCCGACGTCACATCACCGTCACGAGCGGGCATTCTCGCGAGGGGTCGAGGACTGCTCAGCCCGAGGCAACCCGACGCGACACGTCGAAGGTGGTGACGCCGTTGCGTGCCCTGGTCACGTGTGCGCCACGAACATGCCCGGGTGGCTCGAGTCGCCTGGGGGTGCCCCCGTCCAGCGGGAACTCGTAGAGCCCCCACCACGCCGACGGGCGGGTCTCGGCTTCACGGGTCGAGTGCGCGAGGACGTACTCGCCACCGGGATCAACGTAGGGACCGTGCGTGTTCCCGAGGTCGTCGCTGGCCAACGGCACCGGGACGCCGCCGTGCTCGACGTCGATCGAGTGGATCCGGTGCCGATCGCGGCCGAGGAGGAAGAAGTAGATGCGTGCGCCGTCCGGCGACCACCAAGGCCGGTAAGCCTTGCGCCCGGGAAGGAGCGGGCGCGGCTCACCCCCCGACGTCGCCACCTGCCACAGTCCGTGCCGACCGTTCCGGTTCGAGACGAAGACGACCTGGGTGCCGTCGGGACTCAGCGCCGGGCGCTCGTCAAGGGTCGTTCCATCGGTCAGCGGCCACTCCGTGCCGTCCGTCGTACGGCGAACGACCACCTGCATCCGGGTGGAGTGCGGCGGTCGCGCCGAGGCGTTGCTGCGCTCGATGTGCTCGATGGTCTCGTGCTCCTCCGTGGAACAGCAGTAGGCGAGGTGCTCCCCGGCGAGGCTGAAGGCGGGGTAGCGGGCGGAGACGTTCGCCGACGTGAGCGGCTCGGGTTCACCCGCTCCGTCGCTCCACCACAGACGCGGACGCCCTCGCGCCCCGCCCCAGAACACCGCGCCCTGACCGTCGGGGTGCACGCACGCCATCAGGTAGACCCCGTCGCCGGGCGAGATCCGGACGACGCGACCGTCCGGCTCCCACCAGAAGACGTCGGAACCGAAGTGCTCCATGTACGTGGGCCCGGCCTTCGCCGGGTCCCGCTTCGGTACGGGACGCCGGTGCTCCTCGTTCGCCACTGGCACGCTCCTTGCCGGGACGCCGCGTGGGAACCAGCATGCCATCCGAGGCCCGCCCCTTCACCGGTCCCGGCTGGCCATGTAGCGCCGTACCCTGAGAACGTGCTGGCCGACGAGTGCCTGGTCTGGTGGGCGCACACGGACGACGCCCGACCGTGGCACCTACGACTGCTGGACGACAGCGAGCGCCGCCGGCGCAGTGACCTGCGACGGCGGGAGGACCGCGACCGCTTCACGCTCGGAGCGGTTCTGCTGCGGCTGACGGCCGGCCGGCTGCTGGGCCAGGCGCCTGCCGAGGTGGCGGTTGATCGCACTTGTGCCCGCTGCGGCCGGCCTCATGGACGTCCTCGCGTGGCCGAGGAAGCCTTCCAGGCCTCCATCTCCCACTCGGGGGAATGGGTCGTCGCGGCCCTGACCCGAGCCGGCCCGATCGGCGTGGACGTCGAGCAGGTGGTGGACCTCGACGCCGCGTCGCTGCTCGACACCGTGCTCTCGACCGAGGAGAGCCTGGACGACGCCACGACCGAGGACTTCTTCCGGCTGTGGACGCGCAAGGAGTCGTTGCTCAAGGCCACCGGTGAGGGTCTGGCCCTGCCGATGAGCGAGGTAGTGGTCTCCGGGGCCCACGAGCCGCCTCGGTTGCTTCGGCTAGGAGCCCTCGCCGACCCTGAGGCGAGGATGTGGGACCTGTCCCCTGCGCCCGGCTACGCCGCTGCTCTGGCGGCGCTGGGGCCGGTCGCCACGCTGCGCGAGCACTACGCATCGTCGTTGTTGCGCGGCGAGCCCGGGACAGGGGCGCGGGCAGGTCAGGAGGCCGTGGGCACGGCGGTCGCCTCGGTGCGCCTGGACCAGGCGCGGCGACCGTAGAGGCTCTCGGTGGGCTCGCCGTCGATGCTCACCCGACGCATGACGCGGCGTTCCCCGCCGTAGTCCTTGGTCGCGTAGTGCTGGGTCGCCCGGTTGTCCCAGACGGCGACGTCGCCCGCCGTCCAGTGCCACCGCACGGTGTTCTCCGGACGGGTGATGTAGCCCTGGTAGCGGGAGTACAGAGTCTTCGTCTGCCGTCGCGACATGCCGTGGATCTTCTGGAGGAACGTGCCGAACAAGAGGCATCGTTCGCGGGTCTCGGGGTGGACGTGCACCAGCGGCTGCCAGGTCTCGAAGACCGTGGACTGGAAGGCCGACCAGAACGCCTGCTGTCGCTCGTTGAGCTGGCGGGCGTCGCGAGCGGCCTGCCGCTCCTCGTTGGACCCGTTGGAGTGCAGCGCCCAGCCGTGATCCGCGAGGTCCCGCAGTCGCGGCGGCAGGTCGTCGTACGCCGTCGCGGTGTTCGCCCACAGCGTGTCGCCGCCCCAGGGCGGCACCACCACGGCGCGCAGGATCGATCCGCGTGGCAGGACGTCGGCCCAGGTGAGGTCCGTGTGCCAGTAGTTGGCGGCGCCCAACCGCGAGTCGAGCTCGTAGATGAAGCTCGTCCCGTCAGCGACGGGCACGGTCGGATGCGCCATCGAGCTGCCCCCGAAGATCCAGGCCAGCCCCTCCTGAGCCTCGTCGTCGAGGTGGCCCTGATCGCGGAAGAAGACGACCTTGTGCCGGAGCCACGCATCGTGGATCGACGAGGCCGTCGCAGGGTCGAGGTCCGGACTCAGCCGGACTCCGCGGATTTCGGCGCCGATGCGACCGGTCAGTGGGAATATCTCGATCGAGTTCATGGGCCCGCCCCTGCCCGCCGGGCCGTGCCGATGGCCCTGGCGTGAGGTTCGACTCTACGACGCACCCCGAATCGGCCTCAAGGGCTGGACTGGACATCCGCCAGTGTCTAGCGTCGCCGAGGTGAGCAACGCTCACCGGAACACGCGAGTCCACGGCTTCGCTGCCGACGTCTACTGGCGCGAGCCCGACGGCCGCGTCGTTCTTCTCTCGCCGGGCGACGGCCTCTACATGATGTCCTCGATCCACCCGAGCGGCAGCCACGCGGTGTGCTGGGGCGGGCCGAAGGGCCGACCGCGCCTCTGGTTCGGCGACGGGTCGGGCACCTTCGAACCGGTGACCGACGCCGCCTCCTCGTCCCGCTATCCCGCCTTCAACGCACGCGGCGACACGTTGGTCTACTGCCGCTCCTCGCACGAGAGCGAGCTCATCGAGCACCTGGGCACTGGTCGCACGACGATGCCGCACGCCGGCGTCGCGATGAGCATCGTGGTGCGGGCGGCAGACGGCAGCTGGGAACGAGACCTCACCGACGGTCAGCACCAGGACCAACGACCGGCTCTCAGCCCGGACGGCTCGCGGGTGGTCTTCGTGTCCGATCGTGGGAAGCCCTACGAGCTGTGGACTGTCGCGACCGACGGCGCGTCGACGCCGACCCGCTTGCTGACCGGCGTACCTGCCTACCGTCCCTGGTGGTCGGTGGACGGGCGGCAGATCTTCTTCTTCACCTTCGGCGCGCGCCGTCACCGCCTGCAACGGGTCCCGGTCGAGGGAGGCCGGCCTCGTCCGTTCGTCAACGACGACCGCGGCAACACCCACGGCCCCTTCGCCGACCCTCTCGGGCGCACCGTGCTCGCCCACTCCACCCGGGGGACCCCGCCGGGCGCGACACGAGCGCGGTGGGCGCTGTACGAGTTCCCACTGGATGGTTCCGCACCGCGCAGGCTCGGGCCCGGTGCCCACGCCTCTCGCGCCTGCAACGGCGTGATGACCTATGACGCGCGCCGGCCGCGGTGAAGGGCGCGGTTGATGCTCACGCGACCAGTCATCATCGTCTCCGCCCCTCGCTCGGGGAGCACGCTGTTCTTCGAGACCCTGGCGAGGTCTCCGGACCTCTGGTCCGTCGGGGGCGAGAGCCACGCCGTTATCGAGGGCATCCCCTGGCTCCACCCGCGCAGCCGCGCCTGGGAGTCCAACCGACTCGGGCGCGCCGACGCAGATGCCCGCACCGTGCGCCTCCTGCGCCGGCGTTTCTCCGCGGTCGTCCGCGATCGTGACGGACGACGCGCTCCACCCGGGCGACACCCGGTGCGACTGCTGGAGAAGACGCCGCGCAACGCACTGCGCATCCCGTTCCTGCAACGGGTGTTCCCGGGTGCCACGTTCGTGTACCTCCACCGGGAACCGGCCGAGACGATGAGCAGCATGCTCGACGGCTGGCGCTCCGGCCGTCACGTCAGCTACCCGGCCCTGCCCGGCCGCGCGGGCGAACCCTGGTCCTTCCTGCTCGTGCCGGGGTGGAGGGACCTGTCGACGCACGACCTGCCGGGGACCGTCGCCCACCAGTGGTCCAGCACTGTCGCGTCCCTGCTCGACGGCCTCGCCGACGTGCCGGACGCGCAGCGCTGTGCGGTTCGGTACCGAGACCTGGTCGAGGACCCGTCCCGGGTGATCGCGGAGGTGTGCGAGGCGCTGGAGTTGCGTTGGGACCGGCCCTTCTCGGGACCGATGCCGTTGTCGAGCACGACCCTGGACGCACCCGTCCCCGGCAAGTGGCGTCGCAACGCGGCGGAGATCGAGCCCGCTCTGGAGGCCACAGCCGCTGTCGCGGCCCGCGCCGAAGCGGTGGCGATGGAGCTCGCGCTCGACGTCGGGGGCGGGCTGCCCCGACAGTGACGGCGCCGTGACGACCCGTTGGTGAGGTTGGGACCGTGGCGGTCCAGGGGTCGTAGATGGCGCAACCACTCCACGCCGAGGAGGTGGCGCCGGCCGAGGTGTTGCTCGGCGGTCTGCTGGACAGCTGGACCCCTGTCGAACACGTCGACGGCGTCCTGGTGGTTCGTGGCCGGGTGGGCCAGACTGCGCTGATCGTCTTCACGACCGACCGTCGGCGACAAGGGGGCGCCCTGGGCCGGGACGGCTGCGCGGCGGTGGTCAGGGCGACCGACCGGGCGGTGGGAGAACACGTGCCGGTCGTGGGCCTGTGGCACTCGGGCGGTGCTCGCCTCGGTGAGGGTGTCGCCGGACTCGACGGCGTCGCTCGTCTCTTCGCCGCCCAGACCCGCGCGAGCGGTCAGGTGCTGCAGGTCTCGGTCATCGTCGGCCCGGCCGCTGGTGGGGCCGCCTACGGCGCGGCCCTCGGTGACCTCGTCATCCTCGGGCCTGCGGGACGCATCTTCGTGACGGGGCCGCAGGTGGTGCGCGCCGTCACGAGCGAGGCCGTCGATGCCGAGCGTCTGGGTGGTCGGCTCACCCAGGCCCGAAGCGGAGTGCTGCACCGCCACGCCGACACCGACACGGAGGCCCTCGCCGACACGCGGCGTCTGGTCCAGCTGGTGACGCACCCCGGCTGGGTGGCCCTGCCGCCCTCGCCCGGACCGGACCCCAGCGGGCTGGTGCCGCACGAGCACCGCCTGGCCTATGACGTGCGCAGGGTCGCCTCGTCCCTGCTGGACCGGGCCACCTTCCTCGAGCTCCAGGCCGAGTGGGCGCCCAACGTCGTCGTGGGGCTCGGAAGGCTCGCGGGTCGGAGCGTGGGTGTGCTCTGCAACCAGCCGCAGTGGCTCGCCGGGTGCCTCGATGCTGCCGGAAGCGACAAGGCATCTCGGTTCGTCCAGTGGTGTGACGCCATGGGCCTACCGCTCGTCTGCCTGGTCGACGTCCCTGGCTACCTGCCCGGCGTGGCGCAGGAGGAGGGGGGCGTCGTACGACGAGGTGCGAAGCTGTTGCACGCGTATGCCGCCAGCAGCGTCCCCAGGATCACCTTGGTGCTGCGCAAGGCGTTCGGCGGTGGCTACATCGCCATGGGCAGCAAGGGTCTGGGGGCTGACCTGGTGCTGGCGTGGCCGGGGGCGCACATCGACGTGATGGGCGCCGAGGCTGCTGCCGAGGTGCTGCACCGCCGCGAGCTGGCAGCGACACCCCCGACCCGTAGGCCGGCCCGGCTCGCCGCGCTGGCAGCGCTCCACGCCGAGCACTCCGGTGGTCTGTCCCGAGCACTCGCCATTGGAGCCGTCGACGAGATCGTGACGCCGGCACAGACCCGGCCGCGCCTGGCCGAGGCACTGCAGGCGCTGCAGGCGACGCGTCCGTCCCGACGGGCCAACCCCCTCTCTGAGACGAGCCGATCGATTCTGACCCCGTTCTGAATGAGAGTCTCGCGAGTATTGCCGAGACTCTCGTTCAGACTTATGGTGAAGGTGAGTCAATGGAAAGGAGCATGGTGATGGCACAAACGGCTAGGCAGGGGGCACAGCGGCGCGGTCGCGGCGCCCGGCGGCAGGGGCCAGGCGCACGGCGGCAAGGGCCAGGCGCACGGCGCGGACCGGGTGCTCGACGGCGCGGCCCGGGTGCTCGACGGCGTGGAGCGGCCGCACGGCGCGGACCGGCAATGCGGCGCGGACCGGCCCTGCGGCGACGGGCATTGGCAGCACGGCGGCGCCGTGCGCTCGCTGTGCGACGTCGCGCAGTCATGATGCGGCAACGCCGAGCCATGGCCGCACGCCGGCGAGCGGCACTGATGGCCCGTCGGCGCGCAGCCTTCCGGGTACGTCGCGGCGTACGGCGATAGAGCGTTCCGCTCACCCACCCCGGCGGCCTCCATCTGCGCCGGGGTGGACCGTAGTGTTGCCACGAGGGCAATGCCTCGAGACCGAAGGCGAGCGGCATGACAGAGGAGACGGAGCGCCAACCGTCCACGGCGCAGGTGAAGGTGACCATCGAGGTCACCGGAGACGGCGAGGAGGCGGCCCGCATCCTCAACGCCGTACGGGCGGCGCTGACCGAGGAACAAGCACCTGCCGGCCGGCGTAGGGCACGAGGCACCGACGCGTCGTGGTGGACGTCCGACCGCGCGGCGGCGTTGGTCCGAAGACTCAAGCCACCTGCCCTGCACGCCCTGGGCACGATCGCCGAGTCGGCCCCGAGCGTCCGGGTCGCCACGGTGCAGCGAGAGATGCAGCGAGCCGGGCTCACCATGACTCCGGGCGCCCTCTCCTCGATCGGGTTTGCCGTCCGCGCCCTGGGAGCACCAGCGCCGTTCGTCCGCGACAACTACGCCCGCGCCTACCGCATGGATCCTGCCGTCGCGACAGCCCTGTTGCCGGCAGTGCGGGCCGAGGAGGCCCGGCGCCACTCCATGAGCAGGATCAAGGAGGAGGCCGTGGATGAGTGATGAACGTGTGCGGGTTGAGGTCAACCGCAGCGGCGGCTTCGCCGGCATCACCCGGACCGCCAGTCTGGACACCGAGAGCCTGGATGCGGCGAAGGCCGCCGAGCTGCGACGCCTGGTCGGGGTGAGTCGTGCCGCCTCGTCGCCCGCCGCGGCAGGGGAACCCGCCGCCCGACGGGGAGCGGACAGGTTCCAGTTCGAGATCACGGTCGAGCACGACGGTCAGACGGAGACGGTCGCGCGAGCCGAGCCCGACCTCACTCCCGTGGAACAGCAACTCGTGCGCTGGGTGCTGACCGGCACCGAACCGGAACCCTCCTGACCTCCCGACGCTAGGACCTCTTGGCCGTCGATTTCTTGGCCGTCGACTTCTTGGCGGTCGACTTCTTGGCCGTCCGCGACCCGGTGCGGCTGCCCGCGGTCTTGGCTGCGTCCGCTGGACGAGCAGCAGTCTGCGCCGTGCCGTCCGCCCCGCCACCACCGCCGGAACCGGCGAACCACGGACTCATGGACGACGTCGTCGGGCCACGGGCTGCTCGTCTCGCTGCGGGAAGCTGCCCGCTCCGGCGTGTCACGGCGGAGCGTCCGAGGCCGACTGCCTTCCAGGCATCTCGCACGGCCTTGGCCTCAGCACTCTGGCCGCCGTACAGACGTGCGGCGGTCCGCGAGGTCAGGGAGGCGAAACCGCGGAACCCCAGCCTCGGGAACATGCGCGGACTCCGGAGTGTCTCGTACCAGATGCGGCCGGCCTTCTCCCAGGCATAACCGCCTATCTCAACAGCCGCCAGGTAGAACGCGTGGTTGGGGATGCCCGAGTTGATGTGGACTCCCCCGTTGTCCTGCGACGTCACCACGTAGCCGTCCATGGTGGCCGGTTGCGGATCCTTGCCCAGGTTGGGGTCGTCGTAGGCGGTGCCCGGTGCCTTCATCGAACGCAGGGCCACGCCCTGAACGTTGTCGCTGAGGAGGCCCTCGCCGATCAACCAGTCCGCATCCGCGGCCGAGGTCTGGCTCGCGTACTGCTTGACCAGCGAGCCGAAGACGTCGGAGATGGACTCGTTGAGCGCACCGGGCTGACGCAGGTAGACGAGCCCGGCCTCGTTCTCGGTCACACCGTGGGTCAGCTCGTGGCCGATCACGTCGACACTGATGGTGAAGCGGTTGAACAGTTCGCCGTCACCGTCGCCGAAGACCATCTGGGTGCCGTCCCAGTAGGCGTTGTCGTAGTTCTGGTCGTAGTGAACCGTTCCGGACAGCGCCATGCCCTGGTCATCGATGGAGTCACGGTCGTAGACCTCCGCGTAGAGCGTGTAGGTATCGCCGAGTCCGTCGTATGCCTCGTTGACCGTCACGTCCGGACCGGCTGCCTGACCCTCGCTCCGCACGAGCTTCCCCGGCAGCTGCAGGGTGTTCTCGGCGTCGTGGATGGCACGCTGGACCCCTGCGTCGGCGAGCGGGGCGAACCCGGCCGGCAACCTCCGGCGCCGGGGCGTCTGGACCAGAGAGGCGGCCAACCGCCTGGAGCGGAAGCCCTCGTCGAGGAGCATGGTGGTCAGCGCCGCCTGACGTTGCTCCTTGTTGGCATTGAGCGCCACCTGCTGGAGGACGTACGCCGGCAGGATGGTGCACCTGTGCGAAGAATTGCTCGAAGTCGTGCGCTGCGCCATCGAAGGCCTCCTCGGGTCCGCGGCCGTGGCGGTGCCGTCAGTTGTGTGAGCGGCTACCAGCGAAGCGTGGAGGACGTCACTGGTCCGTCACCGATCCGCCCGCGCGGTCATCTGTTCTGCTGACGAGGCAGCAGACGTGCCAGCTGGGGCGAAGGTTCCAGGGCCAGCTCACGTTGGAGCACGTCGCGGAACACGTCGTACTGGTGGACCGCGTCGGACACGTTGCCCTCAGCCAGGTAGACCGACATCAGGGCAGCGTTGGCCGTCTCGCGCAACGGCTCGGTGCGTACTGCCTCCAAGGCGAGCAGGAGGGCGAGGTCGAGCTCGTGACACTTGGTCAGCTTGGTCGCTGCCAACTCCAGGGCGTGGAGTCGCAGCTGGTTCAACCGCTCGCGCTCCAGCAGCACCCAGTCGTCGTACCATCCGGGCAGGAGCTCTCCGCCCTGCAACAACGGGAGGTTCTCGGTCAGCCATACCAGGTCGTCGTGCTCGTGGTTGAGCAGTGCTGCGGCGAACGACTCCTGCTTGCGGCTGTCGACCTCGACGAACGTCCGCAGCGCGAGCGCTGGCCCACAGGGATCCACCACGCCTGGCAGCGCCTTGTTGAGCCTCCAGACGCAGGTCCGCAGGCTGGCGAGGGCCTGGCCGTCCGTCACCTCGGGCCACAATGTGCCCGCCACGTTGTGACGGTTGGAGGGACCGCGTACGGCCAGGAACGCGAGCAGCCTCTGGACGCCGACCGGGACCTCGATCGGCACGGAGTCGTGCTCCAACGCGAAGCGTCCGAGGAGTTCGAGCCGCGTCAACATCCGGACTCCCCTGTCGATGAGATCGGCAGAGGCTCGCGGGTGGTTCTCCTCGTGAATTGCATGTGATTTCCCCCCCGATGGGCGCACGCCTTCGACCCTAGAAGGTGTCCGCACTCTGAGAAACCCGCAGAGTCCCGGCGGTCCAGACCGTTCAGTGAGCAATCCGGAGGTCGTCGTGGCCCGGCGACGTCGGCACGCTCCGAGGCTAGGAGCGCATGCGTCCCACGGCGTCACCCACCACGGGTGAGATTGGCGTCCCCCGGTGGACCGCGCTCAGACGTGGGGCGGCTGAGTGCCGCGGAGCTGGTCGACATCGAGCCTGCCGAGGATGACCGCCTCGGCAGTGTCGCGGAGCAGCCGGCGCTCGCGACGGCTATAGCTGCGCATCATGTCGAACGCCGTCCCCAGCGGGATGCCCTCGCGCTCGGCGAGCACACCCTTGGCCTGCTCGATGACGATCCGGCTGTTGAGGGCGCTGTGGAGCTGCTCCGCGAGCACCTCGTGGCGTCGTACGGCGCGCTGCTGCAGCAGGCCGATCGTGGCGATGTCCGCCAGTCCCTGGGCCACGGCGACCTCCTCGTCCGCCAGCACGGTCTCGGCCCGGCAGAACAGGTTGATCGCTCCCAGGACCTCCGTACGGAGCCGCAGCGGGAAGGCGTGCGTCGACGACGAAGCCGTGCTCCGCCGCCTGCCCCACGAACTGCGGCCAACGTCGTCCCTGCCTCGTCCTGACCGATGTTGATCAGCTGCTCGCCGGTGTTCACGCAGTCCAGGCAAGGTCCCTCGGAGTTCTGCACCACGAACAGCTCGACCAGGTCTGCTTCGTCGGAGGTCGACGCCACGACCGAGAGGCGATGGCGCGCATCGCGCAGGATGATGCCCGAGGCGTCCGCTGGGAGCAGGTCGACGCTGCGCTCGGCAAGCGTGTGCATCAGCTCTACGACGTCGTAGTCGTCGACCAGTGTGTCAGCGAGCTCGACGAAGGCCCGGAGGATCTCTTGTTGGTTCATCACGGCTCCTTCCTCGTCATGTCCACTATCCATCATGGTTCCCGTCCGGGCGAAAGTTGATCCGCCCTGCCAGCACTTCTTGGGCTACGCTCCAGGGGCGTCCGCTCGGTGCCGAACGCGCGGCTCCGCAGCAGCAGCAGGGCCTCCGCCATGCCGACCGAGGCCTGTACGGAGACCATCCCCGTCGCCTGGTGCAGCTCGGCGACCGTGACGAACGGACTCTCCACATGGGCGTGGAGGCCGGCGCCGTTGCCACTGACGTCCTGGAGGTGCAGCAGCAGGACCGTGGCGACGTCCGCCAGCACCAGCGCCTTCCGCATCTCCGGCTCGGTGAGCGGTCCCGCCCAGTCCCGGTAGAGGGTCAGGATCCCCAGCCGGATGACACCGATCTGCAACGGGAAGGAGAACTGCGAGCGCACGGGGGTCTCCGCCGCTGCCCGCTCGTAGGTGGTCCACGGCGACGTCCACACCGGGTCCCGCAGGTCGACGACCAGCACGGGGCCACCGGATGTTGTCGGCGTCCACGCCGGGCCCCTCCCCGAGGTCGAACTCGAGCTCCTGCAGTCGTCGGGCCAGCGGGTCGCTCGCCGTCACGACCAAGTGGTTGCCATCGGTACCGGTCACGGTCAGGGCCATGGCGGTGATGTCGAGCGTGGTCAGGCAGACCGCACAGAAGCGGTCCGGGAGCGTCTCCGGCCCGTCCTGCTCACGCAGGAGCGAGGCGATGATGTCGTCGAGGGTGGCCTCCTGCACGCGTCACTCCTCCGGTCGGAGTGGGGTGCCCGACGAGCCTTCGCTGACCCTCCACCCTAGGGGGTCTCGCTCCCATGCTTCCGAGGACATCTCTCAGGTCCCGACCAGGGGCAGCGTCACCGTGAAGGTCGAGCCCTTCAGGTGCCCCGAGACGACCGAGATGTCTCCTCCGAGGCCGTGCACGATCGAGTCGACGATGGTCAGCCCGAGCCCGGATCCCTGGATCGCGTGCTGGTGCGCGGTCGAGGAACGGAAGAAGCGAGTGAACAGGTCGTGCTGCTCGTCCTCGGGAATCCCGAGGCCGTTGTCGCTGACCTCGAGGGTGGCCTGCTCACCGTCGACCCGCAGCGTGCACCGCACCCAGCCGCCGTCCTCGGTGAACTTCAGCGCGTTGCTCACCAGGTTCGTCACCAGCGACTGCAGGCTCTCGACGTCGCCGCGCAGGCGCACCGGAACGGGAGGGACCTCGAAGGTCACGTCCAGCTGCCTGGCAGCGATGGCCGGCTCCATGGCCGTTCTGGCCGTCACCACCACCTGGCCGAGGTCCACGACCAGCTGCTCGTGGTCGAAGGCCCCCGTCTCCAGGCTGGACAGCGTGAGCAGGTCGTTGGCCAGCGCCGTGAGGCGGTCGCTGTTGCGGCTGATCGCGTCGACGAACCGCGCCTGTCGCTCGTTCAAGGGGCCGGAGGTCTCGTCCAGCAACAGCTCGACGAAGCCGGCGATGCTCGTCATGGGCGTCCGGAGCTCGTGGCTCACCGTGGCCACGAAGTCGGTCTTGGCCTGCCGGGCCTGGGCGTTGAGCAGGTAGGCGGTCGTCACGTCGGTGAGCGTCTGGGCCGTCGCCATGTCCTGCTCGTCGAGTGAACCGGGAGCCGTGCGGTAGAGGTCGAGGGCACCGAGCCGACGGTCTTCGTGCCGGAGCGGGAAGGTGAACACCGCCGCGAGACCCTCAGCCAGCGCCGCCTCGGCGAACCTCGGGAACCGGGCGTCGTCTGCCAGATCAGGGATGAAGATCGCTCCGTCGGTCTCGTACGCCGCCAGGCACGGCCCCTCGTCGAGCGCCGTCTGGAGGTGCTCGTAGCGGATCGCCGACTCGTCCGAGCCGGCGATCAGGTGTGGATGACTGACCGGCGAGATCAGCGAGACCCCGGCAGCGTCGATCGGCAGCAGGTCCACGATCCGCAGGACGAGGTGGTCGAGGATCCGCTGGATCGGGAAGTCGGTGACCAGGGTGCGCGCGAACTCGCTGAGGACCTCGGAGAGACGATCGTCATCGGTGACCACGGGCCCCCACCCCTCGTGCGGAGCCGCGGGGTTCGGGCGGTCACACCAGCTGAAACAGTGTAGCTGGAAACAGACATCTAAGTCATTGCGTGGGCTTGAGAATACACCGAGAACGGCGACCCGGGGCGAGTCCGGAAAGCGATCTCACCGACGGACGTTCGGACCGGGGTCCCGGGTCTGAACGCGGAGCCGATGCGCCGCCCCCTGCTTGAACACACACACATTGGCTTCGTGCGCGCCACCACAGTTGCCCCCGTCCTGGAGCGCACCCGACGCCCGTCACGATAGGAGATTCGTCCGGACAGCACAACGGGATCCAGGCCGTTGGCGAGACGGTCACATGGGGCCCGCGTGAAACGTCAGCCGAGGTCGTCGAGACGGCCGCCAAGTCCTCGGACGATCATGTCGGCGACCGCCAGGTCGCCTCGATGGGCGAGGAGGAGGGCCGGGACCGGCAGGAGTTCACCACCTGACCGTGGGAGCAGCCTGCCAGCACCGCGCGCTCATGGCTCGGTCAGTCCGCCGTCGCCCTTCTCGGCATGCATCACCCACATCGGCGTACCGGACTCGCAGAGCCGCCGCGCCGGGTCGTCGTCGCGGTGCAGCCACCCCAGGTAGGCCTGGCAACCCGGCGCGCATGTCATGCGCGTCGTGTCAACGCGAAGTCCGCTCGAAGTTGTGCCTGACGCTCCGGGGGAATCGCAGCGATGCTTGACCATCGCGACTGCGCCCCTTCTTGCAGCGCGGCAACGGGCAGCGTGCCCAGCACCGAGCCGCAGCCGCGGATGATCGCGCGACAAGGCGCTCGGCTCGTCGGGAGCCGACAGGCTGTCCTACGCCCAGCAGCGCGATCGGGCCGTCGACAGGCCCGCGAGACCACCATCTCGTAGGCCACCGTCGCGCCCATGCGTGACAGCCGAGTCCACGACATCGGCGTGCAACGCTCCTGGCCAGCTCGGCGGTGACGTCGGCGTACACCGTCGATGCTGAAGTCCGGCGGTGTCGGCGTGCCTGCGTGCCCTGGCAGCGTCGACCGCGCACCAACCGCACCCGTGCCAACTCGGCCTCGGCCATCACTTCGGCGTAGGAACGAGCGCTGCACCTCCGCCGGGAAGCAGCAACACCGTCTGCTCGGCGCCTGCGGGGGCGATTCGACGATCTCCCACTGTCCACCACCGACAGGCTACCCCGCATGGCGGTCGCAACCCCGCTCAGCCTGGCCAGCAGCGGTCGCCGACTGCCTCAGCGCCGGGCGGCCTGACCAGGCAGCCCCACCGGCCGTGGCGGCCACGCCTGCGCGCCGAGCTCGCGCGAGACGGCGCGCGCGGTCTCCCGGACGAGGTCGCGCGCTTCGTGGCCCGCAAGCTCGCCACCGGACGGGATGACGACGCCGATGGCTCCGACGACCTCGCCGAAGGAGTCGAAGACCGGGCTCGCCAGCGAGCTCTCCCCCAGCATCGCCTCGTCCTGCTCCACGGCGATGCCGTCTGATCGCACGCCTTCGAGCTGCTCGGCACAGGTCGGCGGCAGAGGTGATCGTGTCACCGGTCATGCTGCGCAGCTCTCCGTCGAGGAGCGCCTTCCTCTCGTCCTCCGGCAGGAAGGCGAGGATCGCCTTGCCGAGGGCGCTGGCGTGGACGGGGATGACGATGCCGACCTCGGGCATCTGTCGACTGCCGTCCGGACGTGGCTCGTGATGGATGATCACGACGTCGTCGATCAGCAGCACGCCGGTGCGTACGGCGAGCCCGGTGCGCCGGGCGAGGTCCTCGGCCCACGGGATGGCCTTGGACCTGAGCTCGAGCGTGTCGAGGTAGACGTTGCCGAGACGCAGCACCGCGGGGCCGAGCTGGTAGCGGCTCGAGCCGCGCTCCTGCACCACCATGCCGTGGCCGACCAGGCTGCGGACGATCCCGTGGGTGGTCGACGGCGCGAGCTCGAGGCGGGCAGCGAGCTCGGACAGGCTCATCCGCCGGGCACCCTGGAGCGCGGTGAGCACCCTGATCGCGCGATCGATCGACTGGATCACCGAGGACTCCTCTGGCTGTGACGAGTTTCACGAAAACTCTTGCGCACAAGTGAATCATAGGCGTAACGTCTCGAAGACATTCGATATTACCGAATGTTATTCGGACAAACCTCTAGATCAAGGGGCACGACATGCTCGACGAGACGAATCTGCTCCAGCGCCTGGGCGCTGAAGCCATCGGGACGGCCTTCCTGGTGTTCATCGGGGTGGGCTCGGTCCCCGCCACCTTGATGGTCAACGGCGATGCGCCGTTCACGATGGCCGACCTGGGGATGATCTCCCTGGCCTTCGGCACCGTCGTGATCGCCACCGTCTACGCACTCGGACACATCGGCGGCAACCACATCAACCCAGCCGTCACCCTCGGACTCGCCGCGTCCGGCAAGTTCCCGTGGAGCCAGGTGCCGGCCTACATCGGCGCCCAGGTGGTCGGAGCCGTCGTCGGGGCCACCGCGATCATCGGCGTCCTCGGCATGAAGGCCAGTGACGTCGGGCTCGGCGTCGCGTCGTACGCCGACAACATCAGTGTCGCCCAGGCGTTCACCGCCGAGTTCGTGGGCACGTTCATCCTGGTGTTCACCATCTTCGGTGTCATCCACCGCAAGGCCGCGGCCGGGTTCGCCGGCGTCGCGATCGGGCTCGTCGTGTTCGCAGCCATCATCCCGGTCGCTCCCACCACCGGAGCATCCATCAACCCCGCCCGCACGTTCGGTCCGATGCTCGTCCAGCAGATCGCCGGTGGCCAGGTGAAGTGGGAGCAGCTGCCCGTGTACCTCGGCGCCGAGCTCCTGGCCGGTGTCGCTCGCGGCCCTCCTGTACACCGCACTCGCACGGACCCCCGCGGACCGTCGAGTCGGCAGGAGCAGGCGTCGACCTCGGGGACCCCGAGCTCGAGCCCGACGTCCGAGCACGCGAGACCAGCAACGCCTGACCCGCCCACCCCCATCGAACCCGGAAGGGACTCTCATGAAGAAGCTCATCAACGACCCGAACGACGTCGTGGTCGAGGCACTGCAAGGAATCGAAGCGGCTCACCCCGAGCTGCGAGTCGATCACCACAACAAGGTCATCTACCGCGGCGACGCCCCCAAGAAGGACAAGGTCGGCATCATCTCCGGCGGCGGCTCCGGTCACGAACCGCTCCACGGCGGCTTCGTCGGCCTGGGCATGCTCGACGCCGCGTGTGCCGGGGAGATGTTCACCTCGCCGGTGCCCGACCAGATGCTGGCGGCGACCAAGCTGGTCAACGGCGGTGCCGGGGTGCTGCACGTCGTGAAGAACTACACCGGCGACGTCATGAACTTCGAGATGGCGGCCGAGATGGCGGCCGCCGAGACCGGTGCCCGCGTGCTGTCGGTGGTGACCGACGACGACGTGGCCGTCCAGGACAGCACCTGGACCGCAGGGCGCCGCGGAGTCGGTGTCACGGTGCTGCTCGAGAAGATCGCGGGCGCGGCGGCCGAGCAAGGGCGTGACCTCGACCAGGTCGCCGAGGTCGCGCGCACGGTCAACGCCAACGGCCGCAGCATGGGTGTCGCGCTCACCTCGTGCACCGTGCCCGCTGCCGGCAAGCCGACGTTCGAGCTCGGTGAGGACGAGATGGAGCTCGGTGTCGGCATCCACGGAGAGCCCGGTCGGGAGCGCGTGCCACTGGCGCCGGCGAGCGAGATCGCGGCGATGCTCGTCGAGCCGATCCTGGCCGACCTCCCCTTCGAGAAGGGCGACGCCGTCATCGCGTTCGTCAACGGGCTGGGCGGCACCCCGCTCATCGAGCTGTACGTGATGTTCAACGAGGTCAGTGAAGATCCTCGGCGGGCACGATGTCCAGGTCGCGCGTTCGCTGGTCGGGCTCCTACATCACCTCGCTGGACATGGCCGGCTCGTCGATCACGCTGCTCAAGGTCGATGACGAACTCCTCTCCCTCTGGGACGCTCCTGTCAACACTCCCGCGTTGAGATGGGGCATCTGAGCAATGTCTGAGAGCGTGTCCACGGCGGTCCTCGAGCAGTGGGTGCGTAGGTTCGCCCTGCTGGTCGCCGAGAACCGGGACCACCTGACCGAGCTCGACGCCGCGATCGGCGATGCCGACCACGGGTCGAACATGGATCGGGGCATGAAGGCCGCCGTGAGCGCGATCGAAGCCGAACCCCAGCCCACTGCTGGTGCACTCCTGACCAAGGTCGGGATGACCCTGGTCTCGACCGTCGGAGGCGCCAGCGGCCCGTTGTTCGGGACCCTGTTCATGCGGATGGGCGCTTCGATGGGTGACGCCGAGACCGTCTCGGCCGACCGACGTCGCGACCGCGCTGCGGGCCGGGCTCGGCGGTGTGGTCGACCGCGGCAAGGCCGGGCCCGAGGACAAGACCATGTACGACGCGCTCGCGCCGGCCGTCGACGCCCTGGACGCCGCTCTCGGCGAGGAGCGAGTCCCTTGCCACCGCGCTGAAGGTGGCCCGCGACGCCGCAGCGGCCGGACGGGACGCGACCACGCCGATGCTGGCTCGCAAGGGGCGGGCCAGCTACCTCGGCGAGCGGAGCGTCGGGCCACCAGGATCCGGGCGCGACGACCATGGCCCTGCTGCTCGAGGCAGCCACCGAGTCGTTCTGAGCCGACCGAGGATCGAACGTGAGTCAACGTGACAACCGAGCGGAGTGAATGGACATGCCAGAGAGTCGATCGGAGCCACGCCGGACTCCGAGACTGTGCCCGGCGTCGGGCTGGTCGTCGTCTCGCACAGCCGAGCCCTGGCCGACGCCGCTGTCGCGCTGGCGTCGGAGATGCTGCACCGACGTCCCCTCAAGATCGAGGTCGCGGCAGGTCTCGACGAATCGGCATTCGGGACCGACGCGGTCAGCATCATGGAGGCGATCGAGCGCGCGGACGAGCCTGACGGTGTCGTCGTACTCATGGACCTCGGGCAGTGCGGTGCTCAGCGCCGAGCTGGCGCTGGACCTGCTCCGCGACGCCTCGATGCGAGAACGCGTGACGCTCTCGTCGGCGCCGATCGTCGAAGGTCTCATCGTGGCCGCCGTGGCGGCCGCCGGCGGAGCCAGCCGCGCGGAGGTCGCGGCGGAGGCGCGCGACGCGCTCATGGGCAAGTCCGCTCACCTGTCCACCCCTGCACCCGACGCAGCGTCAGCGGCAGCCGATCAAGCCGTGCGACGAGGTCGTCGGTGTCTTCTCGGTCGACGAACCTCCACGGTCTGCACGCGCGACCGGCTGCCCGCCTCGTCAGTGAAGTACGCGCGCTCGACGCGTCCGTCCAGCTGCGCAACCTCACCACCGGCGCCGGTCCGGTCGCCGCCGGCAGCCTGAGCCGGGTCGCGACCCTGGCAGCGCTTCACGGGCACGAGGTCGAGGTTCGCGCGTCCGGGCCCCAGGCCCAGGAAGCCGTCGAGCACCTGCTCACCCTGGCCAGGCGGCGGTTCGACGAGACCGCCGACGAGGCCGCGCCAGCGCACGACCACGCCGGCCCGGTCGCCTCCGCGCGCACCGGTCCACTTCCGGCCTCACCCGGCATCGCGATCGGTCCCGGTACGCCGGCTGGCGGCCGTACCGGCAGCGTGCTCGAGCAGCGCCCGGCAGGCGAACCGGCGGAGGAATGGCGGCGCCTCGTGGAGGCGGTGGCCACCGTCGCGTCGCGAGATCGAGCGTGTCCGGGCCTTGCACTGCGCGAGAGGTCGGTGGCCGAGCAGGCGAGCATCTTCGACGCCCACCTCTCGCTGCTCAGCCGACGCCGAGATGCTCGCAGACGTCAAGGCGCGGATCAGCGGCCGGCGCCGAGGCGGTGGCCGCCTGGCACGGGCTGCGTGACCGAGGTCGAGCAGCGAGTGGGCGAGCCTGCCCGACCCCTACCTGAGGGAGCGAGCGGCCGACGTCCACGCCGTCGGGCGAGCAGGTGTCGCGGGCCCTGACGGGAGAGCCGTCGCTCGGCAGATCACCGCGCAGGGGGTCCTGGTGGCCGAGACCTGACCCCTGCCGAGACCGCTGGACCTGGACCTGGACCTGGTGACCGGCGTGGCTCCTGGCGGAGGGAAGCCCGACCTCGCACGCGGCCATCCTGGCCAGGGCCCGCGACATCCCGGTCGTGGTGGCGGCCGGCTCCGACGTGTCCTCGACATCCCGGAAGGCACCATCGTCCTGCTCGACGGCAGCACCGGCGAGCTGCACGTCGATCCCTCGCCGGAGCTGCTCGCGGAGTACGAGCGCCGCGCCGCCGAGGCCGCCGAGCAACGCGCACGGCAGCTCGCGCTCGCCGGAGAAGCCTGCCGTGTCCCGTCGACGGGACCCGCTTCGTGGTGGCGGCCAACCTGGGCTCGGTGAGCGACGCACACGCGGCCCTTTCGCTCGGTGCCGACGGCGCCGGGCTGGTCCGGACCGAGTTCCTGTTCCTGGACAGGAGCACGCGCCCCAGACGTCGAGGAGCAGGCGAACGAGTACGACGCGATCGGACAGGCCATGCGGGGGCGACCGATCACGCTGCGGACCCTCGACGTCGGCGGGGACAAGCCACTGACCTACCTGCCGATGCCCAAGGAGGCGAACCCGTTCCTGGGCCAGCGCGGCATCAGGCTCAGCCTCGAGCACCGCGACCTCCTGCGCGACCAGATGACGGCGATCTGTCAGACGGCGCGGCACTCCCCCACCAGGATCATGGTCCCGATGGTGTCGACGCCGGCCGAGATGATCGAGGCGCGTCAGGTGCTCGACGGAGGCGGCCGGTCCGTCAGGGCTTCCGGAAGGCCTGCAGGTCGGCACGATGATCGAGGTCCCTTCGGCGGCGCTCAAGATCGAGACGTTCCTGCCGACACGTCGACTTCGTCAGCATCGGCACCAACGACCTGACCCAGTACATCCTCGCCGCCGAACGCGGGAACGGCGCCGTCGCCGCCCTCTCCGACCCACTCGACCCCGGCGTGCTCCGGCTGATCGACCACGTGTGTCGTGCTGCTGCGGGTCGGATCGACGTGGCCGTGTGCGGCGAGGCCGCCTCCGACGAGCTGGCCATCCCGGTGCTCGTGCGGGCTGGGGATCCGCGAGCTGAGCGTCTCGCCGCCAGCCGTGCCGCGAGTGAAAGCCGCCGTCCGGGAGCTCGACATCGAGCGCTGCACGGCCCTGGCGCAGCAGGCACTCACGTTGGCCGACGCAGGCGAGGTGCGGAAGCTGGTGCTGGCCGGACTGTCGGAGTCCACCTGACGCGTTCCACAGAGCGGTGTGAACGAGCTCGGCGGAATCGAGGTGGTTGGCCGAAGCCGGTGCAGGTGATGAGACGCTGGGCGTCGTGATCGGTCCCGCAGATGTCTGAGCGCGGCGAGGTCTACGAGTCCTTCGACCTCGCGCTGCGGATCGGCGAGATCCTGCTGTCGTCCGGGGCAGGGGCGGCCGACGTGGCGGCCACCATGCTCGCGACGACCGCTGCCTGCGGCGTTCGGCACGTGACCGCGGACGTGACCTTCGTCGACCTGTCGCTCCGTCACCAGCCCCGCAGCGACGAGCCGGCCGCCATCCAGGTCAGGCGTCTGCAGGGGCGTCCAGTCGACTACGCGAGCCTGATCGAGGTCGACCGAACCGTGAACGAGCTGGTCAGTGGCCACGTCACCCGCCGCGAGGCCCGCGACCAGGTCGCCCGCATCACCTCCACCGGGCACAAGAGACCGCGCTGGGCGGTACGGCTCGGCTGGGGCGTGATGGGCACCGGCGTCGCCCTCACCCTGGGCGGCAGCCCGATCGTCTGCCTACTCGCGTTCCTGGCCGCCTGCGCCATCGACGAGGTCCAGGTGCTCCTGCCTCCGCATCGCATTCCCGTCCTTCTACCAGCAGGCGGCCGGAGGCTTCGTGGCCACGATCATCGCCGTCGCCGCCTCGGTCACCGAGCTCGCGGTGAACCCCTCACGCGTCGTCACCGCCGGGATCGTCATGCTCCTCGCCGGGGTCGGCCTCATGGGCGCGACCCAGGACGCCCTCACCGGGTTCCCGCTCACGGCTGGCGCCCGGATGATCGACTCGCTGATGAACACCGCCGGAATCATCGTCGGGGTCGGTGCCGGACTCACCGTGGGGAACCTGCTCGGCGTGGGACTGACCTCCTTCAATCCCGGTGCCGCGCGGCTTGGCTGAGGTGGGAGTCACCGTCTTCGGAGCCGCTCTCGCCGCTGCCGGTTTCGCCTTTGCGTCGTACGCGCCCAGTACGGGCACTGGCTGCGGTGGCGCTGGTCGGCGGGCTCGGACAGGGAGTCCTGCTCGCCGTCGAGGCCTCCCCGCTCGGACGGACCTGGAGCTCCGCAGTCGCCGCCGTCACCATCGGCGCCGTCTGCTTCCTCGTCGCCGGACGGTTCCGCGTCCCGCCGCTCGTCGTGGTGGTCCCCGCGATCGTGCCGCTCCTGCCCGGGCTCGACATCTACCGGGGGCTCGCGCTCCTGTCCGGCGGCAAGGACGGCGTACTCGAGCTGGCCGCCGCCTTCGCGACCGCCCTTGCCCTGGCGGCCGGCGTGATCCTCGGGCAGTACCTCGCCCGACCGATCAAGCGTGAGGCCCACCGACTCGAGGCACGGCTGTCGGGCCCGCGCATGGTCGGACCGTTCCGACGCCCCGGTGCCAAGCGCTAGCGCCGACCGCCCCGACTCATGGCGGTGACGACGAACACCGTGCCCCAGGCGATCGCAGCGACCCGCCGACACGGCCCAGGCTCGCCGAGGTGGTCCGGGTAGGCCACCGACACCACGCCGAGCCAGCTGGCCGCCACCGCTGCAGGCACAGCGGACATCCGCCACCCGGCTGCCGCCGGAGTGCCGCCCGCTGTTGCCGCTAGCCACGTGACCGCCGCCGACCCGGCCAGCGCCAGGCCGAAGGCGGCCTGCATCGGAAGGTGCATCAGCCCCCAGGTGTCGTCGTCGGGCGTCCCGCCGCGCGCCTCCTGGATCATCTCCACGGCGTACCAGACGGCGGCCACGACTGCCACGAGCACCAGCAACCCGAGAACCCGGTCGAGCCGGCGAAGGCGGGCGCGACCGATCGACCACAGCGGCTCGTCCGACCACCACGACAACGGCAACGCCGTCAGCAGGAGGAGCACGCCAGGGACCAGCTGACCCCATGCCGGAGTGATCACCGCACACACCAGCACCGCACAGGCCGTGACCACGAGCTGTTGCAGCAGCATCGCGGCGCGGGGGCGCACAGCGAACATCACCAGCGGGACTGCCACCAGCACGGTGTAGAGCAACCCCCAGCCAGTCTCGATCAGGTAGAAGGCGTAGAAGGTCTCGTCCTGGATCGGCACGACCAACAGGTCGATCACGCCGAAGTAGAAGACGCCCCACGCGACCGCGGCCACGAGCGCGAGGAGTCGCACCCAGATCCGGGGGGTGCTGGGCGCTGCACTCCGGAGGGCATCGGAGAGGTCACGCACGCCACTGTGCGGGTCGACGTGTCAATCCGCCAGCGTGGTCACCGGTCGCGCCGGACCGAGGGCAATCTCCGAAGCTCAGGGAAGTCACGGCCGGACACCAGCTCGCGGGAGATCTCGTACAGCTTCCGGTTGGTCTGCTGGGACAGCTCGGCGAGGGCGTCGAAGGCGGCCGTGGAGTCCACGTCGAACCGTTCCATGACGATGCCCGTCGCCTGGCCGATGACCGTGCGATGCGCGACGGCGACCTCGAGCTGCAGCTGTAGCTGGAGGATCGTCTCGCGGGCGGCCTGAAGGTCGGCGATGTCGACGGGTGCGGACTGTTCCGGCGGGTGCCCGTCCGCACCATCGCAGGGATGCGGGTGTTCGGCCATCTGCTGCAGGCGAGTGACCACATCGAGCTCTGTCACGGCAGAGAATTTTATTCATCCCCGCCGGCAGGAATCAACAGCGCGACCTGTGACATTCCGGCGGGTCCCCGGAGCGACCCGGAATCTGTCTCGCGACCGGCTAAGCCGCGCCAAAGTGGGCACTGCTCGCGGTAGGTCCGCCGGTGCGCTAGCACGCCTTCGGACTCAGGCCCCGGGCGTGAAGCCAACGGCGCCCGGGGCCGTACACCGGCGCAGTGTTCCCCCGGCGGTAGCCTGCTCCGATGGTCGACACCTCGACCGCGATCACGAACGTTCGCCCCTGGGGCGGGGACCTGAGCGACCTCTTCATCGACGGCGGACGCATCGTCAGCGTCCAACCCGCAGGACCTGCCGCTGACGCCGCCGAGAGCGTGATCGACGGGCGAGGGCGACTGGCGATCCCGTCCTTCTGCGACGCGCACTCGCATCTCGACTCGACCCGGCTGGGCCTGCCGTTCCGACCGCACACCGCCGGCCCGGGCCTGCTGGGCCTGATCGAGAACGACCGCGCCAACTGGCGCACCGCCGGGGCCACCGTGGCCGAACGTGCCACGCGCACCTTGGGCGCGACCATCGGGTACGGCGCGACCAGGGTTCGCAGCCACGCGCAGGTGGACACCGACGCGGGGCTCGAGCGCCTCGAAGGCGTCCTCGCCGCGCGAGAGGCCCACGCTGCGCGGGCCACCGTCGAGATCGTCGCCTTCCCCCAGTCCGGGATCATCCGCGACCCCGGCACGGCAGAGCTGATGGACGCGGCGCTGACCGCCGGCGCGGACCTGGTCGGCGGCATCGACCCCGGCGGCCTCGACCGTGACCCTGCCGCCCACCTCGACGTCGTCTTCGGACTGGCGGAGCGCCATCAGGTCGGCATCGACATCCACCTGCACGAGGCGGGCGAGCTCGGTGCGTTCACGCTCGGCCTCGTCTTCGAACGGGTGCGGGCACTCGCCATGCACGGCCGGGTGACCATCTCCCACGCCTTCGCACTGCCCACGTCCACCCCCGACCGCGCGCGGACCTCGTCGCGGAGATCGCCGAGCTGGACATCGCCCTGACGACCGTCGCGCCCGCCGGCGGTCGGCACCTGCCCCTCGACCTCCTCGCCACCCACGGCGTCCGGGTCGGCCTCGGGCAGGACGGGATCCGCGACTACTGGTCCCCCTACGGCAACGGCGACATGCTGGACCGCGCCTGGCAGCTGGCCTTCGTCAACCAGGTCCGCCACGACCACCTGGTCGAGCGATGCGTGGCCGTGGCCACGCTCGGTGGCCGCGGGGTGCTGGAGCGGACGTCCGAGCCGACCTGGACGACCAGCGCCGAGGAGGCACCCGGTGTGTCTCCCGGCGACCTCGCCGACCTGGTGCTGCTCCCGGGAGACACCGTCACCGCGGCGGTGATGGACCGACCGGCCGATCGAACCGTCGTACACGAGGGCCGGGTGGTGGCCGAGGACGGCCGGCTCGCGTGAAGGGCCGCAGCCTCTTTGCGCGCTGTATACCGAATTCGCATGATCGGCGCTGCCTTCGAGCTCCGGGACACGCGCCAACTTCACGAGATTTCGACGCACGAGCCGGTGATTGAGTGTTCGATGTCCGATGGGGGTGCCCGAGGCTGGGGAGCTGAGGGCCCAGGAGGCGTGGGATGGCTCGCATCGTCGTCGCAGACAACGACCTGGACGCGCTGGACCTTGCCCTGACCGATCTACGGCTGGAGGGACACGAGGTGTACGGCGCGCTCGATGCCGCAGACGCGGAGGCACTCGTGGACAGGGTCTCCCCGGACGCCGTCGTCCTGGACTACCGCATGCCTCCCGGGATCACCGGGCTGGAGCTCGCCGAGCGGCTGGTGTCCGGTGACCCGGACCTGCGGGTCGTGATCTACAGCAACTACCAGAGGGTGGAGCTGAGGGCGCGCGCCGCGAGGATCGGGGTGCCGTTCCTCGCGAAGGGCAACCTCAGTGCGCTGCGGGCGGCGGTGCTGCCGGGGTGAGCGCGCAGAGCAGGGCCCAGAGGAGCTGGGCGGGGCCGGCGGCGATCGTGGTGATCGCCGTGCTGGCGGCCGCTGTCGTCCTGCTCCTCGCCCGTGACCTGTCGGGCCAGAAAGCTGAGCGCGAGGCCCGCGCTGCCGCTGCCGACGCCGTCGCCCCCGTCGGCGATGCGATGCGCAAGGCGATGACCGACGCCGCCTCCGGAGCCATCGCAGGGTCGACCCAGGTGGCCCTCGCGGGCAGCACCTCCGCCGGCGTCTCGAGCGCGGTCGCCACCCGTGCGCGGGACTCAGGCGTCCCGGTGCTCGAGGACTCGGGCAGCGGGCTCGTGGTGGTCGCGGTCTACGACACCCAGTCCCCGCCGGCCTCGGTGGCGGAGCGTCGCCAGCACGCGACGGGCCTCCGGGTCGCCGCGCTCGACCTGAAGCAGACGCTGAGTGACCTGCGGCCCGCGCAAGGGGGGATCTCGCTCGCCGGACCACGGCGAACGGTCCAGTCCCTCCCCGGTGCGCAACCGTCGGGCCGGGCGGCGTACGCCGTGAAGCTGCAGCCCGGACCGGTCCAGGTGTGGACGCTGACCCTGTGGGCGGCACCTGCCTCCATCCCTGGCGTGGCGTGGCTGATCGCCTTCGTGATCCTCGTCGCCGGTGCGGTGGCCGCAGCGTGGCTGGTCCGGCGCGACAACCGCTCCAGGCAGAGCCAGCAGCAGCTGCAGCGGTTGCAGGAGACCAGCGCCACGACCGCGGCGTTGGCCACCGTCGCCCAGCACAGCCTCGACCTGGCCGACTTCCTGCCGGCTCTCACGAACGAGCTGGCGGCCGCCCTGGGCCTCCAGGGGCTGTCGTTGGGAGCGCCGACCGCGGCCGGCGAGCGCCAGTTCTTCACCTGGGGCGTCCCCCCGGCAGCAGTCCCCGCCTCCTCGGTGCTGCCCCCCACGGTCCGGGCCGGTGAGACGGTGTGCCTGATCCTGGGCCGAGGCGGACGGACGGTGGCACGGCTCAGGGTGGTCGCCGGCCGCGACCTGGACAGCCACGACCTGGGCGCGCTCGCAGCCGCCACCGACGTACTGACATCGGCGCTGGCGAACGCGGAGACGTTCGCCCAGCAACGCGACCTGCTCGAGCGGATGAGGTCGGTCGACGAGCTGAAGACGGTGTTCCTGGCGACGGCGTCGCACGAGCTGAGGACGCCGGTGAGTGCCATCGCCGGCTACGCCCAGCTCCTCGCCACTGCCTGGGACAGCCTCACCCCCGAGCAGGCCCGCATGTACGCCGAGCAGGTCGACAACAACGCCCAACGACTGGGCACGCTGGTCGAGGACCTGCTGGACTTCTCCCGGCTCGAACGCGGGGCCGGGATGATCACGGCCGACTCGGTGCTGGACCTCGGCGAGGCGGTGGCCCGCATCATCGACGAGCAGCCCGACCTGGCCCCCGACCACCAGGTGCAGCAGCGGACCGTTCCCGGCCTGGGTGTCGCTGGTTCCGTGCAGGCCCTGGAGCGCGTCGTGTCCAACCTGGTGGGCAACGCCGCGAAGTACTCCCCCGCCGGCACGGTCATCCGCGTCTCGGTCGGGGAGAACCGCGGGCGGGCCGAGCTCGCGGTGGACGACGAAGGTCCGGGCGTCCCGCCCGCCGAGCGGGAGCAGATCTTCACCCGCTTCTTCCGGGGGCGCGGAGACTCCGTCGTCGCCACACGTGGGGCCGGGCTCGGCCTCGCCATCGTCAGTGAATTCGCGGCCACCATGGGTGGCCAGGTCTCGGTGACCTCAGCCGACGGCGGAGGTGCGCGCTTCGTCGTCACCTACCCGCTGGCCGGTTTCCCGGAAACCAGCCTCGAAGGAGCATCTGATGTCCATACGTGATCGCCTCGTTCCCGTCGTCGCCGGAGCGGCGGTGCTCCTCGTCGCCCTCATGGTGATCGCGTTGCTGCGTTCCGCGGCCAACGACGGCACCGATGCCCTCGAGAAGGCCAAGGTCGCGCAGGTGCGAACCACCGCGGACAGCTTCAACAACCGGGTCGAGTCCAGCTTCGGCTCACTCGCCGGCCTGGGAGCGCGCCCCTGGCAGCTCACCCAGGGCAGTGCCGCCGACCAGGCGACGCTGAAGACGTTCGCCGTCGACCCTGACGCCCTGTCCGGGAGCTTCCTCGTCGACGCGAACGACACCGTGACCAGCGGCGTCCTGCTGCGCCCGGGCAAGCTCGGCTCGACGTTCGATCGCACCGGGCTGGGAGAAGGCCAAGACGGAGCTCGCCTCCGCGCCCGCCGTCGTGCTGCCCGTGGCTCGCTCCGGTGTGACCACCGAGCTGCCGAGCTATGCGTTCGCGATCGCGATCAGGGGCAACGACACCCACCAGCGTGCGCGGCGCCTTCATCTTCGAGCAGGCGTTGACCAACGACTCCCCGTTCAGCCAGGAGATCCGCGGACTCGCAGACGACGGCAAGTCGACCGCGACCTGGCGGTTCGTGGACAGCAACGGCGCCGTGATCGCCTCCACCCTCGACACCGGGCTGGGATCACAGGTGCCCGACGCACGCCTGGCGAACCTCCCGGAGGGGTTGCACCAGCTCGGCGACAAGCTCGTCATCAGCGCCGACGTACCCGTCGTGGGGTGGCACGTCGTGTTCACCCAGAACCGGTCGGAGTTCGTCGAACCCCTGGCCGGGCCGCTGCAGACGGCAGGACTCATCCTCGTGCTGCTGCTGCTCGCCGTGGGCCTGACCCTGACGTTCCTCCTGGCCCGGCGACTTCGACAGTCCCGGGAGCAGGAAGCCCGCCTGCTGGCGCTCAACCGCTCCCAGGAGGAGTTCATCTCGGTCGTCTCCCATGAGCTGCGCACGCCGGTGTCCGGGGTGCTCGGCTTCCTGCAGACCAGCCTGGACCACTGGGAGGTCATGACTGACGAGGACCGGCACAGTGCCGTGCGCCGCGCCTTCACCAACGCCCGTCGACTCCAGGCGATGACCCGCGACGTCCTCGACACCGAGAGCATCGAGTCGGGTCGCTTCGGCTACGTACGACACCCGATGGACCTCGCCGACGAGGTCCGCACGGCGGTGGACGCCTTCAGCGGCGGCACCAGACGGAGTGGTCCTCACCGTGCCGGACACCCCCGTGATGATGGAGGGCGATCCCGACCGCATCCAGCAGGTCCTCTCCAACCTCCTCGACAACGCCCGCAAGAACGCACCCCCGGAGGTCCCCATCGAGGTCTCCCTGGAGCAGACCGAGAACATGGCCCGTCTCGTCGTCGAGGACCACGGGCCCGGGATCGACCCGGACCAGCTCGAGCGCATCTTCGACAAGTTCGTCCGAGGCCGCGCGGGGGCGGTGACCGGGACCGGTCTCGGCCTCTACATCTCGCGGCGGATCGTCGACGCCCACGAGGGCCGGATCTGGGCCGAGAGCCGCCCGGGACAGTCCACGAGGTTCATCGTCGAACTGCCTTGTCAGAGCCTCGTGACGAACTAGGATGACCGCCACCATGACAGTCACCGTGCAGGCCACCACAGCGCCCAGCGTCCTCGTAGTGGACGACGAGCCGGAGATGCGCATGCTCGCCCGCGTCTTCCTCGAGAGGGGCGGGTTCAGCGTCATCAACGAGGCTGCCGATGGCTCCCAGGCACTGGAGCGGTTCGACGAGCTCAATCCCCCGCCGATCCCGTCGGTCGTCCTCCTCGACAACCGGATGCCTGGCCTCACCGGACTCGAGGTGGCCCAGCAGATGCTGGCCAAGCACCCCGACCAGGTGATCGTCCTCTTCTCGGCCCATCTCGACCCCGCAGGTGGAGCAGGAGGCGCGCGCCATCGGCGTCGCCGCCTGCGTCTCGAAGATGCAGGCGTCCAAGCTCCCGGAGATCATCCGGACCCTGCTGCAGGTCTGACGCTGTCGCGCTAGACGGCGCGACGGCCTCGAGGACGTTCGGCGCGAACCGGCCGTCGAGGTCGCCCACGGCCGCAACCGCTTCGGCGACGAACGCCGCCCTTCCGGCCGGCGACAGTGATGCGGCGAAGGCGTGCAGGTGCGGCATGCCCAGGCGGTACCGGACGACGTCCTCGGGCCTCATGGGGCCGACGTCGACGGGTTCCTCGACCACGACCGCGTCCGTGAGACCGGCGGCCGCGAGTGCCTGTGCGAGCGACTCGGTGGTGCCGACGGCCTCGGCATGTCGCTGCATGTCGACGTACCAGCTCGGCCGGACGAACCCATGGGCCTCGGCCACCTCGGTCGACTGCGCCCTTGGCCACTGCTCGTTGGTTGGAGAAGACCGAGACCAGCACGCTGCCCCCGGGCCGGCTGACACGTCCGAGCTCGGACAGACCCGCCACCGGGTCCGCGAGGTGGTTGACCACGAAGGCGGCCACGACGACGTCGAAGGCGCCGGACCGGAACGGCAAGGCAGTGACGTCACCGGCGACCGCCGGGCCGACCGCCCCTGCACGGGCCGCCATGTCGAGCGCGCGGTCCGCCGACACGACGTGGGCACCCTGCTCGCGCAAGGCGTCGCCCGCCACGCCGGACCCGGCTCCCGCGTCCAGGGCCAGTGCTCCCCGAAGGCGCGCCGGAGACAGCCGAGCGACCAGGTGGCGCGCGAGCGGCCCGTAGACGAGCGTCGCGTCGGTCGCCCAGGCGACTGCCATCCCGGCGTACGGACCTCCCGCAGCGTTGCCCGGGAGCTCACAGCCACCGGGCACCGTCCGTGGCGGCCCCTTCCCACCACTGCAGCTCGTCCAGGTCGCCAACGGCCTTCTCCCAGCCCGAACACGGCGGCCATGCCGAGCAGGCTCAGCCCGAGCTGACGATCCCACCAGCCGGTGGTGTCCACGCCGTGGTGCTCCAGCCGGTCGCGGTAGGTGGCGATCGTGGACTCCTTGCTCTCGGGAAGCCGAGAGCGGTTGAGGGCGAGGTACCAGGTGAGGTCCCACGTCGGCGCCGCCTCGCCCGGGTAGGCCCAGTCGAGCAGCACGGTGCGGCCGTCAGGACGCCGGCCGACGTTGCCGAACTTCCAGTCCCCGGCCACGAACGTCAGCGGAGTGGTGCGCAGCGCCTCGGCCAGCGCGGCCGGGTCACGGTGGATCGCCGAGGCGAGCTCGTGCAGGCGCGGCGCGAGCTCGGGCAACAGCCCCCAGCCCTCGTGGGCGACCGCGAGCGGCCCGGGCACGTCGTCGACCTCGAGCTCGGCGAGCGATGTTGTCGGGTGCGAAGAAGCGGAAGCGCTGCGCGAGGTCCTGCAGCCCGAGGTCGTCGTGCCAGCCCATGAAGTGGGCGTGCATGGCGGCCATGTGGTCGATGAAGTCCGCGTGGTGCGCGCGGGGGATGACGGCATCGCCCGGCGGCACCAGGTCCGCGGCGCAGTCGCTCATCAGGATCGACAGCCGCGCCGAAGGGCCGCTGCCCTCGAGAGCCATGCCGAGGATGGTGTGGTCGATGACGGGCGGTGTCTCGGCGTACACGCCTGCCTGCCAGGTCTTGAACTCCCAGTTCGAGGTGTTGCCCGTGACGCGCATGATCCAGTCGTCGTCGCCGGAGAGCACCTTGAGGAAGCAGCGCCGGCCATCGAGCACGAGCCGCTCGAAGCGGGCTCCCGACTTGGCGTCGGAGGTGCGCACCTCCACGCGGTCCGTGGCTCCGGCAACCAGCTCGTCGAGGGTCGCCGCCGTCCAGGGGGTGTGGGATTCAGCCGCCACGCGACGACTGTGCCACAGGTTCCGGTTCCGTGTGGGTCGGCGGTGGGCCTGGTCGCCGTGGCCGGGCCACCACGCGACGTGCCCGAGCAGGGCCGTGACCGGAGTGAAGAACTCGCCATCACGACGCCGCAGACCACGCCCAGTTGAGCTCCGGCCAGTCCGGGCACCGTGGCAGCTGCTCGCCGATGGCGCCCTCGACGCGGCGGATCGTCACCGTCACCGCGCCAGTGCTGACCTGCTCACCCTCCGAGGCGTTCTGGTCCATGCACTGCCAACGCGCTCCCGGCGCATCAGGTCACGGTGGGAGTCCACATGTCAGTCGGTGGTCTCAGTCCGGGAGCTCGCCCCGCGCGAGCTGCGAGAGCGTGTTCCAACCGACGGTGTGCACCAGCGCGTCCGCGTGCCGGTGCACGAGCCGCCACTGTCCGCCGTCACGTCGGAACGCGAGCGTGACGCGGAGAGACCAGTCCTGCTCAGGGAGGTCCCCCACGAGACCGCGCTGCCGCTCCACCACCGCGAGCACGGCGAGGTCGTCGGTCACGTACGACGCGTCGATCTCGACCTCCACCTGACCGCCCCGGAAGGTGGTCCGCGTGGCCTCGCGCGTCTCGTCGTCCAGGACGAAGCCCTGCCTGGTCGGCCCACCGAACGGCGGCATCAGTGTGAAGTCGTCCGCGTGCGGCAGCACCCCTGCATAGGCGTCGAGGTCGCCGGCGAGGTAGGCCTCCGCCGACTCCTGCGCGATCCGGGTGAGCTCGGCCAGAGCGGGATGCTCCTCGGTCATCCAGGGATCGTAACGAGCGTCACGGGTTTCCGCGCCAGCTGCGTGCCTTCCAGCTGTCGCCGCGCCAGCTGCGCGCCTTCCAGCTGTTGCCGCGCCAGCTGCGCGCTTGGAACTGGTCGGCGGGCCAGGTGTGTGCGGCCCAGGGAACGCCGCTCCAGGAGCTGCCGGTCCAGGTGGCTGCCTGGAGCTGCTTCTTGTCCCACTTCTGGCCGGTCCACGTCTTGCCGTTCCACACACCCTTGACCCAAGGGCTGCCCTTGGCCTGCGCGGTCACCCAGTCCAGCGGGCGCCACGGTGACCCCAACGCATCGACCTCACCGGTGAGCGGGTCGCCCGTCTCGGGGTCCACCACGTGCTCGCCACCGCGGGACGCCTCGAGAGACCCCAGGCCGGTCGACTCCGGCAAGGCCGGCGTAGAGGACGGCAACGCGACCTTGGACTTCACCAAGGACACAGCCGCGCCGATGTCGGTGACACCGCGGCCCTGCGCAGGATTGGTGCCTGCGAGCGGCGATGCCGTCTGCATCAGGACCGCCTTCGCCTGCGACGCCGTGAGCTTGGGCTGGGCGCTGAAGAGCAGCGCCGCCTCACCGGAGACCACGGCAGCGGCCTGCGAGGTGCCACTCCCACGGAAGAACCTGCCGGCGTCGTCGCCCACCAAGCGGCCCTCGGGGTGTGCCGCGTCCGCGTAGGAACCAGGCACGCGCAGCGACACGACGGACTTGCCGGGCGCCAGCACGTCGGAGCGACGTGTGGCGCTGCCGCCGTTGGTGAAGTCGGCCACCACGTCGTCGGCTGTCCCGTCCGAACCGCGGTGGTCACTGGCGCCGACAGCCAGGATGTGCGGGTCGGCCGCGGGCATCAGGAGGCTGGGGGCGTCGAGGCCCTCGTTCCCGGCCGCGGCCACCACCAGGATGTCGTGCTTCCAGGCGTTCTCCACGGCGCGAGCCAGCGGGTCCACCTGCCACCCCTGCTCCGACGTCGTGCCGTAGGAGAGGTTGATCACCCGGACGTGCATGCCCTCGTCGTCACGGTGCTCGACCACCCAGTCGATGGCCGCGATGACCTGTGACACGTCGGCTCCGCCGTCACCCGTGGCGACCTTCATGTTCAGCAGCTGCGCCTCGGGGGCCACTCCTGCGAACTGCTGTGCTCTGAGGCTTCTTGGGGTCGTAGCCGTCGTCCCGCCCAGCGATGATGCCCGCCAGGTGCGTGCCGTGCCCGAAACCGTCGAGGTAGCGGGTGCTGTCGCTCTGACTCTCGAAGGAGAGGTCGGGACCGTCGACGACCTTGTCGTCCTTCGCCAGTCCCGGGACGCCCACGACGCCGGTGTCGATCAGGGCGACGGTGACATCCTTGCCGGTGGCGCCGCGCAGCCAGGCGTCCTGAGCACCGATGCTCTTCGTGAGCGAGTACATCGAGCCCAGGTCCTTCGAGGCATCCCACGAGCCTGTGCCCCTCGCAGCCTGCTTGCCCTCCTTGCTGTCGTCGTCGCCCCACTGGGAGTCGACCACACCGCCCGAAGTGCCGCTCGAGTCCTGCGCCGACTCGCTGCTCTTCGACGCCTTTGCGAGAGCCGGCCCCGCAGCACCAGTCGACAGCAGTGCTGAGACCAGTACGACGACCGGTGCGCTTCTCTTCCACGTGATGCTCACGAACAATCCCCCCGGATCCATCTTTCAGGTACTAATGCGGCGTAATAGAAATATTGGCCTGAAACGGACTCCAGGTATTTGAGACCGGACGAGTATCGCTAATCCGGACTAGTCCGGCATAAGCCCCGTCTTGACAGAGCGCAAAGGCGCCGCTCACTACCGGTCCGGCGCTACTCCGCAAACCTCCGATTAACCCGACAAATCACCCCAGCTGGCTCTAACCTCGGTAGGGAGAGAGCACCAAGCTGGGTCGACCGCAAGCGTGGGCCTACCCGTCCCCAGGGAGTATGTGTGAACGCCTACGGCGAGCAGGCAGCGTCGCGGTCCGCCGACCCCGTGGCAACGGACTGGGCTCGAGCAACGTGGAGCGCCCGGGCGTGCCGTGACTGCGGATGGACGTCGAGCCGCGCCTGGTAGGCCCGCCCGGCCTACCCGGTACACCCGAGCCCACGGGGAGTCAGGTCTTGGGCGCACGGTCAGGACGCAGAGCGCTGCTCTACACCTGGCTGCTCACGGCGGCGATGGCGAGCCTGGCCGTCGCCATCACTGCACCGGGCTTGCTGGATGAACCGGAGGCGGCCGCGCCGGACCTCACGTGGCTCGTCCTGGTACCACTGTTCGCGCTCGCCGAAGTCGTGGTCATCCACCTGCCCACCCAGCGCAACGCCCACGGGCACACGCTTCGTGAGATCCCTGTGGTGCTCGGCCTGACCTTCCTGACGCCGCAGCAGTACGTCACCGCCTACGTCGTTGGCGCGGTCCTCGCGCTCGTCGTCGCAGCCCGCATGAGAGGCGTGAAGCTGGCGTTCAACGCGGCCATGTTCGCCCTCGAGGCGGCCCTCGGGGCGCTCATCTACCACCTGATCCTGCAGGGTGGTGACCCCCTCTCGCTGACAGGTTGGCTGGCCGTCCTGGTGGCGGTGCTCGTCACCGACCTCATGTCGGCCTGCGCCGTGACCGCTGCGATCAGCCTGACCGAGGGTGCCTTCGATGGCGACGTGCTGCACGAGGCGCTCCGGTCGGGTGTCGTCGCTGCGTTCATCAATACGTGCGTGGCACTGCTCGTTGCGACGCTGGTGCTGGTGCAGCCCTCAGCGCTGCCTCTTCTGGGCGTCGTCGTCGTCCTCTTGGTCCTCGGCTATCGCGTGTACGTCTCCCTCGCCCGGGGACACGCGCAAACCCAGCTGCTGTACCGGTTCGTCGACCGCACATCCTCGGCGCGCTCCTCGGAGGAGGTCGTCGAGATCGTGCTCAGGGAGGCAGCCGACCTGATGCACGCCGAGCATGCCTACCTCGTGGAGGTCGTGGACGAGCGAAACCTGCGCTGCCACGCCTTCGAAGACGGCTCACTTCATGTCGAGTCGCTCGAACGGCGCGAGCCCAAGGCCTGGTGGTGGGCCGCGCTCGACGCCGGGGTAGTGCAGTACGAGCGTCCTCGTGCTGGGCGCGGTGCCGTGCCGGACTACGCAGACGGGCCAGCGCCGATGTCCACGCCTCGTGACGGGCTCGCCGCCCGCCTGCGGGGAACCGGTCCCACCCGGTACGTGCTCGTCGTGTCTGACCGGTCCTTCGAGAAGGAGACCTTCGGAACAGAAGATGTGCAGGTCTTCGAAGCGCTCGCTGCCCATGCCGGCGTCGCTCTGGAGCGGGCGCGCAGCGTCAGCGACCTCAAGGCCCTGGCCGAGGAGCTGGCGGTCGCGCGTGATGCAGCACTGGCGGCCTCGGAAGCGAAGTCGCTGTTCCTGGCCAACATGAGTCACGAGATTCGCACGCCGCTGACGACCGTGGTCGCAACCGCGGAGATCCTCGAGGACACCCCCTTGGACGACCTCCAGCTCAACCTGCTGGAGAAGATGCACCGCCAGGGGGAGCTGCTGAAGACGCTGGTGGAGGGGATCCTCGACTTCTCCCGAATCGAGGCCGGAGAGCTCTCACTGGCCTCGACGCCGTACGACCTGCACGCCATGGTGGCCGACGCCGCCGACGTCTACGAGGCCCGAGCGATCCGAACAGGCTCCCGGTTCGAATGGAATCTGGACCCACGCGTGCCTCGCATGGTGGTCGGCGACCCCGGCCGGTTGTTCCAGATCCTCACCAACCTCCTCGACAACGCCATGAAGTTCACCCACCAGGGGCAGGTGAGCCTGGTCGTCCGTCCCGCCACGGTGAGTGATCAGGCCGAGGCCGTGGAGTTCGTGGTCGCCGACACCGGCATCGGCATCGCTCAGCGAGCACCAAGCATCGATCTTCGAGGTCTTCAACCAGGTCGACGGCTCAGCCACTCGTCACTACGAGGGCACCGGCCTGGGCCTGGCGATCTGCAAGCAGCTGACCGAGCTGATGGAGGGGACCATCACGCGTCGACAGCGAGCTAGGTGTGGGCAGCACCTTCACGGTTCGGCTGCAGCTGGCAGCAGCCCATCCGGCTGCGCGCTCCGGCCACGACGAAGGCCCTGACCTGAGCGTGGAGGACGAGGACCTCTCGGTCGGGCTGACAGGATTTGAACCTGCGACCCCTTGACCCCCAGAACAGCGCCGCCATGCAAGCCGGTGCCGAACGGTCCCGACCGTGCCGGGGAGAGCCCGGACCCCGGTTGGCTCATGCCGTCCAGTGCTACTGAGTAGTAGCGGCGGCCCGATCTCCGCGTCGCACTCGATCGTCCCGTTCGGCTCGCCTGTGCAGGGCGCCACGGGGCTCGCGCTCGGTCGCTCCGGCACTACGCTGACCCGGTGACGGATGTCGTCGCACTGCTTGAACGTGGACGCGGAGCCGTCTTGCGGTCGGCCTGGCGCGAGGCGTTTCACGCTCTGTCCGAGGCCGGTCGCGCGGCCCCTTTGTCAGCTCGCGATCTCGAGGCGCTGGGTCGGTCCGCGTACATGGTGGGCGAGACGGATGCCTACGTGACCGCCCTTGAACGGGCACACCGGAGCCACCTCGAGGCGGGTGACGTCCTGGCCGCGGTCCGGCTCGCTTTCTGGATCGGCCACAGCCTGCTGTTCCGAGGTCAACCCGTTCCCGCCGCCGGGTGGTTCGCTCGTGCGCAGCGGCTGTTCGACGAATCCGGCGATGACGGTGCCGAGCGGGGCTGGCTGCTGATCCCCACCTGGCTGCAGCAGATGGCGACCGGGGACTACGAAACGGGCTACGAGACGGCCGGCGAGGCCGCGGAGATAGCCCGCCTCTTCGACGACGCCGACCTGCTCTGGCTCGCCCGTGGTGATCAGGGCCGGGCCCTGGTCAACATGGGCCGGGTCGCCGACGGACTGCGACTTGTCGATGAGATGTTCGTGGTCGCCACCGAAGGGCAGTTGTCTCCCGTGGTCACCGGGATCGTGTACTGCAACACGATCGCCTACTGCGTCGATGGGTACGCGTGGGACCACGCACGCGAGTGGACCGATGCGCTGACCCGGTGGTGTGAAGGTCAGCCGGAGATGGAGGAGCACCTCGGCTTCTGCCTGGTGCACCGGGCAGAACTACATCACCTGAGTGGTTCCTGGGCGATCGCCCGGGAGGAGGCCGAGCGTGCCGCCGCCGCGCACAGCCGCGGCCAGCTCAACCAGTTGGTTCACGGCAAGGCCGCCTACGTGCAAGGTGAGATGCATCGCGTGGCGGGCGACTACGCCGCGGCCGAGAAATCCTTCCGCGAGGCGAACGCGCTGGGATTCGAACCCCAGCCCGGGCTTGCCCTGCTACGCCTGGTGCAGGGCAACCCGGGGTCCGCCGCAGCCATGATCCGGCGTGCCACCGGGGAGTCGACGCAAACGCTGCGCCGCGCCCGGCTGTTGCCCGCCTACGCGGAGATCACCCTCGCGGTCGGCGAGTTCGACCGGGCCCGGGCAGCGGTGGACGAGCTCGAGGTGATCGCGTCCACCGTGGGTGGCGGAGCCGCGGCGATGGCGGCATGCGCCAAGGGCGCGTTCCTGGTGGCGCGTGAGGAACCTCGCGAAGCATTGGTCGCACTGCGACCTGGGCTGGAGGGGTGGCAGCGCCTGGGGGTTCCCTACGAGGTGGCCCGAGCCCGGGTGCTGATCGGCCTGGCGTGCCGGGCATCTGGCGATCACGACACTGCTGAGCTCGAGCTGGACACGGCTCGGGCAGCGTTCGGCCGGCTCGGCGCCAGACCCGATCAGGCGCGGGTCGATGCGTTGGTCGGGCGCAACGAAGCCGACGAGGGGCTCACCGCTCGCGAGATCGAGGTGCTCGGCCTGGTGGCGTCGGGGCGGTCGAACAGCGAGATCGCGGCCGCGCTCGTGATCAGCGAGCACACCGTGGCACGCCATCTGCAGAACATCTTCGGCAAGCTCGGGGTCTCCACCAGGACCGCGGCGGCGGCGTACGCCTTCGACCATCGCCTGACCTGACTCTGCTACTGAGTTCTCACCATCGTCGGACGTCGGAAGTTGGTCAGTTCCAGCGATGATCGGTGCCGCGAGTCTCCGTACGGTCGTCATTCCAACAGCCGATCGAGCAGAGGAGCACGTCATGTACGTCGTCGTTCAGCACACATTTCTCAATTCTCCCGACGCGTTCTCCCGGGGCGAGAAGCTCATCAAGAACGAGGGAACCCCGAACGGCACCACCGGCCTGCAGTTCTACCCGGCGCGCGACGGGTCGGGTGCGACGTGCTTGTGGGAGTCGAACAGCGTCGCCGACGTGCAGTCGTACGTCGACGAGACGCTCGGTGACTCGAGCCGCAACCACTGCTACGAGGTGGACGTCGCGAACGCGTTCGCCCGCCAGCCGCTTGGGATCGCCGAGCGGTCGGCCCTCGTTGCGCCGTAGGGCACAGGCCCGGTCGTGCCCATCCCTGCGCCCGCGCGCCCCTCATGGGTAATTCCACCCACCGGGCAGCTCATGCCAGATGCGCATCCAGCCCGACGCGGCGGACCCCCGTGCGTTCCTACGCGTGACTGCACCGAGTCACGAGGAGGAGCCATGGAACACATCGAGACCGTCATCATCGGCGCCGGCCAGGCCGGCCTGTCGACGGCGTACCACCTGAAGCAGAAGGGCCGTGACTGCGTCGTCCTGGACCGCAACCAGCGCATCGGGGACGGCTGGCGGCAGCAGTGGGACAGCCTGCGTCTCTACACCCCCGCCAAGTACGACGGGCTGCCGGGGATGCCGTTCCCGGGCGAGCCCGTGGTCGTTCCCGGCCAAGGACGACGTGGCCGACTACCTCGAGGCCTACGCCCAGCGCTGGGAGCTCCCGGTCCGGCTCGGCGTCCGGGTCTCCCGCCTGTCCGCGCGCGGACCGACCGGAGACGGCTTCGTGGTCGACACGCGACTCCGGCCGACTGACCTGCGACAACGTCGTGGTGGCGACCGGCACCTTCGGGCGGGCGCCGAAGATGCCCGACTTCGCGAAGGACCTCGACCCGTCGATCCTGCAGCTGCACTCCAGCGAGTACCGCCGTCCCGGCCAGCTCCGCGACGGCCCCGTCCTGGTGGTCGGCGCGTCGCACTCCGGCTGCGACATCGCCTACGAGGTGGCCGCGACCCGGCCGACCACGCTCGTCGGCCGCGACTGCGGACAGATCCCGGTCCGGCTCGAGTCGCGGCGGATGGAGATCGCCTTGCCGGTGCTGCTGTTCGTCTGGCGTCACGTGATCACGCGGCGTACGCCGATCGGCCGCAAGGAGATGGACGAGATCCGCTTCCACGGCGGACCGATGATGCGCGTGCAGCGCTCGGACCTCGCCGAGCGCGGAGTCGTGCGCAACGAGGGCCGGGTCGAGGGCGTGCGCGACGGGCTCCCGGTGCTCGCCGACGGCACGGTCGTCGACGTCGCCAACGTCGTCTGGGCGACCGGCTTCCGCGCAGCACTTCGACTGGATCGACCTGCCCGTGTTCGGCGACGACGGCTGGCCGACGGAGTACCGCGGCGTCGTCGACGACGCCCCCGGCCTGTTCTTCTGCGGCCTGTCGTTCCAGTACGCCTTCTCCTCCATGCTGATCGACGGCTGCGGCCGCGACGCGGAGTACGTCGCCCGCCGGATCGCGGCGCGCGCCCCACGTCGAGGCCGAGCGCCGTGAGCGCGAGGCGGCCTGAGCCGGGCCCGTCGCCCGAGAGCGCCCGCGCGAGTATCGTCCGACACGGAGGTACGCGCGATGGGCGTGCTCGACGACCTGGCGCGGGCTCGTACGGACTACGAGCGCGGCGACTGGCCGGCCGCGCTCGACATCTGGTCCGGCGTCGACCAGGACGACCTGGGCGTCGAGGACCTGCGCGGCTGCCGCACTGTCGGCGTACCTGCTCGGGCAGACGTGACGAGGCGATCGACCGCTACCAGCGGGCGTTCCGGCTGTGCGAGGACGGCGGGCGATCCCGGCGCCGGCATCGTGTGCGCGTTCCACCTCGCGATGATCTTCGGGACCGGTGGCGAGCCGGCGATGGCCGCGGGCTGGGGCGAGCCGTGCCGAGCGGATGCTCGACGAGCTCGGTCCGCGACGCCGTCGAGGCCGGCTACGTGGCGTTCCTGCATGATGTACCGCGACCTCGGCGCCGGCGACTGGGAGGGCGCCGCCGCGAATGCGGTAGCCGACGACCGAGGCCGGGCGCCGGCACGGCGACCGCGACCTGGTGGCGCTCGGCCTCGTCGCGCAGCGGCAGGCTCGCGATCTACTGAGCGGTCGACGCGGCCGAGGGACTGGCGCTGCTCGACGAGGCGATGGTGGCCGTCGCGGCCGGCGAGGTCTCGCCCGAGGTGTTCGGCAACGTCTACTGCACCGCGATCGAGGGCTGCCAGGAGATCGCCGCCTTCGACCGGGTGGCCGAATGGACCTCGGCGCTGCACCGATGGTGCGCCGCGCAGCCCGGACTGGTCGCGTTCACCGGCCAGTGCTCGATCCACCGCGGTCAGGTGATGCGGCAGCGCGGCGCGTGGACGGACGCGCTGGAGGAGTTCGCCCGCGCCGGCCGAGCGGTACCGGCTGGCCCACGCCCTCGACGCCATCGGCCTGGCCGAGGGTGAGCGCGGTGACGTGCTCCGGCTGCAGGGTGAGTACGACGCGGCCGAGGAGGCGTACCAACGGGCCGGCGAGCGCGGCTACGACCCGCAGCCCGGACTGGCCCTCCTGTGGCTGGCGCGCGGGATCACGCGACGCCGCCGCGGCCGCCGTACGCCGGCTGGTCGCGGAGGCCGGCGACCCGGTCGGCCAAGTGCCGGCTGCTTCCCGCGGCCGTCGACGTGCTGCTCGCCGTCGACGCGCTCGACGAGGCCCGCACCGTCGCGGCGGAGCTCGACCAGGTGGCGTCGGCCGTCGGCTCGGTCGCGATGCTGGCGTTCTCGGCGTACGCCGTCGGGCGCGGTCGAGCTGGCCTCCGGCGACGCCGCCGGCGCGCTCCCCTACCTGCGCAAGGCGCGCCAGCTCTGGGCCCGGGTCGAGTGCCCCTACGAGGTCGCCCGGGTCCGTCTGCTCACCGGCCGCGCCCTCACCGCCCTCGGCGACGAGGGCTCGGCGCACCAGGAGCTGGAGGCCGCACGCGACGCCTTCCTCGCTCTCGGCGCCGCGCCGATGGTCGACGAGGTCGCGCGCCTCGTCGAACCCACCCGCCTTCCCGGCGGCCTCACCGCCCGCGAGGTCGAGGTCCTCCGCCTCGTCGCCTCCGGCCGCAGCAACCCCCAGATCGCCACCGACCTCACGCTCAGCGAGAAGACCGTCGCCCGCCACCTCTCCAACATCTTCGCCAAGCTCGACGTCGGCTCCCGCACCGCCGCCGCGGCGTACGCCTACGAGCACGGGCTGGTGTGACCAGGCCGACCCGGATCGGCTTCATTTCGGCAACTTACCCACGGCACCCACGCAGAAACACCCGTGCGGGATGCACGTGCCCCGAGGTGGAAACGGGCCAGCGCATCCGCATACGTGTGGTGCGCGTCGCTCGGGGTACCCGTCCGATGCGTGCCCGTCGAGTCTTGCCTCCGGGTGAGACACGCTCACACCCGTTGGTGCGAGCGCGGCGGGCACGCCCCAGCCGCGTTCTAGCCGTGATCCGTATCTGGACCGGAAAGCTGGCCGTCGGCGTCATCGCCACCTCTGCTGGCCGGCACGAGAGTGCCCAGACCTGCGCGAACAGGTCAGGGCGGCGCGGCGCTCGACACTCACCCCGAGCGCACGGCACGACGCGGTGACTGCGTAAGCGTCAGTCGATAGCCGCGCTTGAAAACCCGCGTAAGCATTAGTAGGGAGGCGCGAACCCAGTGCAATACGCGGTGGTGCAGCGCGCGGGCGTCCGTCTGGGCTAGCGGTCGCTTGGGGCGGTACGCCGGTTGGGTGGTGAACCGAACGTACGCAGCACGTGTTCGAGGGTCGAGGCGAGCACCTCGTGTGTCGCATCGCGGGTAGCCTCGCCGCGTAACCAGCGGCGCGTCGCGGCCCGGTTGAGACCGGTCCAGCACTCCAGCGCGTAGCGCAGACGCGCCGAGTCCTGGGCGATGTCGGCGTGGAAGGCCACAACCTGCGCGACCGCTCGGTGCACCAGCTCGGCGACCAGACGCCGCACGTCTGGGTCGGCGATGTCCTCACCAGGGGCGATCGTGCCGAGATAGACTGTTCGGTTCGCGCTCGTCCAGTCGAGCCAGCGTGAGACCGAGTCCGCGACTCGCGCGCGAGCGCTGCGACCCGTCGGGGGCCGGAGGTCTTCCTCGCGGGCGGCACCAAGCCGTTCTAGCAGCGCAAGGTAGACCTCCTTGCGACCGCCGAAGTAGTGGTGCACGAGTCCACGCGCGACACCGGCGCTTTTCGCGATGTCGTCGATCGTGACCTCGCCGTATCCGCGCTCGGCGAACAGCTCGTTGGCAGCGTCCAGGATCTGCGCGCGCCGCTCTGCGGGGTTGAGGCGGCGGTACCTGGGCGGGCTGCTCATAGCGCAAGACTAGACCACATTGGCGATGCGTCAACAGCACTGTTAGCATATCGCCAACTACCCGTTGGGCAAGCGTCTTACCGTCGGGGACGGATTCCTCCTCATCGACACACGACAGAAGGACCACCACATGCGCAAGATCATCCTCGGCCTCACGGCACTCGCCGCGATCGCCAGCCCCATCGCCCTCGCCACGTCGGCCAACGCCGCCGCACCCGACGGCACCCTGACGATCGTCCCCAAGGCGAGCGACAACGCCAGCCAGATCGGCAAGCAGTCCTCGCAGATCAAGCAGAACGGCCAGTTCGTCTCCGGGCAGGACAACGCCTACGGCATGGACCAGACCACGACGCCGGGCTCACGCGCCGCGCTCGTGCAGGAGGCGCTCGGCCACTGATCGACGGCACCACCCCGCGTCTCTAGCGCCCCGGCTCACCCAACCGAGCCGGGGCGCTCGCCTTTCCCAAGGACGACGGGACGAGTGATGTGCGAGCACCGACGCTACCGGCGGAAACTGCTCACCACCTGGACCGCCACAACGGTGCGGAGCTGGACTGCCGGGGCGGCCGGGTACGCGAGGCGATGTCCTTCGATCAAGATGTCGTCGTACCCGCGCTCGGCGGACAACTCGGTGGCGCCGTCGAGGATCTGCGCGCGCCGCTCCGCGGGCTTGGGCCGGCGGTATGTCGATGTCGGGCTCACACGGTGACTCCATTCAATATTGGCGTTTCGTCAACAAGCCTGTTAGCATTCCGCCAACAACCTAGCTGACGAGGCGAGAGCGACATGAAGACGAGAACACGGACGTTGTGGAGCGCACTGGCCGTAGCTGCGAGCGGGATGGTGCTGGTCGTGGGTGCGGGCGAGGCGCAGGCCGCGGGCACGTCGTGGGGCTCGGCGAAGGTGGTGCGCTGGATCGATGGCGACACCGTGGTGACCTCGAAGGGAACCGTGCGGCTGATCGGGATCGACACCCCCGAGCTCGGCAAGTGCGGGTCGGCTAGGGCGACCAGCAAGGCTCGGGCACTCGCTCCGGCGGGGGCGAGGGTGCGGATGGGGAACCCGGTGTCGACCGATGACACGGACCGCTACGGGCGCAAGCTTCGCTACGTGGACACCGTGTCGGGACGCGACATCGGCGCTGTGCAGATCAAGGCGGGGGCCAAGGCGCGCTACGACTCCCGCGACGGCTACGACAGGCACCCGCGTCAGCCTAAGTACCGCCGCCTCGACCGGGCGTCGAAGGACTACAAGTCGGGGTCGTGCTCGTCGTCGTCGCCGGGCGGGGGCTCGACCGGTGGGAGTAGCTCGGGGGGCTCGTGGCAGGACCGGGTCAACCACCCAGGGCCGGACATCGACTGCGGGGACATCCCGGACTCGGCGAAGCCGGTGCGGATCACGGGGCCGGACTACCACGGTCTCGACCGGGACGGCGACGGCTGGGGCTGCGACTCCTGAGGGCTGGGGAGGCTGTCGGCGCGATCCTCTCGTCTCACACGCACCCGCGTAACACCCTGGTCCGCGTGCTTCCCCCAGAAAGGGAGCGTGACCCGCTGGAACACCTTCACGATCGCTGCCCTCGCCGCCCCGGTCACGTCGCCACAGAAGCGTCGCGCTCAGCGATCGACGCGCTGGGAGCGCGCTCGATTCCGCGACCGACGCTCATAAGGTGGCCGCTCTCTCAGACGGCGAAGTTGCACGACTGTCCTCATGATCGAACAGCATCTGATCTGCAGTTCTGCTCTGTCGGGCTGACAGGATTTGAACCTGCGACCCCTTGACCCCCAGTCAAGTGCGCTACCAAGCTGCGCCACAGCCCGAAGCCCCGCGATCCGGGACGTGGCCGGGATGCTCGAGGCGTGAGCGACCCTACAGCAGCACGCGCCCCCGACCGGAATCAGGGCGAGGGCGTCGCCCGGCTGTCGGCGCTCTCACATCACTTGTCGAGGAACTCCAGCAACGCTGAGTTGAACTCCTTCGCATGGCTGACGTTGCACCCGTGGGGCGCACCTTCGAGGACGACCAGCTCGGAGCCCTCGATGGCGTCGTGGGTTCGCTTCCCGGATCCCTCGAACGGAACCGTCCCGTCACTGTCGCCGTGGATCACCAGTGTCGGCACGGTGATCTTGTCGAGGTCCTTGCGGAAGTCGGTCCTGGCCCACGCATCCATGCAGCCCAGAGCCGCCTCCTGATCAGACTGCTTGCAGACCGCGAGGGCGTCCTCGCGCTGCTCGTCGCTGACCTTCAGCTCGTCGCCCGCCGAGAAGAACTGCGTCGTGAAGTCGTCGAAGAAGGCGTCGCGGTCCTCCTCGAGGGCGCCTCGCATCTCCTTGGCGGCGTCCTCGGTCAGCGGGCCGTCGGGATTGTCGTCGGACTGCAGCAAGTACGGCGGCACTGCCGCGGCGAACACCACACTGTGCAGCCGGTCCTCGCCGTGCCGGGCGGCGTAGCGGGCCACCTCGCCGCCGCCCATGGAGAAGCCCACGAGAGTCACGTCGGTCAGGTCGAGGTCGCTGAGCACGTTGTCCAGGTCGTCGGCCAGCGTGTCGTAGTCGTACTTGTCGCCGGGGTCTGACTTCCCGAAGCCGCGGCGGTCGTAGGCCACGACGCGGTAGCCGGCGTCCTTCAGCGCGCCGGTCTGCTCTGACCAGGAGTCGCCGTTCAGTGGCCACCCGTGGATGAGCACGACGGGTCTGCCGGCGCCTTCAGCTGCGACCACATGCACTCGCAGGTCGTTGTCGCTGCGGTCCTCGGCCTCGTCGTTCTCGGGCTCGTTCTGGGTCTCGTCGGTCTCGGGCTCGTTGCTCTCGTCTGCCATACGAACCGACACTAGCCGCGTCGGCCCACGAGTTCAGATCCCGTGCTCACCCCGCGGTACGACTGGCGGAGCGCTGGTCTCAGCGGGTGGCGGCGGAGCTGCTGCTGACCATCAACGACGAGGTGTCGACTGCCTCGAAGGCCGAGGCCGGGACGCGCTTGAGCTCCTCGATCAGCGTGTCGGACCACCGGGAGTCCTGCGCGCCCTGGAAGAACCACGGCGAGCCGTTGTCGGCGAGGACCAGCCCGTACTTCTTCATCGCGGTGAGCACCGTGCGCGTCTGGGCGCTGTAGCCGCTCGTGGCGTACGACGACTTCAACCGGAACCGCGCCCCCATCGGCGGGTAGGCCCAGCTGCTGGTCGAGCCGGCGTCGTGGCGGGCCGGCCACAGGTGGTGGCTGCTGGTCACGTCGGTGGTGAACCGGATCGCGTGCGCGACCCGACCCGCCTTCACCTCGTCGTACCGCAGCAGGCCGGGGAAGACCGGCAGCCCGGCGGCGTCGGCCGAGGTCCAGGTGTCGCGCCGCAGCGCGTTCGAGCGCAGCGACCACGTGGCCCCGGAGCCTGCGTGCCAGCGGCTGCCGCTCACCGTGGTGTTCCAGGTCTCGTAGAGCCGGCAGGCGCCGCGGTCCACGACGATCGCATGCATGTCGCCGCCGGAGTTCCGGCCGCCCTCGATGCGGGTGTCGGCCCCGAACGGGTAGGCGACGCGGTCGCTCTCGTCGGCGTAGTCGAAGCCCACCGCGACCTTGGCGTGGCTCGAGGCCACCGTCGTGACCGGGATCCCGTAGGGGCCACCGAAGTCCGGGTGGAGGTTGCGCCCGGTCGACATGTGGGAGAGCCACTCGGCGTTGCGCTGGTCGACCGGCATGGCGCTGATGTCGCGGTTCCACCAGTTGTTCGCGGGGAAGTTCGGGCAGCGCGCGCGGCCGCGGGCTCCGGGACCGGCGTCGCCTTCTTGTGTCCGCTTCTTGTGGTGCTTCTTCTTGTGGTGCTTGTGCTTGTGGTGCTTCTTCTTGTGGTGGTGGCTGTGTGCCGCCGAGGCCGCATCGGCGGTCAGCGTCCCGACGGAGACGACGGCCAGCGCCACGAGCACCGCCAGCAGGGTCCGCCGAAATCTGGACATATAGGAACGGTACGACGGATCCGGCGGCTCGTCAGCCGGACCGGTCAGCGCCGTCGCTTCTCCCGGGGCCGCTGCTGCAGGTCGATCGGGGTGCCGACGAAGCCGTACTCCTCGCGCAGCCGCCGCTCCACGAAGCGGAGGTAGCCCGCGTCCATCAACCCCGAGGTGAACAGCACGAACGTCGGCGGGGAGGTCGTCGGCTGGGTCGCGAACAGGATCTTCGGCTGCTTGCCGCTGCGCACGGGATGGGGGTGCTCGGCCACCAGCCGGCCGAGCGTGGCGTTGAGCTGGCCGGTCGGGACCCGGGTCTCCCATCCCGCGAGCGCCTTCTCGAGCGCGGGGACGAGGCGGTCGACGTGCCAGCCGGTGCGCGCCGTGACGTTGATCCGTGGCGCCCACTGCACCTGGACGAGGTCGCGCTCGATCTCCCGGTCGAGGTAGTAGCGGCGCTCCTCGTCCACGAGGTCCCACTTGTTGAACGCGATCACCAGCGCGCGGCCGGACTCCCGGACCGTCTGCACGATCCGCAGGTCCTGCTCGGAGATCGACTGGGAGCCGTCGACGATCAGCACCGCGACCTCGGCGCGCTCGATCGCGGTCTCGGTGCGCAGCGAGGCGTAGTACTCATGGCCCGACGCCGTCTTCACGCGCTTGCGGATACCTGCGGTGTCGATGAAGCGCCAGGTCTTGCCACCCAGCTCGACCAGCTCGTCGACCGGGTCGACCGTGGTGCCCGACTCGTCGTGGACCACCACGCGGTCCTCGCGGGCCAGCTGGTTCAGCAGCGAGGACTTGCCGACGTTGGGCCGGCCGATGATCGCCACCCGTCGCGGTCCGCCCACCTCGTCGAAGGTCTCGGGCGGCGTCTCCGGCAGCGCGTTGAGCACGGCGTCCAGGAGGTCGCCGGAGCCGCGGCCGTGCAGCCCCGACACCGGCAGTGGCTCGCCGAGCCCGAGGTTCCACAGGCCGTAGGTCTCCGCCTCGGCGCGCTGGTCGTCCACCTTGTTGGCCGCGAGCACGACGGGCTTGCCCGCCTTGCGCAGGATCCGGACGACGGCCTCGTCGTGGTCGGTGATCCCGACCCCGGCGTCGACGACGAACAGCACCGCGTCGGCCACCTTGACCGCCATCTCGGCCTGGGCGCGGATGCTCTCGGCGAGGCCGCGCGCGTCGGGGTCCCAGCCGCCGGTGTCGACGACGGTGAAGGCCCGCCCGTTCCAGACCGCGTCGTAGGAGACCCGGTCGCGGGTCACCCCCGGCACGTCCTCGACCACGGCCTCGCGCCGGCCGAGGATCCGGTTGACCAGGGTGGACTTGCCGACGTTGGGCCGCCCCACCACCGCGAGGATGGGGACCCGCGCCTCAGCGGCTGATTCGATGCTCACGTCCACGTCTCTTCTCCGGCTTCGGGCCCAGGGGGCCGGGCAGGCGCATGCCCGTCACGTCCTCGGCCTCGCGCATGGTCTCGATGATCGCAGCAGTCACCTGAGCCGCCGCATCGGCGACCTGCTCCTGGGTGCGGGGCCAGGGCAGGCGCTCCAGGTGCACCGGCCGGCCGAACGTCATCGCCAGCCTGCTGCCACGCGGCGGGACCGAGCCGTCGTGGCCACCCGGGACGCGGGTGCCGAGGAAGGAGACAGGTACGACGGGGCAGCCGGTGACCAGCGCGAGGTAGGCCGCGCCGGCACGCGGCGAGGTCATCTCCCCCGGCCCGCGGGCGCCCTCCGGGAAGACGCCGACCGCCCGGCCCTCCTCGAGGGCGCCGATGGCCGCGCGGATGGCCCGCAGGTCGACGTGGTGGCGGTCGAGCGGGATCTGTCCGACCGCGAGCAGGAAGGCACCGAGCGGCCCCCGGAACATCTCCTCCTTGGTCAGCGCGTGCGACCGGCCTCGGCGAGGAGATCGCGAGCAGCGGCCCGTCGAGCCAACCGACGTGGTTGGCCGCCATCACCACGCCTCCGGTCCTCGGGATCCGCTCCGCGCCGTACATCTCCAGGTCCCAGAGCGCCCGCACCAACCACTGGGCCACGGGGCGACCGCGGTAGAAGAATGCCGTCCTCACGGACGGGTCCCCGGGACCGCGGCCTCGACGAGCGCGACCACCTGCTCGACGACCTCGTCGAGGGTGTACGGCGTCGTGTCGAGGTGAACTGCGCCGTCAGGCATCACCGCCGGCGCCACGGCCCGGCCGGAGTCGATGGTGTCGCGCCGCAGCAGGTCGGCCTGCGTGGCCTCGACGGTGCCGGCTCCGGTCTCCGCCGTACGACGAGCCGCGCGGGCTGACGGGTCGGCGGTGAGGTAGACCTTCACGTCGGCGTCCGGGGCCACCACCGAGCCGATGTCGCGTCCCTCGACGACGATCCCGCCGTCGTCCTGCGAGTCGCCGATGATCGAACGCTGCACCTGCAGCAGCCGGGCACGGATCGCCGGCACCGAGGCGACCGCGCTCACGTGGTCGGTCACCTCCTGCGAACGGACCCGCTCGGAGACGTCGGCGCCGTCGAGCGTGATCGTGGGGGCGGACGGGTCGGTGCCGGACTCCAGCCGCGGGCCGTCGGCGTGCGCCGCGATCGCGTCGGGGTCATCGAGGTCGACGTCGTGGTCGAGCATCCAGGCGGTCATGGCGCGGTACATCGCGCCGGTGTCGAGGTAGCGCAGGCCCAGGCGCTGGGCCACCCCACGCGCCGTGCTCGACTTGCCCGATCCCGACGGCCCGTCCATCGCCACGACGACCGTGCTGCCCACGCGCTTTCCTCTCCTGTCCGCCCCGTACTCATGTAACGCGGTGTTACTGCCGCTGAGTGCGCCGCCGGCGACGTGTTCAGCGGCAGTAACTCCGCGTTACAAGTGCTCAAGCCTATCGGTGGGTGACCCACTCCCTGGAGCCGAGGGAGCCGCGCAGGGACTCGGCGGCGGTGTCGGCGACGACCAGCTCGACGAGGCCCACGGGGCGGCCCGGGTCGTGGTCGATGTGGAGGTCCTCGATGTTGACGCCGATCTCGCCGACGTCGGCGAACAGCCGGGCCAGCTCGCCGGGGTGGTCGGGCACGGAGACGAAGACGCTGGCCGTCGCGAGGGCGGGGCCACCGTGCTTGCCGGGGATCGCCTGCGTGCCGCTGACCCCTCGCGTGAGGATCTCGCCGAGCGAGTCCTCGTCGGCCCCGTCGAGCACCACGAGCAGGCGGTCGAGGTCGACCTGCACGTCGCGCAGGATCTCGGTCACGGCCGCCCGGTTGGCGCGGATGATCTGGCCCCACATCTCGGGGTCGCCGGCGGCGATGCGCGTCACGTCACGCACTCCCTGCCCCGAGAGCGAGAGGTGCTCGGGCTGCGCCTCGGCGAGCTGACCGGCGGTCAGCACGGCGAGCAGGTGCGGCAGGTGCGACGTGCGCGCCACGGCCCGGTCGTGCTCGACCGGGGAGAGCCGCACGGGTTCGGCACCGCACAGCCGCGCCAGCGCCTCGACCAGGTCGACGGCCTCGTGCGAGGAGTGAACGTGCGGAGTGACCGCCCACGGCCGGCCGTCGAACAGGGCCGCGGTGGCCGCGAGCGGCCCGGACCGTTCGCTGCCCGCCATCGGGTGGCTGCCCACGTAGCGCGCGAGCTCGGTCTCGCTCACCATGTCCGACACCTCGTCCAGGGGAAGGCTCTTCACGCTGCCCACGTCGGTCACCACTCCCCCGCGCTCGAGCGCCACGGCGACCTGCTCGGCGATGTGGTCGGGGGGCACGGCGACGACGGTCAGCTGCGCCACCCCGTCGTCGGGCGCCTGGACGCCGGCTCCGAGCCCGCTCGCCGTGCGGAGGTGCTCGTGGTTGAGGTCGGTGAGCCACACCTCGATCCCGGACCGTCGTGCGGCCAGCCCGACCGACGTACCCAGCAGGCCGGCGCCGACCACGTGCACCGGTCCCGTGAGGTCACTCATCCGGGACGGCCCTCACTCGCGTGAGGTCGCGACGCAGGGCAGCGGCGGCGCCGTGGAGGTAGACGTGCGTGACGTCCTGGCGTGGGAGGTCGCTCTCGACGTGGGCCATCATCCGCACCACCCGCGGCATCGAGCCGTCGATCTCGAGCTCGCGGGCGCAGATCAGCGGGACGTCGCTGAAGCCGAGCTGCCGGGCGGCGTAGGCCGGGAACTCCGAGTGCAGGTCGGAGGTGGCGGTGAAGATGATGCTGATGAAGTCGTCGACGCCCAGGTCGTTGCTGGTCATCACCTCGCGCACCATCTCGGCGACACGGTCGAGCATGTGGTCCCGGCTGTCGGTCTCGAGCTGGGTTGCTCCCCTGACAGCGCGGACGGTCACGGCGACCGAGCCTACAAGCCGGCCGCGTCGAGCAAGGTGCCGAGTTCGCGCTCGTCGAGCTCGCGCAGCTCACCCGTCCTGAGCCCTGCCAGTCGCACCGGCCCGATCCGGGTGCGGGTGAGTCGTCGTACGGGATGGCCGACGTGCTCCAGCAGGCGGCGCACGATCCGGTTGCGGCCCTCGTGGATGACCAGCTCCACGAGCGAGCGCTCGCCGTGCGACGAGCGCACCTTGGCCGAGCTGACCGAGACGGGCCCGTCGTCGAGCACCACCCCGTCGAGCAGCTGCTGGAGCGTCTGACGTCGTACGACGCCCTCGACCTCCGCGACGTAGGTCTTGTCCACCTCGTACGACGGGTGCGCCATCCGCTGCGCGAAGTCACCGTCGTTGGTGAGCAGGATCAGGCCCTCGGTGTCGGTGTCGAGGCGACCCACGTGGAAGAGCCGCTCGGGCCGGTCGGCCACGACGTCGGAGAGCGTACGACGGCCCTGCGGGTCGGACATCGTGGAGACGACGCCGCGTGGCTTGTTCAGGACGAGGTACACCAGCTCGCTCACCGGCGGCAGCCGCCGGCCCTCGACCCGGACCACCGCCGTGGCCGGGTCGACCTTCGTGCCCAGCCGCGTGACCACCTCGCCGTCGACCTCGACAAGGCCGGCCAGCATCAGCTCCTCGCACTTGCGGCGGCTGGCCACTCCCGACTGGGCGAGCAGCTTCTGCAGCCTGATCAGCCCTTCGTCGTCGGTCTCGACCTGCCTCATGCCTCCATGGTGGTGCCGGAGGGGTCCTCGGGTGCGACCGGGGTCTCGTCCTCGAAGTCGTCGACGTCGGGCAGGAAGGGCGCGAGCTCGGGAAGCTCGTCGAGCGAGGTCACACCGATGCGCTCCAGGAAGTAGGACGAGGTGCGGTACAGGTGGGCGCCGGTCTCCTGGTCGGTGCCGACCTCCTCGACCAGGCCGCGCGTGAGCAGCGTGCGCATCACGCCGTCGACGTTCACCCCCCGGATGGCCGAGACGCGGCTGCGGCTGACCGGCTGCTTGTAGGCCACCACGGCCAGGGTCTCCAGCGCCGCCTGGGTCAGCCGCGCCTGCTGGCCGTCGAGGACGAACCGCTCCACGACCGGGGCCAGCGCCTCGCGCGTGTAGTAGCGCCAGCCGCCCGCCACGTTGCGGAGCTCGAAGCCCCGGCCGGTCTCGTCGTAGTCCTGCGTCAGCGCGGCGCAGCGCGTCACGCACCTCCGGCACCGGGTAGCCCACAGCACTGGCCAGGGTGGACTCGTCGAGCGGCTGGTCGGCCACCATCAGCACCGCCTCGAGGGCCGGTCGCAGGTCGGCCAGCGGGACCGCCACTGCGTCAGTCTGCTCCAGGGTCTCCGTCATGCTGGCTCCTCTTCGGCAGTCTCGGGCGGCTCGACCGGTGGTGGGGCGCCGTCGAACTCGTCGGTGATCTCGACCTCGGTCTCGTCGGTGCCGGTCCAGCGGATGCTGAGCTCCCCCAGCGGCGTCATCTGGTCGAAGGCCACCACGCCTTCACGGAACAGCTCGAGCAGCGCCAGGAACCGCGCCACCCGTGTCATGGTGTCCGGCGCGTCCGCGGCCAGGGCCCGGAACGTCAGCGTGCCGCTCCCGCGCAGCCGACCGAGGACGACGGTCGCCTGCTCCCGCACGCTCACGGCGGGCGCGTGCAGGTGGGCGAGGCTCAGCTGCGGCTCGGGCCTGGGTTCGAGCGCCCGGGCCGCCAGCCCGGCGAACTCCTGCAGGCCGAGCCCGATCAGCACCTCGGGCAACAGCGTCGCGAACCGCTCCTCGAGCCCGACCGAGCGGGGGTGGCGTCGTTCCTCGGCGGTCATCCGCTTCTCGAGGATGCCGGCGACCTGCTTGAACGCCTTGTACTGCAGCAGCCGCGCGAACAGCAGGTCGCGGGCCTCGAGCAGCGACAGGTCCTCCTCGTCGTCGACCTCGCCCTGCGGCAGCAGCCGCGCCGCCTTGAGGTCGAGCAGCGTCGAGGCCACCAGCAGGAACGACGTCGTCTGCTCGAGGTCCCAGGCGTCGTCGGCCGCCTTGATGTGGGCGATGAAGTCGTCGGTGACCGTCGAGAGCGCCACCTCGGTGACGTCCATCTTGTGCTTGCTGATCAGGCTCAGCAACAGGTCGAAGGGGCCCTCGAAGTTGTCGAGGCGTACGGCGAACCCGCCGGCCGCCGAAGTCTCGGACGCCGCCTCGGAGGCGAGGGTCGTCATCTGCTGACGAGCCGCCGCACGAGCTCGCTGTCGTCGCCGTTGGCCTCCAGGTCGGCCAGCGCCATCGCGATCGCCTCGCGCACCAGCCGGCCGCGGTCGACGGCCAGGCCCTGGTGCCGGCGCAGCGACAGCCGGGCGTGCTCGATGTCGAGCAGCTCGTCGGCGGTCACGTAGACCGTCATCTTCTCGTCGTGGCGCACGCGTCCGCTCGAGCGCCGCGAGGCAGGCGACTGGTCCTCCTGCTCATCGGCCTCGGCCGCCCGCAGCGCCACCGGCGCCTCACGTCGAGGGAACAGGTCGTCCGCGGTCGGCAGGCTCACACGTCTGGACACCGCTGTGCCACCTCCTTGGCGAGCTGACGGTAGGCATCGGCACCCGGAGAGCTGCCGGCGTAGCTGGTGATCGGTTCACCCGCCACCGTCGAGTCGGAGAACTTCACGGTCCGCCTGATGACGGTGTGGAAGACGGTGTCGCCCCAGGCCTCGACGAGCCGCTCCATGACCTCGCGGCCGTGCAGCGTGCGGCCGTCGTACATCGTGCCCAGCACGCCGTCGACGGTCAGCTTGGGGTTCAGCCGCTCGCGCACCTTGTCGATCGTGGTCTTGAGCAGCGCCACTCCACGCAGCGCGAAGTACTCGCACTCCAGCGGCACGATGACGCCGTCGGAGGCCGTCAGCGCGTTGACCGTCAGCAGGCCCAGCGAGGGCTGGCAGTCGATCAGGATGACGTCGTACTCCGCGATGGCCGGCGCCAGCACCCGCTGCAGGGTCTGCTCGCGGCCGACCTCGTGGACCAGCTGCACCTCGGCGGCCGAGAGGTCGATGTTGGAGGGCAGCAGGTCCATGCCCTCCACCCGGGTCGGCACGATCGCGTCCTTCAGCTCGACGTCCTTCTGCATCAGCAGGTTGTAGATCGTGAGCTCGATCTGGTGGGGGTTCAGCCCGAGGCCGACGGACAGCGACCCCTGCGGGTCGAAGTCGACGAGCAGCACCTTGCGGCCGAACTCCGCGAGCGAGGCACCCAGGTTGATCGTCGTCGTCGTCTTGCCGACGCCGCCCTTCTGGTTGCACATGGCGATCACGCGGGCCTGGCCGTGCTGCGTGCGCGGCCGGGGCTCGGGGATCTCGGGCATCGGCCGGCCCGTCGGACCGATCACGGCGGTCTCCCCCGCCGCCTGGTGCGGCACCGCGGGAGCCGTGGCCGTCCGCGGCCGGAACCGCAGCGCCGGCGAGGTCGGTGTCCCGTCGGAGAGTTGAGGCGGCGCCTGGGGCCCGGTCAGCGGGGGCACCTCGGGGGCGGCGCTGCCACCCATGCCTGAGGTGCTCGGTCCCGGACCGAATCCTTCGCCACCGCTCATCTGCTTCCCTTCGTTCGGACCGGCATCCATGGCCCACTGTTTGTCGACTTGGCGTTACGGCGCGGGCGCGACTCTATGCACCGCTGGAGAGCCCGGACAAGGACCGTTCGGGCAGTCTGTGACCATCATCTGAATCTGGGGAAAGGATTGTGGGTAACGCCCCGCCGTCGATGCACAGTTTCTTGTCGACTTGTGGACGAACCTGTGCACGAGCGGTCCAGCCCTGGTCCACAAACGATCAACTACCCGGCCCGCGGGCGCTGCGCAGCTCAGGGTCCTGGGTGGCGCCGCTGTGGCAGCCGCACCCGGACCAGCGTGCCCGGGGGCCCCGTCGCCGGGTCTCCGACCGGGGAGACCACCTCGATCTCGCCGCCGTGACGCTCGCGGACGATCCGTCGCGAGATGTCGAGGCCGAGGCCGGTGCCGCGCCCGACCTCCTTGGTGGTGAAGAACGGTTCGAAGGCGCGCACCTGCACCTCGGGAGACATTCCCGGCCCGGTGTCGGCGATCTCCACCACCACGCGGCCGAGGTCGTCGACCGAGGTCGCGATCCGCAGGACGCCGGCACCGTCCATCGCGTCGAGGGCATTGTCGAAGAGGTTGGTCCACACCTGGTTGAGCTCGCCGGCCATCGCCTCGATGGTGGGGACCCCCTCGGCGTACTCCCTGACGACGGTGATGCCGTCCCCGGTCTTGTGACTGAGCATCACCAGGGTGCTGTCCAGTCCCTCGGTGACATCGATGTCCTGCACCGGCGCCCGGTCCAGCTGCGAGTAGGAGCGCACCGCCGCCACGAGCTCGGAGATCCGGCTGGTGGACTCCTTGACCTCACCCAGCAGCCCCACCATCGTCAGCGAGCTGGCCACCCACTCGAGCCCCGGCCCGAGGGCCGCGCCGCCCAGGACGTCCTCGACGCGCTGGCACCACCCGACATCGACCCCTGCGGCGGCCAGCGGTGGGGCGATCAGCCACTCGCGCTCGACGCCGTGGTCGGCGAGCCAGTCCGAGAGCTGGTCCTCACGGTCGGCCAGCTCCAGCGTCCCCAGGCCCGCAGCGGGCGAGTCGACCTCGCGTCGCAGGGTGTCCAGGGCCGTGAACTGGGTGGCAACGATGCCCGCCTCAGCCAGGCTGGCGAGCGAGGCGAGCAGGGTGCCGGCGGTCTCGGTCAGTGCGTCGACGGCGCGGGTCGCCGCGGACGCGGGATTGTTGATCTCGTGGGCCAGCCCCGCGGCCAGGGTGCCGAGCGCCACCAGGGCCTCCTGCTGCCGCGCACCCGACTCGATCGTCCGCACCGTGTTGGCCAGCCCGCGGATGAAGTTGACCCCGAAGGCGAACCACTCCTGGGCCCGGTCGCGCAGCACCGCCGCGGGCAGCCGGAACGCGCGCCCCGGTTCCACCGCGCGCCCGGTCGCGAAGAAGACACCGTGCTCGTCCCAGGCCCGGAAGCCTCCGGCCCACTGCCCCGGCACGGTCATCGCCCCCAGGACGGTCTCCTCGGTGCCGACCCGGCGGGTCAGCTGGATGGAGCCCTCGAGCAGCACCCACCACTCGTCGGCGGGTCTCCCCTCCACGAAGAGCACGTCGCCGGGCCCGAAGGCCCGCTCCTCGCCGCCGTTGAGCAGGTCGTCGAGCTGCTCGTCGTCCAGGCCGTCGAACAGCGACAGCGCGCGAAGCTCCTGGAGGTCCATCAGACCGTCGCCAGGTAGCGGTGGACGAGGTAGACCGACATGGCACCCTCGCCGACGGCTGAGGCGACGCGCTTCATCGAGTCCAGTCGCACGTCTCCGGCCGCGAACACGCCGGGGACGCTCGTCTCCAGCGCGTACGGCGTCCGGCCGAGCGTCCACCGGTGCGCCTCGCCGGAGGTGGCGAGGTCCTGGCCGGTGACGACGAAACCCTTCACGTCGCGCACGACGCTGTCTCCGAGCCAGTCGGTGTGCGGCGAGGCGCCGATGAACACGAACAGCCAGCTCGTCGCCACATCCTCCTGCTCGCCGGTGTCGCGGTCCCGCAGGGTGAGCCCCTCGAGGTGGCCGTCGCCAAATGCCGCCGCGACCTCCGTTCGCAGCCGGACCTCGACGTTCTCGGCGGCCCGGATCCGCTCGACGAGGTACTGCGACATGGTCGCCTCCAAAGAGTCACCCCGGACCAGCAGCACGACCTTCTTGGCGTAGCGCGCCAGGTTGAGCACCGCCTGGCCCGCCGAGTTGGCCGCCCCGACCAGGTAGACGTCCTCGGCCTGGCACTGCACCGCCTCGCTGGCCGAGGCCCCGTAGTAGACCCCGCGCGCCGCGAGGTCGTCGACGCCCGGCGCCTCGAGCCGACGGTAGGAGACCCCGGTGGCGACCAGGAGGGCACGAGCCTCGATCTCGCCGCCCCCCTCGAAGAGCACCGCCCGCACCGGTCCGCGCTCCTCGAACCCCACCACGTCGCGGGCCAGCACGGTCTCCGCCCCGAAGCGGGCGGCCTGGGCCACCGCACGATGGGTCAGGTCCGCCCCCGAGAGGCCCTTGGGGAAGCCGAGGTAGTTCTCGATGGACGCGCTCTGGCCGGCCTGTCCGCCGGGAGCGTCCCGCTCCACGACCACGGTGCGCAGGCCCTCGGAGGCGGCGTACACGGCAGCGGCCAGGCCGGCCGGGCCGCTGCCGACGATGCACAGGTCGTAGAGCGGTTGCTCGGCCGTGGTCCGCAGGCCCAGCGCGTCCGCGAGCTCCGTCGTCGTCGGGCTGCGCAGCGCCTCGCCGTCGGGCACCAGCACCAGCGGCAGCTGCTCGGGCAGCGCACCGGACACCTCGACCAGGGTGCGCGCCTCGGCGTCACGTTCGACGTCGAGCCAGTGGTAGGGCACGTGGTTGCGCGTGAGGAACGTCTTGAGGTCGTAGCTGCGGTCGGACCACCGGTGGCCGACCACTCGCACCTCCGAGGTGGTGTCGGGATGGTCGGTGCTCCAGTCGCCGAGCAGGTCGTCGACGACCGGGTAGAGCTGCTGCTCGGGCGGATCCCAGGGCTTGAACATGTAGTAGTCGAGGCCGATGTCGTTGATCGCGCGAATGGCGACATCGGTGTCGGCGTACGCGGTCAACAGCAGCAGCTTGGCGTCGGGCGCCTGGCTGCCTGACCTCGGCAAGCATCTCGATGCCGGTCATCTCCGGCATCCGCTGGTCGGAGACCACGAGGGCCACCGGTCGGTCCCGCAGGGTCAGCTCCGCGAGGAGGGCGAGCGCCTCGGGGCCGGACGTGGCCCGCACGACTCGGTAGTCCTGCCCGTAGCGTGCCCTGAGGTCGCGCACGATCGCGCGCGATACCCCGGGGTCGTCATCGACCGCGAGGATGGTGGGCTTCGCCACGAGGTCCCTCCTGCCACCCTGGGCGGCGACAGCCTAGCCCAGCGCGCGGGGGTGGGCGGCGGCGTACACCTCGCGCAGGCTGTCCACCGTCACCAGCGTGTAGACCTGCGTCGTGGTCACCGAGGCGTGACCGAGCAGCTCCTGGACCACGCGCACGTCGGCTCCACCCTCGAGCAGGTGGGTCGCGAAGGAGTGCCGCAGCGTGTGGGGCGAGATGTCGGCGGTCAGCCCGGCCCGCTCGGCTGCCTTGACGATCACCGTCCAGGCGCTCTGCCGGGACAGCCGCCCGCCTCTCGCGTTGAGGAACAGGGCGGGGGTCCCCTTGCCCGCGGCGACCAGCTCGGGGCGGCCGCGCACGACGTAGGCCTGCACCGCCTCCCTGCGCGAAGCTGCCGACCGGGACGATCCGCTCCTTGGAGCCCTTGCCGCGCAGCAGCACGGTCCCCTGCTGGTCGTCCGGGGCGTCGAGCTCGAGGTCGTCCACGTCGAGGCCCACGGCCTCGGAGATCCGGGCGCCGGTGCCGTAGAGCACCTCGAGGAGCGCACGGTCGCGCAGCGCGAGCGTCGTACCCGGCGCCCCGGCCGCCTCCAGCAGCCGCTCCACGTCGCCGAGGGAGACCGCCTTGGGCAGCCGCTTGGCCGGCGTCGGGGGCCGTACGCCGGCCGACGGGTCCACCGTGGCCAGCCCGTCCTTGACCGCGAACTTGTGGAAGCCGCGGACGGCGACCACCGTGCGCCCGGCCGAGCTCGCGCTCAGCGGAGGGTGCTCGCCGTCCCCCTCGCGCAGCGCCATCAGGAATCCGCTCACGGTCTGCTCGGTCACCTGGTCGAGCTCGGTGATCCCCTGGGCGTCCAGGTGGCCGAGGTAGCGGCGCAGGTCCCGCCGGTAGGACTTCACCGAGTTCTCGGCGAGCCCGCGCTCGACGACCAGATGGTCAAGGTAGGTCCTCACCGCGCGCACGAGCGGGCTCGGCGCGGGCGCCTGGTCAGGCAAGCGCGGCTTCGAGGTCGATCGCCGTCAGGTCGTGGGCCTCCCCCACCGGTCCGTTGGTCAGCTTGCCGTCGTGGGTGTTCAGGCCCAGCGCGAGCGAGTGGTCGTCGCGGGACGCCTGCTGCCACCCCTTGTTGGCCAGCGCCACGGTGTAGGGCAGCGTCGCGTTGGTGAGCGCGTAGGTGGAGGTGTTCGGCACTGCGCCGGGCATGTTGGCCACGCAGTAGAACACCGAGCCGTGCACCTCGTACGTCGGGTCGGCGTGCGTGGTCGCATGGGTGTCCTCGAAGCAGCCGCCCTGGTCGACCGCGATGTCGACCAGCACCGAGCCCGGCTTCATCTGCGAGACCAGCTCGTTGCTGACCAGCGTGGGGGCCTTCGCCCCGGGGATCAGCACCGCGCCGATGACCAGGTCGGCCTCGCGCACCTGCTGCTCGATGGCGAGCTTGGAGGAGGCCAGCCCGTGCACCCGGTTGTTGTAGCGCCAGAACGACATCCGCAGCTTGTCGAGGTCGGTGTCGAGCAGGGTCACGTCGGCGCCCATGCCGAGGGCGATGTTGGCGGCGTTCTGGCCGGAGACGCCGGCCCCGATCACGAGCACCTTGGCGTTGGCCACGCCGCCGACGCCGCCGAGCAGCACCCCGCGGCCGCCCTGTGCCTTGAGCAGCGCATGGGCACCCACCTGCGGTGCGAGGCAGCCGGCAACCTCCGACATCGGGTAGAGCAGCGGCAGCGAGCCCGAGGGCAGCTGGACCGTCTCGTAGGCGATGCCGGTGACCTTGCGCTCGATCAGCTCGTCGGTGAGCGGCCGGTCGGCGGCGAGGTGCAGGTAGGTGAACAGCACCAGCCCCTCGTGCATCCGGTGGTACTCCTCGGCGACGGGCTCCTTGACCTTGAGCACCATCTCGGCGTCGTCCCACACGTCGTCGGCCGAGTCCAGGATCTTCGCGCCCGACGCGACGAACTCGTCGTTCTCGATCTGGGAGCCGATGCCGGCGTCCCGCTCGACGAACACCTCGTGGCCGTGGGAGACCAGCTCGTGGACCCCGATGGGGGTGATCGCCACCCGGTACTCGTGGTTCTTGACTTCCTTGGGCACGCCGATCCGCACGGGACCCCTCCTTCACCTCATGGGTGGTCGAGCTTGCCGAGACCTCCCGGCGACACTACTCCCGAGCGGCCGCAGCGGCGTCCGTGAGCCCGGCGTCACGCATCGTCCGCAGCACGTTGCGGCAGGTGAGCCCGGCCAGCTCCTGGGCGGACCAGCCGCGGTCGGCCAGCGCCTGCAGCACCCGCGGGTAGCCGGTGACGTCCTCGAGACCGTCGGGGAGGTGCGGCGTGCCGTCGTAGTCACCGCCGAGGCCGACGTGCTCGACGCCGGCGACCTCACGCACGTGCTCGACGTGGGCGACGACGTCGTCGAGGCTCGCGCCCGGGCCGGCCGCGGCGTCGTGGCCCGGCAGGTCGACCTCGTGGAAGTCGCGCACCTCCTGGCTGACGAAGTGCGGCACGAACGTCACCATGCACACTCCGCCGTTGTCGGAGAGCCGGGCCAGCACGTCGTCGGGCACGTTGCGCGGGTGGTCGCAGAGCGCTCGGGCGGACGAGTGGGAGAACACGACCGGCTTGCTGCTCGCGTCCAGCGCCTGGTGCATCACGTCGGCGCTCACGTGGGAGAGGTCGACCAGCATGCCGATGCGGTTCATCTCGGCGACCACCTCGCGGCCGAACTGCGACAGGCCGCCGAGGACGGGCGCGTCGGTGGCGGAGTCGGCCCACGGGTTGTTCTCGTTGTGGGTCAGCGTCAGGTACCGCACGCCGAGGCGGTGCAGCATCCGCAGCGTGCCGAGCGACTCGTCGATCTGGTGGCCGCCCTCCGCGCCCATCAGGCAGGCGATCCTGCCCTGCGCCCATGCCCGCTCGACGTCCTCGACCGTGGTGGCCGCGAGCAGCTGGTCGTCGTACCGCGCGAACATGGCGTACGCCGCGTCGATCTGCTCGAGGGTCGCGGTCACGGCCGCGCCCGCCGGGAGGTCGGAGGGGACGAACACCGACCAGAACTGCGCCCCCACTCCCCCGGCCCGCAGCCGCGGCAGGTCGGTCTGCGTCCCGATCGTCCGACAGGTCTCGGAGTCGTTCAGGTCCAGGCGCTCGAAGTCGTAGCCGACCAGCTCCCGGGCCGCCCACAGCAGGTCGTTGTGCCCGTCGAGGACCGGGTGCTCCCGCAGGAGCTCGGAGATGTCCACGCTCATGCGCCCCATCCCATCAGGTGAGCGGGGGTTCGGTGCACGCGGTAGGACGCCGAGCGGTGGTCAGAGGCGGTCGCGGCGCCTCAGGGCGTCGTAGGCGAGGACGGCGATCATCAGCGGACCCTCCTGGACCCTGCCGTCGAGGACGGCGTCGAGCAGCTCCTCGAAGGGGCACCAGAAGACCTCGATCTCGGCCTCCTCCGCGTGCATCTCGAAGTCGCCGCGCGGTGCCTTGGAGAGCCCGGTGGCGAGGTAGGCGAGATGCCGCTCGGAGGAGATGCCCGCAGAGGGCCAGGAGGTGGTGAGCAGCTGCCAGTGCTCGGCCCGGAGCTCGGCCTCCTCCTGCAGCTCGCGGGCGGCCGTGACCTGCGGGTCCTCGTCGCCCTCGTCGCGGATCCCGGCGGGGAGCTCGATCATCACGCCCTGGCTGGCGTGCCGGTACTGGCGCAGGCAGCACACCCGCTCCTCCTTGTCGAGGGCGAGCACGATCACCGCGCCGGGATGCTCGAGCACCAGCCGGCGGAACGAGTCCTCGGGGTGATCGGGTCGGGTGACGAGGTCCTCGCGCAGCGCCACGACCCACTCGTCACGGTGCAGGTCGCGAGTCTCGACGACTGGCCAGGACCTCGGCCTGTCGATCAGCTCCCGCTGCTCGTCCTCCCCCGCATCGGCCACGCTCAGGCCCGGTGGCGGGCCACGAACGCGGGCTCCGGCGGCTCGACGTCGTCGCCCTCGTGCTCCTGTCCGACGAGCGCCGGCCCGACCACGGGCGCGACGCCCCGGTCGTCCTCGGCCTCCTCCTGCTCGGCCACCCAGCGACGACGCAGCGCGCTCTCGTCCATCGGGATGAGCAGCTCGCGCTGGCGCTGCAGGGCCGCCGCGACCAGGCCGGCGAACAGCGGGTGCGGCCTCGTCGGGCGCGACCGCAGCTCGGGGTGGGCCTGGGTGGCGACGTAGTAGGGGTGTACGTCGGCCGGCAGCTCCACGAACTCGACGAGGTTGTTGTCCGGCGAGGTGCCGGAGAAGACCATCCCGGCCGCCTCGAGCTGCTCGCGGTAGCCGTTGTTGACCTCGTAGCGGTGCCGGTGTCGCTCCTCGACCCGTCTCTCGCCGTAGGCCGCGCGCACGACGGTGCCGTCCTTGAGGTCGGCCGGATAGAGCCCGAGCCGCATCGTGCCGCCGAGGTCACCGGCGCCATCGACGTAGGCGTGCTGCTCGGCCATCGTCGCGATCACCGGCTCGGGGCAGTCGGGGTCGAACTCGGTCGACGCCGCCTTCTCCAGGCCGGCCGTCGAGCGGGCGTACTCGATCACCATGCACTGCAGCCCGAGGCACAGGCCGAGCGTGGGGATCTTGTGGGTCCGCGCGTAGGTGAGCGCCCCGAGCTTGCCCTCGATGCCCCGGATCCCGAACCCGCCCGGCACGCAGATCGCATCGACCTCGGACAGGTTGTGAGCCGCACCCTCGGGCGTCTGGCAGTCGTCGGAGGCGATCCACTTGATGTTGACCTTGGCCTCGTGGGCGAACCCGCCGGCCCGGAGCGCCTCGACGACCGAGAGGTAGGCATCAGGCAGGTCGATGTACTTCCCGACGAGCCCGATCGTGACTTCCTCATTGGGGTGGTGCACCTGCTGGAGGAGCTGGTCCCACAGCGTCCAGTCGACGTCGCGGAACGGCAGGCTGAGCCGTCGTACGACGTAGGCGTCGAGGCCCTCGCGGTGCAGCACCTTGGGGATGTCGTAGATCGACGGCGCGTCGGCGGCCGTGACGACCGCCTCCTCGTCGACGTCGCACATCAGCGAGATCTTGCGCTTCACCGAGGCCGGGATCTCGCGGTCGGCGCGGCACACGATGGCGTCGGGCTGGATACCGATCGACCGCAGTGCGGCGACGGAGTGCTGGGTGGGCTTGGTCTTGAGCTCGCCCGACGGCCCGATCCACGGCACCAGCGAGACGTGCAGGAAGAAGACGTTGTCGCGGCCGACGTCGTGGCGCACCTGGCGCGCGGCCTCGAGGAAGGGCAGCGACTCGATGTCGCCGACTGTGCCGCCGATCTCGGTGATCACCACGTCGATCTCGGGGCCGCCCATCGCCAGGACGCGGTCCTTGATCTCGTTGGTGATGTGGGGGATCACCTGCACGGTGTCGCCGAGGTAGTCGCCGCGCCGCTCCTTGGCGATCACGCTCGAGTAGACCTGGCCGGTCGTCACGTTCGCGATCTGGCCGAGGTCGGTGTCGAGGAACCGCTCGTAGTGCCCGATGTCGAGGTCGGTCTCGGCCCCGTCGTTGGTGACGAACACCTCGCCATGCTGGAACGGGTTCATCGTCCCGGGATCGACGTTGAGGTAGGGGTCCAGCTTCTGCATCGTCACGCGCAGTCCGCGCGAGCGGAGCAGCCGGCCGAGGCTCGAGGCGGTGAGGCCCTTGCCGAGAGAGGAGGCGACGCCTCCGGTCACGAAAACGTGCTTGGTCGGATGAGCGGCTGCCACGGAATTCAACCCTATCAAGACTTCCCCGGACTCTGCGCCGCAACGCCGCGGGCCACCTCGAGGAGCTCCTTGGCGTGAGCCATGGCGGTGTCGGACTCCTCGAGCCCGGCGAGCATCCGCGACAGCTCCTGCACCCGCCCGGCATCGTCGAGCACGGTCAGCCCGGACGTGGTCACCGACCCGTCGCTGCTCTTGCGTACGACGACGTGGTGGTCGGCGAACGCGGCGACCTGGGGCAGGTGCGTCACGACGAGCACCTGCGCCGACCGGGCCAGTGCCCCGAGCCGGCGGCCGATCTCGACCGCTGCCTTCCCGCCGACGCCGGCGTCGACCTCGTCGAAGACGAACGTGGGCACCGGCCGGGTGTCGGCGAGCGAGACCTCGATGGCCAGCATCACCCGCGACAGCTCGCCGCCGGACGCGCTCTTGCCGAGCGGCCGCGGCTCCGAACCGGTGTTCGCCGCCAGCAGCAGCTCGACCTCGTCGATGCCGCTGGGGCCGAACCGCCACCGGACTCCGTCGAGGTCCAGACCCTTCTCGTCGGGGACCCGGTCGACCCGGACCAGGAACCGCGCGTGAGGCATGGAGAGCTCCTGCAGCTCGGCGGTGACCGCCTCGGCCAACCGCTCACCGGCGGCGGACCGCTTCGCGGAGAGCTGGGCGGCCTGAGCACCGAGGGTCGAGCGCAGCCGGTCACGCTCGTCGCGGAGCCCGGCCACCCGCTCGTCGGAGCCGTCGATGGCCAGCAGCCGCTCGGCCGAGACGCGGCTCCACTCGAGCACCTCGTCCAGCGTCTCGCCGTACTTCCTGGTCAGCGCGGTCAGCGCCGCGCGTCGCTCGGACACCGCGGCCATGCGCACCGGGTCGGTCTCGACCGCCGTCGCGTAGGACGCGACGTCGGCGGCCACGTCGGCCAGCAGGTAGCTGACCTCGGCCACCCGGTCGGCCAGCGATGCCGCCTCGGGGTCGTGCTCCCGGACGCCCTCGAGCGCGCCGCGGGCGGCGGCCACGGTGCCCAGGGCGTCGGGCGAGTCGCCCTCGGCCGACAGCGCCTCTCGCGCCGTCTCTGCGGCCGTGCGCAGCGTGTCGGCGAACCCCAGGCGGCTCTCCTCCACGGCCAGCGCCTGGTCCTCGCCCGCGACCGGCGCCACCGCCTCGATCTCCTCGAGCCCGAGTCGCAGCAGGTCGGCCTCCCGGGCGCGCTCGCGCGCGGAGCCGAGCACCTCGCGCAGGTCGGCCTCGACCTCGCGCAGCCGGGCGTAGCCGGCGCGGTAGCTGGTCGTGAGCTCCGCCAGGTCGTCGCCGGCAAAGGCGTCCAGGGCGTCGCGCTGTGCCTCGGGCCGCAACAGCCGGTGCTGGTCGGACTGGCCGTGCACCGCCACCAGTGCCTCGCCGACGCGTCCCAGGACCGCAGCCGGGACCGAGGCTCCCCCGAGGAAGGCGCGCGAACGACCCTCCGCGGAGACCTGCCGGCCGACCAGGAGATGTCCCGCCTCGGCCTCGCCACCGTGCTCCTCCGCGAGGGCGGTCAGCCGCTCGTCGGCGGCGATCACGCCCTCGACGCGGGCCGCGCGGGCGCCGGTGCGGACGGTGCCCGAGTCGGCCCGCCCCCCGAGGAGCAGACCCAGCGCCGTCACCAGCATCGTCTTGCCGGCACCCGTCTCGCCGGTGATCACGGTCAGGCCGGTGCCGAGCTCGAGCAGGGACTCCTCGATCACGCCGAGCGAGCTGATCCGGATCTCCTCGATCATCAGGCCTCCGTCGGGTCCTGCCGCCGGCGCCGCTCGAACCCGCCGCGCCACCCCTCGACCGGGAGCCCGAACTTGGCCACGAGCCGGTCGGTGAAGGGTGCCTCGTGGAGTCGCACCAACCGCACCGGCGTACGTGCCTCGCCGCACCTCGATGCGGGCACCCGGCGGCAGCTCGACCGTCCGCCGCCCGTCGCACCAGAGCACCCCGTGCGCCCTCGGTCTGGGCCAGGACCTCGACCGCCAGCACCGAGTCGGGCGCCACCACCATCGGGCGTGCGAACAGCGCGTGCGCGCTGATCGGCACGATCAGCAGTGCCTCGACCGCCGGCCACACGACCGGTCCGCCGGCGCTGAAGTTGTACGCCGTGGAACCGGTCGGGGTGGCGCACACGACGCCGTCGCAGCCGAACTTGCTCAGCGGCCGGTCGTCGACCTCGATGATCGACCTCGAGCATCCGCTGGCGCGCGGCCTTCTCGACGCTCGCCTCGTTGAGCGCCCACGTGGTCTCGACGAGCTCGCGGTCGCGGTAGACGCTCACGTCGAGGGTCATCCGCTCCTCGCTGGTGTAGCGACGCTCGACGACCGCCTCGATCATCGTGTCGATGTCCTCGCTCTCGGCCTCGGCGAGGAAGCCGACGTGCCCGAGGTTGACGCCGAGCAGCGGGGTGCGTGGACCCGCGGGTGATCTCGGCGGCGCGCAGGATGGTGCCGTCGCCCCCGATGACCACCGCCAGCTCGCACTGGTCGCAGGCGGCGTTCTCGACGGTGACGACCTCGACCCCGTTGTCCGGCCCCAGCTCGAGCTCCTTGGCCTCGTTGTCGAGCATCCGCACCCGCAGGCCGTGCTGCGGCGAGCGCGCGGACCACGCGCCAGCGTCACTCCGCGCGCCTCCTGCCGGCCCGTGTGGGTCAGCAGCAGGATGCGGCGGATCGCCTCCTGCGCGGTCTCGTCGGCCTGCGCGGTCACCGGTTCACCTTCTCACCCGGTTCCCCCCAGGACGCGGAGCGGGCCACCTCGGCCTCGACTGCGTCGCGGTCCACCTCGGAGGCGCCACGCCTGAGCCAGACGAAGAACTCGACGTTCCCCGACGGTCCCGGCAACGGGCTCGCGGTGACCCCGCGACCTCCCCAGCCGCGCGCGTCGGCCGCGAGGAGCACCTGCTCACGGCGTCCGCCCGGTCGGCCGGCTCCCGCACCACTCCCCCCTGCGCCGAGCCGGTCCTTGCCCACCTCGAACTGCGGCTTGACCATCAGCACCAGGTCGCCCTCGGCGCGGACCACCCCGATCAGGGCGTCGAGGACGAGGGTCAGCGAGATGAAGGAGAGGTCGCCGACGACGAGGTCGACCGGCCCGCCGACCGCCTCCTCGGTCAGGTCGCGGACGTTGGTGCGGTCGTGCACCTGCACCCGCGGGTCGTTGCGCAGCGACCACACCAGCTGCCCGTATCCGACGTCGACCGCCACCACCTCGCGCGCACCGGCGCGCAGCAGCACGTCGGTGAACCCGCCGGTCGAGGCGCCGGCGTCGAGGCAGCGGCGCCCCGCCACCCGAGTCCCTGCGGCTGGAACACCGAGAGCGCCCCGGCCAGCTTGTGGCCACCGCGGCTCGCGTAGTCGGGGTCCGTGTCGTCGCGTCGTACGACGAGGTCGGCGTCCGTGGTCACGGCCGTGGCCGGCTTGGTGGCGACGCCGCGGTTGACGCTGACCCGGCCTGCGGCGATCAGCTCGCTGGCGTGCTCGCGCGAGCGGGCGAGACCACGGCGCACCAGCTCGGCGTCGAGCCGCAGCCGCCGCGGCGGCACGCTCAGTCCTGTGGTGCGCCGGCGAGCAGCTGTCCGAGCGACTCGTGCGCGCGCTCGAAGACCGCGACGTGCTCGCTCACGGCCAGCTCGTCGAGCGGCTCGAGGCTGGCCACGACGGCATCGACCTGCTCGTTCCCGGTGCTTTCGACCATGAGGGAGGCTACCGGGATCGTCGTCGTACTCCGCCGCGACAGGCTGCTCAGCCACGGGACTGATCCGGTGCGCCGTCGAGCAGCGCACTCGCCGCCAGCAGCGGGGCCGAGCCGAAGCCCTCGGTGAAGCTCTCGAACATGTCTCGCAGGGCTGCGCGTGTCGCCGTCTCGCCGGCGCTGCCGCGACTGAGGCCGGCCAGGCGAGTGAGCGCCTGGAGCTGGCTCATGCACGTGCCACGCTCCTCTGCCACCGCCGCAGCTCGTTCGTACGCTGCTGCCGCTCCGACCGGGTCCGGCTCGGGCAGGCTCAGCAGCAGGTCACCGCGCAGGATCTCGAGGTCGGCCTCCTCCGGGGTGCTCTCCCAGAGTGCGGCTGCCGCCTCGTCGATGTACCGGCCGGCATCCTCGAGCCGCCCCGCCATCAGGCACCCGGCCGCCCGAATGGTGAGCAATCCCGCTCCAGAAGATCGGCGGCGTGTCGAGGCCGGCGTACAGCGCGAACCCGTCGTCGACCGAGGCCAACCCGTCCTCAGCCTCCCCGGCGCCGATCCGTGCGGTACCCGCGAGCACCATCGAGAGGGCACCCCAGATCGGGTAGTCGTGCGCCTTGGCGATGCGGCGCAGCTGCTCGGCGTGGAGGGCGAGCTGCTCGAGATCGCTTCGCCAGAACGCGAGGAGCGAGGCGTGGAACAGCGCGTACGCGTGGGTGTAGGGATGGCCCATCCCGGCCGCCAGCTCGAGCCCGCGGTCGACGCGTCGCTGTGCACGGTCCGGGAAGCCGGTCATCCACAGCATCAGCCCTGAGATCACGTGAGCGACCACACCCGGGTTCGGGCCCACGCGGAACTGGATCCGTGGGGGTGGGCTGGCCTCGAAGAAGTCGATCGAGGCGTCGAGGTGGCGCAGCCCGGTCTCGACGTCCACACCCATCTGTGCGATGCCGGCGAGCTGGTGCGCATCGGCGAGCAGGGTCGGGTCCTGCAGCCCCTCGGCGATCCCGATCAGCTCCCCGCTGATCTCCCGGCAGCGCGGGAGGTCCGCGCACAGCAGGTGGAGCGTGCCCAGGGCGCGCAGGACCGGGAACCTCTGCGGCGCCTCGCCGGACGCGCTCACGCGGGCCAGCGCGTCGCGGATGCCCCGCTCCACCTCTGCCGTGTAGCCGCGGACCGCGATCATCGAACGCGCCAGGCTCGCCTCCATCGCGATCTCGTCGCGGACCCGCTCCGTCGTGTCCGGCTGCAGTGAGAGGACCGCGAGGAGGTCGTCCCCGAGGGCTACCGCCTCGCGGTAGGCGCCCTGCGCGTCGTAGAACCCCCAGAGCAGCTCGAGCAGGTCGTTGAGCTGCGAGATCTCGCCCTCTGCGCACCCAGTAGGACCAGGCCGTCCGCAGGTTGCCCTGCTCGTCGCCGAGTGCGGCGAGCGCCTCGGTCACGCTTGCCGACACCGAAGCTGCCCCGCCATCGCCGGGCGAGGTCGGTGTAGTGCTCGGCGTGTGCGCGCCAGAGACCGGCGACCGCAGCTCCGGCTCGGCAGTCGAGCAGCTCGCGCGCGTAGGCCCGGATCGTCTCCAGCATCGCGAAGCGCGGACGGCCCAGCGTCCCCGGCGTGGTGCGGACGAGGCTCTTGTCGACCAGGGAGCCGAGGCACTCGACGACGTCGATGCCGGCGAGCGTCGGACACCTGCCCGCAGCACCGCCTCGACGTCCGGCAGTCGCGCTCCGCTGAAGACCGACAGCGCCGCGAACACGCCGCCGCTCGTCGGCGGTCCAGCAGCCCGGCGCTCCACTCGATCGTCTGGCGCAGCGTCTGCTGCCGCTCGGGCAGGTCCCGCGCGCCGCCCCGCAGCTCGTCGAGCCCCCTGCTCGAGACGGGCGCGCAGCTCGTCGATCGCGAACAACCGCATGCGTGCGGCCGCCAGCTCGATGGCCAGCGGCAGCCCGTCGAGCCGCCGGCAGATCGCCACGACGTCGGCGCACGTTGGCCGTCGTCGAGCGTGAAGCCGGGTACGACGTCGCCGGCGCGGTCGAGCGAACAGCCGTACGGCGGCGGCGTCCTGGGCGCCGCGTCGACCGTGACCGGGCCCTCGACGGGAAGCGCCAGCGGGGGCACGGCGACGACGCTGCTCGCCCCGCACCCGCAGGGCCTCGCGGCTGGTGACGAGCGACGGTGAGCCGCGGGCAGCGCTGCAACGAGCCGGACGACGCTCGGGTCCGGCCGCCGTCACCTGCTCGAAGTTGTCGAGCACGAGCAGCAGTCGTGCGATCGCGCAGACCCCGTTCGAGGGCCTCGAGCGGTCGGCGCGTCCGCGGCCGCGACCGGCGCCACGCCCCGGACGATCGCGGCGCAGCACCCGCTGCGGGTCGTGCTCAGCGCTGAGGTCCACCAAGACCACGCCGTGCGGGAAGCTCGAGCCGACACCCGGCGGCAGCCTCCAGCGCGAGGCGCGTCTTGCCCGTCCCGCCCGGGCCCGCCAGCGTGACCAGACGCGTCTCACCACCCGTGAGCACGTCACAGAGATCGGCCAGGGCCTGCTCGCGACCGACGAACGAGGTCGTTCGGAGGAGGTGGCGCCCGGCCGGCGGAACGTCCTCGGACGACGTTGGCGGCGCCGGTCGAACCTCTCGGTGAGCATCAGCGCGAGGTCGTCCAGCACCAGCCGGTGCAGCTCGTCGGCGTCGGCGAACGGCTTGTAGGACGTGGAGTCCTCGTCCCTCAGACGCGCGAGCATCTTCGTCAGCCCGGGCTGCATGTCCGGCGCCGGCCGCTTGACGTAGACCAGGCGCGGCATGCCCGCGGACAGCACGAGCTCGTCCTCGAGCCCGGAGATCTCCATGTCCGGGGCGACCCAGCCGTAGCTCTGCCAGTAGACGCCGAGGAACACGTCCGACTGCTCGAGGTAGGAGCGGTACAGCGCGCGGGGTGGGTGCGGGCGAGCCCCGAGCTCGAACAGGATCGGCGAGAGCCGCAGCTGCTCGACGGCCGACGCGGACCGCTCGGCGCTCCTCCGCCAGCTCGCCCATGCGTCGAGGAGACGAAGACGCGCAGGCGCTGATCCGGCGTGCGGATCGCACTCCTGGTCATGCCGGGAGTATGGCAGCGCCTAGCCGGGGACCTGGAGGTCGTCGATCGCGACGGCCTGGCCGGTCTTGTCCAGGTGCTGCCACCCGGCGACGGTGACCACGCGCCACCAGTCCGCGGTCGAGCCTTCTCCGCTCACGCGCAGCCGGCCGCCGTCGACACTGGCGCTCCAGCCCCCCAGCGAGCCGTCCTGCTCCACGGCGGGCTGCGGCTCCGCGAGGGCGTCGAGTCCAGCGGCGACGTACGTCGGCCGGTGCTCCGGCGCCGCCCCGACCAGCTCCGCCAGCCCGGTGACCCCGGTGAGCACGAGCAGGCTGTCCCACCCCATCGTCACGGCCCCCTCGATGTCGGTGTCGAGCCGGTCGCCGATCACGAGCGGTCGCTCACCCCCGACGCGGGCCAGGGTCTCCTCGAACAACGGCCGCTTGGGCTTCCCGGCCACCACCGGCTCCCGCTCGGCGTAGCGCGCGACGAGGTCGACGAGCGTCCCGTTGCCCGGTCCGATCCCGGTGGCGGTCGGGATCGTCATGTCGGTGTTGCTGACCACCCAGGGCAGCCCGGAGCGCACGAGGATCGCGCCCTGCACGACCTGGCTCCACGGCATGTCGGGGCCGTAGCCCTGTGCCACCGCCGCGACGTCGTCGCGCCGGTTCAGTGACGGGTTCGAGCCCACGCTCGAGCAGCGCCTGCTCGAGCCCCTCGCCGCCGACCAGGAACACCTTGCTGCCCTGCGGCAGCTCCTTGGCGAGCAGCCGCGCGGTCGCCTGGGCGCTGGTGACGACGTCCTCGTCGTGCGCGTCCACCCCCAGGCTCCGCAGCTGCTCCCCCACGGTGTCGGGGGTACGGGCGGCGTTGTTGGTGACGAAGGCCAGGTGCATCCCTCCGTCCTGCGCCGCGTTGAGGGCCTCGGGGGCTCCGGGCACGGCGTCAGGGCCGACGTACACCACACCGTCGAGGTCGAGCACGGCCACGTCGTAGGCCGACGAGAGCGGTTCGTCGCAGGACCCGAGCACGGTCACTGCTCCGCGTCGAGCATCTTCTCGAGCTCGGCGGCCCGCTCCGACGGCGTCGGTATTGGCCTCGGCGTCGACGGCGTCGGTGCGGTGGAACCAGGTCAGCGCGTCCTGTGGCCGACTCGCGGCCAGCAGCGTGTCGGCGTAGGCGTAGCGCAGCCGGGCCACCCACGGCTCGCGCGTCTTGCTCAGCAGCGGCGCGCTCTCGAGGGTCCGGAGGGCCGCATCGATCTCGCCCCGGTCGCGGCGGGCACCCGCCTCCACGATGGTCAGCTCCGCCAGCAGCGGGGGTGCCAACCCCTCCTTGGGGGTGTTGCGGATCAGCGTGAGGGCGCGGTCGGGGCGGCCGAGGGCGCGCTCGCAGTCGGCCATGATCGCGACGTAGTCCTGGACGCCGTTCATCCGCTTCGCCGCCCGGAGCTCGGCCAGCGCCTCGGTGTACTCGCCCGCGGCGTACGCCGACTCGCCCACCGCCTCGCGCACGACGGCCAGCCGGCCGGCGCGCGACCGCGCGGCGAGGGTGTGCTCGTAGGCGGTCTTCGGCTCGCTGTCGATCAGCTCGCCGGCCGCCACCAGGTGGCGGGCCACCCGCTGCGCCAGCTTCTCGGGCAATGACTTGAGCTGCGCCTGCACCGACCGGTCGAGCTCGCGACCGGTGATGTGCTCGGGGATCGGCGGCCCGTCGTACTTCTGCTGGTTCTCCGAGCGGGGCGTCCGCTCCGCGTCGCGGGCCGGCTTGCGGCCCGGCTTGCGGTCGGAGGGGCGACGGTCCTGGGACCGGCCGCCACCTGAACGACCGCCTCCGGAACGAGCGCCGGCACCGGAGGGTCGACGGTCCTGTGGCACGACGGCTCCTGGGGTTCTGGGGGATGAAAAAGCACCAGGGCCGCTCCAAAAGGAGCGGCCCTGGTGAAAGTATGTCCGGCGACGTCCTACTCTCCCACGACCTCCCGGTCGCAGTACCATCGGCGCTGAACGGCTTGACTTCCGGGTTCGGAATGGGACCGGGTATTTCCCGTTCGCTATGGCCGCCGAAACTCTATGGAGTTATGCAAAAGCCTTGGACCTGGTCTCCCAGGTCTTGGCTCCCGACCGTAACTCGGGAACCACACAGTGGACGCGCAACATCTTTGAGGGACAAGCCCTCGGCCTATTAGTACCGGTCGGCTGGGCATTTCTGCTGTACACCTCCGGCCTATCAACCCAGTAGTCTGCTGGGGGCCTTACCCGGTTAACCCGGTGGGAAACCTCATCTTGAAACGTGCTTCCCGCTTAGATGCTTTCAGCGGTTATCACTTCCGAACGTAGCCAACCAGCCGTGCTCTTGGCAGAACAACTGGCACACCAGAGGTTCGTCCATCCCGGTCCTCTCGTACTAGGGACAGCCTTTCTCAAGTTTCCTGCGCGCGCGGCGGATAGGGACCGAACTGTCTCACGACGTTCTAAACCCAGCTCGCGTGCCGCTTTAATGGGCGAACAGCCCAACCCTTGGGACCTACTCCAGCCCCAGGATGCGACGAGCCGACATCGAGGTGCCAAACCATCCCGTCGATATGGACTCTTGGGGAAGATCAGCCTGTTATCCCCGGGGTACCTTTTATCCGTTGAGCGACGCCGCTTCCACATGCCAGCGCCGGATCACTAGTTCCGACTTTCGTCCCTGCTCGAGATGTCACTCTCACAGTCAAGCTCCCTTGTGCACTTACACTCAAAACCTGATTGCCAACCAGGCTGAGGGAACCTTTGAGCGCCTCCGTTACTCTTTAGGAGGCAACCGCCCCAGTTAAACTACCCATCAGGCACTGTCCCTGATCCGGATTACGGACCTAGGTTAGACATCTAATTCGATCAGAGTGGTATTTCAACGTTGACTCCACCCGAACTGGCGTCCGAGTTTCAAAGTCTCCCACCTATCCTACACAAATCGAACCAAACACCAATACCAAACTGTAGTAAAGGTCCCGGGGTCTTTCCGTCCTGCCGCGCGTAACGAGCATCTTTACTCGTACTGCAATTTCGCCGAGTCCATGGTTGAGACAGCGCCCAAGTCGTTACTCCATTCGTGCAGGTCGGAACTTACCCGACAAGGAATTTCGCTACCTTAGGATGGTTATAGTTACCACCGCCGTTTACTGGGGCTTAAGTTCTGCGCTTCGCTCCGAAGAACTAACACGTCCCCTTAACCTTCCAGCACCGGGCAGGAGTCAGTCCGTATACATCGTCTTACAACTTCGCACGGACCTGTGTTTTTAGTAAACAGTCGCTTGGGCCTGGTCTCTGCGGCCATCATTGCTTCCTGCAGCAAGTGCATTGACAAATCCGGCCCCCCTTCTCCCGAAGTTACGGGGGCATTTTGCCGAGTTCCTTAACCATGGTTCACTCGATCGCCTTGGTATTCTCTACCTGATCACCTGAGTCGGTTTGGGGTACGGGCGGCGCACAGCTCGCTAGAGGTTTTTCTCGGCAGCATAGGATCATCGACTTCGTCCATAAGGACTCGCTGTGAGGTCTCAGGCTTGTGCAACGCGGATTTGCCTGCGTTGCGCCCTACACCCTTGGCCGTGGACAACCATCGCCACGGTTCGACTACCTTCCTGCGTCACCCCATCGCTTGACTACTGCTAGTTCGGATCGTGCGCTCCGCCTCCATCGTCCCGAAGGATCCCGGAGGTTTTGGGCACTTAGCATCACTAGGGTCGTCATGGGCGCTGTTTTGCCGGTACGGGAATATCAACCCGTTGTCCATCGACTACGCCTGTCGGCCTCGCCTTAGGTCCCGACTTACCCAGGGCAGATTAGCTTGACCCTGGAACCCTTGATCATTCGGCGGAAGAGTTTCTCACTCTTCATTCGCTACTCATGCCTGCATTCTCACTCGTGTGGCGTCCACGACTGGTTCACACCGCCGCTTCACTCGCCACACGACGCTCCCCTACCCATCCACGCACCTGGACCCGGTATGACCCGGGCCGGGCTAACGCATGAATGCCATAGCTTCGGTGGATAACTTGAGCCCCGCTACATTGTCGGCGCGAAATCACTTGACCAGTGAGCTATTACGCACTCTTTCAAGGGTGGCTGCTTCTAAGCCAACCTCCTGGTTGTCTCTGCGACTTCACATCCTTTTCCACTTAGTTATCGCTTAGGGACCTTAGCTGATGGTCTGGGCTGTTTCCCTTTCGACTACGGAGCTTATCCCCCGCAGTCTCACTGCCGCGCTCTCACTTACTGGCATTCGGAGTTTGGTTAATTTCGGTAAGCTTGTAGGCCCCCTAGACTATCCAGTGCTCTACCTCCAGCAAGAAACACGCGACGCTGCACCTAAATGCATTTCGGGGAGAACCAGCTATCACGAAGTTTGATTGGCCTTTCACCCCTATCCACAGGTCATCCCCTCAGTTTTCAACCTAAGTGGGTTCGGTCCTCCACGCGGTCTTACCCGCGCTTCAACCTGCCCATGGATAGATCACTTCGCTTCGGGTCTTGATCGTGCCACTACGTCGCCCTATTAGGACTCGCTTTCGCTACGGCTTCCCCACACGGGTTAACCTTGCGACACAACGCAAACTCGCAGGCTCATTCTTCAAAAGGCACGCTGTCACCCCCACAAGGGAGGCTCCAACGGTTTGTAGGCACATGGTTTCAGGTACTATTTCACTCCCCGCCAGGGGTACTTTTCACCTTTCCCTCACGGTACTTGTCCGCTATCGGTCACCAAGGAGTATTTAGGCTTAACGGGTGGTCCCGCCAGATTCACACGGAATTTCAGGGGTTCCGTGTTACTTGGGGTGACGCTTCAGAGCCATCGACTTACGTATACGGGGGTATCACCCTCTATGCCGGGACTTTCCAGTCCTCTTCGACTTCATCGATGGTTTCTTACTCTGTGCTGGTTCGGCAGAACCAGCCAAGCGGCCCCACAACCCTCATACAGCAACGCCTGCCGGCTATCACACTGCGTGAGTTTGGCCTCTTCCGATTTCGCTCGCCACTACTCTCGGAATCACTTTTGTTTTCTCTTCCTGTGGGTACTGAGATGTTTCACTTCCCCACGTTCCCTCCAACTGCCCTATGTGTTCAGGCAGAGGTAACTGGACATGACTCCAGCTGGGTTTCCCCATTCGGAAATCCCCGGATCAATGCTTGGTTGCCAACTTCCCGGGGCTTATCGCAGGCTCCTACGTCCTTCATCGGCTCTTGGTGCCAAGGCATCCACCATGCGCCCTTAGTAGCTTGTCTTGCTACAAAGATGCTCGCGTCCACTGTGTAGTTCTCAAATTACGGGCGGCTCCTCGACCAGATCCTCGCTTGCGCGGCCGTGGCCGGGCAGTTCGAGGGGGAAGAGGCCCAGAGGTATCGAAAACTCGATCCCTCAGGACCCAACAGTGTGCCTGGTTCCCACTCCGACGCGACCTCGAGGTTCCACGCCTCCCACGCAGAGCGCGGGAGACAGTACTGACGAGGCGTTGCCTTCGTGTGTTCCAAATAGTCGACGTTCCACTAGTGAGCAGCGCCTGCCGCTGAACGAATGTCAGCGAAACAGGCTGCCTGGACAGACTCGAAGGCCTGCCAGTAGTTGCTCCTTAGAAAGGAGGTGATCCAGCCGCACCTTCCGGTACGGCTACCTTGTTACGACTTCGTCCCAATCGCTCGCCCCACCTTCGACAGCTCCCTCCACAAGGGTTGGGCCACTGGCTTCGGGTGTTGCCAACTTTCGTGACGTGACGGGCGGTGTGTACAAGGCCCGGGAACGTATTCACCGCAGCGTTGCTGATCTGCGATTACTAGCGACTCCGACTTCATGGGGTCGAGTTGCAGACCCCAATCCGAACTGAGACCGGCTTTTTGGGATTCGCTCCACCTTGCGGTATCGCAGCCCTTTGTACCGGCCATTGTAGCATGCGTGAAGCCCTAGGCATAAGGGGCATGATGACTTGACGTCATCCCCACCTTCCTCCGAGTTGACCCCGGCAGTCTCTTATGAGTCCCCACCATTACGTGCTGGCAACATAAGACGAGGGTTGCGCTCGTTGCGGGACTTAACCCAACATCTCACGACACGAGCTGACGACAGCCATGCACCACCTGTATACAAGTGTCCAAAGAGACCTCTGTCTCCAGAGGCTTCTCGTATATGTCAAACCTAGGTAAGGTTCTTCGCGTTGCATCGAATTAATCCGCATGCTCCGCCGCTTGTGCGGGCCCCCGTCAATTCCTTTGAGTTTTAGCCTTGCGGCCGTACTCCCCAGGCGGGGCGCTTAATGCGTTAGCTGCGGCACGGAACTCGTGGAATGAGTCCCACACCTAGCGCCCAACGTTTACGGTGTGGACTACCAGGGTATCTAATCCTGTTCGCTCCCCACACTTTCGCTCCTCAGCGTCAGGTAATGCCCAGAGAACCGCCTTCGCCACCGGTGTTCCTCCTGATATCTGCGCATTTCACCGCTACACCAGGAATTCCGTTCTCCCCTGCATACCTCCAGTCTGCCCGTATCAGAAGCAGGCTCGGGGTTGAGCCCCGAGTTTTCACTCCTGACGTGACAAACCGCCTACGAGCCCTTTACGCCCAATAATTCCGGACAACGCTCGCACCCTACGTATTACCGCGGCTGCTGGCACGTAGTTGGCCGGTGCTTCTTCTGCGCATACCGTCACTTTCGCTTCGTCTGCGCTGAAAGAGGTTTACAACCCGAAGGCCGTCATCCCTCACGCGGCGTTGCTGGATCAGGCTTTCGCCCATTGTCCAATATTTCCCCACTGCTGCCTCCCGTAGGAGTCTGGGCCGTGTCTCAGTCCCAGTGTGGCCGGTCACCCTCTCAGGCCGGCTACCCGTCGAAGCCTTGGTGGGCCATTACCCCACCAACAAGCTGATAGGCCGCGAGCGTCATCCTCCACCGCCGGAACTTTCCACCACCATCAGATGCCTGAAGTGGTCGTATCCGGTATTGGCTCCCGTTTCCGGGCGTTATCCCGATGTGGAGGGAGATTGCTCACGTGTTACTCACCCGTTCGCCGCTCGTGTACCCCGAAGGGCCTTACCGCTCGACTTGCATGTGGCTAAGCACGCCGCCAGTGTTCGTCCTGAGCCACGATCAAACTCTCCGTTGAAT
>CAVOST010000003.1:0-85641 GCA_963698945.1 uncultured Actinomycetota bacterium | reverse complement strand
GCGTGCAGCCGCAAGCGCTCGGTCGCGTTTTCGCAGGTGTCGTCGGGGGCGACGCGCAGGGAACAGGTGTGCGACCGGGGTGAGGGTGTTGCTCGCGCCCTCGACCGCGGGGGCGTCGAGGCCGGTGACGGTGAGAGCGGGGCTGGTCCAGAGCCGCTCCACCGTGGGGCCGGTGCCCAAGCTTGACCCCGTCGGCGATGCCGGACTCGGCGCGCAACCGGTCGGCGGGGTAGTTCTCGACGTCCGCGGCCGGACCGCGGTGCAGTCCCTCCACGACGAGGCTGCCCTGATCGTCGTACAGCGTGGAGATCAGGCGGCACAGCGTCATCAGGGCGTCGGGCACGAGGCCGCCCCACATCCCGGAGCGCACGCGGGTGAGGGTCCGCACCGACACGTCGACGCGGACGAGTCCCCGCAGGCTGGTGGTGAGAGCAGGGACACCGATGTCCCAGTTGCTGCTGTCGGCGATGACGATCACGTCGGCGCGGAGGAACTCCGCGTGCTGCTCGAGCAGGTCGGTCAGGGTGTCGCTGCCGACCTCCTCCTCTCCCTCGATGAACATCGTGACCCCGACGCCGAGGTCCTCCCCCAGCGCTCTCACGGCGGCGAGGTGAGCCGCGATCCCGGCCTTGTCGTCGGCCGCGCCCCGCCCGTAGAGCCGGCCGTCCCGCTCGGTCGGCTCGAACGGTGGCGAGTCCCAGTCGGCGTGGTCGTTCTCCGGCTGCACGTCGTGGTGGGCGTAGAGCAGCACGGTCGGCCCGCCGCAGGCGGGCGGTCTGCGCGCGATGACGGCCGGGGCGCCGCCGTCGCCGCGGGCACTGACCACCTGCGTGTCGACGAAACCCCTCGGCACGGAACAGGTCGGCCACCGCCTCGGCACTGTGGCGGACCTCGGCGGCCCGGGCGGGGTCGGCGCTGACCGACTCGATGCGCACCAGGTCCTCCAGGTCCTGCCGGATGCGCGGCAGGACTCGGCCTGCACCCTCTTCCTGCAGCCCATCGACGTCCATGTGTCCAACCTAGAGCCCACGCGGGGTCAGGGAGCAGGGTCCGTCAACGGCAGCCAGGAGCTCAGGTCGGCGCGCTCACCGGACGCCCTCACCCTTCCCTCCGCCACGGCCTCGGCCACGTCGTCTCCCCCGTGGCCAGCGAGATCCAGGTGACGGCGTCGAGCTCGACCACCGCGGGTGGGGTGCCCCTGGTGTGGCGTACGCCGGGCACGACCTGCACCGCGGCGTACGCGGCGGCACCCGCACCTCGACCGAACGCCCCGGGGCGCGCTGCGCGAGGACCGCGAGGAAGTGCCGGGTCAGGCTCGGCGTCCTCGGGCAGTGCGCTCGACCGCGAGGACAGCGCCTCTCGCAGGGCCGCAGGATCAGCGGGGGTCAGCCGGGGCACCGCAGCACGCTATCCGCTGCCTGGGACGGCGAGGCCGCGTCACCACAGGCCTTGACGCCGATGAGTACCGTCCTCGTCAAGGAAAGGACGACGGTGAGCCCCTCCACAGGTGGTCAGGCGTCGATGCGACGGCAGGTCCGCCCGACGCGAGCGCAACCAGCGACGCGGTGCTCGACGCGGTCCACGAGCTGTTCCGTCGAGGGGCAGCACGTGCCCACCGTCGAGGAGGTCGCGGCCCGCGCCGGCGTCTCGCTGCGCTCCGTCTACCGCTACTTCCCCGACTCGAGCCGGCTATGCGGGCCGCGCTGGCCCGCCGTACCCAGGTGGCCGAGCCCTACTGGCACCTCGAGGACGTCGGCCAGGGCTCCTTCGACCACCGCGCGCAGCGGTTCGCCGAGCACCTGCTGCGCCTGTACGACGGCACGGCCGCCACGATCCGGGCGGCCCTCGCGCTCGCGGAGAGCGAGCCCGCGATCGCCGAGCAGGTCGCCGTACGCAAACGGCTGCTGTCGCGCCAGATCCGTGAGCAGTTCGCGCCCGAGCTCGGCCGGTGTCCTGCTCGCGAGGTCGAGGCGAGGCAGGCCCAGGTGGAGATCCTCTGCCAGTTCAGCTCCCCTCGAGATCCTGCGCCGCGAGCGGGGCTCTCCACGGCGCAGGCCGTCGACGTCCTGGTCGACGGCCTGCGGGCCCTGCTCTGCCGCTGAGGCTCCTGCCTCCCTAGTCCACCGTTCCGGCCCCGTTGCCTGGGACCCCGGTTCTGACATGCTGTGTGACAGCATCTGCGGCGGACGACCAGAAGGGGTCGAGTGGGTGTCCATCTTCCTGTACCGGCTCGGCGGGACGATCGCCCGGCACCGCGGGCTCGTCCTCGGCACCTGGGTCCTGATGCTCACCCTCCTGGGCGGCGCCGCCACGATGCTCGGCGACAAGTACGACGACTCGTTCTCGATCCCCGGCACGGAGTCGCAGCAGGGCCAGGACCTGCTCAACGAGCGCTTCGGCCAGACGGGCACGAGCGGGCAGATCCTGTTCACCGCCAAGACGGGCAAGATCACCGACAAGGGCAACTCCGCCACCGTCGGCACGCTCGTCAAGGCGGTCGGCAAGATCAACGGCGTCGCTGTCAGCAACCCGCTCACGCAGGACACCCCGCTGGTCAACAAGGACTCGTCGGCCACGCTGGCGACGGTGCGCTTCACCGCGAAGGTGCCGTCGGACCACACCCTCGAGTCGGTGCAGAAGGCTGCTGAACCACCGAGCGGCGCTTCCCTGACCACGTCGGTCGGGGGCGACGCCTACAAGAGCACCGCCGACCCCAGCAAGGTCCCCGAGCTGCTCGGCCTGCTCGTCTCGTTCTTCATCCTGGTGTTCACCCCTTCGGCTCGCTCCCTGGCTGCCGGCATGCCGATCCTGTCCTCCCTCGTCGGAGTGGCGGTCACCATCACGGCCGTCATCGTGACGTCGTCGTTCGTCACCGTCTCGAGCACCGCTCCCACGCTGGCCGAGATGCTCGGCCTGGCCGTCGGCATCGACTACGCGCTTTTCCTCCTGTCGCGCCACCGAGCCCAGCCTCCGCCGACGGAGTGGACGTCACCGAGTCGATGTCGCGCGCGCTGGCCACGGCCGGCAGCGCCGTCATGTTCGCCGGTGCGACCGTGATCATCGCCCTGGGTGGGCTGTCGGTGGCGGGCATCCCGGTCCTCACGGTGATGGGTCTCGGAGCGGCCGCGGCCGTGGCAGTTGCGGTGCTGGTCGCGCTCACCCTGCTGCCTGCGATCGCTCTGCTGCTCGGCGAGCGGCGCGCCCCAAGCCGCACCGCCTCCGACTGCGCCGCCGCAAGCCGATGGTGACGGAGAAGGTCCAGGTCGCCTCTCGATGGGTGCACGCCGTCACCCGCTGGCCGGCCGTCACGGTGGTCGTGGTCGTGGGCGTGCTGGGACTGGCCGCCGTACCTGCGTTCAGCCTCGAGCTGGCGCTGCCCGACAACAGCACGGCACCGACGGGCACGACGCAGCGCTCGACGTACGACGCCATCTCGGCGGAGTTCGGCAAGGGCTACAACTCGCCGCTGTCGATCACCGCGAACGTGATCACCGCCTCCGACCCCAAGGACACGGTCAACAAGCTGGCCGACGAGATCAAGAAGGTCCCCGGGGTGGTGGCGATCACCCAGGCCACCCCCAACGAGGGCGGTGACACCGGCCTGATCCAGGCCGTCCCGGAGGGCGGTCAGACCGATCCGTCGACGGCTGCGCTGGTGCGGACCCTGCGCGAGAAGGTCCCCGGCTGGGAGAAGACGTACAAGGTCTCCGAGATGTACGTCACCGGCCAGACGGCGATCAACATCGATGCCTCCGCCCAGCTCGGCGGGGCGCTGCTCCCGTTCGGCGCGATCGTGATCGGGCTGTCGCTGGTGCTGCTGATGATCGTGTTCCGGTCGATCGCGGTGCCGATCAAGGCGACGCTCGGCTACCTGTTGTCGGTGGGGGCGGCCCTCGGTGCCGTCGTGATGGTCTTCGAGTGGGGCTGGGCGGACGGCCTGTTCCCCGGGCTGTCCGAGGGCCCGGTGGTGAGCTTCCTGCCGATCTTCGTGATGGGCGTGCTGTTCGGCCTGGCGATGGACTACGAGATGTTCCTGGTCTCGGCCATGCGCGAGCACTACGTGAGCTCGGGAGACGCCCGTGAGTCCGTGGTGAGCGGGTTCAAGGCGTCCTCACGGGTCGTGACAGCTGCGGCGCTGATCATGACCAGCGTCTTCGTGGCCTTCATCCCCGACGGCACCAGCACGATCAGGCAGATCGCCTTCGGCCTGGCGGTGGGTGTGTTCATCGACGCGTTCGTCGTCCGGATGACCTTCGTGCCAGCCGTCCTGACGATCCTGGACCGGCGGGCATGGTGGCTGCCGGGCTGGCTGGAGCGCCGGCTGCCCTCGGTCGACGTCGAGGGCGCGGCCCTGCATCGTCGGATCGCCTTCGAGGGGTGGCAGCGCGAGCACGGCGAAGTCACCCTGCTGGCCCAGGGGCTCGTCGTACGGGAGGGGCAGCCGCCGCTCGAGCTCGTGGCGCGACCAGGGCAGGTCACCCACCTCGACGGCCCGACGAGGCTGCCGACGACACCGCCGCCCTCGGCCTGGTCCTCACCGGCCACCAGCGGGCCTTCGCGGGCGAGCTCGTGGTGGACGGGCTGCTGCTGCCGGAGCAGCGTGAGCTGGTGGGCGCCCGTGCTGTGCTGCTCGAGGTCGACCGGCTCGACACAGCCGTCGACCCCGCGGGTCGCCTGGAGGACCGCGCGGCCCTCACGTCGTGGTCTCGCCGGCACCGCCGCGAGTTCGTACGCCGTGCCGGCGATCACGCCGAAGCCCTCGTGACGTCGGTGGGCGCCTCGCAGCAGGTCGGTCCGGCCACTCGGGCGGTGATCACCGAGGTGGCCCTGGGCCTCACGTCCGACGCCGACGTCTTCGTCCTCACCGGACCTCGAGGCCCTGTCGCAACCCGAGCGCGAGCAGGTCGAGTCACTCGCCCAGGAGCTGGCCCTGCAGGGGCTGACCGTCATCGCCCTGGGCCGGGGCGCCCCGCGCCCGCCCGTCCCACCCACTCCAGCGCGGGCCCGTGACGTGGTGCTCGCCGGAAGCCCGGGCCCGACCCCCGAATCCGCGAGGACCACCCATGAGTGAGAACCCGAAACGCCGTCGCTGGACCCGCATCGTGGTGCTCGGGCTGCTGCTGCCCCTGGTCGCGGCGTCGATCCTGCTGTGGTCGGTGCACGACCGCGGGGACAAGCTCGACAAGGTCCCGGTCGCGATCGTCAACAACGACAAGATCATCACCTCGCCGCAGAAGATGGCGGCCGGGCGGGCGCTGACCGCCGCGCTCACGGAGCCCAGCAAACCGGGGAAGGGCCAGCTCGACTGGACCCTGACCGACAGCAAGGACGCCAACGACGGCCTGCGCAACGGCGACTTCTACGCGGTCCTCACGATCCCGACCGACTTCTCCAGCTCGATCCTGTCCACCGGCACGGACAAGCCCGCGCAGGGAAAGCTGCAGCTCGTCAGCAACTCCGCGGCCAGCTCGACGCTGCCCTACATCAGCCAGACCGTGGTCACGGCGGCCGCGCAGTCACTGGGCGACCAGACCACGCAGGGATACCTGAAGAACGTCTACGGCGGCTTCAACCAGATCGCGAAGTCGAACAGCTCCGCCGCGTCGAGCGCCGGCCAGCTCGCCGACGGCACCCAGCAGCTGTCGCTGGGTGCGGTCCAGCTCGACGACGGCACCTACACCCTGGCCGGCAGCCTCGACCAGGTCGCGTCCGGAGCGGCGGAGCTCGAGCAGGGGACCCAGTCGGTCCGGGCCGGGACGGCCAAGGTCGCGAGCGGCGCCGCGAGCCTCGCCACCGGGGCCAGGAAGCTGCACCACGGCGCGAGCTCGCTGGCCCGCAGCTCCCGGACCCTGGCCCAGAAGAGCTCGACCCTCGCGCGCAAGTCCCGAGCCGTGGCCGGTGCAGCGGGTGACGTCGCCGGCGGGTCCGGTGAGCTCGCCCGCGCCACCCGGGGCCTGGCCGCCGAGCTGGCTGCCCTGGACGCAGCCTGTTCGGGCGCCGGCGGAGGGCCGCTGTTCTGCGCAGCCCTCGGTCGCGTCCGCGGGCAGGCCCGCACGGTCGCCGACGGTGCGGTGCGCCTCGACGCGGCCGCGCACGGCGTCTCGGGAGCCACGCGACTGCTCTCCTCCGCGAACGTGGCGCTGGCGGGCGGGAACCGCAAGCTGGCCAACGGGGCCGGCTCGCTCGACCGGGCCAGCGGCAAGCTGAGCACCAGCAGCAACAAGCTCCGTTCGGGGGCTGCATCGGTGGCGCGGGGTGCGGGCAACGTGGACGCCGCGGCAGGCAAGCTCGCCAGCGGCACCGCGTCGACGTCCTCCGCAGGGGCGTCGCTCGCCTCCGGCAGTGCGAACCTCAGCACCAGCGCCGCGAAGACCAACCACGGCGCCCAGCAGCTCAGCGACGGGCTGACGAAGGGCGCCAAGGAGAGTCCGACGTACTCCACCTCCCAGCAGGACGCGCTGGCACCGGTCGTCAGCCAGCCCGTCGAGCTCACCAGCAAGCTGCAGCACGACTCGCACGGCAACGGCTGGCTCCTGGCAGCTGTGCTCGCGGTGGTGCTGTGGCTGACCGCGATGCTCGCCGCCCAGCGCCGCGACGTCGACGCGATCGTGCGCCACGCCCTTGCCCCGGTCTCCTCGCGGCGCCTCCTCCTCAGCCAGGCACTGCCCGTGCTGGGGATCGCCGTGCTGCAGGGCGTCGCGGTGCTCGTCGCGCTCGTGGTGTTCCGGGTGAGTGCGGCCGCGGTGATCCCGCTCGCACTCCTCAGCATGGTGGCGGCCGTCGTGTTCTCGCTGATCGCCTACGCGCTGCGGCTCACCGCCGGTCGTGCCGGTACGACGCTCTTCGTGCTGTTCCTGCTGCTGCAGGTCGCCGCCCTCGGCAACGTGATCCCGATCGAGACGGCGCCTGCGGCGCTGCAGCGCCTCAACGGCGTGCTGCCCCTGACCGCCTACGTCAACGCGGCCAGCCAGCTGGTGACCGGCGGCCACGTGGGTTCGGTGCTGACCGCGACGCTGGTGCTCGTCCTCTGGGGCCTCGCGGCCTGGGCGGCCATGCTCGTCGTCGTGAAGCGACGCCGTTTGGTGCAGGCGGAGCCACCACCCGACACATCAACGGCCGCACCACGGGGCGCACCCGACCCAGAACCCAGCCTGGCGTGACCGCGGGTCGCACGCGGGTCGGCTGGGCGGTCCTCGCCGCCCTGCTGGTGGTGCAGTGCGCCTTCGTCCTCTCCCAGCTGGGTCAGCGGACCACCGAGCCCCACGAGGTCGGCGTCGCCGTGCAGGGTCCCGACGTCGTGGCGCAGGGGATCGTCGCCCGGGTGAACCGGCTCGCGGGCCACCCGGTCGTCGCCACTGCGCTGCCCGGTGACGCCGACCCGCGCGCGGTCGTCCGCGACGGCCCCTCGGTGGGGGTGATGGTCGTGGACGTCACCGGCCCCCACGACGTCCTCTACGTCTCGACCGTCGCCGACCCGGACCTCAACGTGATCCTGCGCCAGCTCGCCGGTCGCGTCAGCGCCCCCCTCGACCGTCCCTTCGAAACCCGGGCCGTGGCACCCCGGCACCACCCCGAGGTCTCGCGCACCACGCTCCAGCTGGCCGTCGGGGGCTGGCTGGTCGCGGGCTTCCTGCTCGCCATCGGCCTCTCCTTCGTGCGTGCGCGCGTCGGCCGGGGGCGGTGGGCCGTCCTGCTCGTGGGGGCCTGCGCGGCCTTCAGCCTGGTGGTCGCGGTCCTCGCCGCCACGCGCGGCTGCTCCTTCCTGACGTCATGGCTACTGGGCTTCGGCGCCACGCTCACCGCCGCAGCGGCCACCGCGGCGCTCGACGCGCTGTTCGGGCTGGTGGGGGTGGCTGTGGCGAGCACCCTGTTCGTCTTCGCCACCGCGCCGCTGTTCTCCGGCCGGGACCCGCAGCTGCTCCCGTCGCCCTGGCGCGAGGTGGCGCCGTGGACCCCGCACGGCGCCACCTTCGACCTGGCGACCTCGCTGACGTGGTTCGGAGCGGTCGACGTCGTACGACCGCTGCTGGTGCTGGGTGGTTGCCTGCTCGTCGCCCTGGTGGCCTGGGCTGCCGCCAGCCGCCCGGTGACGACACCGAAGGCCGGCTCCACACGGTGGCTTCGCGCCGCGGCGTGGGTGGTGCCGGTCGTGCTGGCCGTGGTGGCCGCGGTGCTGCTCGCCCCCTCCGGGACCACGATCGTCTCCGCCACGCCCGTCCAGGGCGCCACGGAGACGCAGTGCATCCCTCGCCAGAAGATCAGCACGCTCGCCGAGCTCAACCATGCGGTGCTCACCGTGCGGGCCGGGTCGTCCTTCCAGGGAGCCGACGTCGGTGCCGACGTCGCGTTGCAGGACGGCCGCCGGCTGTGGGCGTTCGCCGACACCCTGCGCGCACCCGACTTCGACGGAGAGAAGTTCGTCCGGAACTCGATGCTGGTCTTCGACCCGTCCTGCGTGCAGACGGTGCTGCCCGCGGACCACGGCGCGCTCATCCCCGACCGCGGCGACGGCATCGGTTACTGGCCCATGTCGATCGCCCGAGTGCAGCGCAAGGGGTACGACATCGTCGGGGTGGCCACGCAGCGGGTCAAGACGACCAACAAGCCCGACGGCATCTTCGCCTTCGAGACGCTGGGACCGGCCATGGCAGTGTTCGTCGTACCCCGCGGAAAGCCGCCGCAGCTGCTGATGAACTCCGACATCGGCGCCGACAAGGTGGACACCACGCGGCCGATGTGGGGAGCCGCCGCCGCGGTGGACGGTGACTGGGTCTACCTCTACGGAACCGCGCGCCCGGCAGGGAAGGGCATCTTCGGGTTCTCGCTGCAGGTCGCGAGGACCAAGGTGGCCGACCTCGTCCACAGCGACCGCTGGCAGTACTGGGACGGCCGGTCCTGGCAGGCGAAGCCGTCACGGGCCAAGGTGCTGATCCCCGCCGACGGCGGTGTCTCCCAGACGCTGAGCGTCTTCCAGCGCGGCGGCCGCTGGTACGCGGTCAGCAAGCGCAACGAGGTGCTCGGGACCGACCTGGTGGTGTGGACGGCGCCGTCGCCCACCGGGCCGTGGGACAGGGGCACCAAGGTCGCGGACCTGCCGTCCGACCCGACGACCGGCGAGCTGCGCTACATGCCGCTCGCGCACCCCGACCTGCTCCGCGAGGCCGGCTCGGTGCTGGTCTCCTACAGCCGCAACAACACCGACGCGGCCAAGGTGAACGGCGATCCGTTCCTGTACCGCCCGCTCTTCGTGAAGGTGACGCTGCCGCGCTGAGCACGGGTCCCTGAGGAGGGCCGTCAGGCCCGTCTCGAAGGGCCAGAATGCTCGGGTGAGCAACGTGCAACGCCGGGCGTGGGCACGGTCGCCGCGGCCATCGGGGTCGTCGTCGTGCTCGGTGGCTACCTCGTGCCCTGGTCGTGGACCGGCTTCGTGGGCAACACCGCGTGGAACTGGCTGCAGCTCCTGCTCCTGCCCGTGCTCGTGCCAACGCTGCTGCTGCCTCGCCTGGCGCCGATGGCCGAGCAGTGGATCACGCGGCGCGAGGATGAGGAGGAGGACGCGTGAGGTCGCGGACGGTCAGGCGAGGGCGAGCGGCAGGGTCGCGGACCAGGTGGTGCGCAGCTCCTCCAGCGGTACGTCGAACAGGCCGGCCACCGACAGTGCACCGGCACGGGTGACGCCGAGCGACGTGACCGGCACGCCGTACTCCTGCGCCAGCTCGAAGAGCCGCTCCTCGTCCTCGGGCGCGACCGTGACGAGGGCGCGTGCGACGGACTCGCTGAACAGCGCGACGAACGGGTCGCCGTCGAGCACGACCTTGACCCCGACGTCATGGCGCAGGCAGGACTCCACCAGTGCCTGGGCGAGGCCGCCGTCGGAGAGGTCGTGGGCCGAGGACAGCACCCCGGTCGCTGTCACCAGCAGCTGTCCGAGCGCCTGCTCCGCGGGCAGGTCGACCTGCGGCGGCAGCCCGCCGAGATGGCCGTGCACGACGTGGGCCCACTCCGAGCCCGACAGCTCCTCGCGGGTCTGGCCGAGGAGCAGCACGCGGTGTCCCGGGGCTGGGAAGCCGGTCGGGGTCCGCCGCGTGACGTCGTCGATGACACCGAGCACGGCCACGACCGGTGTCGGCAGGATCGCCGTCTCGCCGGTCTGGTTGTAGAGGCTGACGTTGCCCCCCGTCACCGGGATGCCGAGCTCGAGGCAGCCGTCCTTGAGCCCGCGGCAGGCCTCCGCGAACTGCCACATCACCGCCGGGTCCTCGGGCGAGCCGAAGTTGAGGCAGTCGCTGATCGCGAGCGGGCTGGCGCCGCCGACCGAGACGTTGCGGTAGGCCTCGCTGAGCGCGAGCTGCGCGCCGGCGTACGGGTCGAGCCGCGCGAACCGGCCGTTGCAGTCGGTGGCGACCGCGACACCGAGGTTGGTGACGTCGTCGACGCGCACCATCCCGCTGTCGCTGGGCTGAGCGAGCACGGTGTTGCCTTGGACGTAGCGGTCGTACTGGTCGGTGATCCACGACTTGTCGCACAGGTTGGGGCTGCCCGCCAGCCGGAGCACGGTCTCGCGCAGCTCCTCCGGCGTTGCTGGCCGGGGCAGCCCTTCGGCGGCGTCGGCCTGCAGCGCGTCCTGGTCGTCCGGCCGAGCGAACGGACGCTGGTACGTCGGTCCGTCGTGGGCCACGGAGCGCGGCGGGACGTCGACGACCCGCTCGCCGTGCCAGTCGACCTGGAGCGTGTCGCCGTCGGTGACCTCACCGATCACGGTCGCGTCGACGTCCCACTTCTGGCACACGGCGAGGAAGGCGTCGACGTCGCCGGGCTCGACGACCGCCATCATCCGCTCCTGCGACTCGCTCATCAGGATCTCCTCGGGTGCCAGCGTGGAGTCACGCAGGGGCACAAGATCGAGCTCGACGTGCATGCCACCGTCGCCGGCGCTGGCCAGCTCGCTGGTCGCGCAGGAGAGCCCGGCCCCGCCGAGGTCCTGGATGCCGGCCACCACGCCGGCGGCGAACAGCTCGAGGGTGCACTCGATGAGCAGCTTCTCCATGAACGGGTCGCCGACCTGGACGCTGGGACGCTTCGCCGGTCCAGTGGCGTCGAAGGTCTCCGAGGCGAGCACGCTGACGCCGCCGATGCCGTCGCCGCCGGTCCGGGCGCCGTACAGGATCACCTTGTTGCCCACACCGCTCGCCTTCGCGAGGTGCAGGTCCTCGTGGCGCAGCACCCCGACGCACAGGGCGTTGACGAGAGGGTTGCCGACGTAGGTGGGGTCGAAGACCGCCTCGCCGCCGATGTTGGGCAGACCGAGGCAGTTGCCGTAGCCGCCGACGCCGGCCACGATCCCCGGCAGCACGCGGTGGGTGTCGGGCGCCTCCAGCGGTCCGAAGCGCAGCGGGTCCATCACCGCCACCGGCCGCGCGCCCATAGCGAGGATGTCGCGGACGATCCCGCCGACCCCCGTGGCCGCCCCCTGGTAGGGCTCGACGTACGACGGGTGGTTGTGGCTCTCGACCTTGAAGGTGACCGCGTAGCCCTGCCCGATGTCGACGACGCCGGCGTTCTCGCCGATGCCGGCCAGCATCTTCCCGAGCCGGGTCTCCTGGGGGATCTCGCCGAACTGCTTGAGGTGCACCTTGCTCGACTTGTAGGAGCAGTGCTCGCTCCACATCACCGAGTACATCGCGAGCTCGGAGCTGGTCGGGCGACGCCCGAGGATCTCGCGGATCCTGGCGTACTCGTCGGCCTTGAGACCCAGCTCGGCCCACGGCTGGTCGCGATCGGGATCCTCGGCCGCCCGGGCGACGGTGTCGAGCATGTTCTCTGCGACGGCCTCAGGCGGGGACTGAACCACGATCGCAACGCTACAAGGCGCGCCGGGTCCTTCGAGACGGGCCTTGCCGGCCCTCCTCAGGAACCCGGCGGAGGTTCGGGTCCCTGAGGAAGGACGAAGTCCTGTCTCGAAGGGCCCGACCCATCGGATCCCGCGAATTACAACTTTGTAGTTAATTCAAAACCCTGTTACTGGTGTGAATGTTGGGATTTAGTAATCGCAGTTTTCCCGACAAATGCCAAGGATTTCGATGCTGCGACGCCTCATCGGCCCCATGCTCATTGCTCCTGTGCTGGCGGCCACCCTGACCGCCGTACCGCTGTCGGCCACGGCCGGTGCCGCCAACCCGGTCACCCCGGGCAACTTCCGCGGCTACGGCTTCGACCAGTGCGAGACGCCCAGCCAGTCGGCGATGAGCACCTGGATCCGCAAGTCGCCGTTCCGGGCCGGCCGGGATCTACATCTCGGGCAACTCGCGCGCCTGCCGGCGCCAGACGAACCTCACCGCCACCTGGGTGCGCAACCAGCTGGCCGCGGGCTGGCACCTGATGCCCATCACGCTGGGTCCCCAGGCGTCGTGCTCGACGCGGTACCCGCGCTACGGCTGGAGCATCGACCCCAAGATCAACCCGAGCAGCACCAACACCTACGCCGCCGCCCGCACCCAGGGCGCCCTCGAGGCCCGCCGCGCCGTCAGTGCCGCCCGTGCCCTGGGCATCGTCACGCGCAGCACGCTGTTCTACGACCTCGAGGCCTTCAACACCCGCCAGTCCACGGCGTGCACCTGGTCGGCGCTGTGGTTCCTGGCGAGCTGGACCCGTGAGCTGCACCGCTACCACTACGCCTCGGGCGTCTACTCGAGCGCGGCCTCCGGGATCCGGATGCTCGACGACGCCCGCGTGCGCCCCGGCAACCGGATCAACCTCCCGGACCAGATCTGGGTGGCGGACTGGAACAAGAAGGCGAACACCGCCTCGAGCTACATCCGCAGCGACGGCTGGCTCCCCAGCCGCCGGGCGCACCAGTACCAGGGCGGGCACAACGAGACGTGGGGCGGCGTCAGGATCAACATCGACCGCAACTACCTCGACCTGCGCACCCCGGCCCTCCCCGGCACCAGCCCGGCCGCGACCCCCGCTCCGACGCCGGCGACGACCACGCAGCGCGACCCGAAGTGCAGCACGGCCTCCATCAGCAAGACGCTCTACCGGCGCACGAACGCCCGCCACCGCAGCTGGCTGTACGCGCCGCTGCAGTGCGTGCTCAAGCAGCAGCAGCGCTACCGCCTCGCCGTCACCGGGCAGTGGAACCGCAGCACGCTGTCGGCGCTGCGCAACTACCAGAAGTCGGTCGGCCACCGGGTGCGCTACAGCTTCGTGCGCGGCGACTGGGTCACCGTCCTCGCCGCCGGGAACAGTGGCGGCACGCTGCGGGTCGGCTCCACCGGCCCCGACGTCATCCGGTTGCAGCGCGCACTGAACGCGGCCGGCTCCGCCAAGCTGCGGCCCAACGGCATCTTCGACGCCGCCACGGCGACCGCGGTGGGCGCCTACCAGCAGCGCGTCGGGATCAGTCCGACCAAGGTGGTGGCGTCGCAGACGTGGGCGGCACTCAAGGCCGGGCGCTGGTGAGGTTCCCGACCGGCGACCGCTGAGCCGTCAGTGACGCGACGACGCTGGTGAAGAACGGCAGCCCGTCGGCGCCGGGACCGCACAGGGCCTCGACCGCGTGCTCGGGGTGCGGCATCAGCCCGACCACGTTGCCGGCCTCGTTGGTGACGCCCGCGATCGCGCGCTGCGAGCCGTTGGGGTTGCCGAGGTAGCGCGCCACCACGCGGTCCTCGGCCTCGAGCATGTCGAGCGTCCGCTCGTCGGCGACGTAGGAGCCCTCGCCGTTCTTCAGCACGATGGTGACCTCGGCCCCGGCGTCGTAATCGTTGGTCCAGACGGTCTTGTTGTTCTCGATCGCCAGCCGCTGGTCGAGGCAGCCGAACTTCCGGTGGTCGTTGCGGATCAGCGCGCCCGGCAGCAAGTGCGACTCGCACAGGATCTGGAACCCGTTGCAGATGCCGAGGACGGGCGTGCCCTCGCGGGCCGCGTCCACCACCTCGGTCATCACCGGGGCGAACCGCGCGATGGCGCCGCACCGCAGGTAGTCGCCGTAGGAGAACCCACCCGGCAGCACCACGGCGTCGACCCCCTGGAGGTCGTGGTCACCGTGCCAGAGCGCGACGGGCTCCGCGCCCGCCAGGCGTACGGCGCGACGGGCGTCGACGTCGTCGAGGGAGCCCGGGAAGGTGACGACGCCGATCCGCACGCCGGTCACGGCACCACCCGGACGTCATAGTCCTCGATCACCGGGTTGGACAGCAGCAGCTCGGCCATCTGGTGCACCTCGGCCAACCGGGCCTCGGTGACCTCCCCGTCGATCTCGAGCTCGAAGCGCTTGCCCTGCCGGACGTCGCTGACCCCGGAGAAACCGAGCCGCGGCAACGCACCCTGCACGGCCTTGCCCTGGGGGTCGAGGATCTCTGGCTTGGGCATCACGTCGACGACGACTCGGGTCACGACGGGAGTCTATCGGCGGCGGTTGCCGCCGGTGAGCACCACGATGCCCAGGGCCACGCCGAGTCCGGCGAGGGCAGGTCCGACGAGGGCCCAGAACCTGACGCCGGTCATCGCGCTCCCCTCGAGATAGCCGAGCCCCTGCAGCGTGAAGACCACGCCGAACGCCACCATGAGGAAGGCGATCACGAGTCCGAGCACTCGCCCCATCAGCCGGCCTGACGCTCGGCGAGGATGCGGGCGGCCCGTCGTACGTCGGCCAGCACCGGCGGCACGCCGGCCACGGTGATCGGCAAGCCGAGGACCCGCAAGGCCCCACGACCGGTGACCCGGAAGCGGACGTCCACCGTGCACCCGGTCGGTGCCGACTCGAACACCAGCTCCAGCGTCGCCCGGATGCCACGCCAGGTCCCGGACTCGGCCCACACCTCGTTCGGTTCCATGGCGGTGATCTCCATCTCCGGCACTATGCGCGCCTTGGTGTGGTCACGCCAGCGCATCCCGACCCGGGGTTCACCACCGCTCAACATCTCCACCCGGGCGAGCGAGGACTGCCAGTCCGGACGGTTCCTCGGGTCGGCGAGATAGACGAAGGCCACCTCCTTCGGCACGTCGAAGGCGACCTTCACCAGCGTTGCCCTGTGAGCAGCTCGAACGCCTCGACGTAGCGCGCGCGGGTGCGCTCGATGATCTCGTCGGGCAGCGGCGGCGGCCGCTCGCCCGAGGCGCGGTCCCAACCGCTCTCCGGGGAGGTGAGCCAGTTGCGCACGATCTGCTTGTCGTAGGAGGCCTGCTGCCGGCCCGGCTGCCACTCGTCGGCCGGCCAGTAGCGGCTCGAGTCCGGAGTGAGCACCTCGTCGGCGAGGACCAGCTCGCCGCCCATCCCCCCGTGGTCGTCGAGGCGGGCGCCGAGCTCGAGCTTGGTGTCGGCCAGGATGATGCCGCGCTCGCGGGCGATCGACTCGGCCCGCGCATAGATCGCCAGTGTCAGCTCGCGCAGCCGCGTGGCGACCTCGAGGCCGACGTCGCCGACCACCCCTTCGAAGGAGACGTTCTGGTCGTGGTCGCCGAGCGCCGCCTTGGTGGCCGGGGTGAACAGCGGGTGCGGCAGCCTGCTGGCCTCGACCAGGCCCGGCGGCAACCGGATCCCGCACACCTCACCGCTGGCCTGGTAGTCGAGCAGCCCGGAGCCCGTGAGGTAGCCGCGGGCCACGCACTCGACGGGGTACATCGCGAGCTCCTCGCAGACCACCGCCCGCGACCGGACCTCGTCGGGCAGCGCTGCGGGCACCTCAGCCGCGACGAGGTGGTTCGGCACGAGGTCGGCCAGCTGCTCGAACCACCACAGCGACATCCGGGTGAGGATCTCGCCCTTGTCCGGGATCGTGGAGTCCAGCACGTAGTCGTAGGCCGAGATCCGGTCGCTGGCGACCATGAGCAGGTGCCCGTCGGCGAGCCGGTACAGGTCACGCACCTTGCCGGAGTGCAGGTGCGTCGCGCCCTCGATCACCGGCGCCGAGGGGATGTTGTGCACGGGCCTCACCCTACAAACGGGGGTGACGAGCGCTCGCGGGGCGATGACCCCGCACATGCCGACGGGGGTGCATCGGCGCGAGATCGCGGCCGGTGCACCCCCGTCGAGGGGAGAGAACTCAGAGGATGGCGAGGATCGCCTTCTTGCCACCGTGACCGGCGTCAGTGGCGCCACCGGCTGCCGGAACGGCCGAGACGGCCAGCGCGACGGTGACGGCCAGGAGAGCTGCCTTGATGGTGCGGCTGCTGAAGTTCATACGTGTTTCCTCCTTGGGGGCGATTGGACCCCGCCGGTCCAACCTGTGAGACCACCGTAGCGAAGATCGGGATATATAGGGAAGAAAACGGACAAATAGGAGCAACGCATTCCGTCGTTGGCACCGCCGGGGTCGATCAGTCTTCGAACCCGGTGGCCCCGGTGACCTCGGCATCAGTGGTTTCCACACCCTCGACCCTCGCCTTCGGCGGGCCGGTGCGGCACCAGGCGACCAGCTCGTCGAGGGCGTCGGCATCGCCCTCGAGGTGGGCGCGCACGGTCCCGTCGTCCTGGTTGTGCACCCAGCCGCGCACGCCGAGCCGGTCGGCCTCGGTGCGCATGGAGGCCCGGTAGAAGACCCCCTGCACCCGGCCGGTCACGACCAGTTCGAGGGCCTTGGGAAGTCGCTCACAGGATCGCGCCGGGGACGTAGGACGACGCCTCCGGGTCGGCGGCCACGACCTCCTCGACCCGTCGTACGACGGCGGCGACCTGGTCGCGGGCCGCACCGGTGAACTCGATCGGCTCGGCCACGAGCTCGCCGATCTGCTCGGCACTGAGGCCGAGTCGGGCGTCGTTCGAGAGCCGCTCGAAGAGGTCGTTCTCCGGCTGGCCCTGGCGCATCTCGAGCGCGACGGCGACGGCGTGCTCCTTGATCGCCTCGTGGGCCTCCTCGCGGCCGACCCCGCTGCGGACCGCGGCCATGAGCACCTTGGTGGTGGTCAGGAACGGCAGGTACCGGTCGAGCTCGCGCTGCACGACCGCCGGGAAGACGCCGAACTCGTCGAGCACGGTGAGGAAGGTCTGGAACAGACCGTCGGTGGCGAAGAACGCGTCGGGCAGCGCCACCCGTCGTACGACGGAGCAGCTGACGTCACCCTCGTTCCACTGGTCCCCCGCGAGCTCGCTGACCATGGACAGGTGGCCCCGGAGCACCACCGCGAGCCCGTTGACCCGTTCGCAGGAGCGGGTGTTCATCTTGTGCGGCATCGCCGAGGAGCCGACCTGGCCCTCCTGGAAGCCCTCGGTCACCAGCTCGAGCCCGGCCATGAGCCGGATCGTGGTCGCGAGGTTGGAGGGCGCGGCAACGACCTGCACCAGGGCGGAGACCACGTCGAAGTCGAGCGAGCGCGGGTACACCTGCCCGACGCTGGTCAGCGTCTGCTCGAAGCCGAGGTGCGCGGCCACCCGCGCCTCGAGCTCGGCGAGACGCTCGGGGGAGCCCAGCAGGTCGAGCATGTCCTGGGAGGTGCCCATCGGGCCCTTGATGCCGCGCAACGGGTAGCGCGCGAGCAGGTCGTCGAGGCGCGCCAGCGCCACGAGCAGCTCGTCGGCCACGGTGGCGAAGCGCTTGCCCAGCGTCGTCGCCTGCGCCGCGACGTTGTGGGAGCGGCCGGTCATCACCAGGGACTCGTGCTCCCCGGCGAGCCGGGCCAGCCGTGCCAGCGTGGCCACCACGCGGTGGCGCACCAGCTCGAGGGAGGAGCGCACCTGCAGCTGCTCGACGTTCTCGGTGAGGTCGCGCGAGGTCATGCCCTTGTGGACCTGCTCGTGGCCGGCCAGCGCGTTGAACTCCTCGATCCGCGCCTTGACGTCGTGGCGGGTGACCCGCTCGCGGGCGGCGATGCTGTCGAGGTCCACCTTGTCGACCACGCGCTCGTAGTCGGCGAGCACGTCCTCCGGCACGCCCAGCCCCAGGTCGGCCCCGAGCTCGGCCTGCGCACGCAGGACGGCCAGCCAGAGCCGACGCTCCAGGACCACCTTGTGCTCCGGGGACCAGAGCCGGACGAGATCCTCGCCCGCGTACCTGGTGGCGAGGACGTTGGGGACGGTCACGCCGCAATTCTCACACGGTCACGCGGCCGTTAGACATCCGCGGCGATGTCGGTGCGCCACTGCGCACCGTCGAAGGCGATGGCACCGACGCCGCGGTAGGCCTTGGACCGGGCGTCGGCGACGTCCTCGCCCACGGCGGTCACCGCCAGCACGCGGCCTCCGGCGGTCACCAGGGCACCGTCGGACAGGCCGGTGCCGGCGTGGATGACATCGACCTCCCGGTCGTCGTCCAGGGTCTCGACGCCGGTGATGACGTCGCCCTTGCTGGAGGACTCGGGGTAGCCGGCGCTGGCCATGACGACCGCGACCGCGGCGCCCTCGCGGAACCGCGGTGGCTCGGCCTCGGCGAGCGTGCCGTCGGCAGCGGCCTTCAGCAGTGCGGCCAGTGGCGACTCGAGCAGGGCCAGCAGCGGCTGGGTCTCGGGGTCGCCGAACCGGGCGTTGAACTCCACGACCCGGACGCCGGCGGAGGTGAGCGCGAGGCCGGCGTAGAGGAGCCCGGCGAACGGCGTACCGCGGCGGGCCATCTCGTCCACCGTCGGCTGCAGGACCGAGAGCTCCACCTCCGGCACCAGCTCGGTGGGTGCCCACGGCAACGGCGTGTAGGCGCCCATGCCTCCCGTGTTGGGCCCTTCGTCACCGTCGTGGATGCGCTTGAAGTCCTGGGCCGGCTGGAGCGGGTAGACCGTCTGGCCGTCGGTGATGGCGAACAGCGACACCTCGGGCCCGTCGAGGAACTCCTCGATCACGACCCGGTCGCAGGCCGCGGCGTGGGCCAGCGCCTCGGCGCGGTCCTCGGTGACGACGACGCCCTTGCCTGCGGCCAGCCCGTCGTCCTTGACGACGTACGGCGGTCCGAACTCGTCGAGCGCCGCGGCCGCCTCGTCCTCGGTGGCGCAGACGCGGGCGAGCGCCGTGGGGACGTCCGCGGCGCTCATCACGTCCTTGGCGAACGCCTTGGAGCCCTCGAGTGCGGCGGCCTCCCGCGACGGGCCGAAGCAGCTGATGCCCCGCGCGCGCACCGCGTCGGCCACCCCGGCCACCAGTGGCGCCTCGGGTCCGATCACGACGAGGTCAGCGTCGAGGGACTCCGCCAGCTTCGCCACCGCCTCCCCGTCGACGGGATCCACCTCGTGGAGCGTGGCGACCGCGGCGATGCCGGGGTTGCCGGGTGCGGCGTGCACCTCGGTGACCGAGGGGTCACGGTGCAGGGCCAGCGCCAGCGCGTGCTCCCGTCCTCCGGTGCCGATGACGAGAGTGATCACTGGTGGAGCCTAACGACGGGCGCGGGCCTCGTAGGCCGCCCGGGCAGCGTGGTCGGCATCGGCGAGCACGCGGTCGGCCTTGAAGGCGCGGGCGATCGCTTCCTGCACCCGGCGCGGGAGGATGCCGGTCGCCTTCGTCATGCCGCGCGCCCAGGTCGGCACCCAGAGCTCGGGGCGGGGCTTCTCGATGGCCGAGGCGATCACCTCGGCGACGTCCTCGGGCGTCACCGACTTCACGCCGCGGGCGTCGGGGATGCCGGCGGCGAGCTCGGTGCGGACGATGCTGGGCAGCACCACGGTCACGTCGATGCCGTGCGGTTTCAGCTCGGCGCGGGTGGCCTCGCTGAAGCCCACGGCGGCGAACTTGGAGGCGGAGTACGTCGCCCCGTCGGCGACCGCGATGCGCCCCACCGCCGAGGCCACGTTGATGATGTGGCCGCGGCCGCGCTCGACCATGCCTGGTCCCACGGCCTTCGTGCCGTTGATGATCCCGTGCACGTTGACCTCGAAGATCTTGTGGGTCAGCTCGTCGGGCTCCTTGAGCACCGAGCCGAGCGGCATGATCCCCGCGTTGTTGACCAGCACGTCGACCGGACCGAACGCCTCCACCGCGGCCAGGAACTCACGCCAGGACGCGGGACTGGTGACGTCGAGGTGCGCTGCGACGGCCGAACCGGCGCGGCCACGGGTGATCTCGTCGGCCACCCCCTGGACGAGGTCGGTGTCGAGGTCACCGAGCGCGACCCGGTGACCGGCGGCGGTCAGGCGGCGAGCCGTGGCCGCGCCGATCCCTCGCGCGGCCCCGGTGATGACGATGTTCAGCGGGGTGGTGTCCATGCCGCGCTCCAGTCGTGGTCGGGTCCCCGCGGTCGGGGCGACCACCTCAGCACATCACCGGCGGCACTGTCACGGGGGTGCTGTCCATGAACAGCGCCGCGCGGGTCTGCCGGGAGAGCGCAGGGTTGAGCCGGGCCGAGGCACGAGAGACGAGCCGCAGCAGCGGCCGCGGGACGTGCCGCGGCGACCCCGCGCGACCAGCCCGTCGCTGGACGTCGGCGGCCAGCTCGTTGAGCGTTCGCGACTCCGAGCCGGCGACGGTCAGGACACGGCCGCGCAAGGTCGGGTCGGCCACCGCGCCCAGCACGGCCGCGGCCACCACGTCGACGGGGACGAACGGGATCGGGTTGTTGCCTCGCCCGAACACGAGCGGGCGCCCCGAACGCGCCGCGGTCTCCTCGAGGAGCTCGGCCCACAGGTCGAGGAACGGCGCCGCCCGGACGATGGTCCAGCTCACCGGGCTGGCTCGCAGCGCCTGCTCGGCGACGTACTTCATCCGGTCCAGCTCGAGCGGGCTGTCGACCGCGGCGCCCACCACGGACACCAGCACGACGTCAGCGCCGAATTCCCCGGCGGCCGCCACCAGGTTGAGGTTCCCGTCGCGGTCGACCGTGGCCGGCGAGACCCCTGCACCGACGAAGCCGTGCACCGCCGAGACGACGACCTGACAGCCGCGGACCGCCTCGCGCACCTCGCGGGCGTTGCGCACGTCGCCCTCCACGACCTCGACGAGCGGACCCCGCAGGTGATCGGCTCGCGCGGCCACGCGCGTCATGACGCGTGTCGGGGTTCCCTGCGCCGTGAGACCTGCGACCACCTCGGAACCGAGCCGTCCGGAGCCACCCGCGACAAGGACCCGGGCCGGGTTCGTCACCTCCCTCGCCGGTCCTCGCGAGGTGCGCCGCCCACGTGGGACCGGACGGCCTCGTCGACGGTGCCGCCCTCCTCGTCCACCGGCTCGAGGTAGAAGTCGGCCGAGTGGATCACGTCGTGGCTGACGCCGAAGATGATCACACCACGCATCTCGTGCGGACGTCCGTCCGCCCTCGTCCCGGTGTGCTCCCACTCGGTCCAGACGAGGTCGTCGCCGGAGCTTCGTCGCAGGACCGCGCACCGGATGTCGGGAACCCCGGCGAGGATCTGCGCCCAGTTCCGCCGCACCTGCTCACGGCCGGCGAAGCCGCGGGACGGGTGCGCAGGCGTCCGGTTGAGGTATCCCTCGGCGAAGCACGCCGTGATCGCGTCCAGGTCGTGGTCGTTCACCGCGGCGGCGAGCCGGTCGATGACAGGGGCAGCGGTTTCGTCGGTCGGTCTCATGGCTGGCCCATCTATCGGCTACAGTGTCTCTGTAACAGATACAGTGAGTATGGATCAGAAATAGGTGGATGGTCAAGACGAAGCGGTCCTACGACTCCAGCGGGCGCCAACGACAGGCCGAGCAGTCACGCGAGGCGATCGTCGACGCGGCTCGCGAGATGTTCGTGACCCACGGCTATGCCGCCACGACGATGGCCGCCGTCGCGGAGGCGGCCGGCGTCTCGGTGGAGACGATCTACAAGGCGTTCGGGACCAAGGCCAGCCTCGTCCACGCGATCCGCGACCGCGCCCTGCGCGGGGACGGCCCGGTCCCGGCCGAAGAACGCTCCGACGACCTGCACGACCACGAGTCGGATCCGCGACGGATCATCGAAGGGTGGGGACGGCTGACCAGCGAGGTGGCACCGCGGGTGGCGCCTGTCCTGCTCCTGGTGCGCGCCGCTGCGGCGGTCGACACCTCGCTCGCACCGCTGCGTGAGGAGATGGACCGCGACCGCCTGCGACGGATGACCAGCAATGCCAGGCGGTTGCACGACGGGGGCCACCTGGCTCCCGGTCTGAGCCTCGAGCACGCACGTGACGTGCTGTTCACCTACAGCTCGCCGGAGCTCTACGAGGTGCTGGTCGTCGTACGCGGCTGGTCGCTCGAGGACTACGGCCGCTTCGTCGGCGAAGCGATCACCGCAGCACTGCTCCCACCAGGCTGACGCCTGCCGCGCGGGCGGCCCGTCAGGGGACGACCAGGGTCTGCTCGCGACCCGGGCCGACGCCGACGGCCCAGAACGGCGCGCCGGACATCTCCTCGAGCGCGCGCACGTAGCGCTGCGCGTTCTTGGGCAGGTCGTCGAACTCACGGCAGCCGGAGATGTCCTCCCACCAGCCGTCGAGGAACTCGTAGACCGGCTTCGCGCGGTGGAAGTCCGTCTGCGTCATCGGCATCTCGTCGTGGCGCACGCCGTCGACGTCGTAGGCGACGCACACCGGCACCCGCTCCCAGCTGGAGAGCACGTCGAGCTTGGTCATGAAGAACTCGGTGAGGCCGTTGACGCGGGCGGCGTAGCGGGCGATGACAGCGTCGTACCAGCCGCACCGGCGGTCGCGCCCGGTCGAGACACCGACCTCACCGCCGATCTTCCAGAGCTTCTCGCCGTCCTCGTCGAAGAGCTCGGTCGGGAACGGTCCGGAGCCGACCCGGGTCGTGTAGGCCTTGATCACCCCCACGATCCGGTCGAGCCGGGTCGGACCGACGCCGGCGCCGGTGCAGACGCCGCCGGCGACCGGGTTGCTGCTCGTGACGAACGGGTAGGTGCCGTGGTCGACGTCGAGCATCGTCGCCTGCGCGCCCTCGAAGAGCACCGTCTTGCCCTCGTCGAGGGCGCGGTTGAGCAGGAGGCTGGTGTCGGCCACCAGCGGCTCGAGGCGCTCTGCGTAGGAGAGCAGGTCCTCGACGACCTCCTCGACCGTGATGGCCCGGCGGTTGTAGACCTTGGTGAGCACGTGGTTCTTGACCTCGAGCGCGGCCTCGACCTTCTCGAGCAGGATCTCCTCGTCGAAGATGTCGGCCACCCGGATGCCGACACGGTTGACCTTGTCGGCGTACGCCGGACCGATGCCGCGCCCCGTCGTCCCGATCTTGCGGCTGCCGAGGAACCGCTCGGTGACCTTGTCGATCGTGGAGTGGTACGACGCGATCACGTGGGCGTTCGCACTCACCACGAGCCGGCCCATGGGCACCGACCGCTCCACCATGGCGTCGAGCTCGCGGAACAGCGCCTCCGGTGAGACCACCACGCCGTTGCCGATCACCGAGGTGCACCCCGGCGTGAGGATGCCGCTCGGCAGCAGGTGGGTGGCGAACTTCTGGCCGTCGACGACGATCGTGTGACCCGCGTTGTGACCACCGCTGGTCCGGACGCAGAAGTCGATCTCGTTCTCGGTGGTGAGCTGATCGGTCGCCTTGCCCTTGCCCTCGTCACCCCACTGGGCTCCGAGCACGACGATTCCCGGCATGGCTCGACACCCTACTGTGGCGTTCGTGGATCCCGTCCTGGTCATCGCCAACGCCGACGCCGGCGGTGGCGAGACCCGTGCCCTCGATCTCGCGCTCGGGGTGCTGCGCGAGGAGGCCGACGTCGAGGTCGCGAAGACCGGCGCCCCCGGTGAGCTCGACGGCGTGCTGCACCGTGCCGGTTGCCGCACGATCGTCGTGGCCGGCGGGGACGGCAGCCTGCACGCGGTGGTGACGGCGCTGCACCGGCGACACGAGCTCGCTGAGCGAACGCTCGGGCTCATCCCCCTGGGCACCGGCAACGACTTCGCCCGCGCGCTCGAGATCCCGCTCGACCCGGCGGAGGCTGCTGCCGCCTTCGTCTCGGGCAGCGTTCGCGAGATGGACGTGATCGTCGACGAGCTCGGCGGGGTCGTGGTCAACAGCGTGCACGCCGGCGCGAGCGCCCAGGCCAGCCGGCGCGGCCACCGGTGGAAGCAGCGGCTCGGCCCCTACGGCATCGGCATCCTCGGCTACCCGATCGGGGCCGCGCTGGCCGCGGTGAAGCCGCCCTTCGTCCGGCTGCGCATCGAGGTCGACGGCGAGGTCCTCGCGGACATGGACCGCCACGTCCTCATGGTCGCGGTCGGCAACGGCACGAGCGTCGGCGGCGGCACCGAGCTGACGCCCGACGCCGATCCGCATGACGGCAAGCTCGACGTGATGGTGTCCCTCGCCACGGGCGTCGTGGAGCGGTTCACCTACGCCGCCCAGCTCAGCCGCGGCAGCCATCCCGAGCGCGACGACGTGATCACCCGTCGAGCCCACCAGGTCACCATCTCCGGAGAGGACTTCTGGCTGGCGGCCGACGGCGAGATCCAGGGACCGGAGCGCCGCCGCAGCTGGCACCTCGAGCAGGCGGCCTACTCGATGGTCGTGCCGTCACCGGATCGCGCCCCGAGCGCGTAGTCGAGGTCAGGCCGACGCGGGATCGGCCTCGTCGACCTGGCGCTGCGCCTTGTCCTTCTCCACCCGCGGGTCCCCTGCGTCGGCGTGGTAGTCACCGACCTGGGTCTCGTCGCCGCCGTTGGAGACCTTCATGGCGTTGAGCACCGCCGAGACGACGACTGCGACGACCACGTTGAGGACGAAGGCCGTCACGGCGATGTAGCCCATCTGCTCGATCCCCGGAATCGTCTTCAGCGACCCGCCGAAGTGCTTGGTCACCGGGCTGGCGATCTGGTACGCCGCAACGGTCCCGTAGGTCATGCCCACCGCCCAACCAGCCAGCAGGGCGTAACGGTGGAACCAACGGGTGTAGAGGCTGAACACGATCGCCGGGAACGTCTGCAGGATCCAGATGCCGCCGAGGAGCTGGAAGTTGATGGCGTTCTGGTTGTCCAGCGTGAGCACGAAGAGCAACGCGAACGCCTTGACCGCCAGGGAGGCGAGCTTGGAGACCTTGGCCTCCTGGGCATGGGTGGCGTCGGGCTTGATCCACTCCTTGTAGATGTTGCGCGTGAACGTGTTGGCCGCCGCGATCGACATGATCGCCGCCGGCACGAGCGCCCCGATCGCGACCGCGGCGAAGGCGACGCCGGCGAACCAGCTGGGGAAGGAGTCCTCGAACAGCTGCGGGATCACCAGCTGCGGGTTGGGCTTGCCGTCGGCGCCCACTGGCTTGGTGCCGGCCGCGATCGCCACCCACCCGAGCAGCGCCAGCAGCCCCAGCACGAAGGAGTACGCCGGCAGGATCGAGGCGTTGCGCCGGATCGTCGTACGGCTGTTGGAGGAGAGCGTCGCCGTCACCGAGTGCGGGTACATGAACAGCGCCATCGCCGAACCGAGCGCAAGTGTTGCGTAGGCCCAGTACCCGGGGACGACGTCGGTTCCGGGGCCGGGGATGAATGACCCGGTCGGCTTGCCCGTGGCCGGGTTGGTCGAGGCCATCTTCTCCTGCGCGGCATCGAAGATGTGGCCCCAGCCGCCGAACTGCGTGGGCAGGTAGACCACGGCGACGATGATCACCAGGTAGATCAGCGCGTCCTTGACGAACGCGATCACGGCCGGCGCGCGCAGCCCCGAGGTGTAGGTGTACGCCGCCAGGAGCACGAACGCCACCAGCAGCGGGAGGTCCTTGGCCAACCAGTTCTCGCTGCCCCCGAGCCCGACGACCTCGAGTACCGCCTCGATGCCGACCAGCTGGAGGGCGATGTAGGGCATCGTCGCGACGAAGCCGGTCACGGCCACCGCGAGCGACAACACGCGGGAGTCGTAGCGGCCGCGCACGAAGTCGGCCGTCGTGACGTAGCCGTGGCGGTGGCTGACCGACCACAGCCGTGCCATGAAGACGAAGATGATCGGGTAGAGGATGATCGTGTACGGCACCGCGAAGAAGCCCGCCACAGCGCCGGTGGCGAACATCGCAGCTGGGACTGCGATGAAGGTGTACGCCGTGTAGAGGTCGCCGCCCAGCAGGAACCACGTGATCCACGTGCCGAACTTGCGGCCGCCCAACCCCCACTCGTCGAGGGAGTCGAGGGTGTCGCCCTTCTTGAACCGGGTGGCCATGAAGCCGAGGACGGTCACCACGGCGAAGAGCACGATCAGCACGGCCAGGGCGACCCCGTCGACGCCCTGGGCCACCAGCGGCGTCATGACTCGTCCTTCGGCGCACCGGCGTGACGCCCCGCCGCGAGCTCGTTGCGGGGAGGCCGGGCGGCGAGCACCAGCCGGTGGGCCGTGTAGGTCAGCCCGGCGGTGATGAACACCCAGAGGAACTGGTACCAGAAGAAGAACGGGATGCCACCGAGCTTCGGGGTCTCACGGGCGTAGCTGCTCACCCAGAGCAGGGCCACGAGGGGGATCGCCAGGCAGATGCAGGCCAGGACGATCAGTGTCCAGTTCGTCGCGGGGGTCTCGTCACGCGGAGGCATGTCGGCTCCGCCCGAGTTCATGTGAGCCATGCCTCGGCACTCTAGACCGATGTGACGCAGGTCTCACCTCTCCGGTTAGCGTCGTGGGATGAACCAGGAATCGACCGGCCAGGACTTCACCGGCCTGAAGGCGCTGTTCATCAACTGCACGCTCAAGCGATCGCCCGAGGTGAGCAACACCCAGGGCCTGGTGGACGCCAGCGCGGCCATCATGCGAGCGCACGGCGTCGACGTCGAGGTCGTGCGGGCCGTGGACCACGACATCGCCACCGGCGTCTACCCCGACATGCGCGAGCACGGCTGGGAGAGCGACGACTGGCCCGAGATCTCCCCGCGCGTGATGGCCAGCGACATCCTCGTCGTCGCCGGTCCGATCTGGCTGGGCGACAACTCCAGCATCACCAAGCAGGTGATCGAGCGGCTCTACGCCCACTCGGGGATCCTCAACGACGCCGGGCCAGTACGCCTTCTACGGCAAGGTGGCCGGCTGCCTGATCACCGGCAACGAGGACGGCATCAAGCACTGCGCGCAGAACGTCCTCTACTCGCTCCAGCACATCGGCTACAGCATCCCGCCGCAGGCCGACGCGGGCTGGATCGGCGAGGCGGGCCCCGGGCCGTCGTACCTCGACGAGGGCAGTGGCGGACCGGAGAACGACTTCACCAACCGCAACACCACCTTCATGACGTGGAACCTGATGCACCTCGCCGCCCTGCTGAAGGGAGCGGGAGGCATCCCGGCGTACGGCAACCAGCGCTCCGAGTGGGACGCCGGTGCCCGGTTCGACTACGTCAACCCCGAGTACCGCTGATCAGAGCAGCTCGGCGCTGGCCTCCGGGCTGGAGTCGGCCAGGAACTGCGCGCAACGGTCGCGCTCGGCGTCCTCGCCGATCCGTCCGGCCGCCGTGGAGAGGGCCGCCAGCGCGCGCAGGAAACCCCGGTTGGGCTCGTGCGACCACGGCACCGGGCCGTGCCCCTTCCAGCCGTTGCGCCGCAGCAGGTCGAGGCTGCGGTGGTAGCCGACACGGGCGTAGGCATAGGCCGTCACGTCGTCGGATGAGTCGTCCGCGAGCGACTGCTCGGCCAGGGTGGCCCATGCGAGCGGTGACTCGGGGTGTCGTCGTACGACGTCGCGCGCGGCCGCTCCCGACGACAGGTCGTCGGCAGCCGGGTCGGCGGGGAGAAGGGTGGGCGGCGGCCCGGCGATGAGGTCGCGGCCGGTGATCGAGTCATCCATGGAGTAATTGTCGCCCACGCGGTGTTGACTCGTGTCATGGCCCAGACGACCGACACCGAGCCTGTTCAACCGCCGGATGCAGTAGCCCCGGCCGGCGACTCCGACGTCAGGCCCTGGCCGGCGCTGCTCGCCCTCTGCCTCGGGTTCTTCATGATCCTGGTCGACCTCACGATCGTGACGGTGGCGACGCCCACCATCATCGACAAGCTCGGCGCCAGCGTGAACGAGGTCGTGTGGGTGACCAGCGCCTACATGCTGGCCTACGCCGTGCCCGTGCTGATCACTGGTCGTCTCGGCGACCGCTACGGGTCCAAGCGGCTGTACCTTCTCGGCCTCATCGTGTTCACCGCCGCCTCGCTGTGGTGCGGCCTGACCGCCACGATCGGCATGCTCATCCTGGCCCGGGTGGTGCAGGGGCTCGGCGCGGCGCTGATGACGCCGCAGACGATGGCCATCATCACCCGGATCTTCCCCGCCGCCGAGCGCGGCAAGGCGATGGCCCTGTGGGGCGCGACCGCCGGCATCGCGATGGTCGTCGGCCCGATCCTGGGCGGTGTGCTGACCGACGGCCTGGGCTGGGAGTGGATCTTCTTCGTCAACGTGCCGGTGGGTGCGCTCGCGTTCGTGCTGGCCCTGCGGCTCGTGCCGAACCTGCCGACCCACGCGCACCACTTCGACTGGCTGGGCGTCGCGCTGTCCGGCATCGGGCTGTTCCTGCTGGCGTTCGGCATCCAGGAGGGCCACCAGAAGCAGTGGGCCGACTGGATCATCGCGATGATCGTGGGCGGCGTTGCCTTCCTCGTTGCGTTCGTGTTCTGGCAGGCACGCAACAAGCAGGAGCCCCTGGTGCCGCTGAGCCTGTTCAGCGACCGCAACTTCTCGGTGTCCAACGTCGCGATCACCGTGATGGGCTTCGTCGCCGCGTCGATGGGCTTCCCGCTGATGCTGTGGGCCCAGGCGGTGCGCGGCTTCTCCCCCCTCCAGGCAGCCCTGCTGTTCCTGCCGATGGCCATGATGTCGATCGTGCTGGCCCGCACCGTGGGCAACCTCACCGACCGGGTGCACCCCCGGATCGTGGTCGGCACCGGCTTCGCGCTCAGCGTGGTCGGGATGGTGCTGCTCGACACCCAGTTCAAGGTGGACTCGGAGATCTGGCTGATCTGCGTCTTCCAGGTGGTGCTCGGCTGCGGCAACGCGTTCATCTGGGCGCCGACGGCCGCCACGGCCAACCGCAACCTGCCGATGTCGCTGGCGGGCGCCGGTGCCGGCGTCTACAACGCGACCCGCCAGGTCGGCTCCGTCATGGGAGCAGCCGCGATCGCCGTCTGGATGGACAGCCGGATCGCGCACTACCTGCCCGGTGCGGCCTCGAACGGCGATGCCGGCGCGGGTCACATCACCGACCCGGCGGCGGCCGACCTGTTCTCGAAGGCGATGCAGCAGGCCTTCCTCCTGCCCACGGCCGTCTACGTGATCGGCCTGCTCGCCGTCCTCGCCTACGAGCGGCCGCACCACGAGGGCTACGGCGGCCGCCCCCAGCAGCAGCCGGCCCCCGACCGCGCCGACCACGTGACTTCCCTCGGCAAGCCCGCGAAGCACCGCGCCTGATCGCGCGCGAGTTCGGAGAGCGCATGTAACGCGCTGTTCTGGTCCGCTGAACGTGCCCTCCCGGCAGGGGCCTCAGGGGCAAGAACACCGCGTTACATGCGGTGTGGAACGTGCAGCAGCGTCACCGTACGAGTACGACGGGCGAGCCTGGCCGACGATGCCTGGCCGCGAATTCGAGCAGGTGCGTGCGGGAGCTCGGTGCCGAAGAGGGCGGTCGTCGCCGTCGATCTCGTCCCGGAGTCGCTGCTTCGGGCTGGTCGCGCCGACGACCCAGCAGCTCGCCCCAGACGACTCGAGACATGCCGAGCTGCTGGGAGCAGATGGCGTCCTGCCGTTGCTTCTCCTCCCAGACGACCTGGCTGATCTCGGCGTCGGAGAGGCCGCCCACATCACGGCGAAGGAACTTCAGCTGTCCATCGAACTCGACCAGGTGACGGCCCACCCGCATGTCCACCCAGTACACGTGGCGCCCGACGCACACGGGGAACTGCGTCTCCACCTGGTCGAAACCCAGCTCCCTCAGAACCATGCGAGTCAGGCTCTCTCCCAGCGACTCGGCTCCGGGATCGGCGAGGTCCACGGCAGCGCGGGCAACAGTGACCTCGGGCCAGCTCCACATCAGTTCGAGCTGGCTGTCGAGCTCAGCTGACGTCAACGCCGCGCTGCAGCACCGCGTCACACATGGCTGTGCCGGACACCGCTCCGTGCTCGCGAGCCACGTCGAGGGCCGTGCGGGCGAGGCCGGTGACCCGCATGCCCCCGATTCGTGGCGCGCCGACCAACCCGACTCGCGTGAGGTGGTGCTTCACGCCTTCCTGGGTTCGAGAGCCACCCACGCCGAACCGGGTGACGTGCACGAGCGGGGTGGCCGGACGTAGCAATGGCAAGCCGTGCAGCCGCGCCGCCGAGTCGTGACTCATCAGATGGGGCCGCTTCATCATCAGGTGCGCCGCGAGATCGAGGCGCTGCATCCGGTCGGTCCACGAGGTCGCCGTCTCGACGAGCCCCCGCTCGGCGTACACCCCTCGACGCACGATCACCCACGGGCCGCCGGCCTTGGTGTTCGTCCTGATCTCCTTCGCGCTGTACCCGAGATCAATCGCTTGCTGTCGAGTGAACAGTCCCGCCTGTCGGGCGGCGATCGCGCGCAGTCGTGGTCGCATGCGGCGCAGAACACCTGAGCCCGACGTCGTGCGCGACCACCACGTTGGTCGCCTGTGCAGAACCGTTGCCGGCTGGGTGCCTGTGGACGCGCCGAGGCGGATGTAACGCGCGGTTGCAGCCCGTGAGGGCCTCCCCGGCCGTGGCCTCACGGACCAGAACAGCGCGTTACATGCGCTTGCCGGCCAAGGGAATTACTTGATCGCGTGCCCGGTGCTCGACAGGTTCGAGCAGGCCTCGACGACGCGGGCGGCCATGCCGGCCTCGCCGGCCTTGCCCCAGGCGCGGGGGTCGTAGGCCTTCTTGCTGCCGACCTCGCCGTCGACCTTCAGGACGCCGTCGTAGTTGGTGAACATGTGGCCGGCGACGGGGCGGGTGAAGGCGTACTGGGTGTCGGTGTCGACGTTCATCTTGATGACGCCGAACTTCACCGCGTCCGCGATCTCCTCGGCCGTGGAGCCGGAGCCGCCGTGGAAGACGAGGTCGAAGGGCTTCGAGCCGTCGGGCAGGCCGAGCTTCTCGGAGACCACCTGCTGCGCCTTCTGCAGGATCTCGGGGCGGAGCTTGACGTTGCCGGGCTTGTAGACGCCGTGGACGTTGCCGAAGGTCAGCGCCGTCATGTAGCGCCCGTTCTCGCCGGTGCCGAGCGCCTCGACGGTCGCGAGCGCGTCCTCGGGCGTGCTGTAGAGCTTGTCGCCCGAGCCGCCCTCGACGCCGTCCTCCTCGCCGCCGACCACGCCGATCTCGACCTCGAGCACGATCTTGGCGTCGGCGGCCTTGGCGAGCAGCTCCTGGGCGATCTGCAGGTTCTCCTCGAGGGGTACGGCGGACCCGTCCCACATGTGCGACTGGAACAGCGGGTCCTGGCCGTTCTTCACCCGCTCGAGCGAGATGGCGAGGAGCGGACGGACGAAGCCGTCGAGCTTGTCCTGGGGACAGTGGTCGGTGTGCAGGGCGACGTTGACCGGGTACTTCGCCGCGACCTCGGCCGCGTAGGCCGCGAAGGCCACCGAGCCGGTGACCATGTCCTTGATCGTGGGGCCGGAGAGGTACTCGGCGCCGCCCGTCGAGACCTGGATGATCCCGTCGCTCTCAGCCTCGGCGAATCCGGCGAGGGCAGCGTTGAGGGTCTGCGAGGACGAGACGTTGATGGCCGGGAACGCGAACTGGTTCTGCTTGGCCGCATCGAGCATCTCGGCGTACTTCTCGGGGGTGGCAATCGGCATTGAGCGGTCCTTCTCGAGCGAGCAGGGGACAGGTCCACCACACTAGTGCCCATGCCACGTCACCGGCCCGGCCGCACCCTCGAGCTGCTCGTCGTAATGGGGCTCGTGATGGGGCTGGCCGTGACCGGCTGCGGCGGGGACAAGAAGAGCCCGTCCGCGAGCCCGGAGTCACCGAGCAGCAGCCCGAGCGCCAGCGAGAGCGACAAGCCGGCGGAGGACCCCGGCTTCGGCGTGGCCAAGGTGGGGCAGTGCTTCCGGATGACCGCCGTGCAGTCGCGGGCCAGCGTCGCAGCTCCCGCCCGCGTGAACTGCCGCCGGCCGCACACCACGCAGGTCGCCTACGTCGGGTACGTCACCAAGCCGATCACGGCTGTCACACCCGTGGCGGAGCGCCGTGCGGCGGCGAAGAAGGTGTGCGAGCCGGCCTTCCGGGCCGTCGTGGGAGGCACCCTCGCCGACCGCGCGCAGTCGCTGCTCACGTGGACGTTCTTCACGCCTGGTCAGAGCCAGCTCGAGCACGGTGCGCGGTGGGTGCGCTGCGACGTCCTGGCCCCGAGCGACGGCGGCCTGGTGCCGCTGCCGACCACGAGCCCGCTCCTGTCCGGCGGCGTGCCGGAGCAGCTGCGGGTGTGCACCACCCAGCAGGCCACCGACGTCTCCTGCGCCCGCCCCCACGCCTACCGCGTCGCGGCTGTCTTCCGCGCCCCCGGCAGCACCTACCCCGGCGTCAGCACGGTGGTGGCGCGCACCCGGTGCCACGACCTGACGCAGGCGTTCGGTGGCTTCTTCCAGCTGCCGAGCCGCGACGGCTGGGCCACCGGTGACCGCTTCGTCAGGTGCCTGACGGCCGCCAGCACCCCCTCCCCCAGCCCCTCGCCGACGCCCTGACCGAGGTCAGCCCCGCCACGCACGGTCGAGGTCGGCGTACCGCGCCACCCAGCCGTGCATCGCGATCGCCGCGGCCGCCGAGGCGTTGATCGAGCGGGTGGAGCCGAACTGCGCGATCGCGAAGGTGCCGTCGCACCGCTCCCGCGCCTCCTCCGAGAGTCCCGGACCCTCCTGCCCGAACAGGAAGCAGACCTCGCGCGGCATCTCCCAGGTCTCCAGGTGCTCCGAGCCCGGCAGGTTGTCCACGCCCATCAGCCGCACCCCCTGGTCGTGCAGGTACGACGCCAGGTCGGCCACGCTCTCGTGGTGCCGCACGTGCTGGTAGCGGTCGGTGACCATCGCGCCGCGGCGGTTCCACCGTCGGTTGCCCACGATGTGCACCTCGCGGGCCAGGAAGGCGTTGGCCGTGCGCACGATCGTGCCGATGTTGAAGTCGTGGCGCCAGTTCTCGATGGCGACGTGGAAGTCGTGGCGCCGGGTGTCGAGGTCGGCGACGATCGCCTCGAGCGTCCAGTACCGGTAGCGGTCCACCACGTTGCGCCGGTCGCCCTCGGCCAGCAGCCGCTCGTCGTACTCCGGACCCTCCGGCGGCTCGCCCTGCCACGGCCCCACGCCCACCTCCGGGAGACCGTGGGGCATCGGGTCGTACGGCGCGCGTGACTCTGGCTCCACAGCCGACAGGTTAGGTCCGTCCTGCTGTCAGGTAGGCGTCAGGAGCCGCGGATACCCTCACCGGGTGACCGGCCTGCACCCACTCCTGTTCGGCCTCGACTGGATGGATCCCGCGTGGATCTTCAGGAACTACCAGAACGAGTTCTTCTGGCTCTGCCTTGCCATCGTGTTCATCGAGTGCGGTCTGTTCTTCCCGATCCTGCCGGGCGACACCCTTCTCTTCGCCGTGGGCCTGTTCATCGCAGGAGACGGCGCCTACCGACTCGACCTCAACCTCTTCGTGGCGTTGGCGCTGCTCACGGGCGCCGCCTTCCTGGGCAACGTGGTGGGCTACGAGATCGGCCGCTGGATCGGACCGCCGCTGTACGAGCGGGACGGTCGCTTCCTGAAGCAGAAGTACTTCGACCAGACGCGGGCCTTCTTCGACAAGCACGGCAACAAGGCCCTGGTGATCGGTCGGTTCGTGCCGTTCGTACGCACCTTCGTGACCGTGGTCGCCGGCGTGACGCGGATGGACCGACGCCGCTTCCTCGTCTGGAGCGCCGTGGGCGCGGTGCTCTGGGTCTTCTCGATCACCCTCCTCGGCTACTTCCTCGGTTCGGCGTTCCCCGCGCTGGGCGAGAACATCGACAAGGCGATCCTGGTGATCCTGGCCTTCTCGCTGATCCCCGTCGCCTACGAGCTCTGGAAGCACCGGCGTCACGAGACCGCCCCGCGGCCCTGAGCCCGCGGACGGGGCTCAGGCCCGGGCAGCGTCGAGCTGGGCCTTGGTGAGCACCGGGCGGACCTCGAGGCCCACGTCGGCCAGGGGGTTCTCGTCGCCGGGGCTGCGGTCGATGGCGCAGACCACGGTCTCCACGATCGCGCCCGCCTCGCGCAGCGCGCGGGTGGCGTCGCGGACGGCGCCACCCGTGGTGATGACGTCCTCGACCAGGGTCACCCGGCGGCCCGCGACGTCCGGTCCCTCGGCCAGCTTGCAGGTGCCGTACTCCTTGGCCTGCTTGCGCACGAACAGCGCCGGCAACGAGGTGCGCGCGGAGAGGACGGTGGCGATCGGGACCCCGCCGAGCTCCAGCCCGCCCAGCAGCTCGGTGCCCTGTGGCACCAGCCCCACCATCTGCTCGACCACGCGCGCGAGCAGGGCGGGATCGGCCTCGAAGAGGTACTTGTCGAAGTACTCCGAGGCGACCTGCCCGGACCTGAGCGTGAACTCGCCGGTCAGCCGGCAGCAGGCGTCGACGTCACGGGCCAGGTCAGGGTCTGACACGGGGTCGGTCATGCGGCGGAGGCTACCGGCTACTTCGCGGTGGCCTTGACGAGGTGGCCGAAGGCGATCAGCCGGTTGTCGGTGTGGAACAGCTCCGAGCAGGTGGTGAGCGTGATCAGCCGCTGGCCGGTGCCCTGCGCGGGCTGGGTGCCGCCCACGTCGGGGTTCTTCGGCAGCGGGTCGAGGACCCAGGTGCCGCTGAACGGCACGACGAGCGTGTTGGGGTTCGTGTCGAGCCGGTAGGTGTAGGTGGCCGTGGCCGTCTCCACGATGACCCGGTCGCCGGGCCGCAGCTCCGGCATCCGCCGGAGCGGTTCGCCGTGGGTGACCCGGTGTCCGGCCAGGGCGTAGTTGCCGACCTCCCCGGGGTGAGCGGTGCCGACGAAGTGGCCGAAGCCGCGTGCCAGCACCCGCTCGGAGGTGCCCTCGAGCACCGGCACGACGTACTTCCTGCCGAAGGCCGGGATGCGGACCAGGGCCGAGGCCCTGCCCTCCGGCACGTACTGCGGCTGCAGCTGCTTCAGCTCTGTGGCCGGCCGGTTCCACTCCTTCTGGAGCTCCTGGGTGATCTCACGCTGCTGCCGGTGCGAGGCCCAGTTGCTGCCCCAGAACTGCCAGCCGACGTACCCGAGGAGGGCCAACCCGGCGACCAGCATCGCCACACCGGACCAGTAGGTCACGCGACGCAGTCGCCCCACGCCCTCGGCCATGCGCACATTCTGGCCGAGCCACGCATCGGAAGTGGGCGACTGGATAAGTTCTCAGAATGACTTCCACCCCCCGAAATCGCGAGCGGGGCTCGCTACGCTCGCGACGGCCACGATTCCGCGGGGACCCCGGATGAGCGGTGGACCGCGGCCCGCCTCGACGGCGTGGGCAGCACGATCTTCGCGGAGATGTCGGCGCTCGCCGTCCGCACCGGTTCGATCAACCTCGGCCAGGGCTTCCCGGACGCGAGCGGGCCGGCGTCGGTCGTGGAGGCGGCGTACGACGCCATGCGGGCGGGTCGCAACCAGTACCCGCCGGGGCACGGCGCACCGGAGCTGGTCGAGGCCGTGATCGCCCACCAGGCACGCCACTACGGGCTGGAGCTCACCCCGGACCAGGTGGTGGTCACGACGGGGGCCACCGAGGCGATCGCGGCAGCGATGCTGGGGCTGGTCGACCCCGGTGACGAGGTGCTCGTCTGCGAGCCGTACTACGACTCCTACCGGGCGATGATCCAGTTCTGCGGCGGCGTACGACGCCCGCTGACGCTGCGCGCACCCGACTACCGGCTCGAGCTCGACCGGCTGGCGGACTCGGTGACGCCGCGCTCGAAGGTCATCCTGCTCAACACCCCGCACAACCCGACCGGCCGGGTGCTGGACGCCGAGGAGCTGGCCGGCGTGGCCGAGATCGCCCAGCGCCATGACCTCGTGGTGGTCACCGACGAGGTCTACGAGCACCTGACCTACGGCGAGCACCGGCACCTGCCGATCGCCACCCTGCCGGGCATGTTCGAGCGCACGTTGAGCATCTCGAGCTCGGGCAAGACCTTCTCGTTCACCGGCTGGAAGATCGGGTGGGCGACCGGGCCGGCGGACCTCGTGGCCGCCGTCGAGGGCGCCAAGAACTGGCTGTCGTACTCCTCTGGAGCTCCGTTCCAGCCGGCCATCGCGCACGCGTTGACGCACGAGGAGGCCTTCCACCAGGAGCTGCGCCGCGACCTGTCCGAGCGCCGCGACCACCTGTGCGCGGCGTTGGCCGACCTGGGCCTGGAGGTGCACCCACCGGAGGGCACCTACTTCGTCACGACCGACGTGAGCTCGCTCGGGTGGGAGGACGGGCGCGACTTCTGCACCGGTCTCGCCGAGCGGGCACGAGTCGTGGCGATCCCGTCACAAGGGTTCTACGAGGACGGCTCCGAGGAGGGCCGTCACCTCGTCCGCTGGGCGTTCTGCAAGGACCGCGAGGTCATGGACGAGGGCATAGCCCGGATGCAGGCGGCCGACCTGCGGCGCTGACGCGGCCCTACCAGGGGCGGCGAGGCGGAGGTGGTGGACCCGGTGGCGGGCCGTCCTGTGGGCCGTCCTGTGGGCCGGCCTGATGGCCCGGGTGCTGGCCGGGGTGCTGGCCCGGCGGGGGCGACGGTGGCCGGCCGGCGAACCAGGCCCGGGACCGCGCCGAGAACAGCGCGCCGATCGTCACGCCGCAGGCGATCTGGTGCACGAGGCCGACGGGAAAGGCGACGAAGCCGACGAGCAGCGTCAGCCCGGCGCTCGCGACGAGGAGGTAGCGCGCCCAGTCGTGCCGCCGCCAGGTGAACCAGGCCAGCACCATCGCCGCCACGCCCCAGGCCAGGAACATGGTCACCCCGAGCCAGAGCAACGGGACGAGGGATTCGTCGCTCAGCCCCGCGTCGCGCCACGTGGGCGAGTCGACGACGCGGTCCACGATCGCCTGCCGGTCCACGACGAGGGCCACGACGGCGAAGAGGTAGAGCAGCACGACGATGCCGGTGAACACCCAGGTCACCAGGCATGCCACGCGCACCGGCGCGGGTCTCGCGTCGGCCGCCGACGTCGGCCAGCCCGGCGCATATCCCGGCGGCGGGACCGGCTGGTCGAGCGGGGCGGCGAGGCGCTCCTCGGCGACAGGGGTCCCGAAGCCCTCGGTCGCGCCGGGGGCCGCTGAGGTCTCGCGGGTCGACGGAGCGTCGGTCTGCGGCGGTGGCTGCGGCTCGGAGGGGGACTGGGCCTGTGGTGGGGCGGCGGAGCCCGACGGAGGCCGGTCCGACGTGGGCGGCGCGCTGCGGCCGCGCGCTGCCGGGCCGGTGGCGGTCCGGACGGGGCGACCGGCGATCCAGTCGCCGGCGGGTCCGTTCCAGAGCATCAGCGTGGCCACGGCCACGAGGGCTCCGAGGAAGCCGCCCACCAAGGGAGCCGTCAGGAGGAGTGGCACCGCGACCACCGTCAGGCCCACCCGGGCTCCGCGATGACGCTGCAGCACGTAGATGCCGAGCACCACCGCGATCGCAGCACACACGGCGGTCACGCTGAGGGCTGCCCGGACCGCAGCCGTCGCCTGGTCGAGGGTGACCCCGAGGTCACGGCCCGCCGAGCTCGAGATCGCCCGCTGCAGCTCTGCCCGGGCGTCGACGCTCTGCAGGTTGCCGATGGCGTCGAAGGCAGCCGCGACCAGGATCGCCGACCCGCCGATGACCACGCCTGCCGCCACCATCAGCTGGCGCGGGCGAGGAGGCAAGTCGGCGCTGCTCCCCCAGTTGCTCATGGCCTCATTGAACCAACCGCACTCAGACGACCCCGAGCTGCAGGTCCTCCGAGCCCTCGCGGTGGTCGATGCTGACCTGCTGGCCGTCGACCACGTCGCCGCCGATCAGCATCCGGGCGAGCGGGTCACCGATGGCCGTCTGGACGAGGCGACGCAGCGGCCTGGCGCCGTAGGCGGGGTCGTACCCGTGGTCCGTCAGCCAGGCCCTGGCGGCCTCCGTGACGGTCACGGTGATCCGCCGCGGTGCCAACCGGCGCTCGAGCGCCAGCAGCTGGAGGTCGACGATGTGGGCCAGCTCGTCCTTGCCGAGCGCATCGAAGATCACGAGCTCGTCGAGCCGGTTGAGGAACTCCGGCTTGAACGCCTGCCGGACCACGGCCATCACCGAGTCGCGCCGCTTCTCCTCGTCGAGCGTGGGGTCGACCAGGTACGCCGAGCCGAGGTTGCTGGTGAGGATCAGCAGCGTGTTGCGGAAGTCGACGGTGCGGCCCTGGCCGTCGGTGAGCCGCCCGTCGTCGAGCACCTGCAGCAGGATGTCGAAGACCTCCGGGTGGGCCTTCTCCACCTCGTCCAGCAGTACGACGCTGTAGGGCCGGCGACGCACCGCCTCGGTCAGCTGGCCGCCCTCGTCGTAGCCGACGTAGCCGGGAGGCGCCCCCACCAGCCGGGAGACCGAGTGCTTCTCGGAGTACTCGCTCATGTCGATGCGCACGATCGCCCGCTCGTCGTCGAACAGGAAGTCGGCGAGAGACTTGGCCAGCTCGGTCTTGCCGACGCCGGTCGGGCCGAGGAACAGGAACGACCCGGTCGGGCGGTCGGGGTCGGAGATGCCGGCGCGGCTGCGCCGTACGGCGTCGGACACCGCGGCCACGGCAGTCTTCTGGCCGACGAGCCGCTCGCCGATGATCTCCTCCATCCGCAGCAGCTTGGCCGTCTCGCCCTCGAGCAGCCGGCCGGTGGGGATGCCGGTCCAGGCCTCGACCACCTCGGCGATCTCGTTGGGGCCGACCTTCTCGTTGACCATGGGGTCCTCGACGGCCTCCACGGCCTCGGCCTGCTCGATCTGCTTCTCCAGGGTCGGGATGCGGCCGTAGAGGATCTCGGAGGCGGCACCGAGGTCGCCTGCGCGCTGCAGCCGCTCGGCCTCCACCCGGAGCTCGTCGATCTGGTGGCGCAGCTCGCCGGACCCCTCGAGGGCGGCCTTCTCACGCTCCCACCGGGCCTCGAGGCCGCGGAGCTCCTCCTCGCGGTCGGCGAGGTCGGCCCGCAGTCGCTCCAGCCGGTCGCGCGAGGCATCGTCGGTCTCGCGCTCGAGCGCCAGCTGCTCCATCCTCATCCGGTCGACGGCGCGCCGTAGCTGGTCGACCTCCACCGGAGAGCTCTCGATCTCCATCCGCAGCCGGGAGGCGGCCTCGTCGACGAGGTCGATGGCCTTGTCGGGGAGCTGCCGTCCGGAGATGTAGCGGTCGGAGAGCATCGCCGCCGCGACCAGTGCGGCGTCGGTGATCTCGACCTTGTGGTGGGCCTGGTACTTCTCCTGCAGGCCGCGCAGGATCGCCACGGTGTCCTCGACGCTGGGCTCGCCGACGAAGACCTGCTGGAAGCGCCGCTCCAGTGCCGGGTCCTTCTCGATGCGCTCGCGGTACTCGTCCAGCGTCGTCGCGCCGATCAACCGCAGCTCACCGCGCGCCAGCATCGGCTTGAGCATGTTGCCCGCATCCATCGCGGAGTCGCCGCCGGCGCCGGCCCCGACCACGGTGTGGAGCTCGTCGATGAACGTGATGACCTGGCCCTCGGAGCTCTTGATCTCCTCGAGGACCGCCTTGAGCCGCTCCTCGAACTCGCCGCGGTACTTCGCGCCGGCGACCATCGCGGCCAGGTCGAGGCTGAGCAGCCGGCGGCCCTTCAACGAGTCGGGCACGTCGCCGTCGACGATGCGCTGGGCCAGGCCCTCGACCACGGCGGTCTTGCCCACCCCGGGCTCGCCGATGAGCACCGGGTTGTTCTTGGTGCGCCGCGAGAGCACCTGCACCACCCGGCGGATCTCGGCGTCGCGGCCGATCACCGGGTCGAGCCTGCCCTCCTCGGCTCGCGCGGTCAGGTCGACGGCGTACTTCTCGAGCGCCTCGTACGTCGCCTCGGCCTCCTGGCTGGTCACGCGGCGGTTGCCGCGCACCGCCGTGATGGCCGCGCGCACGGCCTGCTCGGTGGCACCCGCGTCGGAGAGCAGCGCGCTGACCGGGCTGTCGACGACGGTCAGCGCCAGCAGCAGGTGCTCGGTGGCGACGTAGTCGTCGCCCATCTCCTTGATCAGCTCCAGCGACCTGGCCAGCACCCGGGTCAGGGACGCCGAGGCGCCCGGAGTCGACACCGTCGAGCCCGACGCCTGCGGGAGCTGCCGCAGCGCCTGGTCCAGTCCACGGCTGAGCGCCGCCACGTCCACGCCTGCCCTGGCGAGCAGCGACGGCGTGATGCCCTGCTCCTGGCGCAGCAGTGCCACCGCGAGGTGGGTGGGCTCCACCTGCGGATTGCCCTCGTTGACGGCGAGCGCGCTGGCGGCGTTGACCACCTCGACGCTGCGCGAGGTGAGCTTGGAAGCGTCCACGTCTATCTCCTGGGGGAAGGTTCCGGGGTCCTACATGTACCCCAACGAGCGTAAAGTTGAGTCCATTCCCCTCAACTTTAGCGGCGACGGGCAGTCGTCGCACGGGCAGCCTGAGGACGTTTCACAACTCGGGCTCGCTACACAATTATGCAACGTGCTATGTCCTGATTTATGGGTATCAGTCGGTTGTCTATAGTCCGAATTGATCATCCAAAACGGGATTTACCTCGATAGAAATGGACTCCCGTCAAGCACCACACATCCAAGGGAGCAAGGATGAGCCGGATCAGGATTCGCAGCATGAGCATCGTCGCAGCTGTGCTGGTCGCCACGACCGCATTCGGAGCTGCAGCGCCCGCCGCGCAGGCAGCGCCGAGTCACAGCAGGGCGATTCTCAGGGCCATCCTGTAAGGGGGGTCGAGGGGCAGTACGCCATGAGCCCACCGGGGACATCCGCTCCGGTGGGCTCACGGCTGTCCGGGGCAATTTCCATGGCCCTGCGACCCGCGTGCTCTGCATCCAGGCGGCGCTGTCCGCTTCCTGCCGGTTCGCTGGTCCCGGACTGGTCTGGACCGCAAAGGCCCGAAATGCGTTAGCGCCGCAGTCCTCCCCGCCGCGATCCCTAGAGTCGTCACGATCGGGGCGGCCCTCGGAGGTAGCTGAGACATGTGGTGGCTGGTGGCGCACGCCGTGCACCTGAGCCTGATCCTCCTCGGCACGATCGGCGTCGTGGCCCTGCTCTTCCCGCAGTGGCGCGAGAACCGCCGACGCCGCAGGGAGGTCGCTTCCCAGGGCGGACGCGCCGGCGTCGACGAGCACGCGCAGCGGATCGAGGAGCTGCGTGCCTCGGCGCGCTCGAACCAGCTGGGCGTCCCCGTCGAACAACCCTGACGACCAAGGAGGTCGCACGATGCACTGGTGGATGTTGGGCGCGGTGAGCAACGGCGTCATCGCCATCGCCTACTTCATGATCTCGTTCGTCATCGTGCGAGGGCTGCTGAAGGGCGAGCAGCTCAGCAGCAACCGGTTGGGGGCAGCGACCGGCGCCATCTTCCTGACCTGCGCCGTCCACCACGGCGCCCACGCCGTGCACATGGTGATGCCGTACGCCGGCGTGGACATCGCGCGGGGCACCGCCATGCGGGCCGCCTGGGGACCCGAGCTCGCCTTCTGGGATCTGCTCAGCGCGGTGGTCGCCGTCTACTACTGGAGCCTGCGCGGCGGGTTCGGCAGCGTCGGCAACAGCCCCCAGCTCTTCGCCGACCAGTACGAGCGTGAGCAGCGCGCCCTCGAGCTGAACGACGCCGTGCTCCAGGGCATGGTGGTGGCCCGGATGGCCTTCGACCTCAACGAGCCGACCCGGGCCATGAAGGCGCTGGACGGCTCGATCTCGGCGGCCAGCCGGATGATCACCGAGCTGATCGGGGACGACCGCGGCCACCTCGCCAACCGGCCACTGCGATCTGCACCCGCCCTGGTGCCCGAGAGCGACACCATGTCGGGCGGCGTCGCCTCCGCCGCTGCCCGCCCTGAGGTCCGTCGAGGCCCCATTCCGTGAGTGCCGAGGCCGTCTCCGCGGCACCGCTGGAAGTGGTGGTCGTCGACGACACCCCCGACCTGCGCGACCTGCTCCGGCTGGCGCTGGAGCGTCGCGGGGAGTTCCGTGTCGTGGCCCAGGCGGCCAACGGACAGGAAGGGATCGACCTGGTCCGCACCCACCAGCCCGAGGTGGTGCTGCTCGACATCGCGATGCCGGTGATGGACGGGCTGGAGGCGCTCCCCCTGATCCGCGAGGCCTGTCCCATGGCCACCGTGGTGATGCTCTCCGGCTTCGGTGCCACCGAGATGACCGAGCGTGCCCTGGCCTCTGGTGCCGACGGCTACGTCCAGAAGGGGCAGCCCATCAATGCCCTGCTCGCCAAGGTGCGGTCCTTCACCGAGCAGACCGCGCTCGCGCGCGGCACCCGGACACCACCACCGCCGCAGCTTCGACGCCCTGTCACGGACCCGGGTGACCCCACCACCTGGACCCCCTCCCAGCGACCGGCTCCCGACGAGGAGGTCGAGGCACTGCGACGCTCGATCGCGACGGCCGCGCACGAGATCCGCAACCCGGTCAGCATCCTGGGTGCCGCCGCCGAGGCGCTCCTCGAGGAGGGGATGGCCGACGAGTTCGAGCAGAGCCGCATGCTCGAGATGATCGGCCGCCAGGCCCATCTCCTCGACGCGATCACCGCCGACCTGCTCACCGCGGGGCAGGCCCAGCACGGCACCCTCTCGATGCAGCTGCAGCGACTGGCGCCGGGCGAGCTGGTCGGCGCCATCACGGCAGGCATGCCTGACGTCACCGTCGTGGACACCTGCACCGCTCCCGTGCTCACCGAGCCCTACCGCTTCCAGCAGATGCTCGGCAACCTCCTCGGCAACGCCCACAAGTACGGCGCCCCGCCGATCGTCGTACGCCTGACCTCCGAGGCCGGGCAGGTGCTCATCGACGTCGAGGACGACGGCGAGGGCGTCCCGGTGGAGTTCCGCCCCCAGCTGTTCCAGGAGTACGCCCGGGCCCCCGGCAGCCAGGCCGCGGGCACCGGGTTGGGGCTGTACGTCGTGCGGGCGCTGGCTCAGGCGCACGGCGGCAACGCCACCTACCGTCCCGGGCCGACGCGCGGGTCGGTGTTCTCGATCCGGCTCCCTGCCGCCCCGGCCTGAGTCACTCCTCCGGGATCTGGTGCGTCGGCAGCTCCTCGCCCTCGTCGGGGTCGACCAGGCAGGCGCGGCAGAAGCCGGTCCCGAACGGGGTGAGGTGGATGCTGCGCCGGACCACCTTGGCGAACCTCACCGAGTGCATCGCCGCGAGGACGTCGGGCTGTGCCTCGACGACCTGGTACTCCATCGGGTCCTCGAGCTGCTCGCGGGAGAACCAGATCAGGCCCAGCCGGAACAGGTTGTTCAGGTAGGCCGGCACCTCGTCGAGGTAACGGCAGCCCGCGCGCGCCCCGATCATCGACATCCCCGGGGCGATCAGCGCCGAGCTGACGAGCCCGACCGGCCCGCCGGTGCGTACGTCGACCGAGGGCTGCGGTCCGCCGCGCAGGAGGAGCAGCAGGATGCGCGCCTCATCGGGTGCGAGATCGTCGAGGATGCGGGAGTACGCGGGGTGTCCGTGCTCCTCGCTCCACACGTCGCGGGAGCGCTCCAGGAGCTCCTCGCCGCGCGCGCGCAGGGACTCGTCGCTGTCCTCGGCGGAGGCAGCCGGCTCGACTGCCATCACGATCTCCGACAGCGAGAGCGTGGCGTCGCGCACGGCCCGCGGGATCGGCACGCCGGCCGACACCGCCCGTGCCACGTCGCTCACGGTCCGGGTCGCCTGGGCCACGTCGCGGGCTACCTCCTGCACGAGCTCGCCCGCCGTGTCCCGGTCGGTCAGGGCGTGCAGGAAGAGCCGGCCGGAGCGGACCCCGGAACGCAAGGTCCAGGCGGCCGAGCGCAGGGACGCGGTGGCGGCGATGCGCGCGAGCCCGGGAAGCGCCTCCGTGGCCTCGGACCAGATCTCGGGGCTGGCGCGGCGTGCGGTCGACCCGTTGGACGAGGCGGGGGTGTCGTCGGTCATGACGCTCCTCCCACTCCGAACAGGGCGAGGTGCAGCAGCCCGCCCGCGAATCCCATGATCGCCCCGTGGGCGTAGAGCATCCACTCGTCTTCCTTGATCGCGGCCCGCATCATCTCCACGAAGTCCCGCGGCGGAAGCTCCTTGGTGCGCTTCGCGATCAGGCTGTAGATCTTCTCGGCCTGGCGCTTGCTGAACTCGGGGTCGCGGAACGGCTGGATGGTGCGGTGCACGGCCTCGGTCGCGACCGCGTCGCGGATGTTGTCGAAGCGGCGGCTGCCCACCGCGATCCGCACCGCCCCGCGCACCGGCCCCGCGGCCTGGTCGATCGCGGGCCGCATGGCGTCGGCCAGCATCTGCCTCGTGCGGTCGCCCCGCGGGCCGTCCATCAGGAAGTCGCCGATGTTCTCCAGGGTGATCACGTCGTCGGCGATGATCCGCGCGTACACCTCCGCGGCCTCGTCCTGCCGACGCGGGAACAGGCCCCAGACCCTGACGCCGAGCACCCGCCGCGGCTCGGGCGGCTCGAAGATCAGCCACATGCCCAGCGCGTTGGTCACCCAGCCGACGACGACGCCGAGCACGGGCAGCAGCCACCACTGGCCGAACCAGTGGTCCGCGATCGCCACGGGGATGCCCAGCGCGAACCCGAAGACGAACCCGAAGGCCACCATCAGGTTGAGCTCGCGCTGGCCGAAGTCACGGAAGATCCGCACCACCAGCGCCGGGTTCTTCTGGAAGTGGTTGATCACCATGATCTTGGGGTCGAGCAGCTGGTCGATGTGCTCACCGATCTCGTCGGTGACGGTGCGTACGACGCTCGGCAGCTGGGCCTGGACCCGGGCGGTCACGGCCCGCTTGCCGCGGTCGGGGAGGTCGCGCCACAGCGTCGGGTGCTCGCGCCGCATGATGTCGTCGATCATGGCCGGCATGTCGGGCTCGAAGACGGTGACGATGTGCTCGGCGATCTGGTCGGGCTCGAGCTGCTGGTAGAAGTCAGCGGGCGTGCCCAGCTTGGCGATCGCCTTGTCCACCGCGATGCTGCCCATCTTCGCCGCCCGCGCCGGCACGATGCCCTGCCAGCCGATGCCGCCCTGCAGGATCCCCGGCACCTCCTGGACCTTGCGCGGGAGCACCCGCGACAGCTGCCGCATGCCGGGAACCTTGATCCCGTGGAAGTGGACCGGCTTGAAGAGCATCACCAGGCCGGTCCAGTTGATCAGCCACCCGACGACGCCGGTGAAGACGGGGATCGACAGGACGTGCCACCAGTTGGCGTGCGCAAAGAACCAGTCGATCTCGAGCGGCACCTGCCACCCCCTCTCCTGCCGTCGTGAGGTTAACGGCTGGGCGGCGAGAGGGTCACTGGAGTCCGTCGGGGAAGAGCGGGCCGGGTTGACGCAGGGCGGGCAGGTTGGGCCGCCGGTCCTTGAGAGCGGCCAGCGTCGCCTCGAGCGCGGCCGTGAGCTCTGCGACCTGGCCGCGCAGCTCGGTGTTGCGGGCACGAAGGGCGGCCACCTGGTTCTCCATCTCGAGGATCCGGCGTACTCCCTCGAGCCCGATGCCCGCGGCGGTGAGCTCGGCCACCTCGCGCAGCAGCTCGATGTCACGCAGCGAGTAGCGGCGCCCGCCGCCGCCGGTGCGCCCCGGGGACACCAGCCCGACGCGGTCGTACTGGCGCAGCGTCTGCGGGTGCAGCCCGGTCAGCTCGGCCGCCACGCTGATCACGTAGACGGGCACGGTGGGACCGGGGATCCGCGGACTGCGTGGCGCGCCGCGGCCGGCGCTGCGGCCCTCGCGGGCCCCCATCACGCCGTCCCCTGGAAGAGCGCAGCGCGCGGGTCGGGCGCTGCACCGTTGACCGAGCGGGCGTCGCGGTAGGCGGTGACCGCGGCGCGCGTCGCCTCGTCGAGGCTCTCGGGGACCTGGACGTCGACGGTCACCAGCAGGTCGCCCCTGGAGCCGTCCTTCCTCGTCGCCCCGCGACCCCGCACCCGCATCACCCGGCCGTTCGGCGTCCCTGCCGGGATGCGCAGCGTGACGGGAGCACCGTCCAGCGTCGGGACCTTGATCTCGGCGCCGAGTGCCGCCTCGTCGAAGCTCACCGGGACCTGCAGCGTGAGGTTGTCGCCCTTGCGGCCGAAGAGCCGGTGCCCGGAGACGTGCACGGTGACGAAGAGGTCTCCGCTGGGGCCGCCGTTCTCACCGGAGGCGCCCTTGCCCTTGAGCCTGATCTTCTGGCCGTCCTTGACCCCAGCGGGGATGCGGGCGGTCACGTTGCGACTGGACAGGCCCCGACCGGAGCCGCGGCACGTCGGGCAGGACTCGTCGTACACGAGCTGGCGGCCGTGGCACTCGGGGCAGGTCTCGTTCATCGAGAAGCCGCCCCCGACCGAGCTGATCACCACGCCGGCGCCCTCGCAGGTGCCGCAGACGTGCGGACGGGTGCCCGGCTTGCCGCCAGTGCCCGAGCACGTCGGGCAGGGGGCGTCCGAGCTGAGCCGCATGCTGATCGTGGTGCCGTCGATGGCGTCCGCGAAGGACAGCGTCGTCTCGGTCTCGATGTCGGCGCCCCTCGCCGCACGCTGGGGGCGCGCGCGGGTGCCGCCGAACCCGCCACCGCCACCACCGCCGCGGTTGAAGAGGTCGCCGAACAGGTCGGAGATGTCGAACCCGCCGGGCTGCCCCTGGCCGCCGAAGCCGCCGGGGTAGCCGCCGGCCCCGCCCTGCCCGAAGGGGTTGCCCCCCGCGAACATCGGAGCGCATCTGGTCGTACTCCTGGCGCTTCTCGGCGTCACCGACGACGTCGTAGGCCTCGGCCACCTGCTTGAAGCGGTCCTCGGCCGCCCGGTCACCGGGCTTGGAGTCGGGGTGGTTCTCGCGGGCCAGCTTGCGGTAGGCCTTCTTGATGGTCGCCTGGTCGGCATCCTTGGCCACGCCGAGGACCTGGTAGAAGTCCTTGTTGGCCCAGTCCGCGTTGCTCATCCACCCCTCCTCTCGAGGGTCGCCTGCTAGTTCTCAGGATCCAGCACAGTGACCTTCGCGGCGCGTACGACGCGGTCGCCGATGCGATAACCCGCGTGGGCGACGACGTCGACCGTCGTGGTGCTGACGTCGGGGCTGTGCCCGTGCATCAGCGCCTCGTGCTGGTTGGGGTCGAACTCGTCTCCCGGTGCGCCGAACTTGGTCAGCCCGAGACCCGTGACGACCCGTTCCAGCGAGTCGGCCACGGCCTTGAAGCCACCCTCGAGCTCCCCGTGCTCGCGCGCCCGGTCGATGTCGTCGAGCACGGGGAGCAGGTTGCTCAGCACCCCGTACGTCGCGTTCTCACGGACCAGCTCGCGGTCGCGCTCGACCCGCCGCTTGTAGTTGAGGTACTCCGCCTGGAGCCGTTGCAGGTCGAGGGTCCGCTCAGCCAGCGCGGTCTGCGCCAGCGTCAGCTCGTCGGCCTCGGCCTCGGAGACCTGGGGAGCCTCGGCGTCGTCGCCGTCGGGTCCCTGAGGAGGTTGCGCAGCAACCTGGTCGGGTCCCTGAGGAGGTTGCGCAGCAACCGTCTCGAAGGGCCCGTCGACGACGTCTTCCTGCTCCTGGGGCTGCCCCCGGTGACGGGGAGCCGCAGTCTCCTGCGGCTCCCCACCGGGCTCCTCGTTGGGAGCGGTCACTTCTGCTCCTCGTCCGGGGCGTCCTCGTCCACGATCTCGGCGTCGACGACGTCGTCCTCGCTCTCGGTGGCGCCCGCGTCCGCGGTCGGCGCCTCGGCCGACTCGTTGGCGGCGTACATGGCAGCACCCATCTTCTGGCTGGACTCGCCCAGCTTGGTGATGGCCGTGGTCAGCGCCTCCTGCTCGGTGTTCTCGTCCTCGAGCAGCTTCTTGAGCGCGTCGACGTCGGACTGCACCTCGGACTTGACGTCCTCGGGCAGCTTCTCGTCGTTCTCGGAGAGGAACTTCTCGGTCGAGTACACCAGCGAGTCGGCCTGGTTGCGGGTCTCGACGGACTCGCGACGCTTGGCGTCCTCCTCGGCGTACTGCTCGGCGTCCTTGACCATCCGGTCGATCTCGTCCTTCGACAGCGCGCTGCCGCCGGAGATCGTCATCGACTGCTCCTTGCCGGTGCCCTGGTCCTTGGCGGAGACGTGCACGATGCCGTTGGCGTCGATGTCGAAGGTCACCTCGATCTTCGGGACGCCACGCGGGGCCGGGGCAGCCCGGTCAGCTCGAAGTTGCCGAGCGGCTGGTTCTGCGCCCACATCTGGCGCTCGCCCTGCGCGACCTTGATCTCCACCGACGGCTGGTTGTCGTCGGCGGTGGTGAAGATCTCCGACCGCTTCGTGGGGATCGTGGTGTTGCGCTCGATGAGCGAGGTCATCACGCCGCCCTTGGTCTCGATGCCCAGGCTCAGCGGCGTCACGTCGAGGAGCAGGACGTCCTTGACCTCGCCCTTGAGCACGCCGGCCTGCAGCGCGGCACCCACGGCGACGACCTCGTCGGGGTTGACGCCCTTGTTGGGCTCCTTGCCGTTGAGCAGGCTCTTGACCAGGTCGGTCACGGCCGGCATCCGGGTGGAACCACCCACGAGCACGACGTGGTCGATGTTGTCGATCTTGACCCCGCCGTCCTTGAGCACCTGCTGGAACGGCGACTTCGTGCGGTCGAGCAGGTCCGTCGTCAGCTTCTGGAACTCGCTGCGGGTCAGCTTCTCCTCGAAGTGCAGCGGGCCGGACTCACCGTGGGTGATGTAGGGCAGGTGGACCGTCGTCTCGCTCGAGGAGGACAGCTCGATCTTCGCCTTCTCCGCGGCCTCCTGCAGCCGCTGCAGGGCGATCTTGTCCTTGCTCAGGTCGACGTTGTTGTTGGCCTGGAACTTCTTGACCATCCACTCGACGATGCGCTGGTCCCAGTCGTCACCACCGAGGTGGTTGTCGCCGCTGGTCGCCTTGACCTCGACGACGCCCTCGCCGATCTCGAGCAGCGACACGTCGAAGGTGCCGCCACCGAGGTCGAAGACGAGGATCGTCTGGTCGGCCTGACCCTTGTCGAGGCCGTAGGCCAGCGCCGCAGCGGTGGGCTCGTTGACGATGCGCGAGACGTTGAGTCCCGCGATCTCGCCGGCCTCCTTGGTCGCCTGGCGCTGCGCGTCGGAGAAGTACGCCGGGACGGTGATCACCGCGTCGGTGACCGGCTCGCCGAGGTAGGACTCCGCGTCGCGCTTGAGCTTCTGGAGCACGAAGGCGCTGATCTGCTGGGGCGTGAAGGTCTTGTCGTCGATCTTCTCGCTCCAGTCGGTGCCCATGTGCCGCTTGACCGAGCGGATGGTGCGGTCGACGTTGGTGACGGCCTGCCGCTTGGCGACCTCACCGACGAGCACCTCGCCCGACTTGGCGAAGGCCACCACCGACGGGGTGGTGCGGGCGCCTTCGGCGTTTGCGATGACGGTGGGTTCGCCACCCTCGAGGACGGCGACGACGGAGTTCGTCGTGCCGAGGTCGATACCGACCGCTCGTGCCATGGTGTGTTACCTCCGTGTGGGATGCGTCGTGGGCCCGATCAGGGCCGGAACGCATGCTGGTCTGATTGCTGTGGCTGTGTCAAACAAGTTGAGTCCTGCTCACTCAAGTTTGCACGTCTGGTCCAACGGGTCGCGACGCGGGTTTGTTCCCGGCGCGTTGAATCCAATTCATGGCCGAGCAGGGTGGTCGTGTGGGTTGACGGGGCTGCCGCAGGCGTCGACAAGCAGCCGACGGCAGAGCAGGCTGTTCCCATGCCGACCCCCACGACCGTCGTCCTCTTCGGTGCCACGGGCGACCTGGCCCAGCGCAAGCTGCTGCCGGGCCTGCTCCACCTGTTCGCCTCCGGGCTGCTCACCGAGGTGCAGGTGGTGGGCACCTCGCTCGACCAGCACGACCGCGACTCCTTCGTCGAGTTCGCCCACAAGGCGATCTCGGAGTACGGCGGAGAGGGCCCCGAGCCCAAGGGCTGGGAGGAGTTCTCCCGGCGCATCCGGTGGGCTCCGGGCGAGGGCGGTGCCGAGGCGCTGCGGAGGACGGTCGCCGAGGCGGAGGCCGAGTTCCCCGAGGGCGAGCTGCGGCGCCTGCACTACCTCAGCGTGCCGCCGAAGGCTGCCCTCCAGGTGGTGCAGCAGCTGCACGAGGCCGACCTGGTCGATCACAGCCGGATCATCATGGAGAAGCCGTTCGGCACCAACCTGGCCTCGGCACGCAAGCTCAACCACGAGCTGCACCAGGTCTTCGACGAGGACCAGATCTTCCGCATCGACCACTTCCTGGGCAAGGAGGCGGCGCAGAACATCCTGGCCTTCCGCTTCGCCAACGGCCTCTTCGAGCCGATCTGGCACCGCAACCACATCGAGCACGTCCAGATCGACGTGCCCGAGGAGCTCGGCCTGGCCCAGCGCGCCGACTTCTACGAGTCGACCGGCGCCTACCGCGACATGGTGGTCACCCACCTGTTCCAGGTGCTCGCCTTCACCGCCATGGAGCCACCGACCGCCCTCGAGCCGTTCGCGATCAGCGAGGAGAAGAACAAGGTCTTCCGCTCGATGCTGCCGATCGAGCCGCACGACGTCGTGCGTGGGCAGTACATCGGCTACCGCGACATCGACGGCGTCCGCCCCGAGTCGGAGACCGAGACGTTCATCGCGTTGAAGTGCTACGTCGACAACTGGCGCTGGGCCGGCGTGCCGTTCTACCTGCGCACCGGCAAGCGGTTGGCCGAGGGGGCACGGATCATCTCCATCGCCTTCCGGGAGCCGCCCCGATCGATGTTCCCGCCGGGCTCCGGCGTCGGCGACAACGGCCCCGACCACCTGACCTTCGACCTCGCCGACCAGTCGCGGATGTCGCTGTCCTTCTACGGCAAGCGGCCCGGTCCCGGCATGCGGCTGGACAAGCTGTCGATGCAGTTCGCGATGCACGAGACCGGCTGGGCCGGCGCCGTGCTGGAGGCCTACGAGCGGCTGATCTACGACGCCGCCCGCGGCGACCGCACCCTGTTCACCTCCGCCGAGGGCATCGAGCGGCTGTGGGAGATCTCCACCCCGTTGCTGGACAACCCTCCCGTCGTACGTCCCTACGCGCAGGGGTCCTGGGGACCGAACCGGATCCACCAGCTGATCGCGCCCAACGCCTGGCGGCTGCCCTTCGAGCGCGCCTGGCGCGACCCGAACATCGTGGGCTAGCCACTGCTACGCGCGCGCGACCCGTCTGCGTCCGGGGCCTGACGGAATAGTGCGACCGCCCCCGGGTATTGGGTCAGGTATGGCTACTGTCCCGAACCTGACCCTGAACGACGGCCACACCATCCCCCAGCTGGGCTTCGGTGTCTTCCAGGTCCCGCCCGGGGACACCGCGAAGATCACCCAGCAGGCGCTCGAGGCCGGCTATCGGCACATCGACACCGCCGAGATGTACAAGAACGAGCGCGGCGTCGGGGAGGCGATCCGCAACTCGGGGATCCCCGCGAGGAGCTCTTCGTCACCAGCAAGCTGAACAACGGCTTCCACGAGCCCGACGAGGCCCGGAAGGCCTTCGACCGGACGCTGTCCGAGCTCGGCCTCGACCACGTCGACCTCTTCCTGATCCACTGGCCGCTGCCCACGCTGTACGACGGTGACTACGTCTCGACCTGGCAGACGCTGGAGGAGTTCCGCGCCGACGGCCGGGCCAGGTCCATCGGCGTCTCGAACTTCCAGCCCGCCCACCTCGAGAGGCTCGCCAAGGAAGCGGACGTCACTCCCGCGGTGAACCAGATCGAGGTGCACCCCTACTTCACCAACGAGACGGCCCGCTCGGCCAGCCTCGACGCCGGCATCCTGGTCGAGTCGTGGTCGCCGATCGCGCAGGGTGGCGTGCTCGGCGACCCCGCGATCGTCTCGATCGCCGAGGCCGTGGACCGCACGCCCGCACAGGTGACGCTGCGCTGGCACCTCCAGCGCGGCGACATCGTCTTCCCCAAGTCCTCGACGCCCGAGCGGATGACCGAGAACTTCTCGCTGTTCGACTTCGAGCTCGACGACGAGCAGATGGCCGCCATCAGCGGACTCGACCGCGGCGAGGACGGCCGCACCGGCCCCAACCCCGACGAGATGGCCTTCATCCCCAGCTGAGGACGTGGGTCGGGCCCTTCGAGACGGGCCTGACGGCCCTCCTCAGGGACCCGACCACGTTCCGGGTCCCTGAGGAGGTTGCGCAGCAACCGTCTCGAAGGGCCCGTCCGCAAGCCCGCGCTACTGGATCGTCACCAGGATGACGTTGCTGCCCTTGTCGGCGCGGGGGTCGAAGACGCGGAACCGGTTCTCGCCGACGCGGCCGGTCATGATGTAGGTGGCGAACGTGCCGACCCGCACGGTGGTCTTGGCGTCGAAGTTCGACCACGCGCCGGCGTCGAAGCGCTGCACCTGCAGCTGCAGGTTGTCGGCGCCCTTGTAGGTACCGGTCAGGTTGATGCGCTCCATCGGGCGCGCGATCACCGGTGAGACGTCGAGCTGGATGTCGCCGCTGGCCCCGTCGCTCGGACCGTCGCTGGGCGAGGGCGACTCGCTGGGCTCGTCCGTCGGGGTGTCGCTGTCACTCGGCTGCGGGATCGCCTTGGTGGGCAGCGGCGACGGCGAGCTCGTCGAGGCAGCACCCACCGGGCTGTCCGAGCTGTCGCTGTTCAGCCCGAGGGCGTTGACCATGAGCACCGTGCCCAGCGCGATGACGACCGCGATCACCGCGATCACCCCGACGCCCTTGAGCAGCGCGTTGCGCACCTGCTCCGAGCGCTCGTCGTCCATGCCGGTCCCCGGATCGTCGTGGTGGCGGTCTGATCAGGAGGGTACCGAGGAACCGACCGTCCCCGTGCGCGATCTCACGCGCGTGGGGCGACCTCCTCGGGGAAGTGGCAGGCAACCTTGTGACCGGGGCCGGGGCCGATCTCGAGGAGCGGTGGCTCCTCTGTCTTGCAGATCTCCTGGGCCTTCCAGCAGCGGGTGTGGAACCGGCAGGCGGGGGGCGGATTGATGGGGCTGGGGACGTCGCCCTCGAGCCGGATCCGCTCGCGCTTGGTGCGCCTGGAGATGTCGGGCACCGGCACGGCGGAGAGCATGGCCACCGTGTAGGGATGGCGGGGGCTGTCGTAGAGGTCGTCGCGCTCGCCGATCTCCACGATCTTGCCGAGGTACATCACCGCCACCCGGTCCGACACGTGGCGGACCACGGACAGGTCGTGGGCGATCATCACGTAGGTCAGGTCGAGCTCCTGCTGGAGGTCCTCGAGCAGGTTGACCACCTGGGCCTGGATCGAGACGTCGAGGGCCGAGACCGGCTCGTCGGCGACGATCAGCTTCGGCTTCAGGGCGAGCGTGCGGGCGATGCCGATGCGCTGCCGCTGGCCGCCGGAGAACTCGTGCGGGTAGCGGTTGTAGTGCTCGGGGTTGAGGCCGACGGTCTCGAGCAGGTCCTGCACCGCCTTCTTGCGACCACCCGGAGGCTCGCACGCCCTGGAGCCGGAACGGCGCACCGATGATCTTGCCGACGGTGTGACGCGGGTTCAGCGAGGAGTACGGGTCCTGGAAGATCATCTGGATGTCGCGCCGCAGCGGTCGCATCCGCTCGTTGGACATGTGGGTGATGTCGTTGCCCTCGAAGGTGACCTTGCCGGCCGTCGGCTCGAGCAGCCGGGTCACCAGGCGGGCCGTCGTGCTCTTCCCGCAGCCGGACTCGCCCACGATCGAGAAGGTCTCGCCGCGTGCGCACCGTCGAAGTCCACGCCGTCGACGGCCTGCACCACACCCGTCGTACGACGGAGCAGGCCGGACTTGATCGGGAAGTGCTTGGCCACGCCCTCGACGACGAGCAGGTTCTCCCGCTGCTCTGGCTTGGCCGGTGGCGGGGCCGCTGCCGTCTCGTCCGTCGGGGTGCTCATGCACAGCCTCGGGCGTGATCTCTTCGGCCCAGATGCGCTTGCGCTCGGCCGGGTTGATGTGACAGGCCACGAAGTGGCTGCTGCGGTCGCGGTCCAGCAGGTCGGGCCGATCCGTCAGGCAGGCCGAGCCGACCCGCTCCTGGAAGTCGCAGCGCGGGTTGAACGGGCAGCCCGCGCGGGACCTGGATCAGGCTGGGCGGAGTGCCCCTCACGGGGATCAGCCGTTCGGTGGGAGGCCGGTCGAACCGGGGCATGGAGCCGAGCAGCCCCCAGGTGTAGGGGTGTTCCGGGGTCGTGAACAGCTGCTCGCGCACGAGCCGTACTCGGCGGCCCGGCCGGCGTACATCACCAGGATGTCGTCGGCCAGCTCTGCGACCACGCCGAGGTCGTGGGTGATGACGATGACTGCCGCGTCGAAGTCGCGCTGCAGGTCGCGGATCAGGTCCAGGATCTGGGCCTGCACCGTCACGTCGAGGGCCGTGGTGGGCTCGTCGGCGATCAGCAGGTCGGGGTCGCACGACAGCGCCATGGCGATCATCGCCCGCTGCCGCATGCCGCCGGAGAACTGGTGCGGGTAGGCGTCGACCCGCTGGGTCGGCTCGGGGATGCCGACCCGGTCGAGCATCTCGATCGCGTGGGCCCGCGCCGCCTTCTTCGAGACGTCGTTGTGGATCCGGTAGGCCTCGATGATCTGGTTGCCCACGGTGTACAGCGGGTGCATCGAGGACAGCGGGTCCTGGAAGATCATCGCCATCTTCTTGCCCCGGAGGCCGCGGACGGTCTCGCTGCTCGCGCCGATCAGCTCCTCGCCGTCCAGCCTGATCGAGCCGCTCATGTCAGCCGTGGTGCCCTGGTGCAGGCCCATCACAGCCATGCTCGTCACGGACTTGCCGGAGCCCGACTCCCCCACGATGCCGAGGGTGCGGCCCCGCTCGACGTGGAAGGACAGGCCGTCGACGGACTTCACCAAGCCGTCCTCGGTGGGGAAGTGCACCTTGAGGTCCTTGACCTCGAGGAAGGACCCGCCCTTGCCCGGAGGTGGTGACGTCGTCCCTGTAGCCGTCTGGGTCATCGTGTCCTCACTCTCGGGTCGATGACCGCATACATGAGGTCGACGATGAGGTTGGCGAACACGATGAAGAAGGTGGCCAGCAGCGTGACACCGAGGATCTTGGGCAAGTCCTGGTTCTCGATGCCGTCGATGGTGTATTTGCCCAGGCCGTTGAGGGAGAAGGTCTTCTCGGTCAGGATCGCGCCTCCGAGGAGCAGGCCGATGTCGAGCCCGAAGATCGTCAGGATCGGGGTCAGCGTGCCCCGGAGGCCGTGCTTGATCACGACCCTGCGTTCGCGCAGGCCCTTGGCGCGAGCTGTGCGCACGTAGTCCTCGCCCATGGTCTCCAGCATGCCTGCGCGCGTCAGCCGCGCGTACTGGGCCGAGAACAACAGGGCGAGCGTCAGCCAGGGCAGGAGCAGGTCGTAGGCCCACATGACCGGGTTCTCGGTGAACGGCGTGTACGCGCCCCCGGGTGCGGTGATACCGAGCTTGTAGCTGAACAGCGCCAGCGAGATCAGCCCGGTGAAGAAGATCGGCAGCGAGACACCGGCCAGCGCGAAGCCCATGGCGGCCCGGTCGAAGAACGAGCCCCGGCGCAGTGCGGAGAGCACGCCGATGGCCACGCCGGAGACCAGCCAGATGATCGCCGCGCCGACGGCGAGGGAGAGAGTCACGGGGGCCCGGTCCATGAGCTCGGGCCACACCGCGGTGTCGTCCTGGAACGAGTAGCCCAGGCAGGGAGCCGGGCAGTGCTCGATGGACGTGCCCATGTCGTAGTCGGCGCCGGCGAAGACCTGGCTCAACCAGTGCCAGTACTGCACCCAGATGGGGTCGTAGAAGCCGAGCGAATGAGCCAGCTGCTTGATGGCGCCTGGGTCGGCCGTGCGTCCGACGTACCGCACGGCCAGCGTCTCCGGGCCCGCGCCGGCCAGCCGTGGAATCAGGTAGAAGATCGCGAACGTGACCATGCTGACCACCAGCATCAGCACGATGGCCGCGAAGAGCCTGCGGATCAGATAGGCGAACAAGTCAGATCAGTGTGGGTGACCGGCCTCCCCGCACGGGGAGGCCGGTCACGCCTCACATCACACCTTCCTGTGAGGTACGACGTCCTACTTGTGGCCGAGCGACACGAAGTCGTAGCCGCCGTAGTTGTCGTTGATGAACGCGTTGGTCACGTTCTTGCTGCGCATCATCAACAGCTTGGCGTAGAGGCCCGGGTAGGTGACGGCCTCTTCCATGACCTTCTTGTCCATCTCCTGGTAGAGCTCCTCGCGCTTGCCCGCGTCAGCCTCGGCGAGCGACTGGTCGAGGAGCGTGTCCACCTCGGGGATGCGCACCGACGTGTTCGACGAACCACCCGTCTCGCGGATGACTCGACTGTCGATGATCTGCGAGAGCATGCCGAAACCGTCGTTCCAGTCGGCACCCCAGCTGTTGACGACCAGACCGAGGTTGTTCTTCTTCACGTACGGCGGGTTGCCGGCGTAGGTGGAGAAGTAGTCGGTCTTCGGGAAGCCCTTCGGGGTGAGCTTGATCCCGATCTTGCCCAGCTGCTGCTGGAACGCCTCCGCGGTGGCCTTCTCGAGCGGACGCTCGGTCCGGTACGAGATGTTCGTGGCGAACCCGTCGGGCTGGCCACACTCCTTCAGCTCGGCCTTGGCCTTGTCGAGGTCACCCTTGCTGTCCGGGGTCTCGTAGAGGTCGAACTTCTTGAAGCCGGGGATGAGCGGGAGGAGCATGGTGGTCGCCAGCTCGCCACCGGCGAGCTTGCCGCCGTACGCCGCCTGGTAGGCGGTGCGGTCCATGCCGTACTCGATCGCCTTGCGGCAGTGGATGTTGTCGAACGGCGCCACGGTCGGGTTGATGCTCGTGTACTGCAGCCGCGCCGCGTTCGGGTTGTCCAGCCGCTCCTTCAGCGCCGGGTCGGTCAGCGCCCGGCCCCGCATCGCCTGGGCCACGCCCAGCGTCGAGTACTCGATGTCCAGGTCACCCGAGGCGATCCGGTTGTCGATGTCGTCGGCGTTGACGTTGAGCGACACGTCGAAGCCGTCCGGCAGCGCCTTGCGGTTGGGGTCGGTCTTCTGGTCCCACGCCTTGTTGCGGCGCAGCTCGAAGCTCTTGCCCTCCTGGTAGTCGGTGAACATGTAGGGGCCACTCGACATCACGTGCTGCTTGTACTTCTTGCCGGTGTCCTTCGCCTGCGGCACCGGGTAGGTCTGCGTGGTGGTGCCGAGGTAGTCCATGGAGGAGAAGGCGTTCTTGAAGTGCAGCACCAGCGTGTAGTCGTCCGGCGTCTCGATCGCCGAGTCGGTGTTGACGTCCGGCGTCTTGTAGGGGCCCTTGTAGTCAGCGGGCCAGTTCAGCAGGTCGTCGAAGTACGTCGGACCGTCCGGGTGCACGCCCTTGTCGATCGAGCGTGAGATGCCGTACTTGACGTCCTTGGCGGTGACGTCGCTGCCGTCCTCGAACTTGACGCCCTTGCGGATCTTGTAGGTCCAGGTCTTGTTCCCGTCGGAGGGTTCGCCGAGGTCCTCGGCGAGGTCGCCGACCAGCTCGTTGCTCGCCTTGCCCGGGGCCGGGGTGAACATGGTCAGCCCACGACCGTAGTTGCGGGCGAAGTTCCACGAGTAGCCGTAGTAGGTGTCACCGGGGTCGACGCTGTCCTGCTGCCCCGAGTCGGCGAACTTCAGGATGCCGCCCTTCTTGGTGGAGGGGTTGAAGACCTTGCCGACAGCGGCGTTCATGGTGTTCTTGGTGCTGTCGCCGGAACCTTCGTCGCCTCCGCCGCTGGAGCCACAACCGGCGACCACCAGGCCGCCGACGACGGCGAGGACCGCCGCGCCCCTCATCCGTGTCCGTCTCATGTGCGTTTCCCTTTCGGTGTGTTCCAACAGTGGAGTGAAGCTGTGGGCTAGCGCCGGCCTCGCGGATCGATCGCGTCACGCATGCCGTCGCCGAGCAGGTTGAAGGCCAGCACGGTCAGGAAGATGGCGAGGCCGGGCCAGAACATGAAGGCCGGGTAGGTGTAGTACGAGACGGCGTCGGAGAGCATGCCTCCCCACGACGCGGTCGGCGGGATCACGCCGACGCCGAGATAGGACAGCGCCGCCTCGAACAGGATGTTCGTGGGGATCAGCAGCGTGGAGTACACCAGGATCGGCCCCACCAGGTTGGGCAGCAGCTCGGTGCGCAGGATGTACTGCCGGGTGGCGCCGAGGCTGCGGGCCGCCTCGACGTACTCGCGTTCTCGCAGCGAGATCGTCTGCCCACGCACGATGCGGCCCAGGTAGGGCCAGGCGAAGAAGCCGATGACGAAGATCAGCATCCCGATCCGCAGCCCGTTGCCCGTGAGCCCGAACGCCTTGTCGGGGATCACCCCCACGAGGGCGATCGCGAAGACGATCAGGGGGAAGGCGAGGAAGAGGTCCATCACCCGGCTGATGACCGCGTCGACCCACCCGCCGGCGAAGCCCGCGACGATGCCCATCGTGGTGCCGATGACAGCCGAGAGGAGGGTGGCGAAGAACGCGATCAGCAGGGATACCCGGGCCCCGTAGACGATGCGGCTGAAGATGTCGCGGCCGTTGACCGGCTCGACGCCCATCAGGTGGTCCCAGCTCCAGCCACCGAAGGCACCCTTCGGCAGCAGCGTGCCGCCGTCGACGTCGACGAGGTTCTGGTGGTACTCGCTCGGGGGGTCGCCGAGCAGCTTGACGATGAACGGAGCGAAGATGGCGACGAGGATCAGGATGAGCACGAAGACGCCGCCGGCGATCGCGACCTTGTCGCGCTTGAGCCTGCTCCAGGCGATCTGGCCGAGGGAACGACCCTCGATCTTGTCCTCGCCGGCGAGCAGTGTCTCCGGGGCAGCGATCGCGGAGTTGGGGTCCTCGAGACTGGTCAGCTCGCTCGCCTCCCCACTGCTCGGGTCGTGCCGCTAGGGCCGCCACGGGTGGGCGGTCGCCCTACGCAACATCTGTGCGGCAGGCAGGGTCAAGGGGACGCGACCCCCGTTGCCGAATCGTGACCGGAGGCCTAACGCGGCTCGAGCACCACTACGGGGATCTCGCGGTCGGTCCAGGACTGGTAGGAGTCGAAGTCGCGGTACATCTCCACGAGTCGCGGCCAGAGCCGGTCCCGCTCGGTCGCCGACGCCGTGCGGGCCCGGCTCGGCTGCCTGCGCCGGCCCACCTGCACGGTGACGTCGGGATCGGCCTGCACGTTGCGGTACCACAGCGGGTGCTGCGCGCGACCTCCCTGCGAGGCCACCACCACGACGTCGTTGCCGTCGCGCATGTAGACGAGCGGGGTGGTGCGCAGCTTGCCGGTACGACGCCCGCGATGCTCCAGGAGGCAGATCGGGACCGGGTGCTTCCACCCCGCGAGGATCCGCCAGTTCCCGCCGACGCGTCCCCCCGTGAGCCGGTAGAGGCGCACGTTGACCCTGCTCATCAGCTTGATGACGCGGCGGGCGAACTCGCCGTCGAGGTTGGGCGGCTTCTCCTTCACGGGACCTCACATCCCCCGCTTCCAGACGAGCTGCTCGAGCAGTCGGCGGCAGCGCCAGCCGTCCGCGGTGCGCACGAACTCGTGGTGGTAGACGCCGCCGAACTCGACGAGGTGGTCCGGTCCCTCGCTCTGGGGCAGCCCCATCGGGTTGTGGAAGTACGCCGCGACCTGTGCGCTGTCGGCCGGCTCGCCGGACAGCTCGATGTCGACCTGCCCGAGGGTGTGGAGCCGTCGCGGGAAGATCGGCAGCATCTCGGCCAGCCACGGCTTGACCTCGGCGTAGCCCCCGGCGATGCCTCCGGTGGAGGTGTAGTCGATCTGCGCGTCGGGGGTGAACACGGTGTCGAGCCGGTCCCAGTCGCCGGTGTCGATGGCGCGGGTGTAGCGCACCAGGGCGGCCTCGATCTCCGCGCGGTCCACCAGCTCCTGCAGGTCCATGGCCACAGCCTAGGCCAAGAACTGGAACACGTTCTAGTTGCCCGGCCGTGGCAACCGTCGCCGCAACCGACGCAGCACCGACTCCTCCTGCTGGTGCGTGTCTCGACGGCGCGCCCGCTTCCGCTGCCGTGCCCGGTCCTCCGCGCGGAGGGTCAGGATCGTCGCCAGCGCCTCGGCCGCCGCGTCGACCAGGTCGGCGTCGCTGACCTCGACGTCCTCGCCGGCGAAGGCGCCGGGATCCGGGACGAGGTCGTCGAGGTCGCCCACGACGTCGTACGGCCTGGAGCGGAGCTCCTCGACGACCAGGCGCGACTGCTCCACGACCCACGGGCGCACCCGCTCGGGCAGTCGCGGGGCAGGGCCCTCCTGCTGGATCAGCACGGTCTCGGCCAGGAACCGCTTGCCCGGCCCGCGGTAGCCGGCCCGGGCGTGGGGCAGCCGGTCGCCGAGCGCGACGTTGACCCGACGCAACAGCTCGGCCTGCACCATGCCGAGCGAGAGGTTCTCGGCCGGCTCGCTGGTGTCCAGCGTTTCGGGGTCCACCCCGACCACCTCGCAGAACCGGGTCAGCAGGCCCGTGGCCGATCCGGGACGCGGCACGGTGACGACGTGGACCCGCTCGGGCGGGACGTGAGGTCGCCACTGCTCGAGGACGGCGCGGAGGTCGTAGCCGCGCGGCGCGCCCGAGTCGTCGCCGGTCACCCGCGCGAGGAAATCGTCGTACGACGTCACCCCTCGCGCCTTGACCTGCTGCTGCCACAGCGACGGGAGCTGCCGCGCGAGGTCGCGCACCGTGACGACGAGGTGCACCTCACCGTCGAGCGCGGCCACGAGCCGGCCGGCCTCGTCGGTGCTGGCGAGGGAGAACAGCTCCTGGCTGAGCAAGGCCCTCGGCGTGGTGACAGCGGCGACGTCGGCGCAGAGCCGGTCGAGGGCGCCGAACACCTCGGGAGGGTCGAGCTCGGGGCTGAGCTCGCCCCGGACGTCGAGCATCACCTGGAACGCCGTGGTCCCCTCGCGAGGGAGGAGTGCCAGCCCCTGCGCGGCCAGCGCGCCCTCGCTCCGGGAGCAGATCGACTGCAGGTACGACGTCCCGGTCTTGGGCAGTCCGCAGTGCACGAAGATGCGGGTGGCGCCGGTGGTGGAAGTCATCGCGGTCAGTATCGAGCATCGGCGGCCTCTGGCCGCGGACTAGAACGTGTTCTATATTTCGACCAGCTCAACAACCCGAGGAGAGCGATGCGGTTCACCTACGCCGAAGCGATGACCGACGCGTCGTACTACGCGCCCCTGGCCCAGGCGGCCGAGCGCGGCGGGGTACACCTCGATGACGGTGGCCGACTCGCTGATCTACCCCCAGGAGTCCGACTCCACCTACCCCTACACCGACACCGGCGACCGCGAGTTCCTCGAGGGCAAGGAGTTCATCGAGACGATGGTGCTCTGCGCCCACCTCTTCGCCGTCACCAGCACCTTGCGGCTCACGCCGTTCGTGCTGAAGCTGCCGGTGCGCCCGCCGGTGCTGGTGGCCAAGCAGGTCGGCTCGGTCGCGTGGCTGTCGGGCAATCGCCTCGGCCTCGGCATCGGCCTGTCGCCGTGGCCGGAGGACTTCCAGGCGCTGGGCGTGCCGTGGGAGCGGCGCGGAAAGCGGATGGACGAGTGCATCGACGTCCTGCGCGGGCTCACCTCCGGTGACTACTTCGGCTACGACGGCGAGTTCTACTCGTTCCCGCCGCTGAAGCAGACGCCGGCGCCGACCGAGAAGGTGCCGCTGCTCGTCGGCGGTCACGTCGACGCCGCCCTCAGGCGGGCCGTGCTGAAGGGCGACGGTTGGATGCACGCGGGCGGTGACGGCGAGGAGCTCGACCGGCTGCTCGCGCGGCTGGCCGAGATCCGCAAGGCCGAGGGCGACACCCGCGACGACTTCGAGGTGCACGTCATCTCCTACGACGCCTACTCCCCCGACGGCATCAAGCGGCTCGAGGAGAAGGGCGTGACCGACTGCATCGTCGGCTTCCGGCTGCCCTACATCAAGGGGCCGGACACCGAGCCGCTCGAGGACAAGATCGCGCACCTGGACAAGTACGCCGAGCAGATCATCCAGGGAGCTCACGGTGGCTGAGGAACGAAGCCCCGTGCTCGCACACCTCCGGGACGCGATCGCCGAGGCCGAGGAGCTGATCGCCCACCCGCCCTTCGAGGTCAGCGAGCAGGACCTCGCCGAGGGCTACGACTACCTCGCCGGCTCCATCCGCAGCTCGTTGCAGATGGCCTTCGACTACGACCTCGAGCACCCGGTGCTGATCAATCCCACGCACCAGTACGCGCGGCAGGGGCTCGACAACCCCGACGCCGTCTACTTCAACGCCTACCTGACCGAGGGCGCGTCGTACGTCGTCAGTGGGGTGCGCGGGACGACCGCCGACCTCTCCTTCCAGGTCATGGACGGGACCTACTCGGACGCGGGTGCCCCGAACACGCTCGCGGCCTTCGACGACCGCGAGCTCGACGTCGCCGCCGACGGCAGCTTCGAGTGGCGGTTCGGGCCGGAGCTCGGCCTGAAGAAGGGCAGCACCCTGATCATCCGCGAGGTCTACGACGACTGGAACGTCGAGCAGCGCGGCACGATCCGGATCCAGCGCCTGGACACCGCGGGGAAGCCGCGCGGCCCGTTGACGCAGGAACGCGTGGCCAAGCGGTACGGCGTCGCGGCCAAGATGCTGACCGGCCGGATCAAGACGTGGTTCGCCTTCCCCGAGTGGTTCACCTACAAGGAACCGGTGAACACGCTGACCGTCCCGGCGTCGACGCCCGGTGGCCTGGCCTCGCAGTTCTCCTCGATCGGGCACTACTCGCTCGGCGACGACGAGGCGATGATCGTCAGCGTGCCGGTCTCCGATTGTGCCTACCAGGCCATCCAGGTCGGCTCGCGGTGGTACGTCTCGACCGACTACGAGCACCACCAGACCTCGTTGAACAAGGCGCAGTCGCAGGCCGACGGTGACGGCTACTTCCGCTACGTCGTCAGCGAGCGCGACCCCGGCATCGCGAACTGGCTGGAGCTGTGCGGTCATCCGCAGGGCGTGATGATGCTGCGCTGGCAGCGCCTGTCGCGCGATCTCTTTGCGGACGACGGGCCGACGGTCGAGGTGGTGCCGTTCGAGTCCGTGGGCGAGCATCTCCCCCACTACTCCGACAACCAGGTCACGCCCGAGCAGTACGCCGCCCGCATCGAGGCGCGTCAGGTCGGCATCGCGCGCCGGATGATCTCGTGACGCCGAAGAAGAACGTGAGGAGTGATCGTGGCTGAGGTACAGTTGCTCGAGGGCAAGGTCGTCGTGCTGTCCGGGGTGGGCCCCGGGCTCGGGCGGTCGCTGGGCGAGGAGGCGGCCCGGATGGGCGCCGACCTGGTGCTGGCGTCGCGGACGCAGAAGCGGCTGGACAAGATGGCCGAGGTGGTCCGGTCGCACGGCCGGCGTGCGCTCGTCGTACCCACGGACATCGACGACCCGGTGGCCTGCCAGGCGCTGGTCGACGCCGCGCTGGCGGAGTACGGCAAGGTCGACTGCCTGCTCAACAACGCCTTCACCATCCCGCCGATGGACCCGCTGACCAAGCTCGACCACGACGCGATCCGGCGCTCACTGGAGACCAACGCGTTCGCGCCGCTGCGGCTCTCGGCGCTCTTCGCCGACGCCCTGTCGGCCTCCCAGGGGTCGATCATCATGGTCAACTCCGCGGTGCTGCGGCAGTCACAGCCCGAGTTCGCCGGCTACAAGCTGACCAAGGGCACGCTGGCGCACATCTCCTCGTCGCTCGCGACCGAGCTCGGGCCGCGCGGCATCCGGGTGAACTCGGTCGCGCCGAGCTGGATCTACGAGGACGTCAACAAGGCCTACTTCGACTGGATGGCGCAGGAGCGCGGCGTGACGCACGACGACATCTACCGCGAGACCGCCGACCTGACCGACCTCAAGCGCCTCGCCACCCCCGAGGAGGTCGCGCAGGCCACCCTGTTCCTCGCCTCCGACCTCGCCTCGGCGGTCACCGGCATCACCCTCGACGTCAGCTGCGGTGAGTTCCATGGCTACTAGGACCCGCGAGACGCTCGGGACCTACGACGAGATCGCCGCCGCCGCCGTGCGGACCACGGGGCTCGAGGACTTCGGCGGCACCGAGCACGAGGAGGGGCTGCGGCTGCTCTGCGAGGACCTCGTCGAGCACGGCGGGCTGACGCCCGAGGGCAACTACATGCAGCGCACCTTCATCAAGAGCGCGCTGGTGGGCCGGCTGCTGTCGGAGCACGGCTTCAAGGAGAACCCGGGCTTCGCCGACGTCGCGATCGAGCGGCCCGTCTTCGTGTGCGGGCTGCCGCGCACGGGCACGACGGCGCTGCACCGGCTGCTCAACGCCGACCCTGCGCACCAGGGGCTGGAGCTGTGGCTGACCGAGGTGCCGCAGCCACGGCCTCCACGCGAGACGTGGGCGGAGAACCCGATCTTCACCGCGCTGAACCAGGCGTTCTCCGAGCACCACATCGACAACCCCGAGTTCATGGGGATCCACTACATGGATGCCTCGAGCGTCGAGGAGTGCTGGCGGATCCTGCGTCAGTCGGGCAAGTCGATCGGCTACGAGTCGCTGGCCCACATCCCGTCGTACTCCGCCTGGCTGGAGAAGCAGGACTGGACCGACGCCTACCAGCGGCATCGGGCCAACCTGCAGCTGATCGGGCTCAACGACGCCGGCAAGCGGTGGGTGCTGAAGAACCCCTCGCACCTCGTCGGCCTCGACGCGATCATGAAGGTCTACCCGGACGCGCTGATCGTGCAGACCCACCGTGACCCGCTGGTCGCCATCGCCTCGGCGTGCTCGCTGTCGGCGGAGGCCACGAAGGGCTGGTCGACCACGTTCGTCGGCGAGACCATCGGGCGCACCCAGCTCGACATGCTCAGCAAGGCGGTGGCGCGGTTCGAGCGGGAGCGGGCGTCGTACGACCCGGCGCAGTTCATCGACGTCGACTACCGCGAGTTCGTCGGCGACCCTGTCGCGACGACCAGGGCGATCTACGACACCTTCGACCTCGAGTGGACGGCTGCGGTCGACGAGGCGGTCACCCAGCTCGACACCGAGTCACGACAGGGCGGCCGCAAGCCCAAGCACCACTACGACCTGGCCGACTACGGGCTCACCGAGGACGAGGTCCGCGCGGCGTTCTGACCCGAATTCCGGGTAGTCCGAGGCTGACGGGTCGTGAATTCGGCCGAAACACGACCCATCGACCTCGGACTACCCAAAATTGGCGGACCTAACTGCTGTCGCGGACGCGCACCATGCCGCCGAGGGTGGCGACGTACGCCGAGCCGTCGGGGGCGAGGCTGACGGCGGAGTAGTGGTTGTTCATCAGCAGGCCGAGCCCGGTGCGGACGCTGAACGCGGTCCGGCCGGTGCGGGCGTCGATGGCGGTGAGGTACCACGCGGCGACGCCCCACCACGTCGGGCGCTTGGTGTAGGCGTAGACGAGCCCGGTGGCGCGCGAGGCCTTGGCCACCGACGAGGGTGCGACCTCGGCGCTGGTCCAGGCGACCCGGCAGCGGCCGGCTGACTCGTCGACGCGGGCGAGGCCGGGCGCGGTCGCCTTGCCGAGCAGCGTGCTCTTCGGACCCACGTAGCCGTAGTTGTTCTCGACCACGACGCCGTCGCCGACAGCGACCAGGGAGTTCTCGGTCGCACTCTCGCCGGCACCGAAGACCGCCGCGCGGCAGATCTCGCGGCCGTCGTCGGTGTCGTAGAACAGCACGTGCATGCGCGGGTCGGCGTTGTCGGTGATCGCCACGCGGCCACCCGGCAGCACCGTCGCCGTGGTGCCACTGCCGCGGGAGAGCTGGCCCGGCTTCTTCCGGGAGCCACGGTCGTACGACGTGCGCCAGTCGACGCGTGGAGCACCCGAGGGCCCGGCCCTCATCCGGTAGAGCGCGCTCACCGTCACGACGTACACCCCGTGCTCGTCGACCGCGAGCGAGTTCTTCACGTCCTCGTGCAGGGCGGTGAATGCGATCCGCCCGCTCGCGGGATCGATGGTGCCGACACGGCCGCCCTGGGTGACGAACCAGACCAGGCCCTGCCAGTCGGGCATCAGCGCGACGAGGCAGTCCGAGGCCGGCACCGCCTTGGTGAGGTCGAAGCTCCGCGTCCGCCGCAGCGCCGGGTCGCCGTCGGCGTCGGCGGTGGCGAACTCGAGCACCCGACGGTCGGTGGTCGCCACCACGGCGCGGTCGTGCTCGTCGAGGTAGAAGTAGGCGCCCCCGCACAGGTCCTCCCAGGGCATCACGCCGGGCACCCGCGAGCGGTCCGGGAGCCGCCGGGTCACGCGTGGCACGAGGTCGGTGTCGAGCACCTGGAGCAACGGGCCGCGCACGTCGCCGCACAGCGCCACGATCCGTTGCTGACGGTCGAAGGCCAGCGTCGCGCACTCCTCGATCCCGTACCAGGCGGTGCGCACCTGCGGGTTCCTGCCTAGCGGGCCCGGCCACGGGTAGGAGTCGGTGGCCCACCCGTCGGCGTGCATGGAGCTGCGCCCCTGCTGGGCGAGGTGGGGATGCTGGGGTACTTCGAAGTCCAGCGGCCGTGGCTGCGCTGCCGCGCCGACGTACGACGGGGTGACCAGCCAGCCGGCGCCCGGGGGCACCGGCAGCCGGCCCGCCGGGACGACGTACACCGAGCCGACCAGCAGGGCGAGGACGACGACGCAGGCGAGGGCGGCCCACCAGGGATGGCGCGGACGGGCTGCTCGGCGCACCTGCGGGACGAGCAGGACGAGCAGACCCAGCAGCGACCACGGACCGATCGCGAAGAAGATCGCCAGCGCGAGGAAGACCGCCAGCACCCCGCCCACCGTCCGCCGCACGGGCAGAGCGTAGAGCGGCGGCCCACACGCCGTGGCGGTGGGCCGACCAGCTAGAAGGGATACGCCGGCGGCTCGCCGCGGGCGGTGATCCAGCGGGTCTCGGTGAAGGCCTCGATGTTGGCCGGGGCGCCGCCGAACCGGGCGCCCGTCCCGGACGCGCCGACGCCGCCGAAGGGGGCGTTGGCCTCGTCGTTCACTGTCTGGTCGTTGATGTGCACGATGCCCGTCGGGATCCGGTCGGCCAGCGCCAGGCCCCGCATCACGTCGCGGGTGACGATCCCGAGGGAGAGCCCGTAGTCGCTGCGACGAGCCAGCTCCACCGCCTCGTCCTCGCCCGAGATCCGCGTGACGGGTGCGACCGGGCCGAAGATCTCCTCGGCGAATGCCGGGTGTTCCGGGGTCACCTCGGCCAGCACGGTCGGGCGGTAGAACAGCCCGTCGTACGACGCTCCGGCCGCCGCCCTGGCACCGGCGTCGGTGCTCCCCGTCACGAGCGCGTGGATCTTGTCGCGCTGGCCCTCGTCGATGACCGGTCCGAGCGCGACCTGCTCGGTGGCGGGGTTGCCGACGGGCAGGTGGTCCGCCTTCTCGGCGAGCGCCTCCACGAAGTCGTCGTACACCCGCTCGTGGACGAGGTGCCGGCCCGTGGTCATGCAGATCTGGCCCTGGTGGAAGAACGAGCCCCACGCGGCGAGGTTCACGGCCTGCTCGACGTCGACGTCGTCGAGGACCAGCATCGCGGAGTTGCCGCCGAGCTCGAGGTGGGCGCGCTTCAGGTGACGACCGGCCGCCTCACCGACGGCGCGACCGGCCCGGGTCGACCCGGTGAACGAGATCACCCGCACGTGCGGGTCGGCCACCAGAGCCTGGCCCACGTCGGCTCCCCCGGGCACGAGGCTGCAGCACTCCGGGGGGCAGGCCGGCCTCCTCGAAGACCCGCACGATCGAGACCCCACCCGTCACGACGGTGCGCGGGTCCGGCTTGAGCAGCACGGCGTTGCCCAGCGCCAGGGCCGGGGCGACGGACCTGATGCTCAGGATCAGCGGCACGTTGAACGGCGAGATCACGCCGACGACGCCCGCCGGCACCCGCTTGGCCATCGAGAGCCGCGGCTGCTCGCTCGGCAGCAGCGACCCGAGGCTGGCGCCGGGCAGGCCGGCCGAGGTCCAGCACTCCTCCGAGGCGACGTGGAGCGCGAACCCGGCCATGCCGCGTACGGCGCCGACCTCGCGCACGTTCCAGTCCGCGATCTCCTCCGCGTGCTCGGCGAACAGGTCCCCCGCCCGCCGCAGCACCGCGGCGCGCTCGGTGTGGGGCCGGGACGCCCAGTCGCGCTGGGCCTCCGCGGCGGCGGCCGCCGCGCGGGCGACGTCGTCCGGCCCGGCCCGGCCGGTGCGACCGAGCTCGTCGCCGGTCGCGGGTTCGACGATCGCGGCATCACCGGCAGTGCCCGCCTGCCAGTCGCCTTCGACGAAGATGTTGCCGCTCCAGGCGGCGCCGTCCAGAAGTGCACCCATGAGCCGAGCCTAGGACTTCAGCCGTCGTGACCCCAGGGGTCGGGCCTCAACCCGGCGTCTAGTACCTTTGCGCTAGACAAGACCGGCGCGTTCGGGAGGGCCGGGTAACGGGGATGAGGCATGGACGCGACCGACCAGCCGGGGCTGGCGCGCCACCAGGGCGACGTGACCGGAGCCCCGGTCCGCGTGCTCATCGTCGACGACCACGACGTCCTGGCCGACGGCTGGCAGCACGTGATCGATGCCGAGGCCGACATGGTCACCGTCGGCGTGGCCGGGACCATGGAGCAGGCACGCGAGCTGATGCCGGCGGCCGAGCCCGACGTCATCCTGCTCGGCCACGCCCTCCCGGACGGCGACGGCGTCGCGGTGATGCCGGAGCTCAGGCAGCTCCGGCCCGGGGTGCGGATCGTCATCCTCACCGCCGACACCTCCGAGGACGTGCTGGTGGCCGCTCTCGAGCACGGCGCCGCAGGCTTCGTCCCCAAGACACGGAGCCTGGGCGAGGTCACCTCGGCCGTGCGCGCTGCTGCCGCCGGAGAGGCGGTGATCAGCCCCGAGCTGCTCGCCCGGCTGCTCCCACGCCTGCGCCGTCACGACAACCCCGCCCGGTCCGGGCTCACCGCGCGCGAGCACGAGGTGCTCGTGCTGCTCTCCGGCGGCCTCACCAACGCCGCCATCGCGCGACACCTCTCGCTGAGCGTCCACACCGTCCGCAGCCACGTCGCGGACCTCTCCCACAAGCTGGGCGCGCACTCGAAGCTGGAGGCACTGGCCGTGGCGGTTCGCCACGGGCTGCTTCCGGAAGTCTGAAAAGCGTGTGGCAGGCCGCGCCACACTAGTACCTTCAGCGCACGCCAACGGGCCCGGATAGTGCTGCACTAGTGTCCCCGCCCAAAAAGCCAGGGGGATACGTGGTGCACAGCGTGGACGACGACGCGTCGGTCACGCGCGTGGTGGTGGTGGACGACCACGACGTCCTCGCGTCCGGGCTCGCCCACGTGATGGCGGCCGAGCCCGACCTGGAGTGCGTCGGGGTGGCCAACACGCTCGCGGAGGGACGCAGGCTCGTGGCCGAGCACGGGCCCGACGTACTGCTGCTCGACCAGGGCCTTCCCGACGGGGACGGCGTCGCGGCCATCCCCGAGTTCCTCGGCGATCACCCGGGCCTGCGCATCGTCGTGCTCACCGCCAACGCCACCGACGCGATCCTGGTGCGCGCCATCGAGAACGGTGCATCGGGCTTCGTGGCCAAGAACCGCAGCCTGAAGGAAGTGCTCTCCGCGGTCCGGGCGGCCGCTACCGGCGAGGCCGTCATCTCCTCCGAGCTGCTGGCCCGGTTGCTGCCCCGGCTGACCGGCGAGGCCGGCCCCCGGCACGAGGACCTCACCGAGCGCGAGCGCGAGGTCCTCGACCTCCTGGCCGACGGGCTGACCAACGTGGCCATCGCCGAGCGCCTGGTGGTGAGCGTGCACACGGTGCGCAACCACGTCGCCAACCTCTCCAACAAGCTGGGCGCGCACTCCAAGCTCGAGGCGCTCTCCATCGCAGTGCGCGAGGGCCTGCTACCGGGTCGCTGAGCCGACGTGGGTCGCGTTCGTCTGGTGCTTTGGTACTAGCACAAGATCGCACCAGTGGCTCAGGCCGTGACGGTTGGGGCAGGTGGACACTGGAGAGGTCCTGCCGACCCGTCCCCCGCGTTGGCACGGATCAGTAGAGGCTGGGCCTGGCGGGTCACTCAGACCACAACCCCCTTTTGGTCGTCTCCCGCCAGGCCAGCCCGTTCGTCCGGTCAGCCGGCTACCTGGGTGAGACGACGACGCGCGCCCCGTGCCGCGGCACGCTCGTGATGTTGCGCACCTGTGGCACCTCGGTCTCACCCGGTGGCAGCGCCACGTCGTAGCTCGTCAGCACCTCACGCAGCACGGCGACGCCCTCCATCAGCGAGAAGCCCGCACCGATGCAGCGGCGGACGCCGCCACCGAAGGGGATCCACGTGTTGATGGCGACCTGGCCCAGCAGGAAGCGCTCGGGCCGGAAGGTGGTGTGCTCGGGATGGCTGGTCTCCGACTCGTGGGCCAGGATGATCGAGGCCGCGACGTTGGAGCCGCGGGGCAGGTCGATGCCACCGATCGTGGCGTCGGCCATCAGGTGCCGCACCACCATCGGGATCACGGGGTGCAGCCGCATCGACTCCTTGAGGACTGCCTCGAGGTAGTCCCTGTCGCCGCTGACCGCCGCGTCACGCGCCTTGGCCTCCGTCGCAGGGTCCTTGGCCAGCTCGTGCAGCGCCCACGCCAGCGCCGTCGCGGTGGTCTCGTGGCCCGCGAGCAGGAGGGTCACGAGCTGGTCGCGCAGCTCCTCGTCGGTGAGTCCGCGGTCGTCCTCGTCGCGCACCTGCAGCAGCCGGGAGAGTACGTCGGACCGGTCGGCCAGGTCGCTGGCACGGCGTCGCTCGGCGATCTCGGCGAAGATCACCTGATCCAGCTCGACCTGGTTCTCGTACGCCGCATTCCACGGGCCGAACCGCTGCAGCTTCGGGAAGCCCCAGCCGAGGAAGACCACGGGCGAGACGTTGACGGTCCTGTTCACGAGCGGACGCAGCTCGGCCAGCCGCGACTCGTCGGTGACGCCGAAGACGACCTGCAGGATCACCTCGAGGGTCAGGGCGTTCATCCGTTCGAGCGAGCGGAACGGCGCACCGGGCGTCCAGCTCGCCACCTCGGTCTTGGCCAGTCCGGTGACCAGGTCCTCGTAGCCCCGGAGCGCGTGGCCGTTGAAGGCCGGCATCAACAGCTTGCGGGCCCGCTTGTGCTGCGTGGAGTCGACGAGCAGCAACGAGTGCTCGCCCATGACCGGACCGAGGATGGCGTTGCCCTTGCCGGCGTGGAAGACCTCCGGGTCGCCGGCGAAGATCTCCTTCACGTGCTCGGGACGGTTGAAGACCACGAGCCGACGGTCCTCCGGCAGGATCCGGATCGTGAAGACGTCGCCGTAGCGACGGTGGAGCGCGGGGATGAACCGGTGCCGGAAGCGCAGCAGGCCGATGCTCTGCAACAGCCCCGGCCAACGCGGGCCGGGCGGGAGCTCGGCTGTCGAGACCGGTGGCGCGTCGCCGACCGACATCGGCCGCATCCGCTGGAAGCGCCGTTCGGTCAGCTCGCGTGTTGACATACGTTCAGTATGCCGCCGCGTCGCCACCCCGGCGAGGCCGTGTCAGCCTCCGAGCAGCTGGCCGGCCTTCACGAGCGTCTGCCAGAGGCCGTACAGCAGGGGGATCGCCACCAGCAGCCAGGCGAGTGCCACCAGCACCGGGCTGGTCGGCTGGTCGTCGCGCGTCGTCGTGTCGTCGGTCATGTCCTGCTCCTTCATCTCGCGTTGGCGGGCTCGAGCGTGTCGGCGTCAGCGATCGCCTGGTCGTCGAAGTGGCTCTCCGCGACCGGACGGATCAGCAGGTTGGCGACGAAGCCGACCGCCAGCAGGCCCATCATGGTCAACAGGGCGGGCCGGTAGTCGGCGGCCACCAGGTCGCCCGGCTCGCCGGCGGCGTCCAGGAAGCGGTTCACGATGAGCGGTCCGACCACGCCCGCCACCGACCAGGCCGTGAGCAGCCGGCCGTGGATCGCGCCCACCTCGAGGGTGCCGAACAGGTCCTTGAGGTACGCCGGGATGGTGGCGAAGCCGCCGCCGTAGAAGCTCAGGATCACCGCGGCCACGGAGACGAACATGGCGGTGGAGTTGTCACCGATCGTGGCCAGCAGCAGGTAGAGGACGAAGCCGCCGCCGAGGTACATCATGTAGATCGGCTTGCGGCCCACCACGTCGGAGAGGCTCGACCAGATGAACCGGCCGGCCATGTTGGCCAGGCTGAGGATGCCGACGAAGCCAGCGGCCTCGGCGGCCGTGATCGAGGAGTCCCCGTCGACCCGGAAGAAGTCCTGGCTCATCGGCGCGGCCTGCTCGAGGATGCCGATCCCCGCGGTGACGTTGCACAGGAGCACGATCCACAGCAGCACGAACTGCGGGGTCCGGATGGCCTCGGAGGCGCGGACGAGAGCGCCGTTGCGGCCGGGCACCTGCACCGCCGTGGCGTCCTCGCCGTGGCCGGGCGGGACGCGCACGAGCGCGGAGCCGATCAGCATGAAGCACAGGTAGACCAGACCGAGCGTCACGAACGTGCTCGCCAGTGCGGACGCGTCGGCGACGGCGTCCAGGTTCGTCGGGTCGAAGCCCGGGTCGTAGACGCTCAACAGCTTGTTGGACAGCGGTGACGCGATCAGCGCGCCACCGCCGAAGCCCATGATCGCCATGCCCGTGGCCAGCCCGGGCCGGTCGGGGAACCACTTGATCAGCGTGGAGACCGGGGAGATGTAGCCGATGCCGAGCCCGATGCCACCGATCACGCCGTACCCGAGGTAGAGCAGGGGCAGCGAGCCGATCGAGATGCCGAGCGCCCCGACGAGGAAGCCCGAGCCCCAGCACACCGCAGCGGTCGCCATCGCCTTGCGCGGTCCGACGCGCTCGACCCAGGTCCCGAGAAGGGCCGCCGAGAGGCCGAGCATCACGATGGCGATCGAGAAGATCCAGGCGATCGCCGTCTGCGAGGACTCGAAGCGGTTGACGAGCGAGGTCTTGAACACCGAGAACGCGTAGACCTGCCCGATCGAGAGGTGGACGCACAAGGCGGCCGGTGGGATCAGCCATTTGCTGTAGCCGGGACGCGCCACCGTGGCGCTCTTGTCGAGGAAGGACATGAGGGAACCTCCGAGAAGTGACCTCAGTCACCTACCCCTGGCGCAGGTGGTGGAAACCTGCACCACCGGCGAGCGTCAGTCGAGCAGCCCCGCCTGCCGCGCGAGGGCCACCGCCTCGGTACGGCTGGCCGCACCCAGCTTGGACATCACGTTCGAGACGTGCACGCTCACCGTCTTGCCGGAGATGAACAGCTGCTGGCCGATCTCGCCGTTGCTGCGACCGGTGGCGACCAGCTCGAGGATCTCGTGCTCCCGCGCCGTGAGCAGATCCGCCACCGCATCGACCCGCCCGGCGCCGCCCAGCTCGTCGAGCAGGGGCCGGGCGTCGAGCCGGACGGCGTACTCGCGGGCCACGGCGGCGTGCTCACGCGCGGCCTCGGGATCCCCGGTGGCGCGCAGCACGGTGGCCAGACGAGCGCGGGCGCGGGCGTCCTCGAAGGTGTGGCCGAGCTCGGCGAACAGCGAGACGGTGTGCTGCCACCGCTCGACGAGGTCCTCGAGCTCGACCGGGACCCCGAGCAACCAGTCGAGCCGCAGCCGCTCGGCACGCAGGCGGGCGTGCCACGCCCTGCCCTCGATGCCGAACGGCCGTCCCTCTGCCTCGCGGCGGGTCACGGCCCCCTGTGCGTCCGCGAACAAGCGGTCGGCAGTGACGAGGACCTCCTCACGCGACTTCGTCGGCGTCCGCGGTGCGTCGTCGGCGAGCGCCGCGACGGCCTGCGCGGCCAGCCGGACGATGGCGTCGAACTGGCGGCCCCACAGCGGGGCCAGCATGCCCAGCACGTCGTCGTAGGTGGCCACGGCAGCGGCGGCCCCGTCACGCCGGGCCAGCAGCTCGATCGCTGCACCGCCCGCGTTGACCGCGATCATTCCCTCCCGGTGCCAGCGCTCCCGCACCGACGGCAGCAGGTCGATGGCCGAGGCGTCGCCTCGGCCCGCGGCCACGAGCAGGACGACCGTGTCGAGCATCGCGCGCGGGGTCGGCGGGGGTCCTCCTGGCTGTGGTCGGCGATCTGCAGGGCCCGGTCCCAGTCGCCCCTCATGAAGGCGACGATGGCGGCCTGGGTGCGGCCGCTGATGCCCATCATCGTCCAGGGACGACCGATGTCGGTGGCGACGCGGGACGCGGTGAGGAACGCCTCCTCGGCCTTGGTGAGGTCGCCGTACTCCATCTCCACGCCGCCGGTGCGCAGGTGGCCACGGATCTCGCTGAGGTGGTCACCGCGCTCGCGGGCCTCCTCGATGATCCGCTTGAGCTCGGCGCGGCTCCCCTCGCCGAAGTCGACGTGCTGGCTCAACCAGGTCAGCGTCAGCCCGACGTCGGCCGAGAGCCGGGGCTGGCCGAGCTCCTCGGCCAACGCGATGGCCTCGCCCGCCACGACGCGCGCCTCGGAGAAGCGGTCGTCCCAGATCATGGCCTGGGCATGCATGGCCAGGATCCGCGCCCGCAGCACGCTCGGCTCGGGCCCGACCAGGGCCAGCGCCTCGGTGGTGATGTCGCTCGGTCGCAGCTCGGACTCGACGGAACGCAACGCCTCGGCCCGGGCGAGCAGCAGCCGGGCCCGTGACTTGTCGGGGGTCCCGGGTGGGAGCCGGGAAAGGTGGGAGTTCACCAGCGACAGCGCCGTCTCCGGACGACCTGCGGCACACAGCGCGTCGACCGTGCGGGCGACGAGCTCGGCCTCGTCGGGTGGGTCCGCGAGTCCGGCCGCTGCCCGGTGGTAGATCTCGAGCGCCTTGACGAAGTGGCCGGCCGCCTCGTCGGGACCGCCGCTGCTCATGGCCATCTCGCCGGCCTCGACGCTGGCCTGCAGGGCCGTGGCCAGGTCGTGGGAGGCGAGCGCGTGCCGGGCGAGGTCGGCGGCACCGCGGCTGCCGAGGAGGTCGCGCACCGCCTCGGCGTAGGCGGTGTGCAGCCGCATCCGCTCGCCCGGAAGCAGGTCGTCGTAGACCGCCTCCCCCAGGAGGGCGTGCCGGAAGGCGTACTCGCCGTGCCCGACGCGCACCAGCACATGGGCGTCGATGGCGGTCCGCAGCGCGGGCTCGAGTGCGTCCTCGTCGACCGGGGCGACCCGGGCCAGCAGCTCGTGGGAGACCCGCTGTCCCGCTGCCGAGGCCACGCGTACGACGTCGCGCGACTGCTCGTCGAGACGGTCGAGGCGGACGAGCAGCAGGTCGGCGAGGTCCTCGGGCAGGCTCCAGCCGCCGCTCAGGAAGGCGGAGACGAGCTCCTCCACGTAGAAGGCGTTGCCCTGGGCACGCTGCACGATGCGGGTGACGTCGTCGTCGTACTCGCCGCCGACCGGGCCGCTCGCGCCGTCGACGAGGCCGGCCACCATCGCCCGGACGGCGCTCGGCGGCAGTGGGTCGAGCTGCACCCGCTCGACCCCGGCGGCGCGCACCCACTCGGCCACGCGCTGCCGCAGCGGGTGCCGGCGGTGCATCTCGTCGGAGCGGAACGTGACCACGGTGAGGAGACGGCCGCGGAACCGGCGTGAGAGCAGGAAGCTGATCAGGTCGCGGGTGCTGGCGTCGGCCCAGTGGGCGTCCTCGACCACCAGCGCGACCGGTGTCCTGGCGGTGAGCTCGTCGAGGAGCGCGTGCACCGCCTCGAACACCTCGGCGCGGTCGAGCGACTCCGTCGGCTCCTCGGCGCCCGACTGGCGGCGCAGCCGCGAGAGGGCCGGGTGGACCCCGTCGGCGGCGAGGTCGGGATCGGCCTCGGCGACCTGGGCCAGCACCTCGGCGAAGGGGAGGTAGGGGACGGAGGCGTCGCCGAAGTCGAGACAGTGCCCGACCAGGCACCTCCAGCCCTCGGCGGAGAGCCGCTCCAGGGCCTCCGTCAGCAGCCGGGTCTTGCCCACCCCGGCATCGCCGGAAAGGAGCACCATCCGTGCCTCTGAACCGGGACCCGCAGCAGCAGCGGAGCGGAGCAGGGCCTCGAGCTCGACCTCACGGCCGACGATGCTCTCGGTCCTGCCCCGCTCCATCCGCACATCGGTCATCATCGCGCACGGCGAGCCACCTGGCCGGGCACGGTCACCTTGCTGGAACGGTGCCAGAACCGGCGGTGCGGGGTGCGGGAGGAGCGGGCGTTGCGCATGGCGTCCGAGCGCTCCCGCATGTCCATGAACATCAGGTCTTCGTTCATCGCGTTGTACATCGTGGTCTCCTCGACTGGTTCGATCTCGTGCTCTCGATTCCAGTGCTAAGGCGGCACGCGCACATCGGACGATGCCTTAGACGTGCTCCTGAGGTGCCTTAAATCTGCCTTCCCGAGGCTGCGCGTCGAAGAAGTCGGGCGCGGGCCACCGGGAGGAAGCCGGCGCCGAGGTAGAGGCGCGCGGCGGCGGTGTTCGCGGGGTCGAAGCTGACCTTGAAGCGCGTGCAGCCGAGGTGCGCGAGCCGCTCCAGGCCCGCGGCGAGGAGCACCCCCGCCAGGCCCCGGCCCCCGTGCTCGTCCTCGACCCGCATGGGCTCGACCAGCCCCACACCCGTGACCGGGTCGGCCCAGAACAGCGCGTAGCCGGCCACCTCCCGTCCGTGCAGGATCGCAAGGTCGAGGTCGGGCCGGTAGAGGCTGGTCCGGGCGAGGTGCTCGGCCACCTCGTCACCGTTGCGGAGCGCCATCCAGTGCGTTCCACCGTCGTACGACGTCAGGGCGTAGCCCGACGGCACCTCCACGGCCTGCGGCGGGTCCTCGGCGTCACGCCAGGCGATCCGAAGTGGTGTCTCCTGGGCCTCGAAGCCGCCGGCCCGCGCCGCCGCCAGCCCCGCTTCGTCGTCCTCGCGCAGCAGCATCTCCACAGGCTCGTCGTGGTGCTGCTGGCCCACGAAGGCCCACAGGTCGTCGGCCAGCGAGGCGACGACATCGGCACGGCCGAGGAGGTCGGCGCCCCACACGTCGCGCCACCGGCCGAAGGAGACGGCGGCGACGGGCTGGTCGCCGTCGAACCACACCCGCTGGTTGGCGGGATCGTCGTGCTGGTCCTCGCGCCACCACCAGTGCATGTCGGCGGCCTCCCAGACGCCCCCTGTCGGGTCCGCGAGCCGCGCCTGCTGCAGGATCCGGGTGACGGCGTCGAGGTACTCCCCTCCCCCGAGGGCGCGCTCCTCGCTCATGCGCGGTCGATGGCCACGGCGTCGAAGACCGGGAGCCAACCGGACTTCGCGGCCGAGCAGGTCAGCCGTGCCGACTCGGTCAGCGTCCGGGTGACGCTGACGCGCCACGTCTGCTCACCGACCCGGAACACCAGGGTGTCGCCCTCGTGGGCGACGAGTCTCACGGCGTCGAGGCGGTCCTCCCCGAGGTGGCGCCGCAGCGCGATCTCGGCGTACTGGGCCGGCATCGGGTAGGTCGATCGACCCCGCAGCCGGTCCAGGTCGAGCCGGCCGTCCTCGTGCAGGTCGACCACCCCGGCCACGGACTCGGGGTCGAGCCGGCCGTAGTAGAGGCCCTCGGGGAGCACGAGCATGTTGGGCGCGAACCGGTCCCCGCCGATGTGCGAGACCTCCCAGGTCTCCTCGGGTCGCAGCTCGGTCAGGGCCTGGCAGACAGGTCTCCCGCGCTCGGCGCAGCAGGCGTCGTGGCGCCCGTGGGTGCACACGCCGTACAGCGGTCCGGGCAGCTGCTCCCAGTCCGGTGGCACACCGCGGCTGACCGCGTCGAGGTCGAGGTCGAGCAGCTCCGCCGGGTCCTCGAAGGTCGTGCGCAGCAGCAGCCGGCGGGCCGGGAAGCACAGCACGGCCTGGTACGACGACCCGCGGTGCGCCTTGTGGTGCCGGCGTGCCATCAACACCTTGATCGCGCGGTGGGCGCTCAGGTGATCCCTGACCTCGTCGGGGAGCCGGCTGTCCCGCGGCGCGCTGGTGCCCCAGGGGCCGTGGTGCTCCACCAGCAGGAAGGCGCGCACGTGGGTGGCGGTGCCGGCCGGGTCGTCGGGGCGCCGCTCGGAGGCAACGGAGCAGCGGAAGTCCCCCTCGGGACTCAATCCGGTACCGGGCGGACGACCTCGAGCAGGCCCTCGCGGATCAGTCGGCGACACAGCACCAGACTGGACTGCGGGTCGAGCGGTACCGCTGCCGGGGTGAGCGCAGGGAGCGACCGGATCTCCTCGACGGCAGCCGTGATGCGCGCCGGGACGGTGACCCGACGGTCGCCGAGCAGCAGGTGGAGCCGGTCGCCGTCGGGCTGCAGCACGCACGGCTTGCCGGGCCGGCGCCGCAACCGGGTCTCCGCCGTGACGTCGGCGAGGGACATCCGGTCGAGCATCGACCCACGCAGAGGCACGTGGCGGCTCTCGAGGAAGGAGCGTGCCTGCGCGGCCGCGACCTCGTTCGGGTCGAGGCCGGCCAGGGCGTCCGTCAGCTCGCCGAGCCGCTCCCGCAGCCCGTCGACCAGCACCTCCGGCCGGTCGAGGTGGCCGGCCGGCAGGTGGCCGTCTGCGGCGACGCCCTCCAGGGCACGTCGTACGGCCGTGTCGAGCAGGGTGCGCCAGGTCAGCTGGTTGATGCCGAGGGTCACGTGCAGGGACACGGTGTCCCGCGCCCGGGCGGCGTGGGGCGTGCCGGTGGGCAGGTACATGCTGAGCCCGGGCTCGAGCAGCACCTCGCGCGGCTCGACGTCGCCGTCCCGCTGCTCCGCCGGGGCGGGATGTACTTCCCAGAGCTTCGACCCGTGGGTCTGGAAGACGAAGACGTCGTGGGTGTCGCTGTGGACGGCGAACCCCTGCGAGCCCGGCGGGGTCAGGTAGGCGTTGGCCTGGCAGGGATGGCCCAGCTCGAGCTCGAGCCCGGCGACCAGTCGTGACAACGGTGGCCAGTAGCGGTGCAGGCCCTGCAGCACGACCGTGGCGCCGCCCTCGAACAGGTCGATGACCTTGCGGGCGTCGACGAGGCCGGTCAACGGCTGGCCGGCGAGCGTGGCGCCGCTGCGGGTGTAGCTCGACTGCGGCAGCACGGTGCCGTCGTGGGCGAGCCGGACGGCCGGGGTGCGGATCGCGGACGACGTCAGCAGCTGGTCGACGTCGTCGAAGGACAGCAACCCGACGAGCCGGGCCGGGTCGCCCTGGTGGAGGTGGACGCGGGACGCCCAGACCTTCTCGATGAAGGTCTGGGCGTCACCGCTCAGCAGCTCAAGTGACTGCATCCAGTGACTTGTCAGCCGTCAGTGCCGTCGGCGTCGCCGCCATCGGTGCCGTCGGCGTCGCCACCGTCAGTGCCGTCCGCGTCGCCGCCATCGGTGCCATCGGCGTCGCCGCCATCGGTGGCGTCACCGTCGACCGTGTCGGTCGAGTCGCCGTCGCCGCCGTCGGTGCCGTCCGCGTCGCCGGTCGTCCCGCTGTCCCCGGCACCGGAAGTGGTCTCGATCTCGTCGTCGCCCAGGGGCTCGTCGGGAGTCTCGGTCATCTGCTCCTCCTCGTGGATCGTCGACGCCGCATGGCGCCGTACAACCTGTGGGTTCCCGATCCTGCCGAATCCAACCTGCGCCGTCGAGTGGGGAACCTCGAGGCAAGAGCGGGATAAGTCACAGGTAGGAGCCCGCTGGTGTGCTGAGGACATCGACCCACAGGAGGGCATCATGACCATCCGCTTCGACCACACGATCGTGCCGAGCACCGACAAGGAGCGCTCCGCCGCCTTCTACGCCGAGATGCTCGGCCTTCCTCCTGCTCGGGAGGAGGCGCCGTTCGTGGCCATCGACCTGGGCAACGACGTCGCGTTCTACTTCGCCGGCTGGAACCACACGGTGAAGGAGCAGCACTACGCCTTCTGCGTCAGCGAGTCGGAGTTCGACGCCGTGCACCGGCGCCTCCGCGACAGCGGGCAGGAGCACTGGGCCGACCCGCACCTACGACAACCGGGCGAGGTCAACCACGAGGACGGCGGCAGCGGCGTCTACTTCCACGACCCCGACGGTCACCTGCTGGAGGTCATCACGGTCCGGTACGGCGGCCGGCCGTCAGCGGTGTTCGGCTAGTGCCCGAACACCTCGGCGACGAGAGGGACGCCGGGGCGGTAGGCAAGGTGCAGGTAGGTCGGCGCATCGAGCACCGCGATGTGCGCCCGTCGTCCGGGGGCGAGGACGCCGACGTCGTCGCGGTCGAGAGCCAGGGCGCCGCCCGCCGTCGCCGACCACAGCGCCTGGGCCGGGGTCATCCGCATCTCCCGCACCGCCAGCGCCACGCACAGCGGCATGGACGAGGTGTAGCAGGAGCCCGGGTTGCAGTCGGTGGCCAGCGCGACGGTGACGCCGGCCTCCAGCAGGGCGCGGGCGTCGGGGTACGGCGAGCGGGTGCTGAACTCGACCCCCGGCAGCAGTGTCGCGATCGTGCCGCTGTCGGCCAGGGCCAGCAGGTCGGCGTCGTCGAGGAAGGTGCAGTGGTCGACCGCGGTCAGGCCGAGCTCGCCGGCCAGCTGCACCCCGGGGCCGGGGCCGAGCTGGTTGGCGTGGAGGCGCCCGGCAAGACCCTGCGCGCTGCCGGCGAGAAGCACCGCGCGGGCCTGGTCGCCGTCGAAGGCCCCGCGTTCGCAGAAGGCGTCGATCCACTTCGCGTGGGGCGCGGCCGCCTCGAGCATCGGCCCGGTCACGAGGTCGACGTAGGCCGCGGCGTCGTCGTACTCCTCCGGGACGATGTGGGCGCCGAGGAAGGTGGTCTCCGCGGTGTACTGGCGGGCGATCGCCAGCGAGCGGGCCTCGTCGGCCACCGTGAGCCCGTACCCGCTCTTGATCTCGATCGTCGTGGTTCCCTGGCGCCGCATCTCCGAGACAAGCCGGGCGACGGTGGCGGCGAGCTGTTCGTCGGTGGCGGCGCGGGTCGCGGCCACGGTGGTGCGGATGCCGCCCCCGGTGTAGCTCTCACCGGCCATCCGGGCGGCGAACTCGGCGGCCCGGTCGCCGGCGAAGACGAGGTGCGAGTGGGAGTCGACGAAGCCGGGGATCACCGCACGTCCGCCGAGGTCGCGGGCGTCGTCGGCTGACGGCGCCTCGGGGCGGCGGCCGACCCAGGCGATCCTGGGCCCGTCGAGCACCACGGCGGCGTCCTCCACCAGTCCCAGCGGGGTGCCGTCGTGGACCGGGTCGTTGGTGACCAGCTCGCCGATGCCGGTCAGCAGGAGGGTGCTCATCGGGTCTCCAGCACGTCGGCGCCGGTGGCGGCGAAGACGAGGGTCTCGGGGGTGGCGCCCGCGCCGCGGGTGCGGACGGAGTCGAGGTCGACGGTGACGAGGTCGGCGCGCTGCCCCACCGCGATCCGGCCGGCGTCCTCGAAGCCGAGCGAGCGGTGGCCGTCGTGGGTCGCCGCGGCGAGCAGCTCCAAGGCCGACCAGTGCCCGCGCTGCTGGCTGGCCAGGCGCTCGTGCATCTCGACCGCGCGCATCTCCTCGAACAGGTCGATGACGGCGTGGCTGTCCGAGCCCAGGGTGAGCACCGCACCGGCGTCGTGCAGCCGGCGCGCGGGACCGATGCCGTCGGCCAGGTCGCGCTCCGTGGTGGGGCAGAAGCAGACGTTGGTGCGGCTCTCGCCGAGCAGGGCGACGTCGTCGTCGGTGAGGTGGGTGGCGTGCACCGCGGTCGTCAGCGGACCGAGCGCGCCGGCCTCCGCGAGCAGCTGCGTGGGGGTGAGGCCCGTGGCTGCGAGGCAGGCCTCGTTCTCGGCGACCTGCTCGGAGACGTGCACGTGCAGCGGCCTCCAGGCGGCCGCCTCGACGACGACCTTCAGCTGCTCGCGCGGGACCGCCCGCACCGAGTGGATGGCAGCGCCCACCCGTGGGTCGTCGAAGGCGGCGACGCGTTCGGCCCAGGCGTGCGCGTCCCCGTCCGAGTAGCGCACCTGCACGCCCTCCGGGGGCCGATCGAAGCCGGCCGCCAGGTAGCAGGTGTCGAGCAGCCGGATCCGGACACCGGCCTCGTCCGCGGCGGCGAGCAGCGCCTTGCCCATCTCGTTGGGGTCGTCGTACGGCGTCCCGTCGGGCTGGTGGTGCACGTAGTGGAACTCGCCCACGGCGCTGATCCCGGTTGCGCGCATCTCGGCGTAGGTGCTGCGGGCGAGCTCGAAGTAGGAGTCGGGCGTCAGCCCCGCCGCGACGTGGTACATCTGCTCGCGCCAGGTCCAGAACGACCCACGCTCGCGCTGCGTGTGACCTCGCAGCGCCCTGTGGAACGCGTGGCTGTGGCAGTTCGCGAAGCCGGGGAAGGTGAGGCCGGGGACGTCGTACGGATCCGGGGACGCATCGACCGAGGCGATGACCCCGGCATCGACCTCGACGCGGACACCGTCAGCCACGCCGTCCGGCAGCAAAGCGTGCTCGACGATCATGCGACCAGCTCCTCGAGCACCGTCGCCAGCGCCTCCACGCCGCGGAGGCAGTCGGCCGTCTCGGCGTGCTCGGCCGGGGAGTGGGAGATCCCGGTCGGGTTGCGCACGAACAGCATCGCGGTCGGGACCCCGGCCGCGGCCAGGACGCCGGCGTCGTGGCCGGCCATCGACGGGATCGCCGGCACCTGCCCGAAGTCCGGAGCGAGAGCGGTGCCGAGCCGAGCGGTGAGCTCCGGGTCGAAGGCCACGGCGCCGGACACCGACTCGGGCGTGACGTGCAGCGACGTGCCGTCGCGGTCGGCGCGCTCGCTGCCCTGGCGCTTGATCTCCGAGACCAGCCGCAGCAGCGCGTGCTCGGACTCGCCGCGGGCGTCGAGCCAGGCCGTCACCCGCGACGGGATGGCGTTGGTGCCGTTGGGCGTCACCTCGAGCCGACCGAACGTCGCGCGCTGCTCCGCGAGCCGGGCCTGCTTGCTCGCCGCGAGCGCCGTCATCGCGTAGCTGAGCATCGGGTCGTGCCGGTCCTCCATCCTCGTCGCCCCGGCGTGGTTCGCCTCTCCGGTGAAGTCGAAGCGGTAGCGGCCGTGGGGCCAGATCGCGGTGGCGAGCCCGACCGGGACGTCGCGGTGGACGAGGTCGCGGCCCTGCTCGACGTGCAGCTCGACGAAGCTGCCGATCCGTGCGAGCCAGTCGGATCGCCCCAGCACCGGCTCGTGGCCGCTCGTCATCATGGCGTCGGGCAGGAACACACCATCGGGATCACGCAACTCCGCCGCGGCCTGGCGGGTCGTGGCCCCGGTCGCCAACCGCGAGCCGAGGCAGGCCAGCCCGAAGCGCGACCCCTCCTCGTCGGCGAAGACGCCGACGACCACCGGCCGCGCCGGCGTCACGCCGCGCGCCTTCCCGCAGCAGGTCGATCGCCGCGAGCGAGGAGACCACGCCGAGCGGGCCGTCGTACGCCCCACCGTCGAGCACCGAGTCGAGGTGCGACCCGACGAGGACGGCGTCGTCCCGAGTGCCGGCAGCGGGCTCCCACCACGCCAGCAGGTTGCCGTTGCCGTCGGGCTCGACGGACAGGCCACGGCGCTCGGACTGCTCCACGAACCACGCCCGCAGCTCGGCCTCCGGGGAGGTCCACGGCTGCCGGAAGTAGCCACCGCTCTCCTGCGACAGGCCCAGCGGCTGCAGCGCGGCCCACATCTGCTCGAAGTCCTCAGACATGGCACGTCCGATACTGGCTCCCATGGAGTTCCAGGACGTCGTACGACGACGCAGGATGGTGCGCAACTACACCGACGACCCGGTCGACCCGGCGATCGTCGATCGTGCACTGGCCAACGCGACGCGGGCGCCGAGCGCCGGGTTCAGCCAGGGCTGGGCCTTCCTGGTGCTCGACACCCAGGACGACGTGCGCCGCTTCTGGGACGTCACTGCCGAGGATGAGGACGAGGCCGACCGGCTGGCTGGACGGGATGAGCCGGGCGCCGGTGATCGTGCTGCCCATGCTCGAACAAGCAGGCCTACCTCGACCGCTACACCGAGCCGGACAAGGGATCGACGCCGGCGGAGGAGCAGGAGTGGCCGGTGCCGTTCTGGCACATGGACGCGGCGATGGCCTCGTTGCTGATCCTGCAGACCGCCGTCGACGCGGGCCTGGGCGCATGCTTCTTCGGAGTGCCGAGCGCGGTCCTCGACGCCGTCCGCGAGGCCTTCGGCATCCCGGTCGCGTACAAGCCGGTCGGCGCCATCACTGTCGGCCACCCTGCCCCGGGTGGCGCCGCGGGCTCGCCAACGAGGCGGCGGCGCAAGCCTCACGATGAGGTCGTCCACCGGGGGCGACGGGGATCTTGCACTCGGCGGCTCGGCATGGGACAGTCCACCCGCTGCGGGGCCGTGGCGCCACTTCCGCTCCCGGGGTGTCTCGGATCCGAGAATCCGATGGGCGATTACGCCGAACTCTCAAGGGGTACATGAACCTTTGGACGCGGCGGTACCGCCGCCGAGAAGGGAGTCCGGACATGGTCGTCCTGGGACTGATTCTGTTGATCATCGGCCTCGTCGCCGGCATCTCGTTGCTGACGACGATCGGCGCCATCCTCCGACTCGTGGGACGGTGCGCGCCCTGGTTCCGATCGAGGGCCCCCGGCGCCGGGTGTCTTCCGCCACGCCAGAACTGGAGGGCCGCGACCCGGCCGGGTCGGGGCCTGCGTCATGGCCGGGCGCGGGGCACCTCTACGAGCACCTTTGCGGGGCGGTTCCGTCGGGCAGGTTTAACGTGCCCGTGTGACAGCCCGGCTGAGCGACGAGGACGCGATCCCGCACCTGCACGACCTGGTCCGGATACCGACCGTCTCCCACACAGACGAGCAACGGATCGACGGCGCGGCCTTCGAGTCCTTCGCGAAGTCGCTCGAGGACGCCTTCCCGCGGCTGCACGGCGGCCCGCTGCGCCGCATCTGCGAGCACTCCCTGCTCTTCCACTGGGCCGGTCGCTCCTCGCAGGATCCCGTCGTCCTGATGGCGCACATGGACGTGGTGCCGGTGGACGAGTCGGCGCCCTGGCAGCACCCGCCGTTCGCCGCCGAGGTGCACGGCGGCGCCGTCTGGGGTCGCGGCACCCTCGACGACAAGGGCGCGCTGGTGGGGATCTGCTGCGCGGTGGAGCGGCTGCTGGCGGAGGGCGCCGTCCCCGGCGCGCGACGTGTGGCTGTCCTTCGGGGCCCGCGAGGAGGTCTCCGGCCGCGACGCCGTGGCCGCCGTCGAGGAGCTGCGCTCACGAGACGTCAGCCCGTGGTTCGTGCTCGACGAGGGCGGCGCGATCGCGCACGACGCGTTCCCGGGGATCGAGCGTCCGCTCGGAGTCATCGGCGTGGCCGAGAAGGGCACCACCACCGTCGTGCTGCGCGCCGAAGGCGAGGCGGCCACTCCTCGACGCCCGCCCGCAACGGTCCGACGACCCGATCGCCCGGGCCGTCGTACGGCTGGAGGAGCGGCAGTTCCCGCCGTCGCTGCCCGACGCCACGCTGGACATGTTCCAGCGCCACGCGCCGCACGCCCCGCTGCTGATGCGACCGGCGCTGGCCGGTGCGCGGCGGCTGCGACCGGTGCTCGAGCGTGCCCTGCTGCGGATGAGCCCGGAACCGCCGCGCTGGCGCGGACGACGATGTCCATCACCACCCTGCAGGGCTCACCGGCCGCGACGTGAACGCCTCGAGCGCCAGCGCCGCCGTCAACCTCCGCCTCCAGGTCGGCGAGACGGTCGCCGGAGCGGTCGAGCACGTACGACGGGCCGTCGACGACGACGCCATCACG
>CAVOST010000002.1:0-123007 GCA_963698945.1 uncultured Actinomycetota bacterium | reverse complement strand
AGTACCTGAGCGCGGAGGGGACCTACACCTTCTACACCGATGCGGATCCGGAAGAGGGCGTCGGACCGGGCACCTTCGTGTTCATTCCCCCGGGCGCCGTGCACGGGTTCCGCACCGGCCCCGAAGGCGGGCGGCTGCTCTGCCTCTGGCCATCGACGGTCGAAGCTGCCTTCTTCTCCCCGTCTCCGCCGAGCGAGGCCTGAACGCCGGAACGTCAGACGTTGAAGCGGAACTCCACCGACCTTCGGTCCAACCATCGAGGTACTGCCGCGCGATAGGCCTCGTAGTCTGCGCCGAACTTCGCAAGCAGGGCGGCCTCCTCCGACGCGATCTGCCATCGGTCGATGACGAGCACGAACGCCGCAACGGGGGCAAGCGCGGTCCACGACCCGCGCAGGATGGCGTTCGACACGAGCTGCCCCGCCATGCCCACGTACATGGGATTTCGGCTGATCGAGTTGGGGCCAGTCGTGACCAGGGCGGAAGCATGCGCGGGTTCGAAGGGGTCCAGCGTCGTCCCCCTCCGTCGAAACAGGGTCGCCGATCCACCCGCAAGCACGGTCGAAGCCAGGGCGATCGTGGCCGCCACTCCGGTGCGGGCAAGAGTGGGCCGCGGCGCATCCCTGGTCAGGGCTCGCTGAACCAGGCCCGCACAGAGCGCCAGTGCTGGAGGAGGTATCCGCATCACCTGCAACTTCTCACGAACGCCCCCACCAGTCGAACCAGGAGCAGGCCCGACACTCGTCGGGATGAGCCTCAGACGTTGAAGCGGAACTCGACCACGTCGCCGTCCTGCATGACGTAGTCCTTGCCCTCCATCCGGACCTTCCCTGCGGAGCGGGCCGTGTTCATGGAGCCGGCCTCGACCAGGTCGTCGAACGAGACGATCTCGGCCTTGATGAAGCCCTTCTGGAAGTCGGTGTGGATCACACCGGCGGCCTCGGGCGCGGTGGCGCCACGGCGGATGGTCCAGGCCCGGGACTCCTTGGGGCCGGCCGTCAGGTACGTCTGCAGGCCGAGCGTCTCGAAGCCGACCCGGGCGAGCACGTCGAGACCGGGCTCGTCGACGCCCATCTCGGCCAGCATCTCGCGGGCCTCGTCGTCGTCGCCGAGCTCGACCAGCTCGGACTCGAACTTGGCGTCGAGGAAGATGGCCTCGGCCGGCGCCACCAGCTCGCGCATCTCCTTCTTGAGGGTCTCGTCGGCCAGCTCGTCGGCGTCGCAGTTGAAGACGTAGATGTAGGGCTTGGCGGTGAGCAGCGAGAGCTCGCGGACCAGCGCGAGGTCGAGCTTGCTGTCGATGACCGGCGTCCCCGCCTCCAGCAGAGCCTGCGCCTCGCGGGCCGCCTCCAGGTTCGCATTGCGCGACTTGTCCCCGCGAGCCTCCTTCTCCAGCCGGGGGACCGCCTTCTCGACGGTCTGCAGGTCCGCGAGGATCATCTCGGTCTGGATGGTGGAGATGTCCGAGGCGGGGTTCACCTCGCCGTCGACGTGGGTCACGTCCTCGTCGCGGAAGACCCGCGTGACCTGGCAGATCGCCGCTGCCTCGCGGATGTGGGACAGGAACTTGTTGCCCAGCCCCTCCCCCTCGGCGGCGCCCTTGACGATGCCCGCGATGTCGACGAACTCGACCGTCGCAGGCAGCACCTTGGCGGAGGAGAACAGCCCGGCCAGCACGGCGAGGCGGGGATCGGGGACCCCGACCACGCCGACGTTCGGCTCGATCGTCGCGAACGGGTAGTTGGCTGCCAGCACGTCGTTCTTCGTCAGCGCGTTGAAGAGGGTCGACTTGCCCGCGTTGGGGAGTCCGACGATGCCGATCGTGAGAGCCACGGGCGGGGAGTCTACGGCGCCGTGCGACCCACCCACGAATCCGCGAGGAGGAGCGCCTCGGTTGCCCCACGGGCGCGCTCCGCGGGTGTGCTCTGCGCCACACCGGGTAGTAGACAGGGAGCACGAGCACTTGCCCACACCCCGCACGACGACGTACGCCGAGAGGGCGATCGTGACCAACCTGGCCGACAACCTGACCGCTACCGCCAAGGCCCATCCGGACAGACCGGCCGTGAAGATGGACGACGTGGTCCTCGACTACGCCACGCTCCAGGACGGCGCTCGTCGGGTCGCGGCACTGCTCACCGACAAGGGGGTCGGTGCGGGCGACCGGGTCGGGCTGGTGCTGCCGAACGTGCCGCCATTTCCGGTGCTGTTCTACGGCGCGCTCGCGGTGGGTGCGGTCGTCGTGCCGATGAACCCGCTGCTCAAGGGCCGTGAGGTGGAGTACTACCTCGACGACTCCGGCGCCAAGGTCGTCTTCGCCTGGAAGGACATGGCCGAGGAGGCCACCAAGGGCGCCGAGGGCGTCGGCATCGAGTGCATCAGCGTGGGCACCGACTTCGCCGAGGTCCTTGCGCAGCACGAGCCGACCGACGAGGTGGTCGACCGCGACGAGGACGACACCGTCGTGCTGCTCTACACCTCGGGCACGACGGGCAAGCCGAAGGGCGCCGAGCTCACCCACGCCAACATGATCAGCAACGCCGCGGTCAGCGCCGAGACCCTCGTGGAGCTCTCCGAGGAGGACGTCGTGATGGGCTGCCTGCCGCTGTTCCACTGCTTCGGCCTCACCTGCGGCCTGAACGCGGCGGTGCTCAGCGGCGCCTGCCTGACCATGGTCCCCCGCTTCGACGCGACCAAGGCGCTCGAGGTGATCGGGCGCGACAAGGTCACCGTCTTCGAGGGCGTCCCGACGATGTACGCCGGCATGCTGCACGTCGAGGACCCCGAGTCCTACGACGTCTCCAGCCTGCGCACCTGCATCTCGGGCGGATCCGCGATGCCGGTCGAGGTGATGAAGAAGTTCGAGAAGACCTTCGACTGCATCGTGCTCGAGGGCTACGGACTCTCCGAGACCTCACCGGTCGCGTCGTTCAACCAGCCCGACATCGAGCGCAAGCCCGGTTCGATCGGCGTCCCGGTGCGCGGTGTCGAGATGAAGCTGCTCGACGACGACGGCAAGGACGTCGAGCAGGGCGAGGTCGGCGAGATCGCGATCAAGGGCGAGAACGTGATGAAGGGCTACTGGGGCAAGGAGGAGGAGACGAAGGAGGCGATCCCCGACGGCTGGTTCCTCTCCGGCGACATGGCCAAGCAGGACGAGGACGGCTACTACTTCATCGTCGACCGCAAGAAGGACCTGATCATCCGCGGCGGCTACAACGTCTACCCGCGCGAGGTGGAGGAGGCCCTCTACGAGCACGATGCCGTCGCCGAGGTCGCCGTGATCGGCATCCAGGACGACGACCTGGGCGAGGAGGTCGGCGCCGCCGTCGCGCTCAAGGACGGCGAGAAGGCCGACCCGGAGGAGCTCCAGGCGTTCGCGAAGGAACGCCTGGCGGCGTACAAGTACCCGCGATCGGTCTGGATCGTCGACGAGCTCCCCAAGGGACCGACCGGCAAGATCCTGCGCCGAGAGGTCAGCGCGCCCGACACCGAGGAGGGTGACAAGTGAGCGCCGCGACCAAGGCCGAGGCCCGGATGCACGAGGCGGACGAAGAGGCCCAGCAGTCGACCAACGAGCTGGCCACACCGCTGGACCTGCTGCTGTCGGACGCGACGAACAGCCCGTTGCGACGGTTCCTCCCGGGGATGTCCGGAGTCAGGTTCACCGCCAAGCTCGCCCGGCATCCCGTACGCGTCGCCGGACGCACGATCGGGCTGGCGGCCGAGCTGGCCAAGATCGGTGTCGGACGCTCCGAGATCGAGGCCGGCGAGAAGGACCGCCGCTTCGCCGAGGAGGGCTGGGCCAAGAACCCGATGCTCCGGCGGACCCTGCAGACCTACCTGGCGTGCGGCGAAGCCGCTCGCGGGCTCGTGGCAGACGCCGACCTCGGTTGGGGTGACGGACAGCGGATGGGGTTCATCATCGACAACCTCGTCGAGGCCTCCGCCCCGAGCAACAACCCGTTCCTGAACCCGCGCGTGCTCAAGCGGGTCGTCGACACCGGCGGCGGCAACCTGGTCGAGGGCGGTCGCCGGTTCGTGCGCGACTTCGCCAGCTGCCCCGCGGGTGCCCTCGATGGTGGAGCCGGATGCCTTCGAGGTCGGCGTCGACATCGCCGTGACCGAGGGATCGGTGGTGCTGCGCACCGACGTCTTCGAGCTGATCCAGTACACGCCGCAGACCCCCAAGGTCCGCGAGGTCCCGCTCCTGATCGTGCCGCCGACCATCAACAAGTACTACGTGATCGACCTGGCCGAGCAGCGCAGCCTCGTCGAGCACCTGGTCGCGGCCGGCCAGCAGGTCTACTGCATCTCCTGGCGCAACCCCGACGCGCGGCACGCTGACTGGGGACTGGACACCTACGGCCAGGCCGATCATCGAGGCGATGGACGCCGCCCAGTCGATCGCACGCCAGGACAAGGTCGCCCTGCTCGGCATCTGCTCGGGCGGGATGATCTCCTCGATGCTGCTCGGTCACCTGGCCGCGATCGGCGACCTCGACCGGGTTGCCGCCTTCAGCCTCGCGGTCACCGTGCTCGACCAGGAGCAGGCCGGGCTGCCCAGCGCGCTGCTGTCGCACAAGGCGGCGGCCGCCTCGACACGGGCGTCGGCGGAGAAGGGCTACCTCGACGGCAAGATGCTGGCCGAGGTGTTCGCGTGGCTGCGACCCAACGACCTGATCTGGAACTACTGGGTGAACAACTACCTGCTCGGCTACCCGCCGAAGGCGTTCGACATCCTCTATTGGAACGCCGACCCGGTGCGGATGAGCGCGGCGATGCACCGCGACTTCATGGACCTCGCGATCCGGAACGCGCTCACCGAGGCCGGAGCCTCCGAGATGCTCGGCTCCAAGATCGACCTGGGCAAGGTGGACACCGACTCCTACGTCGTCGCCGGCATCGCGGACCACCTGTGCAAGTGGGAGTCCTGCTACCAGTCCACCCAGCTGCTCGGCGGCGAGTCCCGGTTCGTGCTCTCCACCAGCGGGCACATCGCCGCGATGGTGAACCCGCCCGGCAACCCCAAGGCCAGCTTCCAGACCGCGCCGAAGAACCCGGCCGACGCCCAGGAGTGGCTGTCCACCGCAAGCAAGGTCAAGGGCAGCTGGTGGGACGACTACGTCGACTGGCTCGCCGAGCGCACCGGCCCGGAGCGGAACAAGCCCACCAGGATGGGGTCCGCCAGCCACGAGCCGATCTGCGACGCACCTGGTACCTACGTCCATGACCGCTGAGCCGGCGGTCGAGATGGCCGCCGACCGGGTCCGCACGATCTCCGTGCGCGGCATCCAGGCACGGATCTCGGTGCGCCCCGCCAGCGGCCGGCTGGTCGACGAGCCGCCCCTGCTCCTCTGCAACGGGATCGGCGCCAGCCTCGAGGCCCTGCAGCCGCTGGTGGACGCTCTCGACCCCGAACGGGGCGTCGTCCGGTTCGACGTACCCGGGGTCGGCGGCAGTGCCCTGCCGCCGCTGCCCTACCCGATCGCCGCGCTGTCCTCGTGGGTGACCGCACTGATGGCCAAGTTGGGCCACCGCGAGTTCGACGTGCTCGGCCTCTCCTGGGGCGGCGGCCTCGCCCAGCAGCTCGCCGTGCAGTCGCGGCGCCGAGTACGACGTCTCGTGCTGGTCGCCACCGGCACCGGGGTGCTGATGGTCCCGGCCCACCCGCGGGTGCTCGCCAAGATGGCCACGCCGCGGCGTCACCGCGACCCGGAGTACGCCGCGAGCATCGCCGCCGAGATCTACGGCGGCAGCATGCGCACCGACCCCGGGCGCGGCGCCGACCTCCTGCACGCCACCACCCGCTCGGGTCCCAAGCGCGGCTACTACTACCAGCTGGCGGCGATGACCGGCTGGAGCAGTCTCCCGTTCCTCCGCCTGATCAGGCAGCCGACGCTGGTGATGGGCGGCGACGACGACCCGATCATCCCCTCGGTCAACCCGCGGATGCAGGCGGCGCTCATCCCCCGCGCCCGGCTGCACCTCTACGAGGGCGGACACCTGGCGGTGCTGACCGAGAGCGCCGACCTGGCCTCGGTGATCGAAGCCTTCTTGGAAGAGGAGAACCCGCATGAGTGACCTCGAGGACCTCGGGCTCGAGGACTCCCCGTTCTCGGACTTCCTCGGCTTCGAGCTGCTCCTCGAGGAGCGCGACCGCGACCTGTTGAGCAACGTCCGGGCGTTCATGACCCGCGAGGTCGAGCCGGTGATCAACGACTACTGGACGCGCGCGACGTTCCCGCACGAGCTCGTCCCCGGCATCGCAGCGCTGGGCATCGCCGGCCTCGCCTTCGACGGGCCGGGCTGCCCCGACCGCGGTGCGCTGGTCGACGGGATGGTCGCGATGGAGCTGGGGCGGGTGGATCCGTCGATCGCCACGTTCATGGGGGTGCACGGCGGCCTGGCCATGGGCTCGATCGCGCTGTGCGGCTCCGAGGAGCAACGCGAGCGCTGGCTGCCGGCGATGGCCCGGATGGAGCTGATCGGCGCGTTCGGGCTGACCGAGCCCGAGGTCGGTTCGGCCATCTCCCAGGGGCTCGCCACCAGCGCGACGCGCGACGGCGACGAGTGGGTGCTCAACGGCGAGAAGAAGTGGATCGGCAACGCCGCGTTCGCTGACCTGGTGATCATCTGGGCGCGCGACGAGGACGACGGACAGGTCAAGGGATTCGTCGTCGAGAAGGACTCCGCCGGCATGACCTTCGACAAGCAGGAGGACAAGATCGCCCTGCGCGTCGTACAGAACGCCGAGATCCACCTCAAGGACGTCCGGGTGCCGGAGGCCAACCGGCTGCAGGAGGCCGACAGCTTCCGGGCCACCGCGAACGTGCTGCGGGTGACCCGGATGAGCGTCGCCTGGCAGGCCACGGGATGTGCCCGTGGAGCCTTCGAGCACGCGCTGCGCTACACCAAGCAGCGCGAGCAGTTCGGCCGCCCGATCGCCTCGTTCCAGATGGTGCAGGACCTGCTGGTCAAGATGCTCGCCAACGTCACCGCCTCGACCGCGATGAACGCGCGTGCCTCACAGCTGCAGGACGCCGGGCTGCTCAAGGACGAGCACGCGTCGTTGTGCAAGGCGCACGCCACGGTCCGGATGCGGGAGGCCGTCGGCTGGGCCCGGGAGGTGCTCGGCGGCAACGGCATCCTGCTGGAGCACCACGTCGGCCGGTTCGTCGCCGACGCCGAGGCGATCTACTCCTACGAGGGCACCCGCGAGATCAACACCCTGATCGTCGGCCGTGCCATCACCGGCGAGGCAGCCTTCGTCTGACCCGTCAGCGGGCTCCGCGCCGCGCGGCGTCCTCGACGCACAGCGTGGCCCACGGCAGTGCCTGGAGCCGACCCTCGGGGATGGCGCGCCCGCACACGTCACACCGGCCGTAGCTGCCTTCGTCCAGCTTCGCCAGGGCGCGTCGTACGTCGATCTCGGTGACCTGCAGCTGGTCGGCCACGGCCACCTGGCTGAGCCGGTCGACCGCCATCTGGGTGCCGTCGCCGACGCGCTTGCCGAAGGAGATGTTGCTCTGCTCGCTCGGCGGAGCAGCCATCGTCGCGAGCTGCTCCTCGATCTCGGCGAGCTTCGCGGCCAGGATCTCGCGGATCTGTTCCATCACGCCACCATGCCTTGCAGCTCCAGACGGTGCCGCCACGACCAGGTCAGCAGCGTCACCGAGAACACCAGCGTCAGGGCGACGATCACCGCCTCGAAGGCACCGCCGCCACCTTTGCCGAAGATGCCGTTCTCGACGTCGTACAGCAGGTCCATGCCGGCGAGGTACAGCCCGGCGCTCCCCGCACAGAGCAACCAGAGCAGCGCCGACGGGGAGCGGCGGCGCAGCGCGACGAGCGCGAGGACGCAGGCGATGCCGAGCCAGAGATCCGCCAGCGGGAAGGCGTTCTCGAACTCGTAGTACGCCTGGCGGTGCTCGCTCGCGATCCAGTCACGCTGGGTGAACCAGATCGTCCAGTACGCCGCGTCCAGCACGATCGCGACGACGAGCATCGCCTCGATGGTGCGGCGCACGGCCCGCTCAGAGGTTGGAGCAGTCGAGGCTGGTGTTGCCGTCCTGGTCGGTGACCGTCTTGCAGTTCTTGGACACCTCGTCGGCGAAGATGGCCCCGAACACCAGGAGGACCACGAGCAGAATGCCCAACAGCACCGACCAGATGGTGCCGATGAGACCGGTCACGAAGCCCGCGGTGGCCATGCCCTCGCCGCCGAGCCTCCCGCCCGACTCCTGGATCTCGCGCTTCGCCTGGCGGGAAATGATCATCGCGGGGATGCCGAGCAGGAGCCCGCAGGCGACGAGGGAGATGATCCCGAGGATCAGGCTCGTGGTCGCCTTGCTCGAGTTCGGCGGGACAGCCGGGTACATCTGCTGATGCCCCGGCTGGTACGGCGGTTGCTGGTAGCCCGGCTGCCCGTACACCGGCTGCTGGTACTCGGGTTGTTGCCCTGGTTGCCCGGGGGGTGGTCCGGGCTGCTGCTCCGGTGGCTGCCAGGGCTGCTGCCCGGGTTGGTCCGGCGGCTCGCTCATGGGTGAACGTTAGCCCGCTTAGGCTCCTCAGGTGCGTGTCGCGACCTGGAACGTCAATTCACTGCGCAGCCGGATCGACCGGGTCGAGGCCTTCCTGCAGCGCCACGACGTCGACGTGCTCGCGCTGCAGGAGACCAAGGCGCGCGAGGACCAGCTCCCAGTGATGGGCCTCTCCGCCCTCGGCTACGACATCGCGGCCGCCGGCCACGACCAGTGGAACGGCGTGGCCGTGATCAGCCGTGTCGGCATCGCCGAGGTCGAGGCCGGCTTCCCCGGTCAGCCGGCCTGGGGCGAGCCCGCCGGCTCCCGAGGCCCGAGCGATCGGGGTCACCTGCGCCGACCTCCGGATCTGGTCGCTCTACGTGCCCAACGGGCGCAAGGTCGGCGACCCTCACTACGTCTACAAGCTCGACTGGCTGGCGAGGCTGCGCGAGGCCACCCGCGCAATGACCGGCGACGTGGCCCTGGTCGGCGACTGGAACATCGCCCCGCGGGACGAGGACGTCTTCGACATCACCCGCTTCGCGACGAGCACCCACGTCACCGCGCCGGAACGCGAGGCATTCCAGGGCTTCCTCGACGACGGGTACGTCGACGTGGTGCGCCCGTTCGCCCCCGGACCCGACGTCTTCACCTACTGGGACTACTACCGCCAGCGCTACGAGCGCAACCGGGGCATGCGCATCGACTTCGTCCTCGGCAACCCCTCGTTCGCCGAGCGGGTCACCGGAGCCTTCATCGACCGGGAGGAGCGCGGCGGCACCGGCGCCAGCGACCACGCGCCGGTGATCGTCGACCTGGAGTGACCTGTCGCCCCTCGTCGGTGCGGCAAATTCCCATGCGAGGAACCTTTTCTTCCGCTCTCGCCTGACCGAGCACAGGAATCTGCCTCGTTGCACACGAAACTTCCTGTGCGATGAGGCAGAAAGGGTTCCTACCCTGGGAAACCGTCCCGGATCGGCCCTCTGCTCACGCACCATCTGTCGGTGGCGGCTGCCACCCTGCGTCACATGAACGCACTCCTTCCCCTCCTGACCCTCGTCATCGGCGCGCTGCTCGGGGCCGTCGTGGTGCTGGTGTGGTCCCGGCGCGCCGGTGACCCGGACGTGCTCCGGGCGCTGTCGGCCCGCGGTGACGACCAGGCCGTCCTGCGCGACGGGCTCGACCGGCTGCACGAGCGACTCATCGACGTCGAGCACCAGCGGGCGTCCTGGCAGGGACAGCTGCGCCAGCAGGTCGACGACGTGCGGCACAGCACCGACCTGCTCCGGCGCGAGACGGGTGCGCTCTCGACCGCGCTGCGCAAGCCGCACGTGCGCGGGCAGTGGGGCGAGCTCCACCTGCGCAGGGCCGTGGAGCTCGCGGGCATGGTCGAGCACTGCGACTTCGACGAGCAGGTCACCCTGGCCCGCGACGACGGGCAGCAGCGACCGGACCTCGTCGTACACCTGGCCGGCGGGCGGTCCGTGGTCGTCGACGCCAAGGTGCCACTCGACGCCCACCTCGACGCGCTCGCCACCGACGACAGCGACGAAGCGGCGGGCCACCTGCGGCGACACGCGCGACAGGTGCGCAGCCACGTCGACTCCCTCTCCGGCAAGGCCTACTGGCGCGCGCTGCCCGGGACCCAGGAGTTCGTGGTGCTGTTCGTGCCGGCCGAGTCCTTCCTCGCGGCCGCCCTCGACACCGACCCGTCGCTGCTGTCGTACGCCGCTGCCCGCGACGTCGTCATCGCCACGCCGACCACGCTGATCGCGCTGCTGCGCACCATCGCCCACGGCTGGACCACCGAGGCACTGGCCGACCGGACCCGCGAGATCCACGAGCTCGGCCGCGAGCTGCACACCAGGCTGGGCGTGATGGGGGGCCACCTCGACAAGCTCGGCCGGTCCCTCAAGGGCGCCGTCGAGGCCTACAACAGCGCGGTGGGCTCGATCGAGACCAGGGTGCTGGTGACGGCCCGCCAGTTCGAGGACGTCGGGGTCGCGCGCGAGCCGCTCGCGCCGGTGCAGCCCGTGGCGCAGGTGCCGCGCCCGCTGACCGCCCCGGAGCTCCTCGAGGAGGTCGCCGAGCAGCGCCCTGACCTGCAGGGACTCCCGGAGGGGTCACCCGGCGAGTCGCGCCGATCCAGCGCCTGAGGCGGCCTACGGTGGCCCCGTGACCGCACCCACCCTGTGGGAAGAGGGCCAGATGTCCGGCAGCCGCGTCACGCGGCTCGCCGCCCTCGCCGGCGTGCTGGTGCTGGCGGTCGACATCGCGATCTTCGGTCACCCGACGATCCTGTTCGACCTCGGCTTCGTGCTCGTGTGCGTGGCGGCCGCGCTGGCGGTGCGGCCGCAGGACTTCTTCCGGGTCGGGGTGCTGCCGCCACTGCTGCTGCTTGGCCTGATGACGCTCGCCGCGGTGATCCACCGCGCGTGGGTCGGCCAGACCGGCGACGGTGTGCTGCAGGCCGTCGTCGCCGGACTCGCTCACCGGGCCAGCGCCCTGCTGACGGCCTACCTGCTGACCCTGGCCGTGCTGGCCATCCGCCAGTCCGTGCGCAAGAAGCGCCTGGCCGCTGCCCGCGAGCGGCAGGCTCAGCCGAACCTCGAGGTGTCTCCGGCGCCCACCCGCTCCACGACCGGGGCGCCCTCGGAGAAGTCCACGACCGTTGTCGGCTCGGAGCCGCACTCGCCCGCGTCGATCACTGCATCGACCCAGTGATCCAGCTCCTCCTTGATCTGCCAGCCGTCGGTCATCGGCTCGTCCGCGTCCGGTAGCAGCAGCGTGCTGGACAGGATGGGCTCTCCCAGCTCGGCCACCAGCGCCTGCGCCACCGGGTGATCGGGGATCCGCACGCCGACCGTCCGCTTCTTGGGGTGCATCAGCCGTCGCGGCACCTCCGGCGTGGCCGGCAGGATGAAGGTGTAGGGCCCCGGGGTCGCGGCCTTGACGGCGCGGAACGCCGCGTTGGAGAGCTGCACGAGCTGGCCGAGCTGCGCGAAGTCCGCGCACACGAGGGTGAAGTGGTGTCCGTCGTCGAGCCGGCGCAACCGCTTGATCCGCTCCAGTCCGTCGCGGTTGCCGAGCTGGATCCCCAGGGCGTAGCAGGAGTCCGTCGGGTACGCGATCAGGCCGTCGTCGCGCAGCAGCTCGACGACCTGCCGGACCATGCGCGGCTGCGGGTCGACCGGGTGGACGTCGAGGTAGCGCGCCACCCTCAGCGACCCTGGCCGGCAGCCGCCCGAAGGTCGCGGCGGAGCTCAGGCGGCAGCGCGAAGATCAGCGACTCCTCGGCGGTGTGCACGGCCTCCGCGTCGGGGTAGCCGCGCTCGGCCAGGAAGGCCAGCACGCCGTCGACCAGGTCGTCGGGCACCGACGCCCCCGAGGTCACGCTGACGCTGTCGACACCCTCGAGCCAGGCCTCCTCGATCTCGCTCGCGTCGTCGACGCGGTGCGCCGCCTTCGCGCCGGCCTCGAGCGCCACCTCGGCCAGCCTCACCGAGTTGGAGGAGTTGGCCGAGCCGACCACGATCACCAGGTCGGCGCCGCCGCTGATCTCCTTGATGGCCAGCTGCCGGTTCTGGGTGGCGTAGCAGATGTCGTCGCTGGGCGGGTCGAGCAGCTGGGGGAACCGCTCCCGGATCGCCTCGACGGTCGCCATCGTCTCGTCGACCGACAGCGTGGTCTGGGAGAGCCAGGCGACCTTCTCCGGGTCGCGTACGACGATCCCGGCGACGTCGGCCGGGCCCTGCACGAGCTGGATGTGCTCGGGCGCCTCGCCGGAGGTGCCCTCGACCTCCTCGTGGCCCTCGTGCCCGATCAGCAGGATGTCGTAGTCGTCGCTCGCGAACCGCTTCGCCTCGTGGTGCACCTTCGTCACGAGCGGGCAGGTGGCGTCGATGGTCTTCAGCCCGCGCGCCTTGGCCTGCTCGTGGACGACCGGCGAGACGCCGTGGGCGGAGAAGACGACGGTCTCGCCCTCCGGCACCTCGTCGAGCTCCTCGACGAAGACCGCTCCGCGCGACTCCAGGTTCGAGACGACGTGCTTGTTGTGGACGATCTGCTTGCGCACGTAGACCGGGGCGCCGTACAGGTCCAGCGCCTTCTCCACCGTGATCACGGCTCGGTCGACGCCGGCGCAGTAGCCGCGCGGGGCCGCCAGGCGCACGGCGCGGTCGGCCTCCCCGGGGGAGAGCACGGTCGGCGTACCGAGATCAGTCATGACACGAATGGTAGGTGGCCGAGCCTTAGGGTCCTCACATGCCGCTGCAGACCTCGCCCGAGCACCCGGCGCCGGTCCGCCAGATCACCCAGGCGATCGGCTCGCTGGGTCGACCGGCTCGGCGCGGTCTGGGTCGAGGGCCAGGTCACCCAGATCAGCCGGCGCGGAGGCATGAACACCGTCTTCATCACGCTGCGCGACAAGCTGGCCGACGTCTCCATCCCGGTCACCTGCCAGCGCGGTGTCATCGACGCGCTGCCCACCCCGCTCGTCGAGGGCGCCCACATCGTCTGCCACGCCAAGCCGTCGTTCTACCCCAACCGGGGCACGCTCTCGCTCGCCGTCCGCGAGATCCGGCTGGTCGGCGAGGGCGAGCTGCTCGCCCGGCTCGAGCGGCGCCGCCAGCTCCTCGCCGCCGAGGGGTTGTTCGCCCAGGAGCTGAAGCGGCCACTCCCCTTCCTGCCCCGCAACGTCGGGCTGGTCACCGCCCAGGGGTCCGCGGCGGAGCGCGACGTGCTCGAGAACGGCCGCCGCCGCTGGCCGGGTGTGAAGTTCACCGTGAAGTACGCCGCGATGCAGGGCCAGAACGCGGCGCGCGAGGTCATCGAGGCCGTCGGCGCCCTCGATCGCGACAGCACGGTCGACGTGATCGTCGTGGCACGGGGCGGCGGCTCGGTCGAGGACCTGCTGCCGTTCTCCGACGAGGCGCTGGTGCGGGCCGTCGCCGTGATCACCACCCCGCTCGTCTCGGCGATCGGTCACGAGCCGGACTCCCCGATCCTGGACCTGGTGGCCGACGTCCGGGCCTCGACGCCCACCGACGCGGCCAAGCGGGTGGTGCCCGACGTCGCCGAGGAGGCCCAGCGGGTCCTGCAGCTGCGGGAGCGCGGCCGACGGTGGGTCAACAGCCTCGTGGACCGCGAGTGGCACCAGCTGGAGGCGTTGCTGTCCCGGCCGGTGCTGGCCGACCCGCGTGGCGGGCTGGAGGAGCGGCTGCTCGAGGTGGACGCAGCTCACCGACCGCGCGCGCCGGTGCGTGGCTCACCGGCTCGACCGGGGCGAGGACGACCTCGGCCACCAGCTCGCGCGGGTCAGGGCGCTCTCCCCGCTCGCCACGCTCCGGCGCGGCTACGCAGTCCTGTCGGACGCGGAGGGGCACGCTCTCTCCAGCGTGGCGCACCTCCAGCCCGGCCAGGACCTGCACATCCGCGTGGCGGACGGCCGGATCGGCGCCACCACGACCTCGGTCGAGCGCATCGACCTGATGCCCGACACACCACCCGACGACGAGCCAGGGGACGACGATGACTGAGGAACCCACGCCCGCGGGAGGCCTGTCCTACGAGGAGGCCCGCGACCAGCTGATCGAGGTGGTGCGCACCCTCGAGCAGGGCGGCACCAGCCTGGCCGAGTCGCTGGCCCTCTGGGAGCGCGGCGAGGAGCTGGCCAAGACGTGCAGGCAGGCGCTCGAGGGAGCCCGCGCGCGACTGGACAAGGTGGAGGGCGACTCCTAGTCCGTGACGGTGCCGCCCTTGAGCGTGGCGGCGAACTCCCTGATCGTCGCGTCCGGGGCGGAGCCGACCACCAGCTGGGACTCCACCGCCGGCGTGCCCGGCCGCAACGTCCGGCCGAGGGCGTAGTCACCGCCCGCATCGGTGTACACCTGCCAGGTCTCGCCGCCGATCGTCACCGTGCCGCCACGCTCGGCGTTCTCGTCGACGTGGTCGCGGACGAGCTCGTCGAGGTCTGCCCGGGCATCCTCGATGCCGACGTACTTCTTCCCGTCCGTGAGCAGCCCGAGGTGCCAGGCCGGATCGGCGCCCGGCAGGTACGACGCGCTGGTCGCCTTCCAGCCCGTCGGGCAGCGAGGCCGGCGCCAGCGCCTGCAGGTGGTGCTCGGCGCGGGCGGCCCGCAGCGAGATCTGCCAGTCCACCGTCGGCACCGGCGTGGGCTCGTTGTCGCGCGTCAGCCCGCGGAAGGCCACGAAGGCCAGCACCGCCAGCACCGTGGCGATCATGGCGCCGAGCAGACCGGTGGCGCTGCGCTGGTAGCCGCCACCCCTGCGCGGCGGTGCATCGGAGCGACTCACGACTCCATCCTGCCAACGGCTGTGAATCGGTAGGGTGGCGGCATGTCCGAGAGACACCTCCCCGATGCCCTCTCCGTCGCTCCCAGCTCGCCCGACCGCAACCTGGCGCTGGAGCTCGTCCGGGTGACGGAAGCCGCCGCGATGGCGGCTGGGCGCTGGGTGGGCAAGGGCGACAAGAACGGCGCCGACGGCGTCGCCGTCAACGCGATGCGGGTGCTGATCTCGACGGTCGGCATGCGCGGCATCGTCGTGATCGGCGAGGGCGAGAAGGACAACGCCCCGATGCTCTTCAACGGCGAGGAGGTCGGTGACGGCGAGGGGCCCGAGTGTGACGTGGCGGTCGACCCCATCGACGGCACCACCCTGACGGCCAAGGGCATGGCCAACGCCATCTCGGTGCTCGCGGTCTCGCCGCGCGGCTCGATGTACGACCCGTCCGCCGTCTTCTACATGGAGAAGCTGGTGACCGGGCCGGCCGCGGCCGACGTGGTCGACATCCGCTACCCCATCGCGGAGAACATCCACCAGGTCGCCAAGGCCAAGGGCAGCAAGCCCGAGGACGTCGCCGTCGTGCTCCTCGACCGGCCGCGCCACGAGAGCATCGCCGAGGAGATCCGGGCCACCGGGGCGCGGATCAAGTTCATCACCGACGGTGACGTGGCCGGCGCGATCATGGCGGGGCGCGAGGGCACCGGCATCGACCTGCTGCTCGGCGTCGGCGGTACGCCGGAGGGCATCATCGCGGCGTGCGCCATGAAGTGCCTCGACGGCGTCATCCAGGGCCGGCTCTGGCCGACCGACGACGACGAGAGGCAGCGCGCCCTCGACGCCGGTCATGACCTCGACCGCGTGCTCTACACCGACGACCTGGTCTCCGGTGACGACTGCTTCTTCGTCGCGACCGGCATCACCGACGGCGAGCTGATGCAGGGCGTGCGCTACAAGGCGGGCGGCGCCTCGACCCACTCCCTGGTGATGCGCTCGCGCAGCGGCACCATCCGCTCCATCCACTCCGAGCACAAGCTGTCGAAGCTGCGGGCCTACGCCGACGTCGACTTCGACCGCTGAGCTGCCCACCACGTGCCGCACAACATGGTCGTCGTGGTCGGCGAGTCACTCGTCGACGTCGTCATCGACCCTGACGGCGACACCCAGGAGGCGCCCGGGGGCTCGCCCCTGAACGTGGCCGTGGGGCTGGCCCGGCTCGACGTCCCCGCCACGCTGATCACCCAGGTCGGCCACGACGAGCGCGCGGGCATGGTCGTGCACCACGTCGAGGCCAGCGACGTCGCGCTGGTGGCCGCGCCGCTGCAGAGCGGACGCACCTCCACCGCGATCGCCCGCCTCGACGCCGCCGGCCTCGCGCGCTACGAGTTCGACCTGGAGTGGTCGCTGCCCAGGCAGGAGCTCCCGCCCTGCGTGGCGCTGCACGTCGGCTCGTTGGGCACGACCCTCGAGCCCGGCCGCGAGAGCGTGCTCGACCTCGTCGAGCAGGCCGTGGGCCGCGAGCTGTTCGTCAGCTACGACGCCAACCTGCGCGAGACGTTCGTCGACGACGCCGAACGGACGTGGCGCGAGGTGCGGTCGCTCGCGGCTCGCTGCACGCTGGTCAAGCTCAGCGACGAGGACGCCGGGCTGCTCGCGCCGGACACCGACCCCGACGAGGTCGCTCGGACCCTCCTCGAGGGCGAGCGCACCGAGCTGGTGCTGCTCACGCGGGGAGCCGAGGGAGCGACGGCGTTCACCTTGACGCAGTCGGTGAGCGCGCGACCTCGTCAGATCGAGGTGGTCGACACCGTCGGCGCGGGCGACGCCTTCATGGCCGGCACGCTGGCCCAGCTCGCCGACCTCGAAGCCTTCCGCGAGGGCCTTCCGACCGACGCCGCGGCGCTCGAGCAGCTGGTGGGTGGCGCCGTCGAGGTGGCGGCACTCACATGTGAACGGCGAGGAGCGAACCCTCCTCGACGGCAGGAGCTGCCGTCCGGCTGGCCGACCTGAGCTGCTGCTCGCGCAGGGCGCCGAGGACGTGGTCCATCACCACGGGGTCGACGGCCATCCCGCAGTGGCTGGTGCGCACCTCGATCGGCCGTCGCCACCGGGTCGAGACAGGCCCGCCAGTCGACGATGCCGTCGCGCTTGCTGTAGATCGCGGTGAAGGGCACGTCCGGTTCGAGCGGCGCCTGGCTCTCCTCCCAGCTCAGCCGGGCGCACTCGCCCACCGAAGCAGTCGGCGCTCATCAGCCCGCGGACACCGGTCCGCGTGAGCCGGGCCAGCATGGCCGCGTCCCAGGCCAGGACCGGGTGGATCGCCCCCGGCGCCAGGACCGGGCTGCCCATCGCGACGACCCCCTCCACGAGGTCGGGCCGCCGGGCGGCGAGGCCGCGCGCGATCATCCCGCCGAGGCTGTGGCCCACCAGCGAGACCTTGCGCCCCCGGCGGATCGCGATCGACTCCAGTCGCTGCTCGAGGCGCTCGGCGCCCTCGCGCGTGCAGCCGGCGTTGACGAGGATCTGGGAGCGGTAGGTGCGGAAGCCCTCCGCACGCAGGAACGCCGACATGGCGCGCAACGTGTAGTCGCCGGCCATGAACCCCGGGATCAGCAGCACCGGGTCGTGCGGCGAGACGCGATTCACACCGGCGTACGGCGCATCGGCGCGTGACCGTGACTCGGCGCGGGTACGACGAACCAGACGGGCACTCTCGGACAATGTGCTCAGCTCACGGGCAAGCGCTCGGACACCGCGGGGACCTGCGAATCCCTCGGGCAAAAGGAACGAGCCGATCGGTGAGCTCATGTAGTTGAATGTATTGCTACCGAGGGTTTTGATCGAGCATTGGACCCGTCATAGGACTTAGCCGGATATACCACCAAAACTCGACTATTGACAGAAAGGCCCGGCATGACCGTTCTCGTCTCCGCGGAGCTGTTTGCCCCCGTCTCGCCGGGCGTCGAGCTCTGCTACCAGACCTTCGGCAACCCCGACGACGACCCGCTGCTGCTGGTGATGGGCCTCGGCGGGCCGATGACCTGGTGGGACTCCGAGCTGTGCTCGATGCTCGCCGAGGCCGGCTTCTTCGTGGTCCGCTTCGACAACCGTGACACCGGTCGCTCGACGCGGGTCGAGGGCCGCGTCTCGCGCCGCGCGCTGGTCCAGGCCTTCCTCGGCCGGGGCGGCAAGGCGCCCTACACGCTCGACGACATGGCCGGCGACGCCTTCGGCCTGATGGACCACCTCGGGTGGGACAGCGCCCACGTGGCGGGGGTCTCCATGGGCGGGATGATCGTGCAGACGATGGCCACTGGCCCGCCCCCAGCGGGTGCGCTCGATGACCTCGATCATGTCCACGATCGGCAAGCGGTCGGTGGGCTGGCAGCACCCCGCGCTGCTGCCGCTGATGATCGGCAACCGCGGCCCGGGTCGCGAGGCCTACGTCGCCTCCTCGGCCAAGATCTGGAAGCTGATCGGCTCGCCGGGCTATCCCCAGGACGACGACGAGGTGCGCAGCCGCGCCGAGGAGACCTTCGACCGCGGTGTCTCGGCCAGCGGCGTGATGCGGCAGATGCTGGCGATCCTGACCCAGCCGAACCGCTCGCGGCCGTTGTCGTCCGCTGCGGATGCCGACCGCGGTCGTGCACGGGAGCGCGGACAAGATGGTGCACGTCTCCGGGGGCCGAGCCACCGCACGCGCCATCCCCGGCGCCGAGCTCGTCGTCATCGACGGCATGGGCCACGACCTGCCCAGGGACCTGTTCGGGACCTTCACCGCCCTGATCCGTCGTACGGCTGACCGGGCCGCGCAGGGATCGGCCCGGTCTGCTCGCACGGCGTAGCGGTTACCCGCTGAGCCGGTCACCGGAGTCGGCGTCGAAGACGTGCACCGAGTGCGGGTCGGTGGTCACGTGGATCACGTCGCCCTTGTGCACGGCGTCGCGGCCGGAGACCCGGACGATGACGCTGTTGGGCGTGCCCTCGACGTCGCTGCTGCCGTAGACGAAGGCGTCCGCGCCGAGCTCCTCGACCACGGTCACCTCGACCGGGAGGCCGCCGTCCTCGGCGCCGACCAGCCGCCACGCCTCCGGGCGCACGCCGACGACGATGTTGCCGCTCATCTTGTGCGAGGCCGACTCGTCGACGGGGACCGTGTAGTCGCCGATCTTGGCCGCGCCGTCGCACCGCCGAGGCGGACATCAGGTTCATCTGCGGGTGAGCCGATGAACCCGGCCACGAACAGGTTGACCGGCTTGTCGTAGAGGTTCAGCGGGGTGTCGACCTGCTGCAGGTAGCCGTCCTTCATCACCGCGACGCGGTCGCCCATCGTCATGGCCTCGACCTGGTCGTGGGTGACGTAGACGGTGGTGACGCCGAGGTCGGCCTGGAGCTTGGCGATGTCGGTGCGGGTCTGCACCCGCATCTTCGCGTCGAGGTTCGACAGCGGCTCGTCCATGCAGAACACCTGCGGGTTGCGCACGATCGCGCGGCCCATCGCCACGCGCTGGCGCTGACCACCGGAGAGGGCCTTCGGCTTGCGCTCGAGGTAGTCCTGCAGGTTCAGGATGCGGGCCGCCTCCGCCACCCGCTTCTTGCGCTCCTCGGGCTTCATCTTGGCCATCTTCAGCGCGAAGCCCATGTTGTCGGCCACCGTCATGTGCGGGTAGAGCGCGTAGTTCTGGAAGACCATCGCGATGTCGCGGTCCTTGGGCGGGAGCTTGGTGACGTCGCGGTCACCGATGAAGATCTGGCCCGTCGTTGACCTCCTCGAGGCCCGGCGAGCATCCGCAGCGTCGTGGACTTGCCGCACCCCGAGGGTCCGACCAGGACCATGAACTCGCCGTCCTCGATCTCGAGGTCGATGCCGGGGACTGCGGGCTTGTCGGCGCCGGGATACCAGCGCTGTGCCTTCTTGAAGCTGATCGTTGCCATGTAGTTCTCCATGTCCTCACCGGCAGGTACGTGCCGGACGATCCGTGGTAAGTGACGCGCCTCACACTAGGGGTTCGCCCGCGCGAGGGACAGGGCGGCTGCTCAAACGATTCAGCAACCGGGCCCGACCACCTCGAGGCCCGCGCCGTCCGCGCGCCAGCGCACCGGCACCGGGTCGGTGAGGCCTCCGACGAACTGCGCCGTCCGGGCCCCGGTTGCGGAACGCGACGAGGTACGACGCCCCGGCGTGGTGGACCACCTTCCCGACGTAGCACCGCTCGTCGGAGAGCCGGACCGCCGCGGCCACGTCCACCGGCGCCCCGGGCCCGTCGACCCGCGACCGACCAGACCCCGCCCGAGCCGGGGGCGGCATCCGGCATCTGGTCGGACAGGCAGGAGAAGAGCAGCACCCATCGGCCCTCCACCTGCACCACCGAGATCACCTCGAGCCACTCGAAGCGCCCGGTCGGGGCGCTCAGCGGCGGCTGCGACCTCCCACGTCACCAGGTCCGTCGGACACCGCGTGGCCGACCACCCCGCAGCCCTGATCCGCCGCCGACGTCGCGCGCGGTGACGTACATGTGCCAGCGGCCCGTCGTCGTCGCGCACCACCCACGGATCGCGCCAGGCCTCCTCCGGCCAGACCGCGCAGCTGCGCTGGTAGTGCAGCGGGTCGGCCTCCAGCAGCAGCCCGGTCCGCGCTCCCAGGTCTCGAGGTCGTCGGAGGTGGCCGAGCCGATGCGTTGCACCCGCCCGTCGTCGGCTGTGCGAGAGCCCGGTCGTGAACAGCCACCACCGGTCGTCGCCCGGCACCACGCAGCCGGTCCAGGTGGCGAGGTCGTCGAAGCCGTCGACGGGCGAGGGCAACGGGTCGGCGGCGGCGGGCCCAGCTCGAGCAGGTCGGTCGTAGACTGGCGTGGCCGATCCGCGCGCGCCGGTGTCGCAGCTCCGGGTCACCGAGCGAGGAGGGCGCGTGCAGGAAGAACAGGTGGTGCCGGCGCGCACGCTCGTCGTAGGCCCACCAGAAGTCCCACACCCAGGCGTCGTCGAGGTCGAAGCTCACGCCGCGTCGCCCGCGACCGACGCGCCGACCTCGAGGACGAGCGGCAGCCGCGAGATGCCGGCCGCCGCGCCCGTCGGGTCGACAGCACCGTCCACGGCGAGGGTGCCCATCTGCGGGAACGGCAGCGCCAGCGAGGTGACCTGCGGCCGCAGCCACGACGCCAGCTCGGAGCCGTCGAAGGAGATCACCGACACGTCGCGCGGGACGTCGAGGCTCAGCTCGGCGAGGGCCTGGTAGGCGCCCATCGCGATCCGGTCGTTGAGGCAGACCAGGACCCTGGCCCGGTTGCCGTCGCCGAACCAGGTGTGCACCGCGTCCCGGGCCGGTCGCACGTCCCAGCCGCAGGGCACCACTCCGGTGAGCGTGCTGCCACCCTGCTCCAGCGCCCGGGACGACCCCCGTAGGCGGTCGTGCCCGGCGGTCGAGCCCCGACGGCGTAGTCGTCGCCCACGACCCACACGTCCTCGTCGATGCCGGCGGCGAGCACGTACTCGCCGGCGATCCGGCCCCCCGCCTCGTCGTCGGGCAGCACCGCCGGCAGGTCGAGATCGGCGTCGAGGCAGTTCAGCAGCACGCGTCGGCCCTTCGCGCAGCCGCTCGGGGCAGCGTCGACCGCGGACGCGGCCAGCGTGAGCGTAGATGATGCCGTCGACCTGGCGGTCGAGCATCTCCTCGATCGAGCAGCTCCTCCATCGAGGGTCGCCCAGGGTCTCGCCGATCACCAGCAGGTGGTCGAGCTCGCGGGCCGCCGCGCTGGCACCGGTGAGCATCTGGCTCGCGAAGGCGCCGCTCGCCACGAAGTCGGAGATCACCCCGATCGTCTGGGTGCTGGAGCGCGCGCAGGTGCTGGGCGCTGCAGTTGGGGCGGTAGTCGAGCTCGGTGCATCGCGGCCTGCACCTTCGGCGGCGGTGTCGTCGGAGATGCGCATCTGCGCCGTGCGGCCGTTCAGGATGTAGGACGCCGTCGTGACCGAGACACCGGCGCGTCGTGCGACGTCGGTGAGCGTGGCCTTCTTCAACCTGGGCATTCTGCGACACCTCCCGCCACGTCACCCACCTCGGCCCGGACCGTGACCAGATCGTTGCTTGACAGCGGTCCGGGCCGACGCCGTAGTGTGCTGATTCGATTCAGCATGTGGCGCCGGTCACATTAACCCCGCGATCGCGCACGTGTCCAAAACGGCAACTTCTCCGAGGAGAAGATGATGCGATTCCCAAGGCGAGGCCGGACCTCGCTCCTCGCAGTGAGCGCCCTGGCTCGCCGCCTGCCGTGCTGGCCGCGTGTGGCAGCGGCGGCGGCGGCAAGGACGACAAGACCGTCACGATCTGGAGCAGCATCGACCAGCCCGTCCAGGACGGCCTGAAGAAGGTGCTGACCAAGGAGGCCAAGGCCGACGGCATCACGATCAAGTGGCAGAAGGTCGACAACATCAACCAGCTGATCATGCAGAAGATCCAGGCCAACGACGTGCCGGACATCGCCTTCATCCCGCAGCCCGGCGTCGTCGGCGACATCGTCAAGCGCAACGCGGCCATCCCCCTCGACGACGTCGTCGACATGGACGCGCTGAAGTCCGACATGATCCCCGGCACGCTCGAGGCCGGCACCGTCGACGGCAAGCTCTACGGCCTGCTGGTCAGCACCAACGTCAAGAGCCTCGTCTTCTACCCGAAGAAGGCCTGGGACTCGGCCGGCTACACGGCGCCCGACCGACCTCACGCGCCTCGACGCGCTCACCGACAAGATCAAGTCCGACGGCAACACGCCCGTGGTGCATGGGCATCGAGTCCGACACCGGCACCGGCTGGCCGGCCACCGACTGGTTCGAGGACCTGGTCATGCGCATCGGCGGCCCCGACGAGTACAACGAGTGGGTCACCCACGAGATCAAGTTCGACTCGCCCGATGGTCAAGAAGGCCGCCGACGAGTTCGAGCAAGCTGCTCTTCACCGACGGGCAACATCGCTCGGTGGCCGCAAGGCGATCGCGAGCACCAACTTCGGCACGGCGGGCAACCCGATGTTCGACGCCAAGCCCGGCTGCTGCATGTACAAGCAGGGCAGCTTCATCACCGGACTTCTTCCCGCAAGAGCGTCCAGTCCGACCTCGACAAGAACGTCGGCGTCTTCGGCTTCCCGCCGGCGGACGGCGGGCGGCGACAACCCGATCCTCGGTGGTGGCGACATGGCCACGCTGCTCAACGACACCGACAGTCGACCAAGAAGGTCATGAAGTTCCTCGCCGAGACCGACATCGGCGACGAGGCGGCAGGAACGGCAGCACCTTCATCTCGCCGCACAAGGACTTCGACCGTCAAGTACCCGACCACGACGGCGCGGCCGCATCGCCGAGGTCGCCAAGCGACGCCACGGCGTTCCTCTTCGACGGTTCCGACCAGATGCCCGGCGAGGTCGGCGCCGGCACGTTCTGGAAGGACATGACCGCCTGGATCAGCGGCCAGGAGGATCTGGACACCGCACTGAAGAACATCGACGACAGCTGGCCCACCAGCTGACGACCTGACGGTCGCGATGACCGGCGCCGGGGTCGCGGGCCACGTGCTCCGCGTCCCCGGCGCACGCCTCGCCCCAGCTCACGCACGAGGAAGGTCTGACCACGATCATGAAGGTCAGCTCACACACTCATCTACCGTGGTGGCCGGCATCGGCGCCGCGCTGCGCGCTCTACTGGATGCTGAACAAGCTCGCCGAGCTGCTGCCGGCGCAAGTGGGAGGAGCGGATCAAGCCGCTACTTCTACATCCTGCCGGCCTTCGCCGCGATCATCCTCTACCTGGTCTACCCGGCCATCGCGACGATCGTCTACAGCTTCAAGGACTCGACCTCGACGCACGTTCGTCGGCTTCGACAACTACACCAAGCTGCTGAGCACCACGGCGTTCCAGCAGACGCTGTTCAACACGCTGCTGTGGATCATCATCGTGCCGGTCGCCACGGTCGTCCTCGGCCTGGTCGTCGCCACGCTCGCCGACCGGCTGAGGCCACGGGTCGGAGAAGACCGCCAAGACCATCATCTTCATGCCGATGGCGATCAGCGCGGTCGGCGCGGCGACCGTGTGGCGCTTCGTCTACGACGCGACGCCCGCAGGGCAGACCCAGATCGGCATCCTGAACGCGATCTGGACCGAAGCTCGGCGGTCGACCCGGTGGCGTGGCTGCAGCAGAGCCGACTTCCACCTCAACAGCCTGCTGCTGATGGTCATGCTCCTGTGGGCCCAGGTCGGGCTTCTCCATGGTCCTGCTCTCGGCCGCGATCAAGGGTGTGCCCGGCGACACCCTCGAGGCCGCCCGGATCGACGGCGCCAGCGAGCGCCAGATCTTCTTCCGGGTCGTCGTGCCGCAGATCAAGGGCACGATCATCACCGTGTTCATCACCGTCACATCGGCGTCATGAAGATCTTCGACATCGTCTACGTGATGACGAACGGCAACTTCAACACCAACGTGCTCGGCAACGAGTTCTTCAACCAGCTGTTCACCAACTTCAACAACGGTGACGGCCGCGGCGATCGTCGTCATGCTGATGATCGCGATCATCCCGATCATGATCTACCAGGTGCGGCACTTCCGGGCCGAGGAGGCCAACGCGATGAGCAGCACGACGGCACCGTCGCCACGTCGCCGGCGAGCGAGGAGAGCCAAGGGCGACCGTCGTCGCAAGGCCGCCAGCTTCGACCCCAACCCGGCCAAGGCCGGGTGGGCTCGCCAAGCTGGTCGCTGGTCGCTGATCTGCCTCGGCTGTGGATGATCCCGACGTCGGCACCTTCATCACCTCGTTCCGGACCCTCGAGGACGCCAACAACACCGGCTGGTGGACGGTCTTCACGCAGCCTGGGCCAACCTGACCTTCGCAGCAACTACACGGACGCGATCGACCAGGCCGCACTTCGGCGACGGCGTTCATCAACAGCTTCGCGATCGCGCTGCCGGCGACCTTCATCCCGATCCTGATCGCCGCGTTCGCGGCGTACGCCTTCACCTTCATGGAGTTCCCGGGCCGCGACTGTGCTGTTCCTGACCATCGTGGCGATGCTCGTCGTCCCGAACTACGTGGCGATCGTGCCGATGCTGAAGATCTACGGCGCGCTCGGGCATCAACGGCACCTTCCCGGCGGTCTGGCTCGCGCACATCGGGTTCGGCATGTCGCTGGCGATCTACATCATGCGCAACTACATGGCCACGCTGCCCAAGACCGTGATCGAGTCGGCCAAGATCGACGGCGCCAGCCACTTCCAGACCTTCTACCGGCTGGTGCTGCCGATGTCGGTGCCCGGCGCTGGCGTCGTTCGCGATCTTCCAGTTCCTCTGGGTCTGGAACGACCTGCTGGTCGCGCTGGTCTTCATCGGGCCCGGTGAGAACGCAGCCGATGACCGTCGCGCTGACCGACCTGCTCGGCCAGCTCGGCCAGGGCTGGAACCTCATCACCGCGGGCGGCTTCCTCTCGATGATCGTGCCGATCATCGTGTTCCTGGCGCTGCAGCGGTTCTTCGTCCGCGGCCTGACCGCCGGTGCGGTCAAGGGCTGACACGACTGATTCGGCATGCTCTTCCCCCGTGACCCGAGGGCCACGACCACGGCGATCGAGCTGGTGCGCGACCACGACGGGTTCCCGGTCGTGGTCGCGACCGGCCTGCTCGGGCCGGGACGACTCGGCTGCCCTCCCGCTGCTTCCCGCACGGCCCGGGCATGCCCCTGCTCGGCGAGCATGCCCGTGGCCGGTTCACCCGACCCCACCTGCGCGGCCAGCGCGCCGGCGGACGCGACTGGTCGACGCGGTTCGCCTGCGAGCTCGCGATCCGAGGACGACGGCACGACCTCCGGATCGAGCTCGTCGACAAGGCCGCCGGTCTCGGCCTGGTCACCGAGGCCGAGTCGCTGCCCGGCGGCGCGCCTGCGGCTGCGGCACACGCTGACCAACCTCGGCCCGAGGACTTACGAGCTCGAGGGCTCGAGGTCGTGCTGCCCGTCGCCGACCACCTCGTCGAGGTGCTCGACTTCACCGGCCGCCACGAGCGCGAGCGCAACCCGCAGCGCCACGAGGTGACCGACGGGCTGTGGCTGCGCGAGTCCCGCGCCGGCCGCCCCGGACTCGGCGCCGCGACGATGGCGGTCCTCGGCACGCCGGGCTTCTCCACGACGTACGGCGAGGTGCTCGGCGTGCACGTGGCCTGGAGCGGCAACTCCGTGCTGCGCGTCGAGCGCGACGCGGCGACCGGCACGACCATCGGCGGCGGCGAGCTGCTGCTGCCCGGGCGAGGTGCGGCTCGGCCCGCGGCGAGAGCTACACCACGCCGTGGGTGCACGTCGTCGGCCGCCGACGACGGGCTCGACGGGCTGGCCGCGGCGCTGGCACGCCCACCAGCGCAGCCTGCCGACCCACCCGGCGCACCAGCCGGTCGTCGCTCAACGTGCTGGGAGGCGGTCTACTTCGACCACGACCTCGGCCGGCTGCACCGCGATCGCGGACCGGGCCGCCTGCATCGGGGTGGAGCGGTTCGTGCTCGACGACGGCTGGTTCCTGCGAGCGGCGCGACGACACCGTCGGCCTCGGCGACTGGCGGGTCGACCCCGCGGTGTGGCCCGAGGGGCTCAGCCCGCTGGTCGAGCACGTGCGCGGCCTCGGCATGCAGTTCGGGCTGTGGATCGAGCCGGAGATGGTGAACCCCGACTCGGACGCTCTACCGCGAGCACCCCGACTGGATCCTCGCGACCGGCGAGCCGGGTGCCGCTGCTGCACCGCCACCAGCTCGTGCTCGACCTGTCCCGCGACGAGGTGCGGGCAGCACGTCTTCGACCAGATCACCGCCGTGCTCTCGGCGTACCCCGTCGACTGCGTGAAGTGGGACCACAACCGCGACCTGCTCGAGGCCGGCAGCTGCCCCGCTCGGCGGCGCGCCGGTCGTGCACCGCCAGACCGTCGGGTTCTACGCGCTGCTCGACGAGCTGCGCGCCGCCCATCCCCACATCGACTGGGAGTCCTGCGCCTCGGGCGGCGGCCGGATCGACCTCGGCGTGCTCGAGAAGGTGCAGCGGTTCTGGACCTCCGACATGACCGACGCGCTCGCCCGCCAGCAGATCCAGCGATGGACCACGCAGCTGGTCGCGCCGGAGTACGCTCGGCGCGCACGTCTCCGCGCCCACCTCGCACACCACCGGCCGCACGCTGTCGCTCGACTTCCGCGCCGCGACGGCGTTCTTCGGCTCGTTCGGCATCGAGTGGGACCTGACCGACGCCAGCGACGCCGACCTCGACCAGCTCGCGGGCTGGATCGCGCTGCACAAGCGGCTGCGGCCGTTGCTGCACACCGGCCGGGTGGTGCGTCCCGAGTCCCCCGACCCGACCGTGCTGCTGCACGGTGTCGTCGCCGCCGACCGGTCGGAGGCCCTGCTGGCCCATGTCCAGCTCGACGAGCCGGCCGCACAACCGCGGCGTCTTCGTCCGCGTCCCGGGGCTGGACCCCGACGCGTCGTACGCCCTGGCGTGGGAGGGCCCGGTCGACCCCACCCCGGTCAGCGCCTCCTCCGCCCTGCCCCCGACGGCCCGACCGGCGGGCGTCCCCGTGACCGGCCGGGCGCTGGCCACCCGCGGCTTCTGGATCCCGCGGCGCCGCCCGGAGACCGTCACCCTGGTGCACCTGACCCGCGTCGGCTGATGCCCGAGCGTCATACGTGTTGGTTGCTCGGCTGCCCGCGTGCGCCCCAACGTCATACGAGCGTGGCTTCGCCGACCGTTCGCATGACGTTGCGCGGGACGTCATACGCCATGGCAGCAATAGCCACCCGAACGTATGACGTCCGGCGCCGGCTCGGTCAGGCAGCAGGTAGATCCGGCAACGGACACCCGGCGTTCGCGAGTGCGCGATCAGCTGGTCGAAGAACGCATCCGGGCACACTCGCAGGCCGAGCACGGGCAGCCGCAGCACCGGTCGTCCGTCGAGCGACACCGAGTTGTGCCGGAGCGCGTCGGCACGACGTTCTCGACCCAGCATGCTGGATGCCGTCGACCTCGAGGGCCACACCCCATTGCTCGCCAGCGGAAGTCGAGGTAGTAAGCGACCGCTCGCGTGTGCGACGAAGCGCCTGCGCGTCGGTTCCGGGATCCCCCGCTCGCGCATCCGCGGAGCACGTCGAGCTCTCCGAGACTGCGCGCGCCTCCGCAGGTCGATCAGCAGCTACCGTGGAGGAACCGGCGCCGACGTGTCTCGCCGGATCGGAGCATCTCGACGGCGAGCTCGTCCACGGTGGTCAACCCCTGTTGGACCGTCATCGTCACGCACCAGCGCCGCCTGCCGATGGGACCTCGTCCACAGCGCGCCCGGACGCAGCCACGGCCGGCCTCGACCGTGGCATGCCGACTTGTCGATGACGTCGTCACGTCGCCACCGTCGGGTCTGGCGGATGTTGAACGTCGGTCCCGCGTGGCGGCCGGCGCCCCTGGGACCGAGACCCGGATGTGCGTCGACTTCGTAATGCTCGAGACCCGCCGCGACCAGCGCCGATGCGCCGTCGAGGAGGGCGCGGGGGCCGCCCTGGAGCACGGCGGACCACCATCGCGCCCTCCTGCGTGCACCGCGTCCGTCGATGCGAGCACGCACGGCACTGCGTCGGCCGAGTCGGCTGCCATCGCCGCTGGCGCGCGACGTGTGGCCCGGACCTCGCCAGCGCGTGATCCTCGCCAGGCGGCGCAGGCACCTGCCGTCGTCGAGCCATCGCCCTCGTCGTGACGCGAGCCGCGCGCCGAGTCGCCCGGTGCCGGCGGGTCCTCGAGTCGATGGCCCTTCGGCAGGCACCGTGCGGCCCGGTGCTCGTCCACGCACGAGTCCCACCATGGAGCCCGTGCGCGGACGATCCTGTGGATAACGGCGACCGACACGCAGACGTCATCACGATGCGTGGCGCCCAAGCGACCTCGAGCGTTGCGTTCCGGTGACGCGAGGCTGCGCACCGGCACTCCGGCGCGGGTAGCCAACTGACTGACTGTATGGTTAGTCAATCTCGTACGCCGAGGAGTTCACATGGCCACCCGCGAGCCGGTTCGGGAGACGCTTCCCGGTCCGGCGTACCACTCCGAAGAGGACTACCGGACCGACCAGGAGCGGGTCTTCTACCGCAGCTGGGTCTGTGCGGGGAGGGCGGAACGGCTGCCCAAGCCGGGGTCGTGGCATCGCGTCGAGATCGCCGGCGAGAGCATCCTGCTGATCCGGGGCAAGGACGACCAGATCCGCGGTTTCTACAACGTGTGCCGCCACCGCGGGTCGCGGCTGTGCGACGACGAGTCGGGCCAGACACGCAGCACGCTGCGCTGCCCGTACCACGCCTGGAACTACGCCCTCGACGGGTCGCTGCGCAGCACCCCGATGATCGAGGCCGACGAGATCGACCGTGAGAACACGGCGCTCTGGCCGGTCCACGTCGACCAGTGGGAGGGGTTCGTCTTCGTCAACCTCTCGCGGGAGGAGCCGCGTCCGCTGCTCGAGCACCTCGCCGACCAGCAGGACAACGTGCTGGCCATGGCCCGCGTCGGGCTGGCCGAGCTGAGGACCGCGCACATCGCCGTCAACGACGTCCAGGCCAACTGGAAGATCGTGATGGAGAACTACAACGAGTGCCTGCACTGCCCGACCGTGCACCCCGAGCTGGTCACCCTCGTGCCGGCGTACCGCAAGGGCAGCATCTTCGAGGAGGGCCGCGACGACGGTGGGGTCACCCTGGCCGACGGCCGTACGTCGATCGCCCTGGACCCGCGCCTGCGGCTGCCCCTGCTGCCCGGCCTGAAGGAGCAGGAGGGCCCGGCCGTCTACTACGGCGCGATGGTCTACCCCTCGATGTTCCTCGACGTCGACGGCTCCACGGCCATCGCGACGCAGGTGTACCCGACCGGTCCGCGCAGCTGCAGGCTGGTCACGGAGTACCTCTTCGCAGCCGAGGCGGTCGACGACCCCGAGTTCGACCCGACCCCGGTGATCGAGTTCAACGAGCTGGTGACCCACCAGGACAACGAGGCCTGCGAGCGCGTGCAGGTGGGCGTCACCTCACGAGCCTTCGACCACGGCGTGTTCCCCGCGAAGGACGCGTGGGTCCACGGGTTCGACGAGCGCTACCGGCGCGACGTCGCCGAGGCCTGACCGAGCACGACACGGGCGTCGAGCGCCAGCGCTCCTGCTGGCTGTGGCCAGCAACGGGTTGACCTCGAGCTCGGCCAGCTCCGGGTGCGAGGCCGCCACGTGGGAGAGCGCGCTGACCGCGACGGCGAGCGCGTCGAGGTCGACCGGCGTCCGACCCCGGGCACCGAGGAGCAGTGGCGCCCCGCGCAGCGAGAGCAGCAGCTCGCGGGCCGCAGCGACCGAGACCGGCGCCAACGCGCACGCGGAGTCCGCGAGCACCTCGGCGTGGACCCCGCCGAGCCCGACCATCAGCACCGGCCCGAACGTCCGGTCGCGCACACAGCCGGCGATCAGCTCCACCCCGCCGGTCAGGTCGGCCATCGCCTCGACCGAGACGGCGGGTGGCGCTAGGCGCGCCACGAGGTCGTCGTACGACGCCAAGGCGGTGGCCTCGTCCGTCACTCCGAGCACGACGCCGCCGCCCTCGGACTTGTGCACCGAGCCCAGCGCCTTGAGCACGAGCGGGAACCCCGTCACCGCGAACGCCGCCGGCAGCTCCTCACGAGCGCGGACGGTCCGCGACGCGGGGAACCTCAGACCGGCCTCGGCGAACAGCCCCCTCGCGACGTCGTACGACGGGTCGGTGACCGGGGACGCGGCAGCGGGCACCGTGGGGTCGTGCTCCGGGAGCGGCCGCACCACGAGCCCGGCCAGGACGGCGCAGGCCCGGTCCACGTCACGGTGGACGGGGATGCCGGCGGACCGCAGCACCTCGGCGGTCGGGCTCCTCGGGAAGATCGTGTGCACCACCACGGGCTTGTCGCTGCTCGCGGACCGTGGCCGCGATCGCCTCTGCTGCAGCGACCTCGAGGCCGTGGAGGCCACCGGGCTCGGAGGAGTAGCCGCCGAAGTAGCCGGTCAGCAGGACACCGTCGACCTCCTCGGCGCCGAGCAGCGTCTCGACGGCACGGGCGTAGCTGCCGGGCTCGCGGTCCCCCGCCCCGGCCAGGTCGACCGGGTTGGTGACCGTGGAGCTGGCCCACAGGGTGGCGCGCAGCAGGTCGCGGGTCGGCTGCTCGAGCGTCGGCGTGTCCAGGCCCGCCACCTCCAGCGCGTCGGCGGCGATGGCTCCGTGCCCGCCGCCGTCGGTCACCACGGCGACGCTCCTGCCCGGCATCCGGCGCTGGCCCAGGAGGCCCTCGAGCAGGTCGGCCATGTGGGTGGGGTTCTCGGTGCGTCGTACCCCTCCGGCGGCGCAGGCCGCGTCGACCACGTGCGACGCGCTGGTCATCGAGCCGGTGTGCGACACGGCGCTCCGGGCTGCGGCTGCGGACCGTCCCGGCGACATCAGCACGACCGGCTTCCCGGCGGCAGCGAGGGCCCGGGCCGCGCCCACGAAGCCCCGCCCGTCGACGACGTCCTCGGCGTAGACCGCCACGGCCCGCGTCGCCGGAGTGGTCGACGCAGCCACGCATCAGCTCGACGATCGTGAGGTCTGCCTGGTTGCCGACGGAGACGAAGCGGGCGATGCCCAGCCCGCGCTCGACGAACAACGGCGCGAGGTCGAGGACGAGGTTGCCGCTCTGGCTGAGCACGGTGACCTCGCCGGCAGGCAGCACGGCATGGGCGAGCTGCAGACCGGTGGCCGTGTCCGCGACCCCGAGACAGTTGGGACCGACCAGGACGGCGCCACCGGCCCGGGCGACCGCCGCCACCTCGGCCTCGACTGCGGCACCCTGCTCCCCCAGCTCGGCCAGCCCGGCGGTGATGGCGACGATCGCGCGCGCGCCGGCTCCGACGGCCTCGGTGACCGTCGGCAGCAGCCCCTCTGCGGGGACGCACACGACGACCAGGTCGAGGGGCCCCACGGAGCCCGTCGCCTCGGCCAGCGAGCCGAACGCGGGGCGGCCGAGCACCTGCCCGCCTCGGCGGTTGACCAGGGCCACCACGCGGGGTGTCCCGGACTCCAAGGGCACGCCGCGCGAGGATGTGGCCCCACTTGGTGGGATCCTCGCTGGCTCCGACCACGGCGACGGCGCGGGGGTCGAAGAGGGCCGCCAGGCCCCCCTCGACGGCACGCTCGGGTGACCCTTGACGCGTCACGGGGGCGAGCCTAGCATCACTGACTGACTGAACAGTCAGAAGGGATCCGTGCCCGTTGAAGGCTCCCACACGTCGTGAGCAGGCCGCCGAGGACGCCCGCAGGAGGATCCTCGCCGCGGCGGCCGACTGCCTCGTGCGCGACGGGCTGGCCCAGGTCCGGATGGCCGGGATCGCCAAGGCCGCCGGCGTCTCCGCGGGCCTGCTCCACTACCACTTCGACACCAAGGAACAGCTCTTCGCGGAGGTGCTCACCTACTCCAGCGAGATCTCCAACGAGCTCACCGAGCAGGCCCTCGAGCGGGCCGGCACCCAGCCCGCGCAGCGGCTGACGGCCTACCTCGACCGGTGCCTGCCGAGCGACGAGCTGCTCACCCACGACTGGCTACTGTGGCAGGAACTCGCCCTGCTCTGCATGCGCCAGCCGCAACTCGCGAAGGTGGGCGACGAGCTCTACGAGGGCCATTACGGGACCGTGGCCGAGATCATCCGCGAAGGCGTCACGCAGGGCGTCTTCGACCTGCCTGCCGAGGAGATCCGCATGGTCGCCGAGACCGCTGTCGCCCTGTGCGACGGAGTGGGTGGACGCGTCCTGTCCGCCGGCCCCGACCTGTCGCTCGCCGACGCCCGCCGCATCGTCGCCGTCGCCGTCGGCCGGCTCGTCGGGCACGTCGGCCCGTTGCCGGACGCCGGTGCCCCGACGCCGAAGGCACCCGCGTGACGGGGCCGGGCCTCAGCCGTCGTTCCCTCCTCAGGGGCGGCCTGGCACTCGGCGCCACGGCCGGCCTGGCCCGCGCGACGGCAGGGTGCGCCTACATCCCCAGCGACGACTCGCCCGCGAAGGTGTCGTTGCCCAAGTCCGCCAAGGCCAAGATCGACGGCGACCTCGTCTACTTCAACTGGGCCGACTACCTCGCCCGAGCGTGCTCCGGGGCTTCCAGCGCGAGTACGGCGTCAAGATCATCCAGTCCAACTTCGACTCGATGGAGGGGATGTACGCCAAGATCAACGCCGGCAACCAGTACGACATCGTCTTCCCGATCGCCAAGTACGTCGTGAAGATGCGCAACGAGGGCAAGCTCCGGGCGATCGACCACGGCCAGCTCTCCAACGCCGAGCAGGTCTTCTACTCCGGCTCCTACTACAACGACCCGTGGTACGACGACAAGTCGGCGGTGTCGGTGCCCTTCACCGTCTACAAGACGGGCATCGGCTGGCGCACCGACAAGGTCGACAACATGACCGGCAGCTGGCAGGACCTCTGGAACCCCCAGGCCGCCAAGCGCATCTTCACCCTCGACGACCAGGACGAGGCCCTGGCCATGGCGGCGCTGCAGCTGGACTACGACGTCAACACCGCCAAGCCGTCGCAGCTCGAGGAGATCAAGAAGCTGCTGATCAGCCAGAAGAAGTACCTCCGGGCCTACTCTTCCGACGACGTCAACAACATGAGCAGCGGCAACGCGTGGATCCATCACATGTGGAGCGGCGACTTCCTCTACCTGCGACAGGGCGTCGTGGAGCACCCGGAGAACTTCGACTTCGAGTCGCCCAAGGAGGGCACTCCGATCAACTCCGACGCCTACGTGATCCCGACCAACGCCCGTCACCCCGGGACCGCGATGGTCTTCATCGACTACCTGCTGCGGCCCGAGAACGTCGCGAAGAACACCGCCTACCTCTTCTACCCGTTCGCGACCAAGGGCGGGCAGGCGATCTTCGAGAAGCTGGCCAAGGACGTGCCGGCGTGCAACGTCGACGTCAAGGCCCTGGAGAACCCCGACGTCTTCCGGCTGCTGGGCCCGGACGAGGTGCAGCGTCGTGCGGCCGTGTGGACCGAAGTGAAGGCCAGCTGAGATGGCACGCGGTCGGCGGAGCTCGGGCCAGCGCACCTGGTTGTGGGGCACTCTGCTGGCGCTGCCGACCGCGTGGATCGTGGCGTTCTTCGTCTCCAGCATGGTGCTGGTCGTGATGCTCTCGTTCGGCCGCACGCAGCGCGACGGCCGCCCGGTGTTCGGCACGCGGCTCGACAACTACGAAGCGATCTGGAACGAGGTCTACCTCCAGCTCTTCGTGCGCTCGCTGACCTACGCCCTGGTCACCACCCTGCTCTGCGCTCTGATCGCCTATCCCGTCGCCTACTCGATCGCGTTGTACGGCGGGCGCTACAAGAACGCGCTCATCGCAGCGATCGTGGTGCCGTTCTTCGCCAGCTACCTGATCCGGATGTACGCCTGGTCGGCCCTGCTGTCCGACGACGGGGCGGTCAACAGCGTGCTGCGTCGTACCCACATCAGCGACGGGGTGCAGTTCCTCAACACCCCCATGGCCGTGATCGGTGGCCTGGTCTACGGGTTCGTGGTCTTCATGATCCTGCCGGTGTACGCGTCCCTGGAGCGGATGGACCGCTCGCTCATCGAGGCCGGGAAGGACCTGTACCACGGGCCGCTGCGCACCTTCTTCTCGGTCACGCTGCCGGCGACCCGCGCCGGCCTCTTCGGCGGGATGCTGCTGGTCTTCCTGCCGGCGCTGGGTGACTTCGTCAGCGCGCAGCTGCTGGGAGGTCCGCGGACCTACATGATCGGCAACCTGGTGCAGCAGCAGTTCCTCGAGGGACAGAACTGGCCGCTGGGCTCGGCGTTGACCGTGGCGATGATGGTCGCGCTCACCATTCTCATGGTGCTCTACCTGCGGGCGACCACGACCCGGGCCCGGGAGCAGACATGACCCGCCGCGCGGCGCCTGGAGCGCCGACCCGTGCTGGCCGTGACCATGACGGTGCTCTTCTTCGTCTGGATGTACCTCCCGATCGTCGCCGTGGTGCTGTTCAGCTTCAACGACCGCAAGTCGCTCGCGGTCTTCTCCGGCTTCAGCCTCCGCTGGTACTCCGACTTCTTCCACGACGAGACCCTGATCCGCTCGCTCGTGGCCAGCCTCGTCATCGCCGCGATCGCCGCCGTCGGCTCGCTGGTGCTGGGCACGATGCTCGCGCTCGGGCTGGAGCGCAACCGCTCGCGCAGCGGGAGGGCGATCGGGGCCGTGACACTCCTGCCTCTCGTCACGCCCGAGATCGTCACCGGCGTCGCCGCGCTGCTGTTCTTCACCGGGCTGGGCCTGAAGCTCTCGTTGCTCACCGTCACCCTGGCCGAGATCACGTTCTCCATCGCCTACGTCACCGTGATCGTCCGCGGCCGGCTGGCGGCGATGTCTGGCGAGGTCGAGGAAGCCGCCCGCGACCTCGGCTGCACGCCGTGGCAGGCGGTGCGGCTGGTCATCCTGCCGACGCTCGTCCCGGCCCTGCTCGGCGCCGGTCTCCTGGTCTACGCCCTGGTGTTCGACGACTTCGTGCTGGCCTTCTTCACCACCGGCGTCGACCCGCAGCCGCTGCCGGTACGGATCTACTCCTCCATCAGGTTCGGCGTCTCGCCGGCCATCAACGCCGTGGGCACCCTGATGCTCGCGTTCTCCGCCTTCCTGATCATCACCGCGCTGGTGCTGCCGCGCCTGTTCAACCGTCGCAGCTCCAGCCTCGAGCTCATCACGGGAGGAGACACCCGATGACAGAGACCTCCACTGGTCCGGCCGTCAGCCTGCGCGGCCTGACCAAGGTGTTCGGCGAGGAGACCGTCGTCGACGCGATCGACCTCGACATCGCCTCCGGCGAGTTCTTCTCGCTGCTGGGACCCTCCGGCTGCGGCAAGACCACCACGCTGCGGATGATCGCGGGCTTCAGCGACCCCACGTCCGGCACCGTCCAGGTCGGCGGCGAGGACGTCACCGACGTGCCACCGCACAAGCGCGACGTCAACACGGTGTTCCAGAGCTACGCCCTCTTCGAGCACCTCGACGTCCGCGGCAACGTCGGCTTCGGCCTGAAGCGCAAGGGCATCGACCGCCGCACCCTCGACCAGCGGGTCGGCGAGGCCCTCGAGCTGGTGGAGCTCGGCGACCGGGCCCGCGACCGCCCGATGCAGCTCTCCGGCGGCCAGCGCCAGCGCGTCGCCCTGGCCCGCGCGCTGGTGAACCGGCCGAAGGTGCTGCTGCTGGACGAACCCCTGGCCGCGCTGGACCTCAAGCTCCGCCGCTCCATGCAGCTGGAGCTGAAGTCGATCCAGCGCGAGGTCGGCATCACCTTCCTGTTCGTCACCCACGACCAGGACGAGGCGCTGAGCATGAGCGACCGGGTCGCGATCATGAACGCCGGCGTCATCGAGCAGTGCGGCAGCCCCGAGGACGTCTACGAGAACCCCGCGTCGGTCTTCGCGGCGGGCTTCATCGGCACGAGCAACCTGATGGGCGGGACGTACGACGGCCAGGGAGTCGCGGTGGCCCCGGAGCTGCGTATCCCGCTCGTCGACGGCCACGGCTGCTCCGGCGGCGACCGGGTCAGCGTCGCGATCCGGCCCGAGAAGATCTGGCTCAGCGAGCTGACGCCGGCGATGGTGCAGGTGCCGGGCACGGTCGTCTCGTCGAGCTACCACGGCGCCACCACGCAGTACCTCGTCCAGGTGGCTCCCGACGTCACGCTCACCGTGCTCGAGCAGAACCTGCCCAAGATGAGCGTTGACGGCCGCTGGTCCCCGGGATCGCGCGTGCAGATCGGCTGGCTGCCCGAGCACGCCGTCGTGCTCAGATGAGGTACCCCACGAGATCGCGAGGGCGGCTCGCTGCGCTCGCGTCGAACACGATCCCGCGGGGGCCCCAATGAGCGTTTACGACGTCGTCGTGGTCGGCGCCGGGCTGGCCGGGCTCAGCGCCGCCCGCGACCTGGCCGCAGGAGGCGCGAGCGTCACGGTCCTCGAGGCGCGCGACCGGGTCGGCGGCCGCGTCGAGCAGGTGCAGCTGCCCGACGGGCGCCAGGTCCAGCTCGGCGGCGAGGTGGTCGGCAACGCGCACACGGCCTACCTGGGACTGGTGGCGGAGCTCGGGCTGACCCTCGTCCCGTCGTACGTCGCGGAGCCGGGCGAGATCACCCGCCAGGTGCCGGAGTCCGTCGACGTGGGCGAGTGGCCCTCGTGGTTCGACGACGCCGACATCGCCTCCTACGACCAGGTCGAGGCGGCGCTGGAGAAGGTCGTCGCCGGCATCGACCCGCAGGACGCGTTCTCCTCCCCCGACCTGCACCGGCTCGACCAGCTCAGCGTGGGCGACTTCCTGCGCGAGACCGGCGCCACCCCGGCGGTGCTGCGGGCCATGGAGCTGGTGCACCTGAGCCTGTCCGACGGCTCGATCGAGCGCACGAGCATGTTCGCCTACGCCCGCAAGATCGCCGTCGGTGGCGGCAGCGGCTCCTACGACGTCGAGCAGTGGGAGAACCTGAAGGTGGCCGAGGGCTCGGCCACGGTGGCGCTGCGGCTGGCCGAGGGGCTCGACCTGCGGCTGGCCACACCGGTGTCCGGCATCGCGATCGGCGCGAGCGGCTGCACGGTGACGACCTGGGAGGGCGAGCAGGTCCGGAGCGACGCGGTGGTCTTCGCCGCGCCGTCCGGTCCTGCTCGGGACGTCGAGATCAGCGGCGTCAGCGAGGAGCGGCTGACCTCGCTGCGGCGGCAGCGGCACGCGTGGGCGGCCAAGTTCGTCGCGGCGTACGACCTCCCCTTCTGGCGCGACCGCGGGCAGAACGGACTCTCGGAGAGCGAGGGCGTGCTGGGCTCGACCTGGCCGCAGACCGACGGTGTGCTGTCGGCGCTGGTGCCGCCCGAGCGGTACGCCGCGTTCGTCGCCAGCGACCCGGAGACCCGCACGCGCGAGGCCCTGGCCCAGCTGGCCGGGATGTACGGCGACGACGCCCTCACGCCGCTGGAGACGTGGACCCGGCTGTGGGGCACCGACCCGTGGACCCAGGGCTACGTCACCAACTGGCGTCCGGGCGACGTGGAGGCTGTCGGGCCGTTGCACGGGACCCACGAGCCGCCGTTCTACGTCTGCGGCTCCGACCAGTGGGTCGCCGGCTACATGGAGGGGGCGGTCCGGACCGGAAGGGCGGCGGCACGCGCCGCCCTGGGACAGGCAAAGCAGGAGGAGGCCCGCTGATGGAGTTCGCACTCAGCGAGGAGCAGAAGGCGATCATCGCCACCACCAAGACCTTCGTGGAGCGGGAGCTCTACCCCCACGAGCAGGAGGTCGAACGCAGCGGCGTGCTGCGTCCCGAGCTCGCGCAGGAGATCGCCCGCAAGGCGATCAACGTCGGCATCTACGCCGCGAACATGCCGGAGGAGGTCGGCGGGGCCGGCCTCGACACGGTGACGTGGGTGCTGTTCGAGAAGGAGCTGGGCCGGGCCAACTACGCGCTGCACTCCTGCGTCGGCCGCCCCTCCAACATCCTGCTGGCGGGCACCGAGGGGCAGCGGGAGAAGTACCTGCTGCCCAGCGTCCGCGGGGAACGACGCGACTGCCTGGCGCTCACCGAGCCGGGCGCGGGCTCCGACCTGCGGGGCATGCGGACCCGCGCCATGCCCGAGGGGGACGGCTGGCGGATCCGCGGCACCAAGCACTTCATCAGCCACGCCCAGGAGTCCGACTTCGTGATCCTGTTCGCGCTGACCGAGGACACCGCCGACGGCAAGTCGATGTCGACCTTCCTCGTCGACCTCGACACCCCGGGCCTGACGGTGCACGACGGCTACCGCAACGTCTCGCACCGCGGCTACACCAACGCGATCCTGGACTTCGACGACTGCTGGGTGCCCGGTGACGCGCTCCTCGGCGAGGAGGGCCGGGGCCTCGACCTCGCCGGCACCTGGCTGGGGAGCACCCGTCTGCAGGTGGCCGGCACCTGCCTGGGTCGGGCGGAACGAGCCCTCGACCTCGCCGTACGCCATGCCGCGGAACGCGAGCAGTTCGGCCAGAAGATCGGCCGGTTCCAGGGCATCTCCTTCAAGCTCGCCGACATGGCGGTGGAGCTGCGCGCCGCCGAGCTGATGACGCTCGAGGCGGCGTGGAAGGTCGACCAGGGCACGGCCGGCGACGCCGACATCGCCATGGCCAAGCTGAAGGCCACCGAGATGCTCGCGATGGTGGCCGACGAGGCCATCCAGGTCCACGGCGGCATGGGGCTGATGGACGAGCTCCCGCTGGAGCGCATCTGGCGAGACGCCCGGATCGAGCGGATCTGGGACGGCACGTCGGAGATCCAGCGCCACATCATCTCGCGGGCGCTGCTGCGCCCGCTGGGGTCGTGACGCCATGAGCGAGGCCGTCCGCACCCGCCGCGACGGTGCCGTCCTCGAGGTCACCCTCGACCGGCCCAAGGCCAACGCGATCGACCTCGCCACCAGTCGCGTCATGGGCGAGGTCTTCGCAGGCTTCCGCGACGACCCGGAGCTGCGCGTGGCGGTGCTGCAGACCGCGAGCGAGAAGTTCTTCTCCGCCGGCTTCGACCTGAAGGCGGCGGCCGACGGTGACGCGGTGGACGGCGACTACGGCGTCGGCGGCTTCGGGGGCCTCCAGGAGCTGCCCGGCCTGAACAAGCCGGTGATCGCGGCGGTGCACGGCATGGCCGTGGGGGGTGGCTTCGAGCTGGCGCTGTCCTGCGACCTGATCTACGCCACGAGCGCCGCGACGTTCGGGCTTCCGGAGATCAACGCCGGCACGCTCGCGGACGCCGCCAGCGTCAAGCTGCCGAAGCGGATGCCGTACCACGTCGCGATGGAGCTGCTCCTGACCGGCCGCTGGATGTCGGCCGAGGAGGCGCATCGCTGGGGCGTGGTCAACGAGGTGCTCCCCGACCACGACGCGCTGATGGTCCGGGTGTGGGAGGTGGCGCGGTTGCTCGAGTCCGGGCCTCCGCTCGTCTTCGCCGCCATCAAGGAGACCGTCCGCGCAGCCGAGGGGCTGCCCTTCCAGGACGCCATGGACCTGATCACCCAGCGCCGGCTGCCCACCGTCGACACGCTCTACGGGTCCGAGGACAACATGGAGGGCTTCCGCGCGTTCGCCGAGAAGCGGCCACCTGTGTGGAAGGGCCGCTGACCCTTCGAGACGGTCGCTGCGCGACCTCCTCAGGGACCCACAATGGGTGTGTGGAGCACGTCGAGGTAGCGCGGGCCGAGTCCGACCGGGGCGAGGTGGTGCTGCGCCGACGCATCGAGGAGAACGCCGCCGACACGCTCGAGCTCAGCGTGAACGGTGTGTTCGTGATGGACACCCGCGAGACCTCGACCGAGACCGAGCTCGCGGCGGCTGCGCTCGAGCTCGTGGACTCGCCGCGTCGTGTCGTCGTGGGTGGGCTCGGGCTCGGCTTCACGCTGCAGCGGGTGCTGGCCGACCAGCGCGTCGAGGAGGTCCGCGTCGTCGAGCTCGAGGACGCGGTGATCGGCTGGATGCGCGACGGCACCATCCCCCACGGGCCAGAGCTCCTGGCCGACAAGCGCGTGCGGGTCGTCAACGCCGACATCGCCATGGCGATCGCCGAGGCGACGAGCAGCTACGACCTGGTGCTGCTCGACGTCGACAACGGCCCGGGCTACCTAGTCCACGACGACAACGCGGGGGTCTACGAGCACGACGTCATCGCCAGCACCAAGAAGATGGTCAACCCCGGCGGCGCCCTGGTGATCTGGTCCGCCAGTGCGGCGCCCGCCCTGCAGGCGGTCATGGAGCGCGTGTACGGCAACTGCACGGAGCACCCGTACGACGTCACGCTGGGCGCCCGAGCGGAGCAGTACTACCTCTACCGCGCCCAACGCACTTGAGTAGGTTTGAGGCATGAGCGAGCAGCAGGAGACGCGCACCGAGCACGACAGCATGGGTGCCATCGAGGTGCCCAAGGACGCGCTGTGGCGCGCGCAGACCCAGCGGGCGGTGGAGAACTTCCCGATCAGCGGCGGCACCCTCGAGCCCTCCCACATCGTGGCGATGGCCCGGGTCAAGAAGGCAGCGGCGCGGATCAACGCCGAGATCGGGCTGATCAGCGACGAGCAGGCGAAGGCGATCGCCTCTGGTGCCGACGCGATCATCGGCGGCCAGCACCACGACGCGTTCCCGATCGACGTCTTCCAGACCGGCTCAGGCACCAGCTCCAACATGAACATCAACGAGGTGCTCGCCTCGCTGGCGAAGCAGGCCGGCGTCGACGCCCATCCCAACGACCACGTCAACGCCAGCCAGTCGAGCAACGACACCTTCCCCACCTCGATCCACGTCGCCGCCACCGAGGCGACGACGAACGACCTGATCCCCGCCCTCGACCACCTCGCGCAGGCGCTCGAGGCCAAGGCCGAGGAGTTCAAGGACGCGGTGAAGTCCGGCCGCACGCACCTGATGGACGCGACGCCGGTGATGCTGGGCCAGGAGTTCGGCGGGTACGCCACCGTCGTACGCCTCGGCATCGAGCGGCTCGAGTCGGCCCTCCCCCGCGTCGCGGAGCTGCCCCTGGGCGGCACCGCCGTCGGCACCGGCATCAACACCCCCGAGGGCTTCGCAGCCCGGGTGATCGCCGACCTCCGCCGAGGAGACGGGGCTGCCGTTCACCGAGGCGCGCAACCACTTCGAGGCGCAGGGCGGCCAGGACGCGCTGGTCGAGCTGTCGGGCCAGCTGCGCACCATCGCCGTGGGCCTGACCAAGATCTGCAACGACCTGCGCTGGATGTCCTCGGGGCCCACCACGGGCCTGCGTGAGATCCGCCTGCCCGACCTGCAGCCGGGGTCGAGCATCATGCCCGGCAAGGTCAACCCGGTGCTGCCCGAGGCCACGCTGATGGTGTGCGCCCAGGTGATCGGCAACGACGCGACCATGACCGCAGCGGGCGCGAGCGGCGCGTTCGAGCTCAACGTGATGCTGCCCGTGATGGCCCGCAACCTGCTGGAGTCGATCCGGCTGCTGCGCCAACGTGACGCCGCTGCTGGCCGACCGCTGCATCTCCGGGATCGAGGCCAACGAGGAGCAGATGCTGGCCTACGCCGAGTCCTCGCCGTCGGTGGTGACTCCGCTGAACAAGCACATCGGCTACGAGGAGGCGGCCAAGGTCGCCAAGGCCGCGCTCAAGGAAGGCCGCACCATCCGCGAGCAGGTCATCGAAATGGGCTACGTCGAGCGCGGCGACCTCACCGAGGCGGAGCTCGACGCCGCCCTCGACGTCCGGTCGATGACCCGCCCCGGCAAGTAGTCCCCGAGAGGGGTCTGGCTCTCGGGAGTCAGCGCAGCGGCACGAAGAGCCGTAGCTTGCCGGTTGCGGCATCGCGCTCGAGGTTCGGCGCCGGACGGACAACGACCTCGGGGGCGGCGAGTCCGGCTGCGGTCAGCGCGGTCTCGAGGCGGGCGCGCAGCCCCGCGACGTCGAGGGCGGGTTCGGCGACAGCGGTGACGTCGATCCCTGTCGGTGTCTGGCGCACCTGGTACTCCAGCACGTCGGGCGATCTGACGAGCACAGAGCGGATGACGATGGGATGGATGGTCACCGCGCCGTAGCGGAACCCGTCGTCGGAGCGACCTCGCACCAGGGCTCGCAGGTGCCCGTGGTCGGCGGCCCACGGCTGCTGCACGAAGGTGTCGGAGAGCACGTAGCGGATCAGCGGTTGCAGCCGGTTGGTCAGGTTGGTCACCAGCACGGCGGACGACGGCGTCCCGGGCGGGACGGCACGGTAGTTCTCGTCGACCAGCTCGACGATGCACCCGTCGTCGGCGAACGTGATCACATCGTCGTCGGGCGCGCTCGAACCGACGAGCCCTTCACTGGATCCGAAGGTGTCGATCACGGGTGCCTCGAAACCCTCCGAGATCGAGGCACGGAGCTCGGGGGCGCACCTCTCGCTGGTACACGTGACCATCACCGGCGCGATCCGCAGACGGCCGGCTTTCCGTTCGTCGGCGAGCCGTGCCAGGACCGAGGGATAGCCGAACAGCCCCGCGGTCTGCAGGGTGTTGAGACGATCGACTATCTCGGTCAGGGGCAGCGTGACCGGCACGCTCAGGAACCTGAACGGCATCGGCGCGTCGCCCTCGCACAGCGGCTGCGCGACGCCGGTGGCGTGCACCGGTGAACCGGCCGCGACCATCGCGATGGGCAGCCCTCCGGGCGGCGGCCCGCCCATCGCCTGCAGCCGCGCCACCAGACCTCGCGTCAGGGAGCCGAAGAACTGCACCGAAGCGGCGGCGTCGAGCACGAAGACCCCACGCTGGCCCGAGCTGCCACCTGAGGTCAGGCAGAGGTAGGAACCGAACAACGCTGCGGGCTCGGGACCCGCCCCCGCCAAGGCACGCTCCACCGCGGAGTGGCTCAGCCGACGGTCGGTGAACACATCGTCGAGCTCGTTCATCATCTCGGTCTTGGTCATCACCGGCAGCTGGGTGAGGTCTGTGGCGTTGACCGCGGCCGGATCGATTCCGCCTAGACGGCCCGCGTGGAAGGGCGAGTGCTCCACCGCATGGGCCAGCAGGGCGTGGAGCTGGGTTTGCTGGTGCGCGGCGATCTGTTCCCGGCCCCAGCCGAGCCGGGCCACCTGGTCGGGGAAGCTCGCCAGCAGCCGGTTCTGCAGGTCGTCACGGATTGCGCGGAACGAGGGCTTCTGCGTGGTTGTGGTGGGCATCGTGCCCTCCTCGGTCTGGTACGGCTGGAACGGCATCGGTGTCGACCTCGACCGGCACGAGGGCACGGCCCAGCAGGTCGACCAGGTACTCGACCCGGAGCTCCGACGTGCCGGCGGACCGCTCGAGCACCCGTCCGGCGTCGACGGCGAGGACCAGCTCGGCGAACGCCCGAGGGGGGTACGCCGACTCGAGCCCGGCCCGGGACAGGATCTCCGCGATCAGCTCGGTGAAGTGATCGAGCGTTACGGTGTGCAGCGCGGCGTACCTTGCGTTGAGCACGGGGTCGCGGGCAGCGATGATCCGGAACTCGATGAGCAGCCGCGACCAGTCGCCACCCTCTTCGGAGAGGCGCGCGTTGGCCCGCAGCAAGGCATGCAACCCCTCGAGCCCGGCCAGGCCGGCCGTGACCCGCGCGTTCTGCTCCGCCCGCTCCGCGATGCGCCCCTCGAGCAGCGCGAGGAACAGGTCAGGCTTGCCCGCGAACTGCGAGTAGACGACGCCTTTGGAGAAGCCCGCCTCCTCGGCGATCGCTTCCAGGGTGGCGCCGGCGTACCCACGCTCCAGGAAGACCCGACGGGCCGCGGCCAGTACCAGCGCCCGGTTGCGCTCGCCTTGCTCCGCCCTGGTCAGCCTGGTTGCCACAGGCTGATTCAATACCTCTGGTATTCGAATGTCAACGGTTTTTGGATACCACTGTCATCGCACTGTTCGGCGACCGCGGCAGTGCCAAGAGGAACACATGAACGCGCGTCCTACCGCCTCGTCAGGCGCGCAGACCGGCTCGGCCGAGCAAGTGGAACAAGTGCAGCGGATCGTCTCGACGGGGCTCGGCGCGAGGGTCCACACTTGTGGCGAGCCGGGGCGCGTTGGCCGCGATCGGTCTGTGTGACCCCGCCTCGACAGGAGGACCCATGCCTTCCGGGTTCCACGGCGGCAGCCGGTCGCTGCAACAGCGCTTCGACACTCAGGCCCTGGCCGACCGCATCGACGGGCTGCTCGTCAGCGACATCATCAGCGAGGGTGACCGCGCCTTCATCGAGGATCGCGACATGTTCTTCCTCGCGACGGCCGACGCCGAGGGACGACCAACCTGCTCGTACAAGGGCGGCGAGCCCGGCTTCGTCCGCGTGGTGGATTCGCGGACAGTGGTCTTTCCCAACTACGACGGAAATGGCATGTACCTGTCGACCGGCAACGTGCTGGTGAACCCAGACGTGGGGCTGCTGTTCATCGACTTCGAACGGGGCCACCGAATGCGGTTGGAGGGCACGGCCAGCATCGACTTCCATGATCCGTTGCAGCGCGACTACCCAGAGGCCCAGTTCGTCGTCCGGGTCCACGCGCGAGCGGTCTTCCCGAACTGCCCGCGTTACATCCACCGCTACGAGCTCGTGCGACGCTCGCGGTTCGTGCCGCGCAGCGACTGCTTGACGCCGGTCCCGGAGTGGAAGCGCTCCGACTGGGCCGTCGATGCCTTGCCCGAGAACGACCCGGCCCGCGATCCCGGTGAACGCGACGTGCTCGGGCGATGAGATCGGCAGTCTGCCGAGGAGACGCGCGCGCGAAGAGTCCGGTCGTCTTCGACGGGGAAGCGTCGACCTGACACTGCGGGAGGGCCAGGGGTCGAGGAACTGCAGAGGGACTGCCGCCGCCGCGCGAGAGATTGCGGGCGTTTCATCGCTTGCGCCAGGTCTGATGCGAACGACTCGATGGAGCGCGGTCGCCACTCGGCGAACTCATCCGCTGTCATCGGTCGCAGCGAGACGGTCGGTCCATTCGAGCTGATCACGCCTGAAAGGCTAGTAATCAATTGGAGTGAGGACGAAGAACGTTTGCGGAGCTCCCGCGGCCCTGCCGAGGGGCCGACGACCACCTGAACGGCACAACTGGCAGATCACTAACGGCCGATCCCCGCCAGTTCCCGCCGCAGGGGCAGACCCGCGTCCTATCGCCCCACGTAGGCGAGGAGAACCCGCTGACCGGGTCGGTGGCGGCGCACGCGAACCGCGCCTGAGGTGCGAGCATGGAGGTCATGCTCGACTTCGACGAGGAGAATTCCCGCCGCCTCGTCGCCCTCTACACGACGCCAGACGTGGTCGACCAGCGGCGCGTGATCCGCGCGGCGCTCGCGCTCAAGCCCGGCGAGCACGTGCTCGACATCGGTTCCGGGCCGGGTTTCCTGGCCGGCGAGATGGCCGAGGAGGTCGGCGCCGATGGCCGCGTTCACGGGATCGACCCGAGCGACAGCATGCTTGCGATCGCCGGCCGCAGCGAGACCTCGGTCGAATACGACCGGGGCGACGCACTTGCGTTGCCGTTCGGAGACGAACAGTTCGACGTCGCGGTCTCCACTCAGGTGTACGAGTATGTCGACGACGTCGAGGGTGCGCTGGCCGAGGTGTGGCGCGTGCTGCGCCCCGGCGGCCGGATGCTCGTGCTGGACACCGATTGGGACTCGATCGTCTGGCATTCCCGCGATCGTGAACGGATGGAGCGGGTGCTTGCGGCCTGGAACGAGCACCTCGCCGATCCGTACCTGCCACGGCGGCTCCCGACGCTGATGCGCGCCGCCGGCCTGGAGCTGGCCCACGCAGCGATCATCCCGATCCTGAACCAGGGCGCCGACCGCAACACGTTCAGCGCCGGCATGCGCGGGCTCGTGGCGGAGTTCGTCGCCGGCCGCGGCGGCGTCACCCTCGACGAGGCAAGCGCATGGGCAGAGGAACTGGAGAACCTCGGCGACGACTACTTCTTCAGCCTCAACCGCTACCTATTCGTGGCGAAGCGCACATGAGCTGGTGTGTGGCGCCCTGATTCGCGAGAGACGAGTCGGGCCGGGGATCCCCTTCAACGCGCGTCATACCGGCTCCCTTCTGTTGTCAACCGGTCGGGCGTAGCGTCTTTCGCGCGGGTCCGGGAAGTGGCTGATCCGAAGTGTCGATGTGCGGGGGCAGGTCGACCGCGCTGGATTGTTGAGTCGCCCCGCAGTGCCCTCCCGGACCCGCTCCAGGATCCTGCGCGGCGTTGCTCTGGGCGTCGTCGAGGAGTTGTCGGTAGATGGCGTCGGAGATCCTGCGCTTGAGGCATCGGATCGCTTCGAGCGGCTTCTTGCCCTCGGCTCGTTTGCGTCGGTAGTAGGCGCGACCGTCGGTCTCGAGGCGGATCTGGCTGATCGCGGCGATGTGGATCATGTGGTTCATCCGCCGGTTCCCGGCGCGTGAGAGTCGGTGGCGGTTCTGCTCTCCGGAGGAGGCGTCGAGGGTGCGGTGCCGGTCCAGGAGGCGAACCGGTTGCGGTCGGCGAACCGGTGCACGTCGCCTGCGTCGGCCAGGACCCGGGCAGCCACCACGGGCCCGACGCCGTGGATGTCCATCAGGTGCGAGCCGCGGGCGAGCACGATCGCCTTCAGCTCGGCGGTGGCCTTCTTGATCTTGGTCTCGACCGCGACCAGTTCGGCCAGCTCCTCGGCGGCGATGCGACGCCGGGTCTTGCCGGCGATGTCGCGGGGCCGGACGCTGGCGAGCATCGTCTTGGCCTGACCGGTGGTGATGTCGCGTTTGGCCTGCCCAGGCAGCAGTTCTGCGAGCAGCCCCTGCAGTCGGTCGACGGTCTGCACCCGGCGTCGGGTGAGGGCTTCGCGTCGGTCGGTGAGCATCCGTAGGGCCTCGAGCTCGCCGTCGAGCTGCAGCACTCGCAGGGTGTTGGTGCGGACCGCGACGACTGCCACCGCGTGTGCATCGTGGGCGTCTGTCTTGCGGTTGTGGCCGGTGTCGAAGAGCCGGACCCGGGCTGCGAGCTTCGCCGGGACGTCGACGACTCGTTCGCCGTCCTCGAGGAGTCGTTGCGCGAGCGGTCGCCCGGCGCCGTTGCTGCCCTCGACCGCCCAGACCCGATCGGGCCAGGCTCCGACGTACTTGCGCATCGCTGCGTAGCCGGCCCGGTCGGTGGTGAACCTCCCCGAGCCAAGCAGCTGCTCGCGCTCGTTGACGACCTCGATCGTGGCCGACAGCTTGTGGGGATCGACCCCGATGATGACGTGCTCCATGCGCTTCTCCCGCCTCTGTGCGAACCGATGGACGGCGAGGTGGGCATTGCTACTACGAGCAGGGCAGTCCCTTCTTGAGCCACGCCTCGTCACGGTGACCGGCGGGACGCAGACCGATAGTGAGCCACACCAGCGAGCAGGTGGGCAGCCGCATAGAGAGCTTCCCGCCGATCACCTGGGCCGAGTCTGGCCAGACACCGGCCCTAACGGAATCGTCTAGTAGCCGCAAGTGGTCACGCTAGGCGCTCGCGGCGAGGGCGCGCTGTGAGTCTTGCTCCTGCGGTCCGCGTCCTGGTGTTGGACTGGTCTTGAGAGGCTTCATCGGTCGGCCACGCCGGATCGGAACCGCTGCGAGGATGGCGGCCGTGCGCCGCTACGAGGGGACTGTCTACGACAGCACCCGCTGGGACGGCTTCGAACTTCGCCCCGGCGACATCATCATCGCTGCGCCACCGAAGTGCGGGACGACATGGACGCAGATGATCTGCGCGCTGCTCATCCTGCAGGAACCGGAGCTCACGCTCCCATTGGACAGGCTTTCGCCGTGGATCGACATGGTGACCCGGGCCCGCACGGAGGTGTTCGCGGACCTGCAAGCCCAGTCGCACCGCCGGTTCATCAAGACCCACACGCCGCTCGACGGGATACCCAACGATCCGACCGTCACCTACATCTGCGTCGGGCGTGACCCCCGCGACGTCGCGCTGTCGATCGACCACCACATCGACAACACGGACACCGGCGCGTTCCTCGAAGCCCGCGAGCGGGCGGCAGCGATCGACGGAATCGAGCTTGGACCGTTGCGACGACAGCCGCCTCGGCCCGACGGCGAGCGGAACCGCTTCTGGCAATGGGTCGACGACGACACGCCGTCGACGCAGGTCGGGTCCTCTCTGCGGCGAACCGTCGAGCACCTACAGACATTCCGCGACGCCGCCGACGAGCTCGACGTCGTCCACCTGCACTACGACGAACTGAAGGACGACCTGCAGGGCCAGATGCGGCAGCTGGCCGCCCGCTTCGGCATCCATGTCAGACGAGCACCGATGGCCCCGCCTGGTCCAAGCGGCGACGTTCGACTCGATGCGCAGCAGGGCCGACACGATCGTCCCCGGCGGTGGTCGGCATTGGATCGACCCCGCCGCCTTCTTCAGCCGCGGCACGAGTGGCCAGTGGCGCGACCTCCTCGACAATGCCGACCTCGCCCGGTACGCAGCCCGCGTCCGGACTCTCGCCTCCGACGAGCTCATCGACTGGGTGCACCGCGAGGCGATCACCTAGATCCCGTTCCGCCGCCTATGGGAGCAACCCAAAACGTCCTCCCATGCATGATCCGAACGTCTCCCAGCTCCGACAGAGCACCGTGGATCGTCCTCCGGCGCGGTGCCGCCCACCACGACGATCCTCCTTCAACCAGCGCGGTCACTCGCCCGGCTGGAGGCAACCCGAATCCCCCGCTCGACGAGCTGGGGGCAACCACAATCCCCCTCTCGGCGGTTTGGCTAGGAGGTGAGGGTGAGGATCGCGGGTACGACGCGGTCCCAGGTGGAGGGCGGCGGGGGCTCGTGGCCCATGCCGTCGACGACGAGCAGGGTCGCGCCTGCGATCTCGCGGGCCAGGGCCTCGCCGTGCGGGAGCGGGAACATCGGGTCGTCGGAGCCGTGCACGACCAGGGTCGGCGAGTGGATGTCGGCCATGGTGTGGGGCGGACCGTCGTCGTCGCCACCGATCACCAGCCAGTGGTTGACCACGGCGGCGTGCACGTCGGGAGTCCGCTCGGCGACGCGTCGGGCCCGCGCACGTGCGCGTTCCTCGTCGATGCCCAGCCCGCCGGCGTAGAGAGCCTCCACGCGCAGCTGCTCCTCGACGACCGCCTCCAGGTCGTCCCAGTCGTCGAAGTCGTCCACCACGCTCAAGCGCGGGTCCATCGAGGGCAGCGGCGAAGCGTCCTTCCGCTCGAAGGCGCAGCTCGTCGCGATCAGCGTCAGGCTGAGCACCCGGTCGGGGAAGCGCACCGCGAGGTCCTGTGCGATGCCGCCGCCCATGGAGACCCCGGCCAGGTGTGCGGCCTCGACACCCAGTCCGTCGAGCAGCCGCAGCGGGTCGAGGCTGAGGTCGGCGCCTGTGTAGCCGGGCTCCCCCACCGGCCACGCGGTCGACTGCCCGGTGTCCCGGTGGTCGTAGCGGATGACGAAGCGACCGCCGGCGGCCAGGCGAGAGCAGAGCTCCGGCTCCCAGGAGTCCATGGACGAGGTGGCGCCGGCGAGCAGCAGCAGCGCCGGATCTCCCGTGTCGCCGTACGTCTCGGCGCACAGCTCAACGCCGTCACCGACAGGGACCATCGTGACTGCCATGTGACACCTGACCTCGTGAAGGGCTCGAATTCATCGGTACCGTGACGAGGTGACCGCCCCCTTCATTGGGCACAGCGCACGCCGCAGCGTCATCGTGACGATGGCGGCGCTGGCGGTCGCCGTGCTGCTGGTGTGGTCGGCCTCGACCGGACCCGCAGGCCTGGCCGAGGGCGTGTCGTCGCGCACGGTCGTCGACCAGGGCCCAGTCCGTACCGTGCAGCCGCCGCAGAAGCGGGAGACGACGGGTTCCGAGCAGAAGGTCGGGGAGACCACCTCCCAGCGGCTCGGGACCGGGCTGCGGTGGCTGGACGACCTCGTCGGCATCGTTGCCTTCCTGGCCCTCTTGTGGGTGCTCGCTGCTGTGCTCCGTGGCGTGATGAACATGATCGAGTCCCGGCTGCCCGAGAAGCAGCTCGTCGTCGACCTCGACCCGCTGCCGGACCTGGAGGCCGGACGCCAAGCCGTGAGCGAGGACCACGACCGGCTCCTCGACGCGCTGCACGCCTCCGACGTCCGCGACGGGATCGTGGCGTGCTGGGTGTTGCTGGAGGAGGCGGCGGCTGCGGCCGGCGTCGTACGACGACCCGCGGAGACCCCCACCGAGTTCGTGGTGCGCTTCCTGCACACCCTGGACGTCGATCCGCGGCCGGTCGCGCAGCTGGCCGGGCTGTATCGCGAGGCTCGGTTCTCCACCCACCCGATGGGCGCCGACGCGCGGCGGCAGGCGGAGGACGCCCTGGCCGCCGTGCACGAGGAGCTGTCCCGCACGGGAGCGCCGGCATGAACCGGGCGGTGGCACGCCAGTGGACCGGCCGCCTCGTCGTGGCGCTGCTGGTGGCCGCCGGCGTCAACGTCCTGCTCTCCGGGCTGTCGGTTCGGCACGACGTCACCCTGGTCGCCCTGGTCGCCGGGGCCACGGTGGCTGTCGGCGTGCTCTCCCTCGAGGCGCTCGACACCGCGACGCGGCTCTCGTGGCTGGCCCGGCGCCCGGACACGCGCCCCGACCGCGGCGAGGACACCCGGACCACGATGTACCGCCACCTCGTCGAGGCCCACCTCACCTCGCGCCAGGCCGACGAGGCAGTGGTCTGGAAGCTGGCCGACCTCGCGCGGCAACGCCTGCGCCAGGTCCACGGCTTCAAGCCGGAGGACGACCCGGTCCGCACCGAGGAGCTGCTGGGCCCACAGCTGGCGGAGTGGATGTCGCACGACCGGCGCCACCGCTACACCCCCGATGAGCGACACCGCCGCTACACGGTGGCAGCCCTGGGCGACGTCGTACGACGGATCGAGGAGCTGTGAACCCCGAAGAGGCCGGCGACCTGGCCCACGCCGTGCTCCAGCGCGTGGGGTCGGTGGTGATCGGCAAGTCGGAGCCGCTGCAGCTGGTGCTCGCCGGCATCCTCGCCGGCGGCCACGTGCTGCTCGAGGACTTCCCCGGCCTCGGCAAGACATTGGCGGCCCGCTCCTTCGCCCAGACGCTGGGCATCGAGTTCACCCGCGCGCAGTTCACGCCCGACCTGCTGCCCGCCGACCTCACCGGCTCGTTCATCTACGACCAGCGGGAGAGCGACTTCGAGTTCCGGCCGGGCCCGCTGTTCACCGGCCTGCTGCTCGCCGACGAGATCAACCGCACCCCACCCAAGACCCAGGCCGCGCTGCTCGAGGCCATGCAGGAGCGGCAGGTGACCGTCGAGGGGCGCACCTTCCCGCTGCCACCGCCCTTCCACGTGCTGGCCACGGCCAACCCGGTCGAGTACGAGGGCACCTACCCGCTGCCCGAGGCCCAGCTCGACCGGTTCCTGCTCCGGGTCGCGTTCGGGTACCCCACGCCGGAGGAGGAGTACGACGTCCTGCACACCCGCGTCTCCCGCCGCCGCGAGCAGGTCGTGCTCGACCCGGTCACGGACGCCGCCGGCCTGCTGGCGATGCAGGCCGCGGTCGAGGAGGTGGAGGTGGACCGCAGCGTCGGCGAGTACTGCGTGGCCCTGGTGAGCGCCAGCCGCAGCCACCGGGACGTGCTGGTCGGCGCCTCGCCCCGGGGCTCACTGGCCCTGATGCTCTGCGCGCGGGCCCTCGCCGTGATCGCCCGGCGCGACTACGTGCTCCCCGAGGACGTGAAGGCCGTCGCACCGGCAGTGCTGGGCCACCGGATCACCGTGAAGCCCGAGCTGTGGATGACGGAGATCTCCGGGAGCACCGTGGCCGAGACGCTGCTCGCCACCGTCCCGACACCGGCGGCCCACGAGCGAGAGAAGTCGCGGTAGTGGCCGACGCGAGCCTCCGCGGCGGGTGGCGGCTCACGGGCAGCGTGGTTCGCGCGCTGTCCGTCGCTGCCCTCACCTGCCTGGTCGGCGTGGCCCTGGGGCGCGCCGACCTGCTCGTGCTGGCGGCACCCTTCGGCCTGATGGCCGCGCTCGCGCTCACCCACGCGCCCACCGGCGGGCTGACCGCGCGCGTCAGCGTCGCGGACCACTGGTTGCACGAGGGGCAGAGCACCAGGCTCGAGATCGCGCTCCACTCGGTCGACGACCTCGAGCAGGTGACGACGACGGTGACCCGGCCGGCGTACGTCGTCAGCCAGCCCGTCTCGGGCGTGCTGTCGACCACTCCCCGGCGCGGAGAGCACGACGTGCTCGTGCAGCTCCCGGTGAGCCCGCGCCGCTGGGGGATGCGGTCGGCGGGGACGCCGATGATCGCCGCCACGACCCGGTGGGGTGCCTACCGGTGGGGACCCCAACGGCTGCGCGACGCCACGATGCTCGCGCTGCCGGAGGCGGGAGCCTTCACCGAGGGCGAGAACCCCCACCCCGTCGGGCTCATCGGGCAGAACCGCTCGCGCCGTGCCGGCGACGGATCGGAGTTCCACGCGATCCGGCCGTTCCGGCCCGGGGACCGGCTGCGGCGGGTCAACTGGCGCACGACACTGCGGACCGGCGAGCTGCACGCCGTCGGCACGAGCGCCCAGGAGGACAGCGCGATCATGATCGTCCTCGACGCGGTCGCCGACGTCGGTGCGAGCGGCGGGATCGACGGTGCGGCCAGCACCCTCGACCGGGGCGTGCGGGCGGCCTCCGCGCTGGCGACGCACCACATCCGGGTGGGCGACCGGGTCTCGCTGCGGGTCCTCGGCCGGACCGGCCAGGTGCTCGGCCCGGGCTCGGGGGTCCGTCACCGCCGCCAGCTGCAGGAGCTCCTCGCGAGGGTCCAGCCGGGGTGGCCCGACATGCTCACCACCCGCCAGCTGCGGTTGCGGGCGACGGCCGGGACCGTGGTCGTCGTGCTCTCACCCCTGCTGACGCCCGAGATCACCACCGTGGTGGTCTCGTTGGCCCAACGGGGCCTGAGCGTGGTGTGCGTCGATGTCCTCAGCGACGACACGGTTCCCGAGCAAGCCCTCGACCCGGACTCCGCAGCCCGGTTGGCCTGGCGGATGCGGCTGATCGACCGGCAGATGCAGGTCACCGAGGTCACCCGCCTGGGCATCCCCGTGGTGCCGTGGCGCGGTCCCGGGACCCTCGACGAGGTGCTCCGGCGGCTGGCCCGGCGCCCGAGGATCCGCCCCGAGGTGCTCCGGTGAGCACGCCCGTGGTCGAGCGGCGCCGGCTCTGGCCCGGGCCCGACCAGGTGGCGGTGCGAGCCCTCATCGCCGTGGGCGTGGTCGTGGCCCTCAGCGCCGCCCTGCAGGCCGGTGCGCGTCCCGACGGGTGGTTCCTGGTCGTCGTGGTGTGCCTGGCGGCATTCCACACGCTGCGGCCGGACTCGATCGCCGGCGTGCTCGCCCTCGGCGGGTGTGGCTGCGCCTGGGGGCTGGTCCCCGAGCCGCTGTCACCGCTCGTCCTGCTGGCGGCGGCGGGCATGGTGCTGACGCACGTGTCGGCCACGGTGGTGGCGCAGGGGCCGGCGCTGCTGCGGATCGACGGCGCCCAGGTGTGGCTCTGGCTGCGTCGCGGCGTCGTGCTGTGGCTGGCCGGCGTCGCCGTCTGGGCGATCGCGCTGCTGCTCGACGACCACCCGGGCGGCCGCACGACGTACGCCGTCGGGCTGCTCCTGCTCGCCGCCGTCGCGGTGGTCGGGACGAGAGGGGTCAGCCGGCGGGTGGGATGAGGTCAGTACCAGCCGTGCGAGCTCTTGAAGCCGGCCGCGCCGCAGGCCGAGCCGTAGCGGCCCTTGATGTAGCCGAGGCCCCACTTGATCTGGGTGATCGGGTTGTTCTGCCAGTCCGGGCCGGCCGAGGACATCTTCGAACCGGGCAGCGCCTGGGGGATGCCGTAGGCCGACGAGGTCGGGTTGGCGGCGTGGACGTTCCAGCCCGACTCCTGGCTCCAGATGGAGTCGAGGCAGCTGAACTCCGAGGACGACATGCCGAACTGCGGCATCAGCGCCCGGGCCAGCGTGCGGGGGTCGGCAGACGACAGGTCCTCGGTGCCGGCCTTGGCCGGACCACTGGCGTTGGACAGGTTCCGGGCCTTGCTGAGGTCGGCCACGGCCACACGGTCCGCTGAGCGGGACACGCGCGCCTGGCGCTCGGCGATCTGGGCCTCGCTCATCGGCTGCGCCTTCAGCGTGTGGGAGGAACCCGCAATGGAGAGCGCGGCCGTCGAACCGGCCGACGGCGTCGCCTGGACCAGCAGGCCGGCGCCGACTACCAGCGCGGTGGCGCTGACCGACATACCCGCCAGAACCGCCACGAGTCGGGCGGTACGGCGGCGCGGTGGCCGGGTCGAGGGCGTGCTGCGGTGCTTGGCGTGGTGCTGTTCGGACAAGACGTGGTTACCCAACGGTTGACGACATGGACGTCAGCCGCGTTCTTGGAGCCGGGGCAGCTGCTGGAACGCGCGGGGAAGAGGTACCACCCGAACACAGACGCGGGGTGCTTGCAAATTGCAGCAGCGGGCCTGTGGGCAGCCTCACACGGTTCTCGGCCGCTGTTTCACATGGTGACGTGCTCGAGCATCTCGGTGACCAGGGCCGCGATCGGCGAGCGCTCGGAGCGGGTGAGGGTCACGTGGGCGAACAGCGGGTGCCCCTTGAGCCGGTCGACCACCGCCACGACGCCGTCGTGGCGGCCGACGCGCAGGTTGTCGCGCTGGGCCACGTCGTGGGTGAGCACCACCTTGGAGTTGGCGCCCATGCGTGAGAGCACCGTGAGCAGCACGTTGCGCTCCAGCGACTGGGCCTCGTCGACGATCACGAAGGCGTCGTGCAGCGAGCGGCCCCGGATGTGGGTCAGCGGGAGCACCTCGAGCATGCCGCGGTCGAGCACCTCGTCGACGACGTCCGAGGTGGTGATGGCGCCGAGCGTGTCGAAGACCGCCTGGCCCCAGGGCGACATCTTCTCCGACTCGCTGCCGGGCAGGTAGCCGAGCTCCTGGCCGCCGACGGCGTAGAGGGGCCGGAAGACGACCACCTTCTTGTGCTGCCGGCGCTCGAGCACGGTCTCGAGCCCGGCGCACAGTGCGAGCGCGGACTTGCCGGTGCCCGCGCGCCCGCCGAGGGAGACGATGCCGACGTCGGGGTCGAGGAGCAGGTCGAGGGCGACGCGCTGCTCCGCCGAGCGCCCGTGGATCCCGAAGGCCTCACGGTCGCCCCGGACGAGGTGCACCCGCTTGTCCGCGCCGACGCGGCCGAGGGCGCTGCCCCGCTCCGACATCAGCACCAGGCCGGTGTGGCAGGGCAGGTCGCGGGCGTCGTCGAGGTCGACCACCTGGTCGTCGTACAGCTCGTCGAGGTCGAGGCTGGTGACCTCGATCTCCTTCATGCCGCTCCAGCCGGGGTCGGACTCGTTGACCTGCTCGCCCTGGTACTCGGCAGCGTCGAGCCCGACGGCGGAGGCCTTGATCCGCATCGGGAGGTCCTTGGAGATCAGCGTGACCTCGTTGCCCTCGTTGGCCAGGTTGCGGGCCACCGCGAGGATGCGGGTGTCGTTGTCTCCGAGCCGGAAGCCCGAGGGCAGCGAGTCCGCGTCGGTGTGGTTGAGCTCGACGCGCACCGTGCCGCCCTGGTCCCCGACGGGCACGGGCTCGTCGAGCCGGCCGTTGGCCACGCGCAGCTCGTCGAGCATCCGCAGCGCCGACCGGGCGAAGTAGCCCAGCTCCGGGTGGTGCCGCTTGGCCTCGAGCTCGGTGATGACCACCACAGGGAGCACCACCTCGTGCTCCTCGAAGCGCTTGGTCGCCCCAGGGTCAGCCAGGAGGACCGAGGTGTCGAGGACGTAGGTCCTGCGACCGGGCGTCGTGCGGGCGGGTGCACGCTTGGCAGGTGCCACTGGAACTCCCAAGCCGGTGCGCGCACTCTGCGCCCCGGACGGCTAGCAGGTGTGCTCGGACCGGGACTGGCGCCGGAAGCAGGAGTGCTCGCCCCCGGTGGTGCTGCAGTGGGATGGGACCACTCATCGCCTCCTGGTTCGGCAGCGAAATGCGGCCGACACCGGGAAACGTAAGCCCGTCGAGGTTTTCACTCGGCTCCGACACGCCTTAACGGCGGGTGAAGACTAGGAGCCGTAGCGGCGCTCGCGCTCGGCGTAGGCGCGTACGGCGCGCAGGAAGTCGACGCGCCGGAAGTCGGGCCAGTAGGCCTCGCAGAAGTAGAACTCGCTCTGGGCGCTCTGCCAGAGCAGGAACCCGCCCAGGCGCTGCTCACCGCTGGTGCGGATCACCAGGTCGGGGTCGGGCTGGCCCTTGGTGTAGAGGTGCTCGGCGATGTGCTCGACGTCGATCACCCCGGCCAGCTCCTCGAGGCTGGTCCCCTTGCCGGCGTGCTCGTGGAGCAGGGAGCGCACCGCGTCGGCGATCTCGCGGCGGCCGCCGTAGCCGATCGCCACGTTCACCAGCAGGCCGTCGACGTCGCGGGTGGACTCCGCGGCCACCTTGAGGCGCTCGGCCATGCTCGCGGGCAGGAGGTCGAGCGCTCCCACGGGGTGCAGCCGCCAGCGCTGCTGCTCGGCCAGCGTCTCGACCGCGTCGGCGATGATGTCCAGCAGCGGGCCGAGCTCGGCCCGCGGCCGGTTGAGGTTGTCGGTGGAGAGCAGCCACAGCGTGACCACCTCCACGCCGATCTCCTCGCACCAGCCGAGGAGCGGCTCGATGTTGGCGGCCCCCGCCCGGTGCCCGTGGGCGGTGTCCGCACCGACGGCCTTGGCCCAGCGACGGTTGCCGTCGAGCATCACGCCGACGTGGGCGGGGATCCGGTCCCGCGGGAGGCGGCGGGCGAGACGCGCCTCGTAAGCCGGGTAGACGACCCGCCGTACAGCGTGCTTCCAGTCCGCCACGGGCCGACTGTACCCGCGCACCCCACCCGTAGTCTGGCGGTCATGGCACCCGATCAGCCGCTTGCCTCCTCGCGGTCTCCGAGCGTGCCCCCGAGAGTGTCACGAGCGTGTCTCCGAGCACGCCCATGAGGCGGCCGAGCACGTGATCGAGCGCGTGCGGGAGGTCAAGGAGGAGGTCAAGCCCAAGCTCCGCGGCTGGCTGCACGCGGCGATCACTCCCCTGGCCCTGGCCGCCGGCGTCGTGCTGATCGTGCTGTCACCGACCCTGGCGACGCGCGTCGGCTCGGCGATCTTCGCCGGCACGGCGCTGCTGCTGTTCGCGGTGTCGGCCGTGTACAACGTCGGCAACTGGGCGCCGCGCGTGCACGGGTTCCTGCGGCGCCTCGACCACTCCAACATCTTCCTGCTGATCGCAGGTTCCTACACCCCGTTCACCCTGATCCTGCTCGACGGCGCGGTGCGGGTGTGGTTGCTGGTGATCGTGTGGACCGGCGCTCTGGCCGGTGTCCTGTTCCGGGTCTTCTGGATGGACGCGCCGCGGTGGATCTACACCCCGATCTACGTCGCCCTCGGCTGGGTGGCGATCTTCTACGCCGACGACTTCTCCGCCGGTGGCGCGGCCGTGATCACGCTGATCGCGGTGGGCGGCGGCCTCTACACCTTGGGCGGTGTCGTCTACGGCTTCAAGAAGCCCGACCCGTACCCGGCCTGGTTCGGCTTCCACGAGGTGTTCCACACCTTCACGATCGCGGCCTTCATCTGCCACTACGTCGCGGCCTCGATCGCGACGTACCAGCTGCGGTAGCGCGCTCAGCGCCCCTTGGCGATCGTCTCCTCGACGATCGAGTTGAGCCGGGCGGCGACGGGCCAGCCGGCGTAGTGGGCCACGAAGACGACGATCTCGCGCAGCGTGTCGGCGTCGAGCTCACCGTTCTTGAACGCAGCAGGGATCTGGAGGCCGAGCACGTCCTGGCCGCCGTGCGTCGAGAGCATCCCGATCAGCAGCAGCCGCCGGTCGCGGTCGGTCAGGCCCGGCCGGCTCCAGATGTCGGCGAAGAGGTGGTCGGCGGTGTAGCCGAAGAAGGCACCCTCGCCGTCGCTCATCTCGAAGCCGTAGACCTGCTCCATCCGCTCCAGCCCTCGCCGACGCTCCTCCGGCAGTCCCTCGAACCTGTCGTTCACGACTCCTCCTCGGGTAGTCCCAGCCCTGGTCCCAGCCGCTCGAGCGCCAGCCGGGCGAGGGGTACGTCGACCGCCAGCGACTCGGCCAGCGCGGTGGCGTGGCGCAGGTCCTTCTCGCCCAGCGCACGGACGTGCGTGAACACGCCGTACCAGAAGTCGTCCGGGTCGAGAGGCGCGGTGGTCTCGCGGTGCATGATCGCGCCGGGTCCGCCGGTGATCGCGTCGGTGTGGCGTACGACGTCGCCCAGCGCGCGCAGGTCGAGACCGGCCGCCTCCGCGAGCCGCTGGGCCTCCGTGACGGCGGTGAACGACACGAAGTGGATGAGGTTGCGGGCCAGCTTCATCTGCGTGCCAGTCCCCAAGGGACCCGCGTGCACCACCTTCGAGCCCATCACCGACAGCACGGGTCGCGCTCGCTCGAACGCCTCCTCCGACCCGCCGGCCATGATCGCGAGCGTGCCCTCCGAGGCGCCCGTCGGGCCACCGCTGACGGGGGCGTCCACCACGCTCAGCCCCAGGGCCGCGATCTCCGCCGGAGTCGTGGGCGCGACGGTGGAGTGGATCACGACGACGGGCGCCGCTGCTGCGAAGGAGGCAACGACCTCGCGCACCTGGGCGTCGTCGCGCACCATCACGCAGACGACCTCGACCTCGGCGGCGAGCGCGGCGAGGCCGTCAGCGGCCGAGGCGCCGGCGGCGACCAGCTCCGCGACCGGACCGGGTGCGACGTCGTACACGGTCAGCTCGTGCTCGGAGCCGGCCAGCCGCAGCGCCATCGGCTTGCCGATGTTGCCGAGCCCGACGAAGCCGACCCTCACGACCTGAACACCTGGCCGCCGTCGACCGCGACGATCTGCCCGGTCACCCAGGCTGCCTCGTCGGAGAGCAGGAACAGGCAGGCGCCGACCATGTCCTCGGGCTGGCCCATGCGCTTGATCGCCAGTCCCTTGACGATCTCGTGGGCGGCGTCGCCGGCCTGGGTGCGCGTGGCCTCGGTGTCGGTGGGGCCGGGAGCGATGGCGTTGACCCGGATGCCCATGCCGCCGAGCTCGTGCGCGAGCTGCTGGGTGAGCCCGTTGACCCCGACCTTGGCCAGTCCGTAGAAGCCGGAGTAGAGGTACGCCGCCGTCGAGCTCTGGTTGACGATCGCCCCGCCTCCGCGCGCCTGCATGTGGCGGTAGACCGCGCGCGTCATCACGAGCGCGCCGTCCATGTTCACGCCCATGAACCTCTTGTAGTAGTCCCAGTCGACGCTCACCAGCAGGTCGAACTCCATCGCGCCGTAGATGGCGGCGTTGTTGACCAGCAGGTCGATCCCGCCGTACGACGCCAGCGGCGGCCTCGGCCATCGCTGCCGCCGACTCCGGCGAGGAGACGTCGGTGGGCACGAACATCGCGGTGCCACCGTCCGCCTCGATCGACGCGGCCACGTCGGCGCCCGTGTCACTGATGTCGGCGACGACGACCGCCGCTCCCTCGTGCGCCAGGGCGCGCGCGTAGACCTCGCCGATGCCCTGCGCGGCACCGGTGACGACGGCGACCTTGTTCTCGAACCTCATGCCGGCTCCGCGATCAGCTTGGTCTCCAGGTACTCCTCGAAGCCCTGGACGCCCATCTCGCGGCCGATGCCCGACTGCTTGTAGCCCCCGAACGGGGCGTCGGCCGCGAACCACACGCCACCGTTGACGGCCAGGGTGCCGGTGCGGATCCGCGCCGCCACGGCCTTGGCCCGCTCGAGCGATCCGGAGTCGACGGATCCGGAGAGGCCGTAGGGCGAGTCGTTGGCGATCCGCACCGCATCGTCGTCGCCGTCGTGCGGGATCACCACCAGCACAGGACCGAAGATCTCCTCCCGCGCGACCCGCGAGTCGTTGTCGAGACCCGCGATCACGGTGGGGCGGATCCAGTAGCCGCCCTCCTTGGTGTCGTCGACGGACCCGCCGGTGGCGAAGGTGCCGCCGTCTGCGACCGCCTGCTCGAGGAAGGACACGATGCGGTCGCGCTGCCGCTCGTTGATCACCGGCCCGCAGACGGTGCCCGGATCGGTGGGGTCGCCCGCGCCGATGGACTCCATCGTCTGGGCCGCGACCTGTACCGCTTCGTCGTACCTCTCCCGCGGCACGAGCAGCCGCGTCGTCAGCGCGCAGCCCTGTCCGGCGTGGATGCTGGTCGAGAAGGCTGTCGTTCCCACCGCGGCTGCCAGGTCGGCGTCGTCGAGGACGATCGCGGCCGACTTGCCACCGAGCTCGAGGAAGACCTTCTTCAGCGTCGGCGCGGCCGCAGCCATGATGGCCCGTCCAGTTGCGGTCGAACCCGTGAAGGAGACCAGGTCGACGCGCGGGTCCGTGGCCAGCACCGCCGCGACGTCGTTGTCCGACGGCGTGACCACGTTCAGCACGCCCGGCGGCAGGTCGGTGCGCTCCGCCGCGAGCCGGCCGAGCTCACAGGCCAGCCAGGGCGTGTCCGGCGCCGGCTTGAGCACCACGGTGTTGCCGGCGGCGAGGGCAGGACCGACCTTGGCCAGGTTGATCTGGTTGGGGAAGTTCCACGGCGTGATCGCCGCGACCACTCCCACCGGCTCGCGCCGGACGGTGCGCCGCGTGGGGATGCCCATCGGCTCGGCCACGCCGAGGTCCGTCTCCCAGTCGTACGACGCGGCGAGGTCGATCGTCCAACCGAACGACGCGACCGGGACGTCGTACTGCGGGCCGGCCGTCAGGAACACCGGCGCACCGGCCTCGGCGGTGGTGAGCGCCCGCATCGACTCGGCCTCGTCGACCAGCGCCTCATGGAGCTGTCGCAGGCAGTGCAGGCGGAACTCGTGATCGGTCGACCAGTCGGTGTCGTCGAAGGCGCGTCGGGCCGCGGCGATGGCCGCGTCCATGTCTGCCTCGGTGGCGTCCGGGGCGGACCCGATCTGCTGTCCGGTCGCGGGGTTGAGGATCGGGAAGCTGCCGCCGCCAGAGGCCTCGACGAGCTTCCCGTCGATCAGCATGCGGGGCGCGGTGGTCATCGGCCCGCCTCCACGACCGGTGGCCACACCGACGAGGGCAGGTCGGCCGTCCGGTAGTGACCGGGCTGGGACGGACCGTGGAGCCCCATCCGGTCGAGCAGGCCCTGCGGCGCCTGGCCGGACCCGGCGACGGCGAGGAACGTCTCGGCCACCGACCCGAGGTCGAACCAGTCGCGCTGCCACGCGATCCCGATCTGGCCGTCCTGCTCCTGGAGCCCGAACCACGACCCGCCGATGCCCATCACCTCGTACTCGACCCCTCGCTCGTCCTCGATGCCCGCGCGCTGCTGCCAGAACCCGATCACCATCTGCTGCTGCTCGTCCATCACCGTGGCCACGTAGTCGTAGTGCCAGCCGTCGAGCCCGGCCATCTCGGTGCCGAGGGCCCACTCCCGGATCTGCTCGCGGCCGACGGCCATGAAGTGCTCGTCGGGGGTGTACATCCAGCCGTACGTCGCGTCGGCGGCGTAGAAGTCGGCCAAGCCGCTCCAGTCGCGGGCACGCTCCGCGTCCCGGTTGCCCGCCAGCCAGCGGGCCCAGAACTCCTCCATGTCCACGCGTCGCATCAGTCCTCCTCGAGGGTCAGGGCCATCGCCGGGCAGTAGCGGACGGCGGCGGCCACGGCGTCGCGCAGCGACTCCGGCGGGCGCTCCATGAGCACCACGACCCGGTCGGCGTCCTCGTCGAAGCCGAACACGGTCGGCGCCTCCACCTGGCACATCTGGTGCGCCTGGCACAGGTCGAGGTCGGCGACGGCCTTCATGAGCGCCTCCGGTAGCGGACCCGGCACGGCTGCTCGAGCTGGATCACCATCTTCGAGCAGTCGTCGCGGTAGCTCTCCGCCGGCTGGCTCAGCTCGAACTCGTAGTCGCGCAGGATCACCGAGAAGATCGCCTTCAGCTGCATCATCGCGAAGGCGTTACCGACACAGCGGTGACGACCTGCACCGAACGGGATCCAGGTCCACCGGTTGGCGAGGTCCTCCTGGCGTGGGTCGAGGTAGCGCCCGGGGTCGAACACGTCGGGGTCGGGGAAGTCCTCGGGGATCCGGTTCGACACCTTGGGCGAGGCGCCGACCATCGTGCCCGCGGGAATCGCGTGGCCGCCGATCTCGACGTCTTCCTTGGCCACGCGCAGCAGCAGGATCAGCGGCGGGTGCAGCCGCAGCGTCTCCTTGAGCGCAGCCTCCAGCCGCGGGATCGCGCGCAGTGCCTGGAAGGAGACCTCCGAGCCGTCGGAATAGAGGTCGTCGAGCTCTGCGACGACGTCCTTCAGGATCTGCGGGTTCCGCAGCAGCTCGATCAGCGTCCAGGCCGCCGTACCGGAGGACGTGTGGTGCCCGGCGAACATCATCGAGATGAAGATGCCGGTGATGTAGTCGGCGCTCATCTCGAGCGAGAGGAGCACGTCGAGCAGGTCCCGCTCCTCCTTGGGCACCGGACCCCGCTCGCGGCGTCCGTCGATGATCGTCTGCACGAGCCCGACCAGCTGCTCGCGGGCGGCGTCGCGCCGGCGGAAGCTCTCGATGTCGGCGTAGGCGTCGACGTACGCGACGGCGTCGGTGCCGCGCTCGAGGTCGTGGTAGAGCTGCGCGAACCGCGCGTCGAGCTCCTCCCGGAACTTCTTGCCTATGAGGCAAGAAGAAGTTGTGTAGATGGTCAGCTCGGCGAACCAGTCGAGCAGGTCGAGTTCTCCCTCATCGCCCCAGTCATCGACCATCCGGCGGACCTCGTGCTCGATGGTGGCGGCGTGGCCGCGCATCTGCTCCCCCCGCAGCGCCTGGTTCTTCAGCATCTGCTGGCGTTCCTCGGGACTGGCGTCGAAGACCACGCCCTGGCCGAAGATCGGCGTCATGAACGGGTAGGCCTCGGCCTGGTCGAGCACCTCGTCGGGCGCCCGGAAGAACGCCTCGTTGCACTCGGCGCCGCTGACGAGCACGACGTCGCGGTCGGCGAGCCGGAACCGCCCGACGTCGCCGCACTCCTCACGCACCCGCCGCAGCAGGTCGACGGGGTCGGTGCGGAGGTCCTCCAGGTGTCCGTGCGGGGAGTCCGGGAACTGCCGTGAGACCTCTCCAATGGTCGACAGAGTCACGCGTCCTCCAGGGGTGCCTCGGGCGAGACCTCGACCAGGTTCAGGTGCACGCCCCTCGGGGCTGAGACCACGGTCGTGATCGCATCGGCCACCGCGGCCGGCTTGAGGAAGTGCGGGTGCCGGGCGTGGCCGAACCTCACCCAGTGGTCGAGCACCTCGGCGGCGGCCTGGTCGTCCCAGTCGCTGCCCATCTCGCTCCACGTCGGCCCCGGGCGTACGACGCTCACCCGGACGCCGCTGCCCTCGAGCTCCATCTGCATCGACTGAGCCATTCCCTCCAGGCCCCACTTGCCGGCGGCGTAGGCCGCGGTGAACGGCCGCGCCCGCTGCGCGACGTCGGACGACACGAGGACGACGTCGCCCCGTCGACGCGCGACCATGCCGGGCACGAACGCGTGCACCAGGCGGTGGGCACCGACGAGGTTGAGGTCGAGCTCGTGGGCGAACCGTTCCGGGTCGATCTCGTGGACGGTGCCCGGCGCGACGGCACCGGCGCACGAGACCACCACCTCGATGTCGCCCAGGTCAGCGGCGACAGCCTCGGCGAAGGCAGCGACGGAACCGGTGTCGAGCAGGTCGAGCGGGTGAGCCACGGCCTCGTGGCCCTCGGCGCGGATCTTGGCTGCCAGGTCCTCGCACCGCTCGACCCGCCGGGCCCCGAGTGCGACCGGGAAGCCGGCGGAGGCCAGGGCCAGCGCCGTCGCGGCCCCGATGCCTGAGGAGGCTCCGGTGACGACGGCGGGCCGCCGCGACGGCTGCGCGTACTTCCCCTCCCGGCCGGGCTGCGTCATCGCGCGCTCACGGTCACCGGCAGGTGTGCGAAGCCGCGCACGTTGGCGGAGTAGAACCGCACCGCTCCCTCGTGGTCGGCCTCGACACCGGAGCTTCGACGTACCAGCTCGCGCAGGACGACCCGCGCCTCCAGCCGGGCCAGGTTCGCGCCGAGGCAGAAGTGCCGTCCGCCGCCGAAGCTCATGCTCTGCTTGAGCTCGCCGGGGTCGCGGTCGAGGTCGAAGCGCTCGGGCTCGGTGAACACCCGCTCGTCGCGGTTCGCGGCGCCCAGGCCCAGCAGCAGCTTCGACCCCGCGGGGGCCGTGACGCCGTGCAGGGTGAGGTCGTCGTCGAGCAGTCGGGCCAGCAGCTGCGTGGCGGTGTCGTAGCGCAGCGTCTCCTCGATCCACACGTCGACCAGGCCGGGGTCGGCGAACACCCGGTCGCATTGGCCGGGGTCCGCGCTCAGGTGGTACACCGCGTTGCCGAGCAGCTTGGTGGTGGTCTCGTTGCCGGCCACGACCATCAGGAACAGGAACGCGATGATCTCGCGGTCGCTCATCCGGTCGGCGCCCTCCTCGACACCCAGCAGGGCACTCGTGAGGTCGTCGGCCGGATTCTGCTTCTTCTCCTCCAGCAGGTCGCTGTAGTAGCCGAACAGCTCCATCGCGGCGTCGATGCCGACCTTCGGCACGTCGCGGAGACCGGGCTCGCGGTGGACCAGGAGATCGGCGAGGCGTCGTACGTGGTCACGGTCGGCATCGGGAACGCCGAGCAGCTCCGAGATCACGTCCATCGGCACCCGGCCGGCGAGGTCGGCCACCCAGTCGAAGCTCTGCTGCTCCATGCAGCGGTCCAGGTGCTGGTCGGTGATCCGCTGGATCCGCGGTTCGAGCCCCGCCACCATGCGCGGCGTGAACCCCTTGGAGACCAGCTTGCGCAGCCGGGTCTGCTCAGGCGGGTCCATGGCGAGGAAGGACATCGTGGTGTGGGCGTACGGCGTCCAGGCGCTCTCGTCGATGGTCACGCCCATGCGGTTGCTGAAGGTGCCGTCGGTGCGCATCGCGCGGTGCACGTCGGCGTGCCGCGAGAGCACCCAGAAGTCGTGCTCCTCGTTGTGGTGCAGGGGTTCCTCGTCACGCAGGCGCCGGTAGGTCGGGTAGGGGTCGTCCTGCAGCGCGTAGTCGTAGGGATCGAAGACCAGACCGCTCATGCGTTGCCCCGCATGATCACGTCGACGACGGCGTCGAGCCGCGAACCCAGCTCGGCGTAGGTGATCAGTCCGACGCCTGCCTGCAGCAGGGCGCCGGAGAGGGCCAGGACAAGAGCGTCCACCACGGCCGGGTCGGCGTCGCTGCCCAGAGCATGTCGGAAGCTCTCGACGAACTCCGCGCCGATGCGCAGCCGCAGCCGCTCGACGTCGGGATCGCTGCCGAGCAGGGCGGGGGTGACGGCGGCGGCGAGCTCGGGCGCGGCCGACAGCCGCTCCGCCAGCCGACGGGTCACGCTCTGCACACGCCTCACGGGTGTGCGACCACGCGGGACGAAGTCGCGGTCGGCCACCAGGTAGCGGTGGAAGAGCTCCGCGAACAGGTGGCTCTTCGACGCGAGGTAGGTGTAGGCCGTGGCCGGGGACACCCCGGCGCGATTGGCGACGGTGCGGATCGTCAACGACTCGTAGCCGACCGCGCGCAGCTCCTCCTCGCCCGCGGCGAGCAGCCGCTCGACCGTCTCCGCCTGCCGGGCCCGCAATCCCTGGCGCGGAGCAGTGGACAGTTGACTGGACACCTGTCTAGGTTAGCACCATGAGCCGGTACGCCGCACTCTCGCGCGAGCAGCTCGGCACCCTCGTCCCCGAGCTGTTGCTGTGCGGGCACCTCGTCGACCGCTCCGGCATGGCGTGGTGCCTGGCCGCGTGGGGGCGCGAGGAGATGACGCAGGTCGCCATCGAGGAGTGGTCGGCCGCCTCGCCCGATCTACACCCGACGCATGCAGCGCGCACTGGGGTTCGAAGGCGACGACGTCGTCACCGTCTTCAAGGGGCTGCAGCTCGACATCGGCGCTCCCCCGCAGTTCATGGACTTCCGCTTCACCGTGCACGACCCGTGGCACGGCGAGTTCCGGCTCGACCACTGCGGCGCCCTGATGGACGTCGAGCCGATGGGGCCGGCGTACGTCACCGCGATGTGCCACGACATCGAGGACCCGACCTTCGACGCCACCGCCGTCGCGACCAATCCCCGCGCCCAGGTACGACCGATCCACCGTCCCCCGCGCAGCCCGGCCGAGCGCCGGCCGCACTGCGCCTGGAGCGTGGTCATCGACGCCTCGCACCCCGAGGTGACCGCGTCGGAGGGATGCCGGGCGCTCGCGCAGAGCCGGGCCGCGACCCTCGAGCTGGAGCCGATCGACGCGAGCGACAGTGGGCGAGCCGACTACTCCGGTCCGTTGGTCGGGGACATCGACTTCGGCTCCTTCTCCCACTCCGCGCTGGTCCGCATCGCCGACGAGGTGGCGCTGCAGATGCACCTCCTTGCCCTCGGCTTCGTCCGCGCCCTGCGACAGCGCGCCGACGAGCCGCAGGTGCGCGAGATCGCCACGAAGCAGCTGGTCGGCATCGCGGGCGTGACGGCAGGACGGCTGCAGCGCGCGCTGGAGCTCCCCCGCGACGTCGACGGGGCGCTGCGGGTCCTGGAGCTGCACCCACTGCTCAACCCGGCGGCGTACGTCGAGGCGGCGGTGGACGACTCGGTGAGGGTGCACACCGGCCCGGCCCACGAGGACGGCGGCTGGATCACGCTGTGCGGACCCGGCTCCGCCCGACCCCTGCAGGCCATCGTGCAGGAGGTCGACCCGCACCTCGACGTCGAGATCACGGGGAGCACGTCCGACTGGACCGCCCGCGTCGTACGCGGCGATACTCCAGCTCCCGAGGCCGAGGAGGTCACCGTGACCAAGGTCAGCACCGGCGCAGGGTTCGCGTTCGAGCCCCGCCGATCCCTGCCCATCACGCCGGTATGACCGCCTTCGTCTCGCGCTTCGACTTCCGCGCGCCCGGCGCCGACGCAGCGACCCGGCAGGAGCTCTACGGCCGCGCCCTCGAGCAGGCCGCCTACCTCGACGAGCACGGCCACGACGCGATCATGGTCAGCGAGCACCACGCCTCCGACGACGGCTACCTGCCGAGCCCGCTCGTCGTCACCGCGGCGATCGCGGCCCGCACGACGCGCGTGCCCATCACCGTCTCGGCCCTGCTCGTCAACTTCTACGAGCCGGTGAAGCTCGCCGAGGACGTCGCGGTGCTCGACCACCTCAGCGCCGGGCGGGTGAGCTACACCCTCGGGCTCGGGTACCGGCCGGAGGAGTACGCCCTGTTCGGCCGTCCATGGGAGACCCGGGGCGCCGACATCGAGCAGCGCATCGAGCTCCTGCTCGCGCTGTGGCGCGGCGAGGAGGTGTCCCACGACGGACGCACGGTGAGCATCACCCCGCTGCCGTTCACGCAGCCGCACCCCTTCCTCTTCTACGGCGGCGGCTCCCCCGCTGCGGCACGACGGGCGGCTCGACTCGGGCTGAACTTCCAGCCGAACGTGGCCGACAAGGCGCTGCGCGACCTCTACAACGAGGAGTGCCGTCGCCACGGACGTGAGCCGGGCTTCGTGCTGCTGCCACCGACCGGGCCGGGCACGGTGTTCTGCGCCGAGGACCCCGACCGGTTCTGGGCGTCGTACGGCGAGCACCTGCTCGCCGACGCCATGGCCTACCGCGCCTGGTCGGGACCGCTCAACTCGCTGATCACCGACGACTCCACGACGGTCGAGGAGCTGCGCGCCGGCGGACGCTACGTCGTGCTCGACCCCGACGAGCTCGTCCGGCAGTGCCGGTCCCGCGAGCTGCGCGCGGTCTCCGGCCACCCGATGTGCGGAGGCCTGCCGGCCGAGCCCTCCTGGGCGAGCCTGCAGTTGATCTGCGAGCGGGTTGCTGCCCGCGCTACGCGACGCCTGAGCCGAGCTCTGCCACCAGCTCGTCCACCGTGGTCACCGGGCGCCGGCAGACGAGGTTGCGGCAGACATACGCAGCGGGCTTGCCGTCGACCAGGTCACGGTCGGCCATCAGCGGGATGTCGCTCTTCCCCGGCGCCGCTGCGACCACGACCGCCCCGGACGGTGCGTGCCGGCGGGCCGCGCGCTCCAGCGCGTCACGCTCCTTTCCCCGTGGCCCCACGACCGCGACCTCCACCGGACCGTCCAGCGCCGTCTCCGCGGCGGCCAGCGACCACCCGGCGAAGCGCGGGCTCTGGTCGGCGATCCGGCGACTCACCTTCAACGCGGCCTCGGCGGCATCGCGATGGCGCCCCGACCCGGTGAGCGCCGCGTAGCCGAGCAGCGCGTGGATGACCGACGAGTGCCCGCTGGGACTGGCGTTGTCGCCGGGGTCGCGCGGCCGCGTCAGCAGCGCCTCGGCGTCGTCCGCGGTGTCGTGGAAGCCACCGTCGTCGGCAGCGAAGCGGGTGAGCACGGCCTCGAGGAGCTCCCCGGCGCGCTCCAGCCACGTGTTGTCGCCCGTGGCGCACGCCAGTGCCACGAACCCGGTCGCCAGGCAGCCGTGGTCCTCGAGCACCCCGGCGTGCGACCCCGCCACGGCGTCCCGGGAGACCCGGAGCAGCCGACCCTCGCGGAGGTGCACGTCGGCGAGGTACGTCGCACACCGCTCGGCCGCGTGGACCAGCTCGGGCGCGTCGAGGAGGGTGCCGGCATCGACGAGACCGGAGATCGCCAGGCCGTTCCAGGCGGCGACCACCTTGTCGTCCCGGTCCGGCCGCACCCGCTCGGCGCGGGCGTCGGAGAGGGCGAGGCGGACCCGGCCCCACCGGTCGGAGTCGTCCGGCTGCGCCTGCTTCTGCAGGGTGGAGGTGCCGTGCTCGAAGGTGCCCTGCTCGGTCACGCCCAGCAGCGTGCAGGCCCACTCGGCGTCCTCCTGGCCCACTGCCTCGGCCACCTGCTCGGGCGTCCAGACGTAGAAGGTGCCCTCCTCGCCCTCGGAGTCGGCGTCGAGCGCGGACGCGAAGGCTCCGTCATCGGTGAGCAGCTCGGCCAGCACGAAGTCGGCCACGCCCAGCGCGATCCGGCCGGCCGGCTCGTCGTCGTGCTCGGCCGCCCAGCGGGCGTAGACCGACATCAGCTGGGCGTTGTCGTAGAGCATCTTCTCGAAGTGCGGCACCACCCACGCCCGGTCGACGCCGTACCGCGCGAAGCCGCCCGTGAGCTGGTCGTGGATCCCGCCCGCAGCCATCGCGGCAAGGGTCTTGCCGACCATACGGGTGGCGGCGTCCTTGCGCAGGCTGGTTGAGCTTGTCGAAACCCGCAGCAGGAAGGCAAGGACCATCGACGGCGGGAACTTGGGAGCCCCGCCGAAGCCGCCCCAGTCCTCGTCGAAGTCGCTCTCGAGCTTCGAGACCGCCTCGTCCAGCGCCTTCTCGTCGAACGCGACGCCGCCGCTCAGGTCCGCCGTGCGGGTCAGCGCCTCCCGGATCCGGCCCGCGGCACTCGCCACCTCGTCCGGCTGCTTCGTCCAGGCCTCGGCGATGGCCTCGAGCAGCTGGCGGAAGCTCGGCTGGCCGTGACGTGGCTGGTCGGGGAAGTAGGTGCCGGCGAAGAACGGGCTGCCGTCGTGGTCGAGGACGCACGTCATCGGCCAGCCGCCGTGACCGGTCATCGCCACGGTCGCCTCCATGTAGACCGCGTCGACGTCGGGCCGCTCCTCGCGGTCGACCTTGATGCTCACGTAGTGCTCGTTCATGAAGGCCGCTGTCGCGTCGTCCTCGAACGACTCGTGGGCCATCACGTGGCACCAGTGGCAGGCGGCGTACCCGACGCTCAGCAGCACCGGCACGTTGCGTTCCCGAGCCTCCGCGAACGCCTCCTCGCCCCACTCCTGCCAGTCGACGGGGTTCTCGGCGTGCTGCAGGAGGTACGGCGAGGTCGCTTCGGCAAGTCGGTTGGCCACGACTCGATGGTGCCCGATCGCCCTGTCCCGACACGTCTCGTGCCGACACGCCGTCTCATAGTCTAGTCAATTACTAGTTTTACAAGACTTTCGTGCACGATGGTCAACATGACCACTTCCACCGCCGCTGTCGGGCTCTCCTCCCCGAGCGACCAGGCACGGCGCAGTCCGGGGGCCGGCCGCGACGCCGCGGCCGCCTCTCGGCCCTGCGCCGGTTCGGCAGTCCCCTGGCCCTGCTGGTGCTGTGGCAGGTCGCGTCCGGCACCGGCGTGCTGCCGGAGGACCGGCTCGCCCCGCCCCTGCAGATCTTCGACGCCATGGTCGAGGAGTGGAACAAGGGGACGCTGCAGGCCGCCACGGGGATCTCGTTGCAGCGCGTCGTGATCGGCTTCCTGATCGGCGCCACGGTCGCGCTGGTGCTCGCCTCCGTCGCCGGCCTCTCGCGCCTCGGTGACGACGTCATCGACCCACCGATGCAGATGCTGCGCACGGTGCCGCACTTCGGGCTCCTCCCGCTGCTCGTGCTGTGGCTCGGGATCGACGAGGCCCCCAAGATCACGCTGATCGCCCTCGGCGTCGCCTTCCCGCTCTACGTCAACACCGTGGCGGGCATCCGCGGCGTCGACCCGAGGTACGTCGACGCAGCGCGCGCGCTCGGGCTGTCGTGGTGGGGCCGGCTGCGCCACGTCGTGGCACCGGGAGCGCTGCCGTCGGCACTCGTCGGCCTCCGGCTGAGCCTCGGCGTCGCCTGGCTCTCACTGATCGTCGCCGAGCAGATCAACGCCACCAGCGGCATCGGCTACCTCGTCTCGGACGCGGCGTCCTTCGGCCGCACCGACGTCGTGGTGGGAGGGCTGGTCGTCTACAGCCTGCTCGGGCTGGCCACCGACGCACTCGTCCGATCCATCGAGAGGAAGGCACTGGCATGGCGACACGGCTGATCGAGTCTCCGGTCCTGGAGGAGACGGACCCCACCGTGCGGGTCCGGGACCTGCGTCGCGCCTTCGGGCAGCACGTCGTCCTCGACCATCTCGACCTCACCATCGCGCCCGGGGAGCTGGTCGCGCTGCTGGGGCGGAGCGGCTCCGGCAAGTCGACCCTGCTGCGCACGCTGGCGGGGCTCGACCCGGTCGAGCAGGGTGACGTCGAGGTGCAGGGCTCGGTGTCCGTGGCGTTCCAGGAACCCCGCTTGCTGCCGTGGAAGCGGGTCGCCGACAACGTCGGTCTCGCGCTGCACGCACTCCCCCGCGCCGACCGGCGGGCCCGGGCCCTCTCGGTGCTCGACGAGGTCGGGCTCGCCGACAAGCACGCGGTCTGGCCGGTGACGCTCTCCGGCGGGCAGGCCCAGCGCGCCTCCCTCGCCCGCGCACTGGTCAACGCGCCGCAGCTGCTGCTGCTCGACGAGCCGTTCAGCGCCCTTGATGCGCTGACCCGGCTGGAGATGCACGACCTCGTGCTCTCGCTGTGGCGCGAGCACCGGCCAGCAGTGCTGCTCGTCACGCACGACGTGGACGAGGCCCTCAAGCTCGCGGACCGCGTGCTCGTCGTCGACGAGGGCCGCGTCCGCCACGAGGTCGTCGTACGCCGGGAGCGACCCCGCGACCCGGCCGACCTCACAGACCTGCGCGCCGAGCTGCTCGGCGTGCTGGGCGTGCGCGAGGGAGACCGCGCGCACGACCGCCACCCTGCCCACACCACCCAGGAGAAAGCATCGTGAGACGTCCCATCCACCTTCCCCTCGTCGCCTCGCTCGTCGGCGGCGTCCTCGCTGCCGCCGCGCTCAGCGGCTGCGGCGCGAGCGCCAACGCCGACGCGGTCCGCGACGACGGATCCGTGGACCTGTCCAAGGTGACCCTGACCGTCGGCGACCAGAAGGGCGGGTCCCAGGCCCTGCTCAGCGCCGCCGGCGACCTGAAGGACCTGCCCTACAAGGTCGACTGGAAGCCGTTCACGTCCGGACCGCCCCTGCTGGACGCCGTCAGCAGCGGTGCCGTCGACGTCGGCGGCGTGGGCAACACGCCACCGCTGTTCGCGATCGACCAGGGCAAGAAGCTGAAGGTCGTCTCGGCGTACTCCCAGGGCGCGACCGGCGACGCCCTCGTCGTGCCCAAGGGCTCGAAGCTGAAGGACGTCGCCGACCTCAAGGGCAAGAAGGTCGCTGTCGCCAAGGGCAGCTCCGCCAACTACAACCTGCTGGCCCAGCTGGACAAGGCGGGGCTGTCGTTCAAGGACGTCACCCCCGTCTACCTGCAGCCCTCGGAGGCGCTCGCCGCCTTCAAGGGCGGCTCGGTGGACGCATGGGCGATCTGGGACCCGTTCACCTCGCAGGCCGAGATCGACGCCGGCGCGCGCGTGCTCTCCGACGGCAAGGGCCTGGTCAACGGCCTCGCCTTCCAGGTCGCCGGTGACGAGGCGCTGAAGGACAAGGCGACCCGGGTCGCCCTGAAGGACTTCCTCGCCCGGCTGGCCGCCGCACAGGTGTGGGCGGCTCAGAACAAGGAGGCGTGGTCGACCACGTGGGCCAAGGAGACCGGGCTGGCCCCGGACATCACTGCGCGTGCGGTCGAGCGGCGCGCGTACACGCCGCTGCCGATCGACGACCAGGTGATCGCCTCCGAGCAGGAGATGTGGGACGCGTTCAAGAAGCAGAAGCAGGTCAGCGCCGACCCGAAGCTCGACGACTGGTTCGTCACCGAGTTCAACGACGTCATCACCGCTGCCACCGAGAAGGCGAAGAAGGAGTCCTCATGAGTCTCGAGTTCCACTGGTTCCTGCCCACCACGGGCGACAGCCGATCGCTGGTCGGCGGCGGGCACTCCGTGCCCCGCGGCATCGGCCAGTCGGGGCAGGGCGTCGGCTCGGCCTCGCAGTTCCGGCCGCCCACCATCGACTACCTGTCGCAGGTGGCGCGCACCGCCGAGCTGCTCGGATTCTCGGGCACGCTGACGCCCACCGGCACGTGGTGCGAGGACGCGTGGTTGACCACCGCCGCGCTCATCCGCGAGACCGAGCGGCTGAAGTTCCTGGTCGCCTTCCGGCCCGGTTCCATCCACCCCACGCTCGCGGCCCAGATGGCCTCGACGTACCAGCGGATCTCGGACGGTCGGCTGCTGCTGAACATCGTCAGCGGGGGCGAGCCGTCGGAGCAGCGGCGCTTCGGCGACCCGGCGTCGTACGGCTCGGAGGAGCGGTACGCCCGCACCGACGAGTTCCTCACCGTGCTGCGAGGCGCCTGGCAGCCGCGAGGGCATCGACTTCGCCGGCGACTACTACGACGTCTCGGATGCGCGCGTGCGCGACGTTCCCGATCCGCTGCCCCAGCTCTACTTCGGCGGCTCGTCCGCGCCGGCGGGGCCGGTCGCGGCCAAGCACGTCGACGTCTACCTCACCTGGGGTGAACCACCCGCCGACGTGGCCGAGAAGCTCGAGCACATGCGGCGCCTGGCCAAGGAGGCCGGCCGCAGCCTGCGCTTCGGCATCCGGCTGCACGTCATCACCCGGGACACCAGCGAGGCTGCGTGGGCCGTGGCCCAGAAGATGCTCTCCGAGCTCGACCCGGCCGACGTCACCAAGGCGCAGGAAGCGCTCGCGGCCAGCCAGTCGGTCGGGCAGCAGCGGATGCGCGCGCTGCACGGCGGCTCGTCGTACACCGACGCACATGAGCTCGAGGTCCACCCCGGGCTGTGGGCAGGCGTCGGGCTGGTCCGGGGCGGTGCGGGCACCGCGCTGGTCGGCAGCCACCAGGAGGTGGCCTCGCTGATCCAGGAGTACGCCGCCCTCGGCATCGACGAGTTCGTGCTGTCGGGCTACCCCCACGTCGAGGAGGCCTACTGGTTCGCGGAGGGGGTGAAGCCATGTCTCGCATCCTGACCGTCTCGGGCTCGCCCCGGACGCCTTCCCGATCCGCCAAGCTGCTCGAGCACGTCGCACGCGAGGCCGAGCTGGCCGGGCACGAGGTCGACCAGCTCCGGCTCATCGACCTGCCCGCCGAGCCGCTGCTCCGCGCCCAGGCCGACCACCCGGAGATCCGCGACACCCTGCTCCGGCTGGAGGCGGCGGACGCGGTCGCGCTGGCGACGCCCGTGTACAAGGCGTCGTACACCGGAGTCCTGAAGGCCTGGCTCGACCTGCTGCCGCAGTTCGCGCTCGCGGACAAGGTGGTGCTGCCACTCGCGACGGGTGGCTCCCTGGCGCACGCGCTGATCCTCGACTACGCGCTGCGACCGGTGCTGCAGTCGATGGCGGCGCGGCACGTGGTGCAGGGCTACCTCGTCGTCGACCGGTTCATCGAGTCCGACAACGACGGCGTCACGACGATCGGCGGCGAGGCATTGCCAGGGCTCACCGACGTGGTCGACGGGTTCCTGCAGGCGCTCGAGCTGGACGCCCTGCACGCCTTCGCCTGACGCTCGGCACTCAGTCGTCGAACACCGGGTCGCGTCGCTCCTGACGCGCCGCGACGGCCTCCTCGAAGTTGCCGGTGAGCAGGCGGACGTAGAGCTGGCCGAGGCCCTCGGACCGCAGGTGCGCCTCCAGGCTGCCGGCGTCGAGGCTCGACCAGAGCGTGCGCTTGGTCAGCTCGACGCCGGGCCTGCTCCAGCCGGCGATGCGGGTGCCGATCTCCACCGCCGCATCGAGGAGGTCCGGCTGGGGCACGACGCGTGAGACCAGCCCGATGCGCTCGGCCTCCTCCGCGTCGACGTCGCGGCCGGTCAGCATGATCTCCGACGCGCGCGAGGTGCCGATGGCGCGCGGCAACAGGTAGCTGAGCCCGAGCTCGCTGGCGGTCAGGCCGTTGTTGATGCCGGCGGCACGGAAGAACGCGTCCTGGCCGGCGAGGCGGATGTCGCAGGCGAGGGCGAGGCACAGCCCGCCGCCGATGGCGGCACCGTTGACGGCCGCGATCACCGGTTGGTGCAGGCCTCTCAGTGCCAGCACGACCTCGTCGAGGATCTCCATCGCGCGCAGCGCCACGGTGACCTGCGTCAGCCCTTGCGTGTTGGGCATCCGCCCGCGTTCGCCGCTCTGGTCGGCCCCGGAGCAGAACCCCTTCCCGGCGCCGGTGAGCACCACGGCCCGGACCTCGTTGTCGTCGTGGAGGTCCCGCAGCACGTCGCGCAGCGGCAGCATGACGTCGAACGACATCGAGTTCATCCGCTCCGGGTAGTTCAGCGTCACGACGGCGACGCCCGGCACGGGACGGTCCAGCAGCACGCGTTCCATGCGCGCCAGTATGGCCATCTCGCCGGCGCGCGTAGCGTGGCGGCGTGGTGGACGAACCGGCTCCAGACATCACGCAGGCGCGTCAGCTGTTCCCGGCGACGGCGAATCTCGCGTACCTCAACACGGCCTCGCTGGGGCTCGCCAGCCACCGGTTGGCGCAGACCTATCACGCTGTCGTCGACGACTGGGCCACCAACGGTCTGGACTTCGGACGCGGCGAGGAGGCTGCGGAACAAGCCCGCGTGAAGGCGGCGCGGGTGTTCGGCGCCGATCCCGCGGACGTGGCGTTGATCCCGTCGGTGTCGTCGGCCGCCGGGCTGGTCGCCGCCCAGTTCGGACCGGCGGCGCGAGGCGAGAACGTCGTCATCGGGGAACGGGAGTACAGCTCGAACCACTTCCCCTGGCGCCTGCTCGCGCACAAGGGGTACGACGTCCGCCAGGTGCCCTTCCGCGACGGCGGGATCGATCCCGGCGGCGTCGAGCAGCACGTGGACGGCGGCACCCGCCTCGTGGCCTTCGCCGGGATCCAGTCGGCGACCGGACACCGCGCCGACATCGCCACCATCAGCTCGCTGGCACGTCGCGTCGGAGCGATCGTGTTCGTCGACGGCGCCCAGATGGTGGGGGCTGTGCCCGTCGCGGACACGCTCGCCCAGGTCGACGTACTCGCCACGACGGACCACAAGTTCCTGCTCAACGCGGGCCGCGGGATGGGCTACTGCTTCCTGTCGCGGGCCGCGCAGGAGCGCTTCACCCCGGTCAACGCCGGCTGGCGCGCGGGCGCCGATCCCTTCGCCAGCTTCTACGGGCCGACGATGGAGCTCTCGGCGACAGCATCGCGTTTCGACAGCTCGATCAGCTGGCTGGCGGCGTACGGCAACACCGCCTCGCTGGAGGTGTTCGACGAGTTCGGGCATGAGGCGATCTACGCGCGCAACCGCGACCTGGAGGCACAGCTGCGCGACGCCCTCACCGGCGTTGGCTGGGACCCGGCGCCGTTGCCCGCCGAGAACCGCAGCACGATCATCCGCGTGCCGCTGGGCGACCTCGAACCGGACGGCGTCGTCGCTGCGCTCGCCGCGCAGGGAGTCGTGGCGTCGGCACGCGACGGCGCGCTGCGCTTCTCGGTCCACCTGTACAACCACGAGGACGACATCGAGCGTCTCGTGAAGGTCCTGGGCTCGCTGGAACGCCCCCGCTGATTTCTTTCCACAGATTCGTGCCGGGCGCTTCCTGGCACTGTTCCCGGTGATAGAATCGAACACATGTTCGACATCGGTCGCGAAGCTCGAGAGCGGCGCGTCGACCGACGCCGAGCGTCTCGCCGCGATCACGAGGCTCGAACACCTCAAGTCCGAGGCCGCCGCGGCCCAGGCCCGACTGACCGAGGAGCTCGACCGCTCACAACGGTCGGCGGCTGCGCGACTGAAGCCTGCGGCGGAGGTCTCGCGCAGCATCGCCGCCCAGGTGGCCCTGGCGCGTCAGGACTCCCCCGCCCGCGGCCAGCGACACCTCGGCCTGGCCGTAGCCCTCGTCCGCGAGATGCCGCACACGCTGGCTTCGCTCGACCGCGGTGAGATCAGCGAGTGGCGGGCCACCCTGATCGTCCGCGAGACGGCCCTGCTCACCAGGGACGACCGCAGCCAGGTGGACCGCGAGCTCGCCGGGCGTCTCGGCGGCATCGGCGACCGGCGCGTGGCCGACCTCGCTCGTTCGATCGCCCAGCGGCTCGACCCCGGTGCCGCCATGCGTCGCCACCAGAAGGCCGAGGCCGACCGCCGCGTCACGATCCGGCCGGCGCCGGACACCGATGAGCATGGTCACCGGTCTGCTGCCGGTCGGGAAGGGAGTCGCTGCGTTCGCCGCGCTGCGCAAGGAGGCCGCCTCCCGTCGTACCGCAGGCGATGCTCGTTCCGTCAGCCAGCTGATGGCCGACCTGTTCTACGAGCGCCTCACAGGCGCAGCAGCCGGGTCATGCCCGAACGTCGAGATCCAGCTGGTCATGAACGAGCGCACGCTGCTTCCGCGACTCCCACGAGTCCGGTCGAGTTCCCGGCCATGGCGCTGTCCCTGCGGCCGTCGCGCGGCGCCTGGTCCGCGAAGCCGACCGCGCCTGGCTGCGTCGCCTGTACGCCGCTCCCGGTACAGGTGAGCTCGTCGCCATGGACTCCCACCGTCGTACCTTCTCCGGCAAGCGCCGCGACCTCCTCGTCCTGCGCGACCAGACCTGCCGGACCCCGTGGTGCGACGCACCCGTCGCCCACACCGACCACGTCCGGGCCGTCCATCGAGGAGGTCGCACCACCCGCGACAACGGCCAGGGCCTCTGCGAGGCGTGCAACTACGTCAAGGAGTCACCCGGCTGGCGCATGGACGTCCTCTCGCTCCCCGGCCACGTCGTCGAGCTCACCACCCCGACGGGCCAGACCTACCGGTCCCGCGCCCCGGCTCAACCCGGCGCCGGACCGGCCCCACCCGAGGAGAAGTTGCGTCGCCTCCGCGACGACGTGGCGTGAGGGCCCGCTCGGCGACCACACTGGACGCGTGGCCGAGCACACGCTGATCCTCCTGAGGCACTCCAAGTCGGACTGGTCCGGCGACGAGGCCGACATCGACCGTCCGCTCGCCAAGCGCGGCGTGCGTCAGGCCTCGGAGGCGGGCCAGTGGCTGGCCGCCCACGTCGATCGCATCGACACGGCGGTCGTCTCCACCGCCGAGCGCGCCCGCGCCACCTGGGACCTGGTCCGGGCCGAGCTCGGCGAACGGCCCGAGACCCGACGCGACGAAAACGCGTATGCCGCCTCCGCGAGCGAGCTCCTCGACATCGTCCGCAGTCTCGGCGAGGAGCTCGGCACGGTCGTCCTGGTCGGCCACAACCCCGGACTGGAGGGCCTCGCCGAGAGACTCGTCGGCGACAGCGTTCCGCTGCCGACCTCGGCGCTCGCGGTGATCGAGCTCGACAGCCCGTGGCAGAGCGCCGGTCGCGCACCTGGACTGCTGCGCACGGCCGGGCGTCCTCCCACTGGCTGACCAGGTCGCTCAGTGACGTATCGCGCGTGCCACAGCGACTGCCGCAGCCACCATCACAGCAACCGTGACAGCTGCGCGCACCGGCTGCACGTCGTGCGAAGCCCACGAACGCCGCCACCGAGGTGCCGACTCCCTCGATCGGCTTGGCGCCGCTCGAGATCTCCTCCACGTAGACGCCGGGACTGAGGTAGCCACCCTTCGGCTTCTTCTTGCGGCCCTTCCTTTTCGCCATCGCCTTCTCTCCTCCCAGACGGTTACAGCGTCAGCGGCTTGACCGGGGCCATGACCAGGCCCGGGTCGTTGCGCCAGTCCACACCGGGCACGTCGATGTACAGCTCGATCTCGTTGCCGTCCGGGTCGGCGATGTAGAGGCTGTGGGTCACGGTGTGGTCGCTCGCGCCGAGCACGGGTACGCCGTGGGCCTGGAGCGAAGCCAGCGCCTCGCGCAGGTCGTCATCGCTGTCCCCCACCTTCAACCCGAAGTGGTACAGGCCGAGCCGACGGCCTGCCGGCGTCGGCGCCGCGTCCTCGCCCACCTCGATGAGCAGCAGCTCGTGATGGGTGCGCCCGGACGGCGCGCTGAAGGCCACGGCAGGGAACGGGAGCACCTCGTCGGGGTCCTGGAGCGAACGCCAGCCGAGCACGTCGCGGTAGAAGTGCGCCGACCGCTCGAGGTCACGCACGTAGAGCACGAGATGGCCGAGTTCACGGACCTCCATGGACACGGCTCCTTCCACCCGGTGACCGGCCGGACCGCCGACTGGCATGGGCCATGCCTACCAACGATCATGCGTGGCGGATAGGGGTACCCGCCACCGCCACGTGTCGACGTGGCGTGAGGGCGTCTAGAAGCCTGCGGCGCCGTTCGGGGTTCCGAGGCCGGTCGGGCCGTCCCAGCCGGATCGAGCGGTGCACCACTGGGTCGTCGTGCAGGTGCCGTTGTTGCCGCTGGTCACGTCGAAGAGGCTGCCGGGGTGGCTGTAGGGGATCGCGTTCGCCTGGCCGGCGGTGTTGCCGGAGAGCGCGTAGACAGAGGCGATGATCGGCGCCGCCTCGCTGGTGCCACCGAACTGGCCCCAGGTCGAGGTGTTCCTGGAGGCCGGGTAGTAGACCGCCATCCCGCCCTTGCCGGGGTCAGATGCCGCCGACACGTCGGCCATCGCACGCTTGGCGCAGCCGGTGCCGAACGACGCCGCCGCGGCGAGCGCGGTGTTGTACGTCGAGCAGCCCGAACCGGTGCCGCTCCACACCGTCTCCGACCAGCCGCGCGACGTGCCCGGCGCGCTCACCAGCGAGGTGCCGCCGACTGCGGTCGTGTAGGCCGAGGACGCCGGGAAGCTGGGACCCTTGTAGCCGTTGTCTCCCGTCGATGCGGTGACGGCGATGCCAGGGTGGTTGTAGTAGCCGCCGTAGGTCGAGTCCGGCGCGTCGCCCGTGGCGCCGTAGCTGTTCGAGATCGCCGCGACGCCGGCCAGGCCCGACGCGGTGACGACCGCGGTGCCCAGGTTCGCGAAGAGGCGGACGAGGCCTGGAGGACGACGATCTTGCAGTCGGGGCAGGCGGCCGAGACGGCGTCGACGTCCAAGGCCTGCTCCTGCGCCCAGCCGACGTCCATCCGGGGCAGGCTGGTGCCGCCGTTCTGGTTGAGGATCTTCAGACAGCCGTTGGCACGGGTGCACGGGCTGAGCCCGAACTGGCTGCGGTAGACGCCCAGGTCGCGCTCGAGGTTCGGGTAGCCGTAGGCGTCGACGATGGCCACGGTGCGGCCACCGGACGAACACCGGCGAGCTTGTAGGCGCTCCGCAGCTCGGACGGGTCGAGCCCAGTGCCCGGCGGGGCTGTCGCGGCCGGGGCGACGCCGTTCGCATCGACCATCTTCAACGCGTGGCAGGTCGCCTCGCCCTTGGCGACGACGGTCTTGCAGACGCGTTCGGGGTGCAGCTTCGGGCGCGGCGCGGCGGAGGCTGCCGGCAGGCCGGTGGCGAGTGCCACGAGGAGAGACGCGGCTCCAGCCGCGGCGACGGTCCAGGACTTCTGCACGGAAATTCCCCCTTGGACGACGCCGGGCTCATGGGTGCCCGAGAGGACCGCCCAGCAAAGTGCACCAAATGTGGACCTACCAGCCCGGAATGTAAATAGTCATTGTGTGCCGAACCCGTGCGCTGCATGTACCACCCTTCAGGGAGCAGCACTAGTAGTCCAGCAACCGAGGCCCCTCGGGCACTGGCAACCGCCGGACCCCGCCCAGCCGCCGCTGGAAGCGGACGCTGGTCGGAGCAGGAGTCGAGCACCTCCCACAGCGCGGCGTGGGCCGCCCAGGGCAGCGGCTCCTCCCCCTGGTGCCAGGACGGACCGAAGCCGACCCACACCGGGGTCCACTGCGCCGCGCAGTCCCACTCGCCGCGGTGGCGTCTCGATCAGCGTGCGGCGGATCTGGAAGGCGCGCCGGGCGCCGTCGACGAGGATGGGTGCGGTCCGGACGGGCCACACGTGCATGTCGAGCGCCATCAGGGTGAGCTCGAGGTCGGCGAGGGCATGCGGATCGACGAGCACGGTGGCGACGTTCTCGTGCGGGGCTCGCCTCACGAGCGGCAACGCTAGCCCGGCTCACCCACAAATCGTCAGCCCCTGGCGCGCGCACAGGCCACGCAGCGTACGTGCCGTCGGCCTGGCCTCGAGCTCGTCGTCGGCGTTGCTGTCGCGGGAGGCGTCGACGATCCCGGCGAAGTCGTCGGTCAGCGCGGCCAGCCGCTGCAGGGTCTCGTCGCGCTCGGACTCCAGCAGCTGACGGGGGTCGGGCACCCCGCCTGTCTACCCGCTGGCAGGGTGGGAAGCATGAGCGACGTCCCGACCTACACCCTCAACGACGGCACCACCCTCCCGGCAGTCGGCTTCGGTACCTACCCCCTGAACGGCGACGAGGCGGTCGAGGCCGTGGCCAACGCGCTGCAGACCGGCTACCGGCTCGTCGACACGGCCGTGAACTACGGCAACGAGGAGGCCGTCGGCGAAGGCCTGCGGCGCATCGGGCATCCCCCGCGAGGAGCTGAACGTCGCGAGCAAGCTGCCGGGACGGCACCACGGGTACGACGACGCGGTCGCATCGGTGCGCGGGTCGCTGGAGCGGCTCGGCCTCGACCGCCTCGACCTGGAGCTCATCCACTGGCCCAACCCGAGCGTCGGCAAGTACGGCGAGGCGTGGCGCGCCCTGGTCGACCTGCAGAAGGAGGGGCTGGTCCGCTCGATCGGCGTCTCCAACTTCACCGCCGATCACCTGCGTCGGATCATCGACGACACGGGAGTCACGCCGGCGGTGAACCAGATCGAGCTGCATCCGCGGTTCCCGCAGGAGGAGATGCGCCGCGTCCACGACGACCTCGGGATCCGCACCGAGGCCTGGAGCCCCATGGGCAAGCGCAACCCGCCGTACGACGAGCCGGCGGTCGCCGGACCGGCCGAGCGGCTCGGCGTCACCCCCGGACAGGTGGTGCTGCGCTGGCACGTGCAGATCGGCTCGCTGCCGATCCCGAAGTCCGGCAACCCCGAGCGCCAGCGCCAGAACCTCGACGTCTTCGGCTTCGAGCTGACCGACGACGAGGTCGCCGCGATCACGGCGCTCGGTGAGCCCGACGGGCGGCTCTTCGGCGGCGACCCGGACACCCACGAGGAGATGTGACCCAGCCCGGCGTCAGCCGAGCGCGCTGACCGCCCTCGCGACCAGGATCAGCGAGACCAGCAGTGCCGAGGTGGCTTCGACGGCCATCAGCACCTTGGCCCGGGACGTCAGCGGCATCGTGTCGGTGGGGCTGAAGGCGCTGGAGTTCGTCACCGACAGGTAGAGGTAGTCGACGAAGATCGGCACCCACCCCGACGTCTCGCTCGCGCCACGCGCGACCTCGACACGGTGTCGTCGTTCTCGTCCTGGGAGAAGCGCCAGTCCGCAGGAGCCAGCTCGTCACGGGGCTTCTCGCGCCGCGCCACGGGGCCGTCGCGGTCGAGCTCCCAGAACAGCAGCGCGAAGCCGATGACGTTGGTGACCCAGATCTGCATCGCGCCGAGCAGCAGGTGCTGCCCGCTCTCCTCGGTGCTCGACAGGTCGAGATCAGCAGGCCGAGCGACGACGAGGTTCGTGATGATCACGAGGCCGGCGAGGGCCATCGAGACCCACCTCGACAAGCTCGTCTGCCTCGTCATGCGCCGCGGGTTGGTCGCCACCAGGGCGACGAGGAGGAGCACCTCGACGGCGGGGATCGCCAGCCGCGGCGTGAACAGCAACGAGTCCGGGCAGCAGGGCGTAGGTGACCAGAGCCACCAGCACCGCCAACGCCGGAGGCAGCCGGTTCTCCCCGGCCGCGGTGCGTCGCGGGCGAGCTCGTCGGACTTCTCGGGGCTCACCGCGTCAGCACACCACGACCGTGCGGCCGGACGGTGCACCACACGCAGACGCGCCGCGACCCCCGAGGCAGGCCTCGGGGGTCGCGGTGTGAAGCGGGATCAGATCACTTGCCAGGCGTGGTGTTCACCGTGATCTTGGCGATGCCGACCAGCAGGCCGGGCTTGACGGCGTCGGTCTTGAACGTCTGGTTCAGGAGCGGCGCGGCCACCTCGGAGATCTCCACCTTGGTGCCCTCGAGCGTCGCGGTGCCGTCACCGCTCTGCAGCGGCTCGAGCGTGCGGCCGTCGAGCTTGAAGACGTAGGCGCTGGGGGCGGCGAGCTTGCCGTTCACGCTCACGTCGCCGTAGACGCGGGAGACGCCCGGGTCGACGTTCAGGTTGGTGATCTCGACCTTGGTGCCACCGGCGGTCAGCGAGAGACCGGAGCCCTCGTGCTGGATCTGACCGATGACGTACGGCGAGACCTCGCCGGGCTTGAAGACGGTCACGTTGCCGCCGGTGATCGGGAAGATCAGCGCGCCGTTGGCGAGCTTGGCGGTGCCCACGGTGCCGGGCGTCAGCTTGAGCGTGGTCAGGGCGTCGACGAAGCCCTGGTCGAGGGTGACCTGCGTGGTGTTGCCGGTCAGCGAGTCGATGGAGGCGACGGGCTTGGGAGCCGAGGCCTTCGTGGACGACGAGCTCGACGAGCCCTCGTCGCTGCTGCCGCACGCGGCAAGCGACAGGGTGGCGGTGGCGGCCAGGGCCACCGCGGCCATGCCCTTGCGAGTCTTGCCAGAAAAGAGCGAGTTCATGACGAAATACTCCGTATGTTGATTACGAGCGGACATGAGTACTTCGGCACAACCCGGAAGCCGGATTGGTCTCAGCTGCGAATGCGCTCGTTTCCCGTGTCGTACCAGGGCTTCAACGACACCTCGGCGGCATGACGCTCGCCCCCCACGTCCACCTCGTACGACGCTTCGCGGACCCACGCCGCGTCGACGGGGGCACCGGCCGGGTCCCACACCCAGGCCAGCCCGACGCAGCACCCGAAGGTCTCGCTCCAGGCCGCCGAGGTGACCTGGCCCGACGCCCGGCCGTCGCGCAGCATGAGCTCGCCGCCCCACAGCATCGCCTCGGGGTCGTCGACGCGCAGCGACACCAGCCGGCGCGACGGCCCGGCGGCTCGCACCTTCTCCACCGCCGCGCGGCCGAGGAAGTCGTACGTCGGTCCGCAGCTTGCAGGCGAACAGCAGCCCGGCCTCGACGGGACCGAAGTCGGGGGTGAGCTCGCGACCGAAGGCGCGGTAGCCCTTGTCCAGCCGGAGCGAGTCGATCGCGTAGTAGCCGCCGCGGTGCACGTCGAGATCGGCCCCGCGCGAGCAGGTCCTCGTAGACACCGACCGCGAACTCGGTCGGGACGTAGAGCTCCCAGCCGAGCTCGCCGACGTAGGTGATCCGGGTGGCGCGCACGGTGGCGTGGCCGAGCGCGATCACCTGCGAGGTCGAGAACGGGAACGCCTCGTCGGACAGGTCCGCCGGGGTCAGCCGCGAGAGCAGCTCGCGCGACGTCGGTCCCATCACGCCGAAGACGGCCAGCGCCGACGTGACGTCGACGAGGTCGACCTGCGAGCCCGGCGGGCAGGTGGCGCCGGATGTGGTCCTGGTCGCGCTCGGTGGTCGCGGCGCTGGAGACGATGAGGTACTCCTCCTCCCCGGTCCGCGTGACGGTCACGTCGGACTCGTAGGTGCCGCGGCGGTTGAGCATCCCGGTGTAGACGGTGCGCCCGACCGGTACGTCGACGTCGGCGGTGCACAGCCACTGCAGGGCGGTGCCGGCGGAGGGGCCGCGCAGCAGGTACTTCGAGAACGACGTCTGGTCGAAGACGGTCACCCCGGTGCGGGTGCTGGGCTGCTCGGCGGCCGACCAGGGCAGCCAGTTCTGCTTGCCCCAGGCGTAGGTGATCGTCCGGCGACTCCCCCGCGGGCGCGAAGAAGTTGGCGCGCTCCCAGCCCATCTTGCTGCCGAAGTCGGCGTTGGCCTGCGACGTGCAGGTGGTGCACCGGCGAGCGCCGGAACGGCCGGGCCGTCCGCATCTCGCGGTTCGGCCACGGGATCTCGTAGTGCAGCCCGAGCACCTCGCCCACCCGGTCGCGCAGCCAGGCCACGTTGCCGTTGAAGTCGGCGAAGCGGCGCAGGTCGACGCCGGTCAGGTCGCGAGGTCGGCTCACCCTCGACGATCCACTCCGCGAGCGCCCGCCCCGCCCCGCCGGCCGAGGCGATGCCGACGGAGTTGAAGCCGGCGCCGACGAAGAAGCCGCCCACGGCGGGCGCCTCGCCGAGGATGAACTGGTTGTCGGGCGTGAACGTCTCAGGACCGTTGTAGAACTTGCGGATCCCGGTCCGCTCCAGCGCCGGGATCCGCAGCAGCGCGTTGTCCATCAGCACCGAGAAGTGCTCCCAGTCCTCGTCGAGGAGCTGGAACTCGAAGGGGTGCGGCATCTCGTCCGGCGAGACCCACGGCTTGGCCTCCGGCTCGAAGCCGCCGACCACGAGGCCGCCGACCTCCTCCTTGAAGTAGGTGTAGCCGTCGGGGTCGCGCATCACCGGGAAGTCGGGCTGCACGCCCTCGAACGGCTCGGTCACGACGTAGAAGTGCTCGGCGGAGTGCAGCGGCACGGTCACGCCGACCATCGCGCCGACGGCTGAGGCCCACTGGCCGGCGCAGTTGACGACGACCTCGGTCTCGATCTGCCCGCCCTCGGCGGTCTCGAAGGAGACGCCGCTGACCCGGCCTCGCGTCGTCTGCACGCTCGTCACCCGCGTCTTCTCGAAGACCCGGCGCCCCGCGCATCCGGGCGCCCTTGGCGAGCGCGTTGGTCAGGTCGGTCGGGTTGGCCTTGCCGTCGCCCGGCAGCCAGATCGCGCCCACCAGGTCGTCGGTCGCCATCACCGGGTAGCGCTCCCCCGCCTCGTCGGGGGTGAGCAGCTCGCACTCCAGGTCGAAGGCCTCCGCCGTGGCCGCCGTACGGCGCAGCTGCGTCATCCGGTCCTGCGGTGCGCGCCACGATCAGCCCGCCGCACTGCTGGTAGCCCGACGACAGCCCGGTCTCGTCCTCGAGCGCGGCGTAGAGCTCGGCGGAGTACTGGACGAGCCGGGTGCCGCTCTCCGAGGCGCGCAGCAGGCCGACCAGCCCGGCCGCGTGCCACGTCGTGCCCGACGAGAGCCGCCCCTGCTCCAGCAGCACGACGTCGTCCCAGCCGAGCTCGGGTCAGGTGGTAGGCGACGCTGGTGCCGATCACGCCGCCGCCGATGACGACGACGCGAGCGCGGTCGGGAGGGCTCGGCACGCTCAGCCCCCGTCCGGCGTCGTCGCTTCGTCCAGCAGCCGCCGGAAGTCAGGGCTCGCGCATCTCGCGCGACCGCCCCCTCGTAGCGCTCCATCCCCCACTCCCAGAAGTCGTAGTCGATCGGGCTGACGGCGTTCTGGATGAAGCCCCACAGCGACCAGCCGTACTGCGAGACGACCGCCTGCAGCCGGGCGCGCGCGACCTTGTCGGCGCCGCGAGCTCGCCGAAGTAGGCCGCGACCAGCTCGTCGAGGTGGCTCGGGGTCGAGCCTGCACTCGCCCAGGTGTTGCCGAGCTCGAAGCAGGCGTCGTTGTTGCCGGAGTACTCGTAGTCGATCAGCCAGATCTTCTCGCCGTCGTCGATGAAGTTCTCGGCGAGCAGGTCGTTGTTGCACGGCACCGTGCCCTCGTCGAGCACGGCCAGCGCCTTCCGGATCTCGGCGAAGCGTCCGGCGTGGTCGTCGTAGCCCGTCGGGGATGCGGAAGCCGCTGGCTCTCGCACCGCTCGCGGTAGCGCCGCTGGCGCGCGAACATGTCGAAGTCGTTGACGAACCGCGGTCCCTGGTGGAGCTGGCGAATGGCTCGCGGCCGGCCGCGGGTCACGAACCCGTCGGCACGGAAGGCCTCGCTGCGTCAGAGTGGCGCCCTCGAGGAAGCCGATCACGAGCAGGCCCGAGGTCGGCGCGGCTCCTCGACGACCGGGGCACCGACACCCGCCTCCGCCGCGGCCTGCGAGTTGGCCGCCTCCGCCTCGCGGTCGATGTCGAGGTCCTCGGCGTTGTCGTCGCTGCACGCGCGACGAAGACACACCGTCGGGCGTGGTCACCTTGACGTTGCGGTTGGTCAGCCCGCCCGCGAGGTCCTCCAGCGTGCGCGGCTCCGCCGGCCAGCACAGGAACCTGCGCGAAGCGCTCGTCCAGCTCCGCGCTCGGTCAGGTCGAAGACCGACATGACTGCACCCTAGAGGGGACAGCGCGTAGCGCAGGAGCACGACGTCGCCGATCGGTCGCACCTCGGCGAGCGTCGCGCGGCGTCCCGGGTGGAACGGGAAGCGTCCGGTGCCGACGAAGCGGCTCGCGCGGGCATCCCCGACGAAGAACGGCGCCACGACCAGCTGGAGCTCGTCGGCGAGGTCGCCGGTGAGGAACTGGGTGAGCACGTTGCCACCGCCCTCGACCATCAGCCGCCGAACACCTCGGCCGTGGAGGTCCTCGAGCAGGTCGCCGGAGGTCCACCTGGTGCCCGGCGTCCACGACGGTGGCCGCCCCGTCGAGCCGCCTGCGTAGCCGTCCGGTGGCGCTTCCCGGGCAGTAGACCAGCTTGTCGCCGACGCCGGTGGTGAAGAACCGGGCATCGGGGTCGAGGTCGCCGCGCCGCGTCAGCGTGACCTTGGCCGGCGACTCGGCCAGCCCGCGGGCGAGCCGCGCCGCTCGCAGTTCCGGTGACCGCACGAGCAGGCGCGGGTCGTCGTTGCGGACCGTCGCCGCACCCACCAGGATCGCGTCGCACTCGGCCCGGACGGCGTCCACGCGGGCGAGGTCGTCGGCGTTCGAGAGCAGCAGCCGCTCGCCGTCCCCGCGCGTCGAGGAAGCCGTCGATCGAGAGCGCGCAGCTCAGCAGGGTGTAGGGCCGCTCACGCATGGACGGGTTCTCCTTCGGCGATGACCGGTTCCGGCTGGCGGTCGGTGGTCCTCGGTGCGCGTCGGTCGAGGAGCACGACCACCAGTCCGGGCAGCACCGCGACGAGCGACATCACGCCGTACACGACCGCGGTGGCGACTCCGGTGGCGGCACCGAGACCCGCTGCGCCGAACACCCACGCGGCGACGCCCTCGCGCGGTCCCCAGCCGGCGACGTTGGCCGGGATGCTCATGGCGACCAGCACGACGAGCGCCAGCGGGAGCAGGCGGCCGGCGAGACGTCCGCACCTGCCGTCCGGGCGGCGACGAAGAACGCAGCCACGTGGCCCGATGATCGCCAGCGCCGAGGCCAGCGCGACCCGTGGCCAGCGCAGCAGCACGCCGACGCCGGGAAGGCAGGGCGACGACCAGGACGACGAAGGGCAGTCGCACCGGGTCCGGCAGGGCCAGCAGCACCACCGCCGCCAGCGCGACCTGCACCACCTGGCCCGCGCTCCGCTCCAGCGCGACCGGGCTGAGCCCGTGCCGGACGGCGCGGTGGACGTCACCGACGACGCCGCCGGGCAGGCGCGCTGTTGAGGAACTGCGAGCGGTAGTAGGCCACCACGGCCTCGTGCATGGTGAGCGTCCCACCGCGCCCCGCACGACCAGGCGCCAGCGCCAGGCGCAGCACACCGTGGTCGCCACGCCGAGCACCAGTCCCGCCAGGAGGGCCGTCGCGTCGACCGTCCGGAGACCGTGGAGGAACGGGCCGGTCCCCAGCTGCCAGACCAGGACACCCAGCACGACGGCTCCGCCCGCGAGCCGGAGCCGGGACCACGCTTGCGGGCTCATGTCGTCGCCGCCTCGGACAGGGCGCGGGAGACCTCGAAGGACGTGGCCTCCCAGCCGGTGAGCGTGGCGCGACGGGCACGGGAAACCGCGCGCAGCGACTCGCGGAGGTCGGCCTCCTCGAGCCAGCGGCGCAGGGCGCCGGCCAGGGCGCCGGGATCGTCCGGCGGCACCAGCAGGCCGCCACCGGCGCCGAGCGCCTCCCGGACACCGCCCACGTCGGAGGCGACGACCGGGATGCCCCGGGCCTGCGCCTCGGTGACGACCATGCCGTAGCTCTCCCGCCGGGTCGGCAGCACGAGCAGGTCGGCGCAGGCGTAGGTGGCCGCCAGGTCAGCGGCCGGCCGGGGTCCGGCGAACGTGACTCGCTCGTCGGGCGGCAGGCAGGCGAACCAGCCGGGTTCGCGGTCCAGGCTCCCGACACAGGTCAGCCGCCAGTCGAGGTCGTCGAGCTTGGCCAGCGCCTCCAGCAGGACGTCATGGCCCTTGTCGCGGACCACCGCACCGACGCACAGCAGCCTGCCGCCGCCACCCGAGCCCGTGGCCAGCGCCGCACGATCGACGCCCGGGCGGGCGACGCCGGGCGGCACGGACCACCCCGGCCGCCGTCCAGGCGCTCGTGGCGACCACCCCCCGTGCGGTCGCCAGCAGCGGGCCGGCGTAGGGCATGTGGAGGAGGAGCACGACTCGCAGTCGGTCCCCGTACCCCTCGGCACGATCGGCCACGAGACCGTCGACCAGCGTCACCGCCGTCAGGAGGAATCGTGTCGGCAGCGTGGTGCACCCACACGTCCCGGCCGAGCGCCCGCAGCCCGTCGATCACCCGGAGGTCGTAGAGGTTGCCCCCACTGGGCTGCCGCGGGTCGTCGAAGCCCTCGGGCACCAGGAAGTGCACGGAGCTCATCGCCGCCCGCAGCACGCTCGTAGCCGGCCCACGCCACGTGGGACTCGTGCAGGGTCACGGCGAGGGACTCGACCTCGGCCGCGGAGGCGCCGAGCTCGCCGTCACGGATCCGGTCCGCGAGCCGGTCCGCCACGACCTTGGCCAGCACCTCGGTGGTCGTGTTCACGCCGGGCAGCGCCTCGTCGAGGTTGCGGTAGGTCAGCTCCCCCACCACGGCTCGCAGCGCCTCGGTGGCCCGGCCGATGTCGATGACGATGCCGTCCTCGTCCAGAGCCCGCCGCTTGAAGGTGGCGTCGACGACGTAGGTCGCGCCGTGCAGCGCCTGGGCCGGCCCGAACACCTCGCCCCGCAGGCTGTGCGCCACCATCAGGTGGTCGCGCACCGTCACGCTAAACATGGGGCTCCTCGTACGTGACGCCGTGGCAGAGCGCCGACAGCTCGCCACTGGCCAGCCGCGGCATCACCGACGGCAGCTCCTCGAACGGCGACTCACCCGTCAGCAGGCAGTCGTACGACGGGTCGCGGAGCAGCTCGAGCGCGAGGGCGAGTCGCTCGGCGGAGCTGCGCCGGCCCCGACGCGACCGGGCCACCGCGCCCGACCTGGCTGGCGCCGATCGACAGCCGCCCGGAGTGGAAGGCGCCGCCGAGGGACAGCGTCACCTCGTCGTCGCCGTACCAGCTGAGCTCGACGACCGAGCCCTCCGTGGCCAGCAGGTCGAGCGCGAGCTGGAGTCCCTCCGAGGTGGCGCTCGTGTGCACCACGAGGTCGCGTCCCTGGGCGGCGAACGCCGGCTCGGCGAAGTCGACGCCCAGCTCTGCGGCGACCTTCGCCCGCGCCGGGTCGACGTCGACCAGCTCGACCTGCACGCCCGGGAAGCGCGCGAGCAACCGGGCGACGCAGCACCCGACCATGCCTCCACCCACCACCGTGATCCTGTCGCCGGGCAGCGGTCCCGCGTCCCAGACGGCGTTGACGGCCGTCTCGACCGTCCCGGCGAGCACCGCCCGCGCGGGCGGCACGTCGTCGGGCACGACGCAGACCGCCGAGGCCGGCACGACGTACTCGGTCTGGTGCGGGTGCAGGCAGAACACCGTGCGCCCGCGCAGCGAGCGGTGCCCGGCCTCGACGACCCCGACGCTGAGGTAGCCGTACTTCACCGGACCCGGGAAGTCGCCCTCCTGGAAGGGCGCACGCATGGCGTCGCGCTGCGAGGCCGGCACCCGGCCGGCGAACACCAGCGTCTCGGTGCCGCGGCTGATCGCCGGAGCGGAGGGCGCGCACGCGCACCTCACCGACGCCGGGCTCGCGCAGGGCGGCCGGCCGGATCTCGCCCACACCAGGCTCAAGGAGCCAGAAGGCACGCGCCATGAACCCCGGAACCCCTTTCTGCGTCCTCCTCGGTAACCCTTTCAACGGAGGTCGTGTGCACCGGTTCAAAGCCAGGCGGCTCGCCAGGCCCTCGACGCGGCCGGCCAACCTGGTCACGCTGGGCAGAGCGGTGCTCGCGGTCGTCGTGGCCGGCCTCGTCGCCCTGTCGTTCGTGCAGGCCGTGCCGGACCGCGCGGTGGTCACCATCGCGGCGGTGGCGCTGGCGCTCGACTGGGTCGACGGCCAGGTCGCGCGCCGGACCAACTCGGTCACAGCGTTCGGGGCGCGCTTCGACATGGAGGTCGACGCGTTCCTGATCCTGGTGCTGAGCGTCTACGTCGCCCGCGACTTCGGCCTGTGGGTGCTGCTCATCGGGCTGGCCCGCTACCTGCTGCTCGCGGCCGAGCAGGTGTGGCCGTGGCTGCGCCGCCCGGTGCCGCCGCGCTACTGGCGCAAGGTGGTGGCGGCCGTCCAGGGCGTCGTGCTCACGGTCGCCGCGGCGGACGTGGTGCCGCACGCGCTGATGGAGCTGGTCCTCGTCGTGGCGCTGCTCCTGCTGGCGGAGTCGTTCGGGCGCGACGTGGCCTGGCTGGCCGGCCGGTCCCTGCCGGTCGGCACGTTCCTCTCGGTCGTGCTGCTCTGGGCCGTGCTGGTCGCCCCCGACCAGCTCGACGGCCTCCACCCGTGGTCGTTCCTGCGACTGCCCGCGGAGCTGCTCGTCCTGGCGGCCGTGGCGCTGCTCCTGCCCGGCCGCTGCGCGCTCCGGCCGCCGTGGTCGTGGGCTCCGTCCTCGGGCTCCTGGCCGTCCTGAAGCTGCTGGACATGGCGTTCTTCGAGTCGCTGAACCGCCCCTTCGACGTGCTCGTCGACTGGCGCTACGGAGGGTCCGCCGTCGGGCTGCTCCGGGACTCGTTCGGGGCGACCCTCGGCACCGTCCTGCTCGTGGTCGGCGGCGGCCGTCCTGCTCGCCCTGCTCGCGCTCGTCCCGCTGGCGCTGCTCCGGCTCGCCCGGCGCGTGGGCGGACGGCGTCATGCCGCTCCGCGTCATCGCTCGCCCTCGGCCTGGCCTGGGTGGTGCTGGCCGTGTCCGGGTCCACCCTGGCCACCGCCGGCACCGCGTCGTACGCCTGGGACCAGGTGGCCCGGGTCCCGGCGTTCTTCCACGACCAGCAGGAGTTCCAGCGGGCGACGGTCGGCGACCCGCTCCGCGACGTCCCTGCGGACAAGCTGCTCACCGGGCTGCGCGGCAAGGACGTGCTGCTGGTGTTCGTGGAGAGCTACGGCCGGGTCGCGGTCGAGGGCTCCAGCTTCTCCCCCGGCGTGAACCGCGTCCTCGCCGAGGGCGACCAGCAGCTGACGCGCCGCCGGGTTCGGCTCCCGCAGCGCCTACCTGACCTCACCGACGTTCGGCGCGCTCAGCTGGCTGGCGCACTCGACCTTCCAGTCCGGCCTGTGGGTCGACAGCCAGCAGCGCTACGACGCGCTGGTCACCAGCCGACGGCTGACGCTGTCCGCGGCCTTCCGTCGCGCGGGGTGGCGCACCGTGTCCGACGTGCCCGCCAACACCCACGACTGGCCCCAGGGCGCCTTCTACCGCTACGAGCACATCTACGACTCGCGCAACGTCGGGTACGCCGGGCCGCGGTTCGGCTACCCGACCATGCCGGACCAGTTCACGCTGGAGGCGTTCCGCCGCCACGAGCTCGCCCCGGCGCACCGTCGGCCCGTCTTCGCCGAGGTCGACCTCATCTCCAGCCACGCCCCCTGGTCGCGCACCCCGCGCATGGTGCCGGACAGCGCGATCGGCGACGGCTCGGTGTACGACGGGATGCCGGCCACGCTGCCCTCGGAGAAGGACATCTGGCCGTCGCCGACCAAGGTGAAGGCGGCCTACGGGACCTCGATCGAGTACTCCCTCCAGGCGCTGGTCTCGTTCGTGGCGCACCACGGCACGAGCAAGACCGTGCTCGTCGTCCTCGGCGACCACCAGCCCGCGACGATCGTCACCGGCAGCAACGCCGAGCCACGACGTCCCGGTGAGCGTGATCGCCAAGGACCCGGCCGTCCTGGACCGGATCGCCGGCTGGGGCTGGCAGCCCGGGCTGCGGCCCGCCCCACGACGCGCCGGTCTGGCGGATGGACCGGTTCCGCGACCGGTTCCTGGCCGCGTACGCACAGTGAGCAGCAGACTGAACCCGCCGCGGCTCCAACGACGTTTCACGGGTGGGAGGTGCGATGGCAGGCAACGAGGTCGCCCTGATGCAGCAGCTGCACGACGAGCACGCTGCTGCCCTGTGGGGCTACTGCCTGCGCCTGACGGGCCAGGACCGCGCCCGCGCCGAGGACGTCACGCAGGAGACGCTGCTGCGGGCGTGGCGGCACAAGTCGGTGCTCGAGAGCCCGCCGCCCGCCGTCCGCTCGTGGTTGTTCACCGTCGCCCGCAACATCGTCATCGACGAGTGGCGCACCAAGCGGGCCCAGAAGGAGTTCGCGGTCGCCGACGTCCCCGACGAGGGCACCGACGACGCCACCGACCAGCTGCTCCTCTCGTGGGTGGTGTCGGAGGCGCTCACCCGGCTCTCCCCGGAGCACCGGGCGGTGCTGCTGGAGTGCTACTACGGCGGCCGCCAGGTCTCCGAGGCCGCCCAGCGGCTCGGCGTACCCGAGGGGACCGTGAAGTCGCGGACCCACTACGCGCTGCGCGCCCTCCGGCTCGCCCTCGAGGAGCTGGGGGTGACCAGGTGACCCAGGCAAGCGACCCCTTCAGCGACCTGGATGCTGCCTACGTCCTCGGCGCCCTCGCACCCGCCGAGCGCCTGGAGTTCGAGCAGCACCTCGCCACGTGCGAGGCCTGCTCCCGCGCCGTGCGCGACCTGGCGGGGCTCCCGGGCCTGCTCTCGCGCGTCGACCCGGCCGTCCTCGAGGACCCTCCCGCGGCCGAGCCCCTGCCGGACGCGCTGCTGACCAACCTGGTGCGCCAGGTGCGGGGCGAGCGCCGGCGGCGGCTGCTGGTCACCGCCGGCCTGGCCGCTGCGGCCGTCCTGGCGGTCGCCACCCTCCTGGTCACGGGTGTGCTCGGTGGCGACGACGAGCCGCCACCTGCCGCGGCCCCCCGTGCGCTGGCGATGACTCCGGTGGGCGGCGCGCCGGTGCACGCGACCCTCGCCCTGCAGTCCGTCGCGTGGGGCACCAAGCTCGACCTCGCCTGCAAGTACTCCCCCGACTCCAGCTGGGGCGGTACGCACGCGCCCACCTACACGCTGCTCGTGCGCACCCGCGACGGCCACACCGAGAAGGTCGGGACCTGGCGCTCGATCGAGGGACGGACGATGCGGCTGGCCGCGGCCACGGCCGCCCGACGGGCGAACATCGCCGACGTGGAGGTCCTGGCCCCGGACGGGCACACGGTCCTGCGACTGGAGGGTTGAGGCCTCAGGCCTCGGGTCCGGGGATGTGACGGGGGTCGACGCGCTCGACGTCCTCGGGTCCGAAGACACCCCGGTCGGCGTTCTGGCGGGCCTTGCGCAGGTGTCGCGTCAGGCTGAACCCCAGCAGCGTCACCGCGATCACCAGCCCCGCGAACACGGCGAACGCGACCCAGCCGGCGGTGACGTCCTTGGCCGCCGGCACCGGGTCGCCGGCCCCGGGAAGTACGGCGACCAGGCTGATCAGCTGGTACATGCCACCAGTCTCTCAGGTCTCCAGGTCGGCGTGACCCCGGATGCCGGCGAACAGGTCGTCCTCCGGCAGGTCGGTCTCCACCAGGGTCTTCACCAGCTCGAACTCCTCCGTCGGCCAGGCCTTCCGCTGCAGGGCCAGTGGGGCCTGGAAGAAGAACCCGTCGGGGTCGATCTGGGTCGCGTGCGCGATCAGCGCACGGTCGCGGACCTCGAAGTACTCGCCGCACGGCACCCTCGTGGTGATCCTGGCGTCGTGGTCCGGGTCGGGCTTCCACTCCTCGAGGCGCTCGGCGAACGGCGACTCCAGCCCCTCGGCGATCATCGCGTCGTTGAGGGCCACCATGCGCGGGCGGTTGAAGCCGTGCTGGTAGTACAGCTTCAGCACCTGCCAGGGCTCACCGCAGTCGGGGTAGCGCTCCGGGTCCGCGGCCGCCTCGAAGGCCACCATCGAGACGTTGTGGCACTGGATGTGGTCGGGGTGCGGGTAGCCGCCGTTCTCGTCGTACGTCGTGAGCACGTGGGGCCGCATCGTCCGGATCAGTCGCACGAGCGGCTCGGCGGCGACCTCGGGATCCATCAGCCCGAAGCAGCCCTCCGGGAGCGGCGGCTTGGGGTCGCCCTCCGGCCAGCCGGAGTCGACGAAGCCCAGCCAGTCCTGCGTGACACCGAGGATCTCGCGAGCGGCCTCCATCTCCTGGCGCCGGATCTCGGTGATGTTCTCCAGGACGTCGGGGCGCTCCATCTTGGGGTTCAGGATCGAGCCGCGTTCGCCGCCGGTGCAGGTGACCACGTGGACGTCGACGCCCTCCGTGACGTACTTCACCGTCGTGGCAGCGCCCTTGCTCGACTCGTCGTCGGGGTGGGCGTGCACGTGCATCAGCCTGAGCATGGCGCCAATCCTAGGGATGGGTTTGGGAGGATCGTGAGGTGAGCAGCACCTCGACCGACCTCGACGGCCGCTACGGCGCGCCAAGCCCTACGCGGCGTCGTACGGTCATCGCGGTCTCGGGCATCGTCGGCGCCATCGCCCTGGGCTGGGTGATCTGGGCGGCGTGGGTGCAGGGAACGCCCGAGGTGCAGTCCTCGCTGCGCACCTTCGACGTGGTCGACGCCCACTCCGTGCGTGCCACCATCGCGGTCAAGACGCGCTCGGCGGGAGTGCGGGCCAGCTGCCTGGTGCGGGCGACCGCGGCCGACCACTCCGTCGTGGGCGAGCGCACCTTCGCCGTCGTCGGCACCGGGAAGAGCACCACCCACCGCGTCACGCTGCGCACCGAGCGGATGGCCGTGGCCGTCGACCTGCAGGGCTGCACCGCACCGGGGCAGAAGCAGCCCCGCTGACCGGTCCTGCCATCCGGACGATTCGGAGCGCGCGCCGCCCGTTGTTAATCTTGTCCACTTGCCCGAGGGCAACACACGCACATCCGTGACACCCGAGTCCCAGGAGTTCCTTCATGACCGAGACGACCCCGAGCAAGGCCGTCTGGCTGACGCAGGCCAAGTACGACGAGCTCAAGGCCGAGCTCGAGGCGCTGCGTGGACCGCGCCGCAGCGACCTGGTCAAGCGCGTCAGCGACGCCCGCGAGGAGGGTGACCTGAAGGAGAACGCCGGGTACCACGCCGCCCGGGACGAGCTCGGCAAGCTCGACGGCCGCATCGCCCAGCTCGTCGACATGCTCGAGCGCGCCCAGGTCGGCGAGACCCCCGCGGACGACGGCGTCGTCGAGCCGGGCATGAAGGTGACCATCTCCCTGGCCGGCGCCGAGCAGACCTTCCTGCTGGGCGCCCGCGAGATGGCCTCCGAGGGCAGCGACCTCGACGTGTTCTCGCCGCAGTCGCCGCTGGGCCACGCCATCAACGGCGCCCACCGCGGCGACACGGTGTCCTACCAGGCGCCGAACGGCAAGGAGTTCGAGGTCAAGATCCTCGAGGCGGTCCCCTTCACCGGGTGATTGACTACTCGATCACGCGGTAGCCGTGCTCGCGCAGCCGCGCCAGCACTCGCTCGGCGTGCTCGGGACCACGCGTCTCCAGCTGCAACGCCACCTCGACCTCGCCCACGTGCAGCGCGGTGGAGGTGCGCTCGTGGGCGACCTCGAGCACGTTGGCGCCGGAGTCGGCGAGCTCGCCCAGCAGTCGCGCGAGCCCGCCTGGGCGGTCGGGGATGACGCAGTGGATGTTGAGGTAGCGGCCGTTGGTCGACAGGCCGTGGCGGATCAGGTGACCCAGCAGCAGCGGGTCGACGTTGCCCCCGGAGAGCACCGCCACGAGCGGCGTCGGGAAGGCCGACGGGTGGTCCATGACGGCCGCGACGGCCGCCGCGCCCGACGGCTCGACGACCATCTTCGCCCGCTCGAGCAGCATCACCAGCGCGCGTGACATCGACTCCTCGGAGACCGTCACGATGTCGTCGCACTGCTCCTGGATGACGGCGAAGGGGATGTCTCCCGGTCGTGCCACCGCGATGCCGTCGGCCATGGTCATCATCCGCTCGAGCCCCACGGGCGCGCCGGTGCGCAACGACTCCGGGTAGGCCGCGGCCTCCTCGGCCTGCACGCCGATCACCCGCACGTCGGGGCGCTTGGCCTTCACCGCCAGGGCGATGCCCGCCAGCAGGCCGCCGCCTCCGGTCGGCACCAGCACGGCCTCGAGGTCGGGGGCCTGCTCGAGGATCTCCAGCCCGACGGTGCCCTGCCCGGCGACGACGTCGCCGTGGTCGAACGGGCTGATGAACACCGCCCCGCTCTCCTCCGCGAACTCCTGCGCGGCGACGAGGGCCTGGGTGAGGTACTCGCCGTGGAAGCGCACGTCGGCGCCGTACCCCCGGGTGGCGTTGACCTTGGGGATGGGCGCGCCCTCCGGCATGAACACGGTCGCCCTGATCCCGAGCATCTGCGCGGCGAGGGCGACGCCCTGCGCGTGGTTGCCGGCGGAGGCGGCCACCACACCGCGGGCTCGCTCCGCCTCGCTGAGGCGCGCCAGCCGGACGTAGGCACCGCGGATCTTGAACGACCCGGTGCGCTGCAGGTTCTCGCACTTGAGCAGGACGTGGCCATCGACCATCTCCTCGAGCCACCGAGCCCCCTGGACGGGGGTGTGGATGGCGACCCCGGCGAGGAGCGGAGCAGCCGCCTCGATGTCGGCCAGGGTGACGCTCGCCCGGGTGTTCACAAGGTCACCTTAGGAGCAACTCGCCCACGCACGCTGCGGGGTTGCGTGCCATCAGCGAGGTGGAACAATCAAGCACGTTCCTGGGGCGGCGGAGGTGCGTCCGGGGGGTACCTCCGTCGGCCCGTCCCTCAGCCCTCCGTCTCGTCGGCCGGGACGTCCTCCGTGTCGCCGACGGCGCCCTCGTCGTCGCTGTCGTCGTCGCCCTCATCCGGGACGCCCTCACCGACGTCGGTGTCGGCTGCGAGGTGCTCCACCACGGCGTTGATCGAAGCGGCCAGCGGCACCGCGACGAGGGCACCCGCGATCCCGGCGACGAGGATGCCCATGGCGATCGCGACGATCACCCCCAGCGGGTGGACCGAGACGAAGCGGCCCATCAGGAAGGGCTGGAGGACGTGGGCCTCGATCTGCTGCACCACCACGATGACGCCGAACATGATCAGCGCGATCACCGGACCCTGCGCCACGAGGGCGACCAGCACGGCGACGGTGCCCGACACGAACGCACCGACCAGCGGCACGAACGCGCCGATGAACACGAGCACGCCGATCGCGCCGACCAGTGGCACCTGCAGGATCGCGGCGCCGAGCATCACACCGGCGGCGTCGGTGGCGGCCACCATGACGGTCGCCCGCACGAACTGGGTCAGCGAGGCCCACGCGACCTTGCCGGAGGAGTCGGCGCGCTGCCGCCCGGCCCGCGGGAAGATGCGCACCAGCCAGGCCCAGATGTAGGCACCGTCGGCGAGGAAGAAGTACGTCGCGAACAGCACGATGAAGGCACCCGCGAGCACGTGGCCGATCGTGGCGCCGACCTCGCTCAGCCGGCTGACGGCGTCCTCGCCGAAGGTCTGGAGCTGCTGCTGGGCGTTCTCCAGCGCGGAGTTGATCTGGGCGTCGGTGACGTGCAGGGGCCCGGTCTGCAGCCAGGAGTGGATCTGGTCGAGGCCGCTGCTCACCTGCTTGGAGAGGTCACCGACCCCGGAGGAGACCTGGTTGCCGACGAAGCCCACCATCAGCGCCAGCAGGAGGATGCCGAAGATCACGACGAACAGCGCGGCGATCTTGCGCGGCATGCCCCTGCCCACGAAGAAGGTGACGACGGGCGCCGTGAGGGCAGCGAGCAGCAGTGCGATCACCAGTGGCATCACCACGACGAGGAAGAAGTTCAGCAGCCAGAGCAGCACCGCCAACAGCCCGCCGATGACGAGCAGCCGCCAGCTCCAGGCCGCGGCCAGGTCCACGCCGTAGGGCACCCGGGCGGCCTGCAGGTTGCTGGGGCCTGCGGCCGCCGCCTGCGCCTCGAGCGCGCGGCGGGCTTCCTCGGTCTCCCGGCGCATCTCGCGGAGCTCGGCCCAGCCCCTCAGGTGACGTGGGTCTCCTCGCACAGCGACAGGCTACGGGCAAGGGCCGCCGCCGCTTGCGGGTGTCGTGAGGCCAGCAGGCCGACCGCCGCGAGGACGTAGTCCTGGTCCACGACCACGCGCGGGTGCTCGGGTTGCTGCCACCCGTCGGGGGAGGGCCCGGTCGCCGGCGCCAGGATCGCCGCGGCCGTCCCCGGAGGCGCATGGCGCAGCACGCCACCGGAACCGACCAGCAGGCCGACCTCGCGCAGGTCCTTGCCGGTGCGCTCGACGACTCTGACCGTCAGGCCCGACCACGACCCTCGAACGCCCGACGTGACGCCGGACCGCCAGCGTGGCCGCGGTCGTCGCGAGGCGCACGTCCTCGTCGCGCTCCTCGTCAGAGGTGGGCAGGAAGGTCGGGTCCTGGGCTCGTCGTACGGCGGCGTCCCGGTCGGCATCGTCCAGCAGGCCCGCCTCGACCCCCGCCTCCCAGGTGCTCAGCGCGCTCCACCGCATCCCGAGGTCGCCCTCGACGGTGCGGGTGACCGGCGTGCTGGCGACCACCTCGCGCGAGAGGCCGGCGTCCTCCGGGTCGAGCGGTACGACGGAGTGCACGTCGGTGGTTGCTCCCCCGATGTCCACCACCACGACCCCGTCACCCACCTCGCGCGCCAGCACCTCCACCCCGGTGAGCACGAGGTCCGGCGTCGGGCCCTGCACCATGGCGGCGAAGTCGGCGCGCTTGCTCAGTCCCTTGCCGCCGATCACGTGCGCGAGGAACATCTCCCGGATGGCCCGGCGCGCCGACTCCGGCGCCAGCACGCCGATCTTCGGCACCACGTTGTCGGCGAGGACGCACGGCGTCCGTGACGTCTCGAACAGCGTCGCGATGCGGTCCTGCGACTCGACGTTCCCTGCGACGACGACGGGCCCGGTCCAGCCCTCGCGCGCCAGGAAGCCGGCGTCGGCCTCGAGCACCTCGGCGTTGCCGCCGTCGGTGCCGCCCACCAGCAGCAGGACGTCGGGCCGTGACTCGCGCAGCCGGGTCAGCCGCCCCGCGTCGAGCCCGCCGGCCGACACCAGCGCGACCTTGCCGCCGCTCGAGAGCGCCACCCGGCGGCCGGCCTCGGCGGTGACGAGCTCCTCGGTCCCGACGACGGCGATCCGCAACCCGCCGCCCGCGGAGGAGCAGGCCAGCACCTCGACGCCTTCGGCACCCAGCGCCTCGCGGCACGCGTCGACGCCGTCGAGGACGTCGCTCATCAACGTCGTCGGGTGGCTGGTGGCCCCCAGCAGCGCGCCGTTCCCGGCATCGACGAGGGCCGCCTTGGTGAACGTCGAGCCGACGTCCACGCAGAGGACGCGCGTCACCTCAGAAGCCGCGGCTGATCACGTACGCCGCCGCAAGAGCCAGGCAGAGCAGCATCGCGAGACTCAGCGTGTGGGCGGCAGGTCCGCTGCCGATCGGCCGGCCCTCCCGGATCGCCGCGTCGACGCGTCGGAACTGGATGTAGCCACCGACCGCCGCCACCACGCCCGTGAGGAGGAAGGCGACGGCGAGCAGCACCACGAGCAGGTCGTCGCCGAAGAAGTGCACGATCGCGATCGCCGCCGCCATCAGGCCGATGGCGGTTCGCTGGTAGGCCAGGAGCGTCCGCTCGTTGGCCAGCGAGAACCTGACGTCGGGCTCAGCCAAGGGCCTGCTCCAGATCGGCGAGGAGGTCGTCGGCGGTCTCGATGCCGACGCTCAGCCGGATCAGGTCGTCGGGGACCTCGAGGTCGGTCCCCGCCACGCTCGCGTGGGTCATCCGGCCCGGGTGCTCGATCAGCGACTCCACGCCGCCGAGCGACTCCCCCAGCGTGAACACCTCGGCCCGGCCGCACACGTCGAGCGCGTGCTGCTCGCCCCCGGCGACGCGGAAGGAGACGATGCCGCCGTACCGCTTCATCTGGCGGCCCGCGACCTCGTGCCCCGGGTGCTGCTCCAGTCCCGGGTAGAAGACGTCGCCGACCGCCGCGTGGCCGGTGAGGAAGTCGACCACCGCCTCGGCGTTGTCGCAGTGGCGGTCCATCCGGACGCCCAGGGTCTTGAGCCCCCGCAGCACCAGCCAGGCGTCGAACGGCCCGGCCACGGCGCCGATGGCGTTCTGGTGGTAGGCGAGCTGCTCGGCCAGCTCGAGGTCGCGGACGACCAGGGCGCCGCCGATGACGTCGGAGTGCCCGCCGGCGTACTTGGTCGTGGAGTGCACCACGACGTCGGCGCCGAGGGTCAGCGGCTGCTGCAGGTACGACGAGGCGAAGGTGTTGTCGACCACCAGCAGCGCCCCGGCATCGTGGGCGACGGAAGCCAGGGCTGCGATGTCGCCGATGTTGAGCAGCGGGTTGGTCGGCGTCTCGACCCAGACGATCTTGGTCTTCGGCGTGATCGCGGCCGCCATCGCGTCGGGGTCGTGCACGGGGGCGGTGGAGTGCTCCAGGCCCCACCGCGAGGCGACCTTGTCGAACAACCGATGGGTGCCGCCGTAGGCGTCGTCGGGGATGACGACGTGGTCGCCGGGCACGCAGACGGTGTGGAGCAAGGTGTCCTCCGCCGCGAGCCCGGAGGCGAAGGCGAAGCCTCGCTCACCCTCCTCGAGGGCTGCCAGGTTGCCCTCGAGCGCGGTGCGGGTCGGGTTGGCCGAGCGGCTGTACTCGTAGCCACCGCGCAGCCCGCCGACGCCGTCCTGCTTGTAGGTCGAGGTGGCGTAGATCGGCGGGATCACCGACCCCGTCACGGGGTCGGGCTCGTAGCCCGCGTGGATCGCGCGAGTCTCGAACCCAGCCTTGTTCGCGTGCTCCTGCGTCACACCCGCGAGGCTACGTGACCGGCGCCGCGCACGGTCGTTGACCAGCCATGCGACTCCTCCGGACCGCCGCGCTGCTGCTCGTCCTGCCGATGCTGCTGGTGGCCGGGCCCGCTCGCGGCGACGCGCCCGGTCCCGGTGTGCTCGACCCGGCGGTCGGCGCGCTGCCCCCGGTGCCGGTCCCCCACACGCCGTACGACGGCCCGGTGTGCGCCGACGGCAACCCCCAGTGCATCGACGACGTGATCGCCGAGATGGAGCGCCGGCTCGCCCCGCTGGCGGCGAGCTGCGACCACGACTCGATCTTCTCGCTGGCCTACCTGCGCGTGACCCAGAACGTGCAGCAGGCGACACAGGCCGGCTACTTCCACGACCGCACCTGGCTGACCCAGCTCGACGCCGTCTTCGCGCAGCTGTACTTCGACACGATGGACACCTGGAACAGCGGGCGGCACAGCGAGGTGCCGAAGGCCTGGCGCACGGCGCTCACCGCGAGCGACGACAGGTCGGTGACCGGGCTCGGCGACTTCCTGCTCAACATGAACGCCCACATCAACAACGACTTCCCGCACGCGCTGGCCACGGTCGGGCTGACGGCCGCCGACGGCACCAGCCACAAGGCCGACCACAACGCCTACAACCAGCGCCTCGACAGCCTCTACGTCCCCGTCTTCGACGAGGAGTCCGCACGCTTCGACCCGACCTTCGACGACTACGACGTCGGCCCCGCCGACGACATCGGCGTGGGCGCGATCATGCGCGGCTGGCGCGAGATGGTCTGGCGGCACGCCGAGGACCTGGTGACGGCGAGGACGCCGGCCCAGAAGGCGCTGGCCGAGCACGCCATCGAGGAGTACGCCGCCTCGCAGGCCACCATGATCCGGGCCACCTTCGGCTCGAGCGACCACTCCGCTGCCCGCGACGCCTACTGCGCCGACCACGGTTGAGCAAGACTGGGGGCATGTTCCTGCGCAGCAAGTCCACGCTCCCCACCTCCGACGAGGCCCTCAAGGGCCGCCCGCAACGCTGGTTCGACCTCGCCGAGAAGCACCGTGCGCTCGACGCCCCGCTCGTCACCGACGAGGTCCCCGAGGGCTACGAGGTGGCGGTCTTCGGCCTCGGCTGCTTCTGGGGCGCCGAGGAGGTCTTCTGGCAGGTCCCCGGCGTCTGGTCGACCTCCGTCGGGTACGCCGGCGGCTACACCGAGAACCCGTCGTACGAAGAGGTGTGCAGCGGCCGCACCGGCCACACCGAGGCGGTCCGGGTCGTCTACGACCCCGCCAAGGTCGCCTACGCGGACCTCGTCGCAGCCTTCTACGAGGTGCACGACCCCACGCAGGGGATGCGCCAGGGCAACGACATGGGCACCCAGTACCGCTCCGCGATCTACTACACCTCCCCCGAGCAGGAGAAGGTCGCGCGTGAGGTCACCGAGCGCTACCAGCCCGAGCTGACCAAGCGCGGCTACGACGAGATCACCACCGAGATCAGGCCCTACGAGTCCTACTACTACGCCGAGGACCACCACCAGCAGTACCTGCTGAAGAACCCCTTCGGCTACCGCTGCCACTCGGCTACTGGGATCAAGGTGCCACGCGGATAGGTTGCTTGCTCACCCACCGGCAGCGACCTGAGCACCTGCCGTGGCCAGGGGCGGCAGCCGATGCCCTGAAACCATGGACGTCCTCGAGCAGTGCCATGGACGCCTCGGCATGAGCGCTCCCGCAAGTCACGCAGCCAGCGTAGTCAGGACTGGGTTTGACGCCCGTTGCTTTAACCCGCAGCGCCGATCGCCGCGTCCCCGACGCGATCCTTGACGCTGGTCGACCTCCCCGGCGGGTTCGTACTCCGCGACTGCGCCCCTCGGTGCGCCCGCCATCGGGTTCATGCCCTCCCGTCCAGAGGCGGCTGTTTGACGCACCCCACCAGCCTCGCGTCGGCCCGGCGACCGGCTGATCCCCGACGAGCCGCGCGGGTTGGAGGAACTGATCACGGAAACCCGGGCGTGCTCGCGCGATGTCGGCGTGGACGTCGCCCACCCGGGTCACCGCACCCTCGATCTAGCCAACCGTCGTCGTCGGCTGCATGCCCCCTCTGCGTAGTCACCTTGACGAGACCGCGTTCATCGAATCCTGCTTGCTTGGCGGAACGGCTTCTCCGAGTCCTTGGACGGCGGCTTCAGTCCCCCACCCGGCCGGTGTCGTAGGCCCACATCGCGATCTCGACCCTGTTGCGGGCGCCGATCTTGGTCAGCAGGCTCGCGACGTGGGTCTTGGCGGTCGTCAGGCCGATGAAGAGATCGGCGGCGATCTCGGCGTTCGTGCGGCCACGGGCGACCAGCGCCAGCACCTCCTCCTCGCGGTCGGTGAGCGGCTCGATCGGTTGGGTACGTCGGCTCGACGGTTCCCTGGCGGCCAGGGTGGACAGCAGCCGCCGGGTGATGTTCGGCGCGATCAGGGCATCGCCGACGGCGGCGGCATGCACGGCCTGGACGAGCAGCTCCGGCCCGGCGTCCTTGAGCAGAAAGCCTCGGGCGCCGGCCCGGAGCGCGCCGTGGACGTACTCGTCGAGGTCGAAGGTCGTGATCACCACCACCGCCATCGGGTCCGGGACGCCCCGCCCGGCGAGGAGCTCGGTCACCTCGATGCCGTCGAGCCCGGGCATCCGGATGTCGACCAGGCACACGTCGGGGCGGAGCCGACGCGCCAGCTCGACCGCGGCGTGGCCGTCGGCGGCCTGGCCGACGACCTCGATGTCGGGCTGCGCGTCAAGGATCATGGACAGGCCGGTACGCACCAGATCCTGGTCGTCGGCCACCAGCACGCGCACCGTCATCGGCGTACCTCCGTCGGCAGCTCGGCGTCGACCGTCCACCCGCCCTCGGGCGCCGGCCCGGCACGCAGCGTGCCGCCGAGCAGCTGCACGCGCTCGGTCATCCCCAGCAGCCCGAAGCCGTGGCTCGCCGACCGCGCCGGGTCGATCTGTCCGTCGTCGGTCACGCGTAGCCGCAGCCTTCCTCGCGCCCTCGACGACCCGGATCTCCACACGCGAGGCGTTGCGGGCGTGCCGCAGGGCGTTGGTCAGCGCCTCTTGCGCCAGCCGGTAGACCGCCGCGTCGACCTGGAGCGGAAGTTCGTCCAGGTCATCTGGCACCTCCACGTCGACGACCGGGACCGGGTCGCGGCGGGCGAGGGACACCAGGTCGGCAACGCCGGGCTGGGGGGCGTACTCCGCCGGCGCTCCGTCGCGCAGCACCCGGACCATCGCCCGCATCTCCGCGAGCGTCCGCGACGCTTCCCCTTCGATGACCGCCAGCGCCTCGAGCGCCGCCTCAGGTCGCTGCCCGGCCAGCGTCCGGCCCGCCTGCGCCTGCACCGCGATCGCCGAGACGTGGTGGGCGACCATGTCGTGCAGCTCGCGCGCGAGGCCGACCCGCTCCTGGCTGCGGATCTGGTCCAACGCCCGGCGCCAGCTCTCGGCGCGGTAGCGGAACGCCGCTCCGCCCGCCGCCGCCGCCGCCAGGATGCCGAACCCGCCGATGACGTCGGACAGGCCCGGTGTAGTCGGCGACCGTACCGATGACCGCAGCGACCAGCACCACCGCCAGCCCGATCACGATCTCGCGCCCTGAGCCCCAGCGGACCAGCGCGTAGACGAGCACCAGGACGTAGATCATCGTGTCGAGGCCGACATTGGGGGCCCCGCCCGCCAGGGTCGCCAGCCCCAACACCATCGCGGTGCCGAAGGCCACCACGACACAGGCCAACGGCTGGGTACGCCGCCACAGCAGCACCGGCGCGAGTCCGACCGCCACGATCGTCGCGAACGGCCGCCAGGCGACGTCGTCCCGGAGGACTCCCTCGAGCAGCGCCGTCACCATCAACACCCCGACCAGCACCCAGTCGCGCCACACCCGTTCGGGAGCGTCGGCTGCGCGGGGCTCGGCCCACAGCGAGCGCAGGGCGTTGGTGATCACACACCCAGCCTAGGGACCGCCGAGGCCTCGGGGACCGACCGAAAGAACGAGACCCCGCTCCTCCCAACGGCCGAGGAGGGTCCGGCCTCGACGCCGATGTGCGCACGCCGCGACGCGGCGAGGGTTGTCACATGATCACTGTTGAGTCACTGACCCGGAGGTACGCCGGCTTCACCGCCGTCGACAACGTCTCCTTCACCGCCCTGCCCGGTCGCGTCACCGGCTTCCTCGGCCCGAACGGCGCCGGCAAGTCCACCACGATGCGCGTGATGGTCGGCCTGACCGTCCCGACGTCCGGCACCGCGACCATCAACGGAGAACGGTTCGCCGACCTCCCCAACCCCGGCCTCGAGGTGGGCGTCCTCCTGGACGCCTCCGCCCAGCACGCCGGTCGCACCGGACGCGAGATCCTCACGATCGCCGCCGACACCATGGGTCTGCCCCGCCGCCGCGTCGACGAGATGCTCGAGCTCGTCAGCCTGACACCATCGGAGGCCAAGCGCCGCGTGCGCAACTACTCCCTCGGCATGCGTCAGCGACTCGGCATCGGCACCGCGCTGCTCGGGGACCCCCAGGTGCTGATCCTCGACGAACCGGCCAACGGGCTCGACCCTGCCGGGATCCGGTGGATGCGCGACCTGCTGACGGGCTTCGCCAGCCAGGGCGGCACCGTCCTGTTGTCCTCGCACCTGCTCCACGAGATCGAGGTCATCGCCGACGACCTGGTCGTGATCGGCAACGGCAAGATCGTCGCGTCCGGCAGCAAGGAAGAGCTGCTGGCCGCAGCGGGGACGCTCGTCCGGTCGACGTCACCGCGCGACCTCGCGCACGCCCTCGAGCAGGCCGGGATCCCCAGCACGCTCGCCGGGGACGGCTCGGTCCGCACCGACGCCGACCCCGCTCGGGTCGGGGCCGTGGCCCTGACCGCCGGCATCGCCCTCACCGAGCTCCGGTCCGCCGAGGGCGCCGGGCTCGAAGACATGTTCCTGTCGCTCACTGCCGACACCCAACGCGAAGGAGTTGCGGCATGACCGCCACGATCATCTCTCCCGACACCATCGAGGCCGCGCCGGCCCGACGGACCGCCCGTCCCATCCCGACCACCCGACTCGTCAAGGTCGAGCTGCGCAAGATGTTCAACACCCGCTCGGGATTCTGGATGCTCATCAGCATCGGCGTCCTGTCGCCCATCTCGGCCGGGTCGCTCCTCGTCCTCGGCCTCAACAGCGACGTCACCTACCAGAACTTCGTGAGGGCGAGCGGGTTCCCGATGTCGGTGATCTTGCCGATCATCGCGATCCTGGCCGTCACCGGTGAGTGGAGCCAGCGAAGTGGGCTCACGACGTTCACGCTGGTGCCGAGCCGCGGCCGCGTGATCGGCGCCAAGGCGATCGCGACCCTCCTGGTGGGCCTCGGCGCCGTCTCCGTCGCCTTCGCGGTCGGCGCCCTCGGCAACGTGGCCGGGTCCGCGCTCGCAGGCGTCGACACCGCGTGGGACATTTCGTTGTCCATGGCACTCCAGATGGTGCTCTACAACCTGGTTGGCATGGCCTTCGGCTTCGCCCTCGGTGTCGTGCTGCGCAACTCCGCGGCCGCGATCGTGGGCTACTTCGTCGCTTCACTGGTCATGCCGGGCATCCTCGCGCTCCTGGCTCAGGTGCGCTCGTGGTTCGAGGACCTGCAGCCGTGGATCGACTGGCACTACACGCAGGTGGCGCTCCTCGATGGCGCCACGAACACCGTTAAGGAGTGGGCGATGCTCGGCTCGACCACGATGATCTGGATCGTCATTCCCCTCGTCGTCGGGCTGCTGTCCCTGCGCCGCTCCGAGGTCAAGTAGTCGACACACGGTGGGCGGTATCCGACCCTCATGTGTGAGTGCCGGATATCGCCGTCTGACGAACTCGGGCTCCCGCCGGACGAGGACGGGAGCCCGAGGTGAGTGGCAGTGGGCGGTCGTCCAGTGCCTTGTCGCTGTGTCGCGGCGCTGACGGGCCGGAAGAGAGGAGGGTCGTGAGGAGCACCCGATGGTGGCACCCTGAGGTCATGAGCGGTGCAGCTGCCTCGGCCCGTACGGGTCTTCACCCCATCCGACCTGACTGCGGCCGACCACACGCCTGGCATGAACCGCGCCCTGGCCTTCGAACTACCGCTCCTCTGGGCCGGCCAGGTCGAGACCCCACCCGGTGCGGTGTCGGGCTGGCACCACCACGAGCGCAACGAGTCGAGCCTGTACATCGTGCGCGGCGTGCTACGCCTCGAGTTCGAGGGCCACGACGGTTACATCGATGCTGGCCCCGGCGACTTCGTGCACGTTCCGGCCTGGACCGTCCACCGTGAGTCGAACCCCACCCGTGAGCCATCCTTGGCCGTGATCGCCCGGGTCGGTGGCGGCACCCCGACGGTGAACGTCGACGGTCCAGCGAAGCCCTGACGCGCGAAACGCGGCGATGTGACTGCCGCTTGCCGGCGCAACACGTGGCTGGCTCGCGGGCGGCCGCCACGGCGACATCACCACCAGGCGCGAGGAGACTGTCTGCCATGACGAAAAGAAGAGGTCGATGCCTACCTGGCAGGAGTGGAGGAGCCGAAGCGGAGCACCCTCGAAGCGCTACGCCGATCAATCCGAGCGGTTGTCCCAGACGCCGAGGAGTGCGTCTCCTACGGCATGCCTGCGTTTCCGGGTCAGAGGGAAGATCGTGGCCGGCTTCGCTGCGTTCAAGAACCATCTCGCGTACCTGCCCCACAGTGGCGAGGTGCTCGCGGGTCTGGGTGACCGTCTCGCCGGATATGAGCGCACAAGCGGCTCGCTCCATTTCGCTGTCGACGAACCGCTGCCGGACGAACTCGTACGAGGAGGACTGCGTGGACGCGAAAGCTCGCCATCCTCGGATTCTGAGCTGGAGAGCAGGAGCGTCTCCACATCGACCGCTGCCGCCTGACGCGGCGACGCCGCCGCTTCGCGGTGGTGTGACTCGCCTTCCCCGCATGTTCCTACAGGGCGTCGTCGCGCAGCACATCCAGGTTGCGGAAGGTTGGCGGGGCGTCGCAGATCCCTGCAAGGAACGAGGCAAACTCCGCCAGGTACCCGGCAGTTGGAGCCTTCCATGCCCTGGTCGTGTGATGCGAACTCCACCGTGAGCATGTACTGGTTGTCGGCGTCTCGGTCCCTTGTCAGCACTGCGCGATGCGAGATTCGGTCACCTTGCGTCCTGGCAATCCACGCGTCGAAGTAGTCGTCGAAGTCGGCGATCTGACTCGTTCTGAACTCGATGATCTGCGCAAACTTCATGACGCTTTCGCCTCCAGCACAATGTTGAATGGCGTCTCGGCCACCCGGCGGAAGGTTGTGAACCCTGCGCCGACAACGATGTCCCGCAGCCGGGACTCCCCCGCCTGCGCGCCCAGCGCGGCGCCAACTTCCTGGGACGACGGTCGAGCTCGGCGTGCAGAGCAGGGTCGAGAACCCGTAGTAGGCGGCGCCGACCGGGTTGAGGTTGTCGCTGAGGTCATCGTGGGCGAACGGCTCTATGAGCAAGAGGGTCCCATCGGGCGCCAGACGATCGCGTGCGTGGGCACATGCACCGGCCGGGTCACCCATGTCGTGGAGCGATCGAAGAAGCAGACGAGGTCGAAGGCTCCTTCGAAGGTCGCGGCTGAGGCCACCTCGAAGTGGACCCGATCAGCCAGCCCTGCGTCCGCGGCACGCTTACGCGCGGACTCGATTGAACCCTCGTGCGCATCAAAACCGACGATGCTCGACGCTGGGTACACCTCGGCAAGGAGCAACGTGGAGGCACCGTGTCCGCATCCGACGTCGGCGACGTGTGCGCCAGCAGCAGTAGCTCGGCTTCAGCGCCGTCGAGCGCGGGGATCCAGGCGCTGGCCAGGTTGTTGAGGTAGCCGGGCCGGAAGAATCGTTCGCAGCCGCCGAGAACGTGCGCGTCGTGGTCGCCCCACAGTAGAAACCGTCCCCGGTCCGGAACCGCTCCGCGATCGTGTCGGTGGGGCTGGAGCCCGAACCGACTGCGATCTCGAACGCACCGATGACGCAGGCTGGGCTGGTCTCATCCGTCAGCTGGAGGTCGCGTGCTCGTCGAAGCAGACCGGCGAAGGCGCCGTCGTACAGCAGATAGCCGCGTGCCGCTTGTGCGCTCGACCACTCGCGCACGTACCGCTCGGCGGTCCCCGTGTGCGGCCGGCCAGGTCCGCCGGGCTGAGCCAACCGGCCCCGGCCATCGCACGATACAGTGCGGAGCTTGTCGCCGATGACGACCATCGAGCCGCCGAGCAGGGCTCCCACATCCGCGACTGCCTTCTCGACGAAGGCCGCCATGCTTGACTCGTCCATCTTCTTGTTCCTTCCAGCTCGGTCGCAAGTGCCGGGGTTTTTCCACATTGTTACTCGTTCTCGATCAGTGGTGGGTCGACTGCAAGCTGGTCGACACTTCTGCGGGTCGCCGAGAGAAGCCCGAAGTTCGAGACGAGAAGCAGCATCAAGTAGGTCAGAACGGCCTTCACCCAGACCAGCGCGCTTGCTCGGCCGGCCAAGATGACGCCGAGCTGGTTCATCGCGAAGAACGCGCTGCCGACCACCACCATGACCGACACCGTCCTCTTGAGGTGCGGTGGCGCGACAACCACAGCGACCAGCTCACGGAGTGTGGACCACGTTGGCGCTGACTCGTTCATCTCGACCTCCCACCATCACAGGCTTTCGATGACGGTAGACAGGGCAGGTGAGAGATACCTCCGTATAGATACGGGGGTTTTGTAGATCCCGAACTCGGACGCGCGGCGGATCAACTCTGTCTTGGAACCGACCCCGAAGCTCTCGTAGACGCTGACCAGGTGACTCTCCACCGTGCGCTTGCTGACGCCGGAGGAGCCGACCGGCGATCTGGCTGGCTGTCTCGCCTCGTGACGTGAGAAGAGCCACCTCGCGTTCGCGCCGGCTCAGGGCATCTACCCCTAGGCTGGTTCGCCGCCTCGGGCCGCTATTTCGTCCGGTCACGAAGATTTCAATCTCGTCAGCGATGAAGTAGACGTCGCCGAGCCAGGGCCGGTGGTCAGATCCGGGCGGCTTCGACGTAGCGGGCTCTCGGAATGTGCTCCGCGAGGTAACGAGCATGTCCCACGTCGATCCACGTGTCACCAGCGCGATGCAAGATCAGGGTCGGGTGGTCGATCGTCGGGAGCAGGTCGCGTATGTCCATGCGCATGTTCATGCGGATGACGTTCTGCGCCATGGCGGGGCTCGCTGCCATCCTCAGATACCGCGCCCACCACTCGCGGTGCCGCGCGTCGTCGGCCGGGCTCGGCCGGCCGCCATCCCACCACGTGCCGGATGCCCACGCCCCGTCCATCACGACGATCGTGTCCTCGAGTTGCTCAGCCGAGGGGCCGTACGGGTAGTCGGGTCCGGTCAGGCGACGGGCCCAGGCCCCGTACAGCACCAGCGCCCGGGTCCGTTCCGGGTGTTTACTCGCGAACAGCAGGCTGAGGGTGCCGCCTTCTGAAATTCCGAGGAGGGTGCCGAAGCGAACCGGCGGCATCCATAACGGCGCGGATGTCGTCCATCCGCTCGTCCATCGACGGGGGGCTGTCGACCGGGTCGGACATGCCCGTACCGCGCTTGTCGAAGATGATCAGCCGCGAGAACGCGGCCAGTCGGCTCAGGAAATGGGCAGGCCGTTGGCTGCTCCCACGCCACCTCGACATGAGAGACGAAACCCGGCACCACGATCAGGTCGGCACCATCGCCAACAACCTGGTAGGCGATGCTGACTCGATCGCTCTTCGCGTACCGCGTCTCATGTCCCACCACTCAGCACTCCAGCCCGGGTCTGCCCGACCCGCCTCCCGCCAACGATAGAGCCGACGCGGCAGGGCCCTCCCCGATGGAACGCACCCGAGCCGGTGATCGTCTGCAGTCTTCGAACGTCCGCCTGGTTGAGCGCGTCGCGCCGGTCCTCGGCTAGCTCGACGCTCGCAGGAGACGGATTGGATCGGCTGTCGTACAAACGCGGATGAGGAACCTTCGGGCGTCGGCGTACCCAACGACTCCCAACCCACGAGATGTCCGGCACATGTCCTATGGTGCTAGCGCGCGGACAATCGACACGCCCTCGGCAGCAAGGGCGCCGAGGGCGTGACGGTACGCCGCGTGGTGCGATCGGCCGTTCGGTCGTCGCGCTCTCGGTCGCACCCATCGCGCCGCCAGAAGTCAGCCAGGGCATCGACGATCAGCGCATGGACGGTGGTCGTCCCGCACGCGCGCACCGCAACCAGGTGCACCACGGGCCGGCGGCGTTGGGCGCTACCATCGGGGCAGATCCACTGACCTCGCATGACACTTTCGGGGACTCTCGTGGCCAAGAGGATTGCCAAAACGCCGTGCTGGATCGCACGACGGTCAATGCAAACCGCCTCTGATCTGCGTTTCCGCAGGTCAGAGGCGGTTTTTCCTGTGGCAGGTAGTGGATTCGAAACGAATCCGACAAAGTTATCCACAGGTGGACTCTGATAGCCAAAACTGCCTCTGACCTGCACAAACACTGAATCCTGACGTACCGTCCTGTGGACAAAGTAGGACGCGAATTGCCTGCTGGATCGCACGTGGATCGCACGCGGATCGCACGACTCGGGGTTAATCACATGGCTGGCAGACACAGGCACCGGGGCTTCGGCCACGTCCGCCGGCTGCCCAGCGGTCGCTACCAGGCCGACTACGTCGGGCATGACGGTGCACGACACAACGCACCCGAAACCTTCACCGCGAGGATCGACGCGGAAGCGTGGCTGGCAGCCGAGCACCGGCACTCGAGGACCCCGCCGGGTGGCGAGCACCGCGGCTCCGGATCGAGACCGCGCGGAAGGCCGCCGAGGCCGCGCACCTGCCGACGTACGCCGACTACGCCCAGCGCTACCTCGTCGAGCGCAAGGTGAAGGGGCGCCGACTGGCGCCTCGACCTTGGACGGCTACCAGCGGATGCTGGCCACCTACATCAACCCGACTTTCGGCGAGGTCCCTCTCGACCAGATAACGCCGGGCATGGTCAACCAGTCGTACGACCGGCTTCCGGCCGACAAGGAGCGGACGCGTCGCGAGGCCTACACACTCGCCCGGGCGGTGATGACGGTCGCGACCGGTGCACACGGACCGCTCGTCGGCCAGGTCAACCCGTTCGCCATTCGGGGTGGCGGCTCCGGCACCTCACCCAAGCGAGAGCAGATCGCGACAGCCTTGGAGATCGAGGTGATCCTCGACTACATCCGACCTGAATGGCGGGCGATGGTCCTGCTGGCCCTGTGGTGTTGGCATGGGTACGGCGAGCTCGCCGACCACAACGATCCGACGTCGACCTCGACAAGCGCGTGATCAAGATCCGCCGCGCGGTCGCGCGAGCCGGCCCCGGCAAGAAGATCGTCAAGGGACCGAAGTCGGCGTCGGGATCCGTGACCAGCGGATCCCGGCCCACATCGCCCCGGCGATCAAGAAGCACCTACGGACCTACGTCACCGGCCGCGACGGTCTGCTGTTCCCCGGCGCCCACGGCCAGCACTCTCCACCCACGCCCGCTTCCAGGGCAAAGACACGCACCGCGGCTGGTACGGCGCCGCCACGCTGCCGGCCGCGACGACCTCCGGTTCCACGACCTCCGCGCCACCGGAGCGACCCTCCTCGCCCAGCAGGGAGCGAACATCGGCGAGATCCAGGCCTTCCTCGGCGACAGCACGCCGACCGCCGCCCTCCGCTACGTCCGCGCCGGCCAGAGCCGGATGGATCAACTCACCGACCGCCTCTCAGCGCTCGCCGAGAACGGCGGCTGGTAGGCGATTGCCCCTCTTGTGACCGTTCGGGACAGTCCGAAGTTCCGCGGGCGGTGGTCGCCGGCCGCGACAACGGGGCTCGCGCACCGACTACGCAGATCGCGACTAGGTACGCACCTGCGTAGTTCTCGGTCGCCGATCCGCTGGTCCGGAGCCTTCACTGATTGCAGACCGAATCACCCGATCAGAAGGCTCGACCAGAAGGAAAGCGAGTACCCAATGACCACCACCGTCGACACAACGGTCGAGATCACGATGGCCGGCGTGCTGCGCTCGCGTCTGCTCGAGCTCGCCCGCCGACAGGACGAGCTGGCCGCCCAGGAGGCCGCGACCACGCCGTACTGGAAGCCCCAGCCCAGCACCGTCCACGGCCACCGCAGTGCGGCCAACGCCCTTCGGGCCGAGGCCGACCAGCTGCTCCGGGCCTGCTGAGGAGCCGGCCATGCCTACCGTGCTCCCCGACAACGAGCGGTACCTGCGCGATGCGTTCGGCGCTCCGTTGCACGACGGCTCCTGCGTCCTCGACGCCGAGCGCCAGGTCGGCTACGTCCGGCTCGAGTTCGGCACCCGCCGCGGTCCCGACTCGCTGTACTGGGACGGCTGGTTCAGCGTCACCTCGACCCGGAACGCCCACCCGCTTCGCGGCAAGGTGATGCGGGGCAACATGGTGAACTTGATCGGACGGGCGTCATGACCTGGCACACCGCGACCGTTCCCAGCGAGGTTCTTGCCTCGCTCCTGGCCACGATCCGCAGCGCCGGCGGCACCATCGCCTGCTCCACGCCGGGCACCGGCGGTGTCCGCGTGACCTGGACGACGATCTCAGACCAGCCGGGACCCGCACGTCCCGCCGGTGTCGGCTCTCGGTGAGCCTGGGGTTCGTGATGTCCGGCCGACGGACGAGCAAACAGCGAACGCTTCGACGGCGAAAGTGCGCCCCACCAGAGTCCGCCGCCGTAGGCGAGGTCGTCGAAGCGTCGGGCTACCAGCGCCGTGAACGGGTCGACGCCGGGGCGCTCACGCAGGAACAGCACGAGGTCGAGGATCACGGCGGTCGCCAGGGCGCGTCGTACCGATCTGCTGAAGGGGACGGCGAGTGCAGTGAGGGGCCACCAGTGGCGCAGCAGTAGGCCCGACTCCTGGCGGACCGCCCAACCGAGTCCTCGGGCGGATAGCCGGGCGCCCAGCATGGTGCGACCGCGCTCGACAGGGAGGCGCGGGGCGAAGCTTGCGCGTCGTCGTCGCAACAGTGACAGCCGCGATCGGCACCGACCACCATCGGCGTTGCAGGATCGCGGCGGCTCCTAGCGCGGTCGTAACGGACAGAGCGGCAGGTGCCACCTTGTCGCCGTGCCGAGCCGCTAGGTCCGCGCCGCCGGTGCCGTAGACGAACTTGCGGCTCAGCCATGCTCGGACCGTCGTGCGGACGTCGTGGCTCGCGGTGACGGTCGGGTCATAGCGCACGACCGAGCCGGCCGCGTCCAGCCGCCAGACCAGGTCGACGTCCTCTCCGACCCGCATCGTCGGGTCGAAGCCGCTCCCGAGCCGGTCGACGCGACCGACCAGGCAGGCTGACGGCAGCCAGGCGACCGCGGTGCCCGGTCGCACCTGGTAGCCGGTTCGACCGAGGTCCAGGGAGGAGGCGGCAGCGTCGTACCGCTCGAACCATCGGGGTCGCGCGTTGCGCGGCTTGCCCACGACCGCGGGACCGACGAGGGCGACCAGCGGATCAGCCAGGTGCCGGGCCAGCGTCGAGCAGGCGCGTCGCTGTCGACCACTACGTCGGAGTCGACGAACGCCACGAACGGCGTCAGTCACCAGGGCGAGGCCGGCGTTGCGGGCACCGGCCGGGCCGAGGTTCTCCGCAGGGATACGACGCGGGCGCCGTGTCGTTCCGCGACGCGAGCGACCGCCGCCGGATCAGCCGACGCGTCGTCCACCACGACGACCCGCAAGGGTGCCGAGCGCGGCAAGGCACCGGTCGAGCTGGTCGGCCCGGTCGCGGACCGGTACGACGACGGTCAGGTCTGAGGCCTCGACCTCGATGTTGTCGAGGACCGGGTCGGCGAGGTTGCCGTCGAGCAGGCGGCGTGCGAGATGGGCGGACGCGGCGTCGCCGACGACGACGCGGCCCGTCCGAGCAAGGCCTGCGCCGGTCCGCTGAGGCGGACCGCTCGCGCCGGTGAGCCGCCGACGAGGACCCGGCCGCCATCGGCATGGATCAGGTCGTCCTTCGAGTCGGACTTCAAAGCCGATGGGGCAGCTGGTCGGTCGCCATGGTCGTGGTCACGGTGAGAATCCGCCGTCGGCCTGGACGACCGAGCCGTTGAGGACGGCCGCGTCGCGGCTGCAGCAGAAGGCGATCGTTGCGGCGACCTCGTCGGGGTCGATCAGCCGGCGCAGCAGCTGGTTGCCGGCGAAGTCGTCGACGGCCAGCAGGTCGTAGAGCTCAGCAGTGGCCGCGAGCATGGGTGTGCGGGTCGACCCGGGTGAGACCGCGCAGGCGGTGACCCCGGTGCCGACGAGGTCGGCTGCGAGTCCTTTGACGATGCCGACGACCGCGTGCTTGGCGGCGTTGTAGCCGGCCAGTCCGAAGAGTCCGTGGCTCGCAGCGGCGGAGGCGACCGCGACGAACCGGCCGCCCTGCGGGTCGGGCCCGGCGAGGAAGGCGGGGACGGTGACGGCTGCGGTGTTCCAGACGCCGCGGACGTCGACGTCCCACAGCAGCTGCAGGTCGTCATCCGCGGTCTCCCACAGGGGCCGGCCGCCGGTGATGATGGCGGCCGCGGCGACCGCGGCGTCGATCCGTCCCCAACGGTCGAGCGCGAGGTCGACTGCGGCTTGGAGGGCATCGCGGTCGCGAACGTCGGCGACATGGGTGACGACTGCGTCACCGTAGGACGTGACGAGCGCGTCGAGCTCCTCGCGCGTGGCGAGCGGGTACGGCAAGCTCGCTGTCGTCGCCGGCGCAGGAGTCGACCGCGACGACATTGTCGCCGCCCTCGACGAGTCGGCGTACCGTCGCGGCGCCGATGCCGCGCGCTGCACCGGTGACCAGGACGACCCGCTCGGTCATGGTGTGCGACCCGGGCGTCGTGTTCGAGCGTCTGTCCTCGAGGACTGTCTGACGGCACGCACTACGTCTCCGACCATCGCGGTCAGCGCGGCTTGCCCTCGCTCGGCGCTCGCGCCCCTCGGATCGCCGAGCACGCCGTTGGGTGAGACGGCCTTGACTCCGTCGGCCTTCATCTCCGGCAAGCAGCTCCGCGAGAGAGCCGGTGTTGCCCGCCTCCGCTCGCTCGAGCCGCACGTTCCACGGAGCGAGGTACAGCATGAGCGAGGTCTCGGCGCGACCGGCGTGGAGGTCGACGTCCTCGGTGGCGCAAGCCACCCAGGCGACATCGTGGCCCTCGTCGAGCAGCTGGCGGACTGCGGATCGCAACGGGACGAGATTGCCGCCGTGAGCGTTGACGAACACCACCTCGGCAGCCCAGGTCCGCATCGACCGGGCGAGTTCGACGAGGACTTGCTGGAGTACGGCGCTGCCGATCGAGCTGGTGCCTGCGAAGTCCTGGTGCTCGCCGCTGGAGCCGTAGCTGATCGGCGGGGCGACCACGACTGCACGTCCGTCTGCACCAGCGCTTCCGCGGCGCGCGTCGCGACCGCGGTCGCAATCACGGTATCCGTGTCGAGCGGCAGATGCGGGTCCGTGCTGCTCGATCGACCCGACGGGCACCAGCACCGTCGGCAGCGGGCGGCAGGCCCGGCGACGTGGCGGAGGCGAGGTCGAGGTCCACGGAACTGCTCACGTCGACTCGTCCTGGTCGGGGCCGGGTACGCCGAGTGCGCGGTCGAAGCCGTCGGGGATCAGCAGGTGCTCGGGGCGGAGGTCGGCGGTCGAGGAGAGGGCGAGTCCGCGGAGCGCGGAGTCGATGCCGCCGCCGAGGACGTCGAGGACGTTCTCGACGCCGGCCTGGCCGTTGGCGGCGAGTCCCCACAGGTAGGCGCGGCCGATCATCACGGCCTTGGCTCCCAGCGCGAGTGCCTTGACCACGTCGGAGCCGCGGCGGACGCCGCCGTCCATGACGACGTCGATCTGGTCGCCGACCGCGCTCGGCGATCGGGCGGACCATCCGGATCGCGCGCCGGGGTGCCGTCGAGGTTGTTGCCGCCGTGGTTGGACACCGAGATCCCGGCGACGCCGGCGTCGACGGCCCGCAGGGCGTCGTCGACCCGGCACACGCCCTTGAGCACGAACGGGGTGCCGCTGATCTGGTGCCAGGTGCTCGCGCATCCACGCGACGTCCTCCCAGGTGGGCGGCGGGGTGGTCATCCACTCGTAGTAGGCACCGAAGAAGGTGGGCGCCGCGCCGCCCGGGCGGCGCGAGGTTGGGGGCGGTGAGGTCGGGGAGCTCGCCGGTCTGCGCGGTACTCGCTGACCGAACTGCCACAGCCAGCGTGGCTTCGTGGCGACCTTGGGTGCCATCCGCACCATCGTCTTGAGGTCGACCTTCTCCGGGATCTCCGGGCTGCCCCAGTCGCGGCCCATCGAGAACGACCAGTCCAGCGTCGCGATCAGACCCTTCGCGCCGGCGTCGTGCGCGCGCTGCATCCGCTGGATCATCGTGTCGCGCTCGCCGGTCCAGTACATCTGGAAGAACGTCGTCGCGCCGGTGGCGGTGACCTCCTCCACCGACTTCGAGGCGAAGTTCGACAGACCCATGATCGTGCCGCGGGCGGCGGCGGCTCGGGCGACGGCGACCTCACCGTCGGGGTGCACGGCCTGGACGCCGGTCGGGCTGATGATCACCGGCAGCGCCGATCTGCTGACCGAACACCGTGGTGGCCTGCGACCGCTCGGGCTGCTGACCGACGACGTGCGGCGCCAGGCCGAGCTCGGTGAACGCGCGCTCTGGTTGTCGGCCACGCTCTGGCCGCGCTCGGAGCCGGCGACCAGGGCGTCGTAGACCGGCTGCGGGGAGCCGTTTGCGGGCGCGCTCCTGGGCGACCGCGACGGACTCGAACCAGGGGTTCTGCTTCCAGGGGTTCTCGAGCTTCATGGGTGCCTTCTCGGTGTTGGTGACCGGGCCGCCGCGGGCATGGGAGGGTCCGCGGCGGCCCGGTGTCAGGGGGTGAAACCCGCGAGCGGGCTCTCGGCGCACGCCGAGACCGGCGGCCGGTCGGGTGCGCCGGGTGAGGAGCTGCAGCATCACCGGCTGGTTGCGGGTCGGATTGGCCTTGGAGTGGTCCTGGCTCGCGGCCGGGATCGACCGGTCCCCGGCGAGGGCCTGCTCGCCGTACCCCTGGACGCACTCGGGGTCCGGGCCGTCGAGCGGCAGGCCGGTGAAGAACTTCGCGGCCATGCAGCCGCCGCGGCAGGAGTCGAAGAACTCGCACTTCGTGCAGGCGCCGCCGGTCTGCGGCGAGCGCAGCTCCTGGAACAGCTCGGAGGTCTGCCAGACGGCCCGAAGCCGCCGTCGGTGAGCAGGTTGCCGGCCAGGAAGTTGTCGTGGATCGCGAACGGGCAGGCGTAGACGTCGCCCACCGGGTCGATCAGGCAGACCACCCGGCCGGCGCCGCAGAGGTTGAGGCCGGGCAGGGACTCGCCGAACGCGGCGAGGTGGAAGAACGAGTCGCCGGTCAGCACGTCCTCGCCGTGCGCCATCAGCCAGTCGTAGAGCACGCGCTGCTGCTCGGGCAGCGGGTGCAGCTCGTCCCACACGTCGGCGCCGCGGCCGGACGGGCGAAGCCGGGTCAGCCGCAGGGTCGCGCCGTACTGGTCGGCCAGGGCCTTGAACTCGTCGAGCTGGCCGATGTTCTGCCGGGTGCAGACCACGCTGATCTTCGCGTCCTTGAAGCCGGCGTCCTGCAGGTTCGCGCAGCGCGGTCAGCGCCATGTCGTAGGAACCCGGGACCGCGGACGTAGTCGTTGACCTCGGCGGTGGCGCCGTCCAGCGAGATCTGGACGTCGACGTAGTCGGTGGAGGCGAGGAACCGCGCGCGCTCCGGGGTGATGCGGACGCCGTTGGTGGAGAACTTCACGCCGACCTGGTGGTCGACGGCGTACTCGAGCAGCTCCCAGAAGTCCGGGCGGATCGTCGGCTCGCCGCCGCCGATGTTGACGTAGAAGACCTGCATCCGCTGCAGCTCGTCGATCACCGCCTTGCACTGCTCGGTGGTCAGCTCGCGCGGGTCGCGGCGGCCGCTGCTGGACAGGCAGTGCGCGCACTCCAGGTTGCAGGCGTAGGTCAGCTCCCACGTCAGGCAGATCGGCGCGTCCAGTCCGAGCTCGAACTGCTGGACCAGGCTGCCCGTCCGTGGCGTTCGCTGACGATCGGCGGTGACGGTCATGCGGCGGCCCCCTTGTCTCGGTGCGGGGGCGGATCATGTCGGTCGCGGCCAGGCCGCGGAGGGCTGCGGCGTAGGCGGCGTGCTGGGAGGCGGGGACGCCGGCGCGCTCGAGCGCCGTCCGGACGTCGGGCGCACTCGCCGAGTCCCCGGACCACGGCGACCAGCTCAGGCCGCTTCAGGAAGGTCAGCTTCCGGTTGCCGAAGTGGTAGGCCAGCGCCCCGAACGGCTCGGGTCGCAGCGCCACCGAGGGCGACAACGCCCACGGCTCTCCCAGCAGGGCGTCCATCAGTAGACGCCGCACATGCCGTCGATCGAGACCTCCTCGATCAGGTCCTCCGCGATCAGCTCTTCGGTCTGCTCGTTCTCCGGGTCCATGGCTGCCTCCTGAGGCTTCGGTTGTGGTGGCGGCCACACTAATGGCACTCGTGGCAATAAGGCGAGCATTTTCGGCAATGAGTGCAGAAATAGTCCGTCGGATCGCGATAGGTTCGCTGCCGTGACCGAACAGGCGGTACGGCGGAGCGCCCGCGGACGGCCCGACGCGACGTCGCACGCGGAGATCGAACAGGCGGCCTTCGAGCTCTTCGGCGAGCGCGGGTTCGAGCGGACCACCCTCGACGCCATCGCCGAACGGTCGGCGTCGGCCGCCGCACGCTGTTCCGCTACTACCAGTCCAAGAACGACATCCCGTGGGGCCAGTTCGACCAGACCCTCGCGGGCTTCCGTGCCCTCCTCGACGCCCAGCCCGAGGACCTGCCGCTGCACGACGCGGTGCACCGGGCGGTCGTGGAGTTCAACCGCTTCCCCGCCGACGCCCGCCCCAGCCACCGCGACCGGATGCGGCTCATCCTGACCACCCCGGAGCTCCGCGCGCACTCCGTCCACCAGTACGCCGCCTGGCGCGGCGGCGATCGCCGAGTACGTCGCCCGCCGCACCGGCCAGCACTCCTCCGACCTGGTCCCGCGCATGGTCGGCCAGGTCAGCCTCGCGCTCGCGCTCACGGCGTACGAGGTGTGGCTCGACGACGAGAGCGCCGACCTGCTCGCGGTCCTCGACGAAGGGATGTGAAGCTCGTCCTACCTCGGCACCTGACCACGAGCACGCCTCACACCAATGCGCAGCAAGGCTCACGCCGGCGTCGCGGTCGCGCACAGTGCCCAGCAACCGGCCGCCGAGGTCGGAATCTACGTGGCGTACATAGGTACCTAGTTCCGTAGTTCTCCGGTCGTGTGGGGACGCCAGGACATCGTTCACTGGGTGTCGCCAGTTCAGCCGCCACGCAGGGAGGCGTAGTCATGAGTATCCCGAGTTCCGACGCCACGACCGTCATCATCCTGCGCACGCGACTGCTCGCGATGGCCCGCCGCCAAGACGAACTGGCCGCCGAAGTGGCGGCGGCAACGCCGTACTGGAAGCCGCAGCCGACGACGGCACAGACCCACACACCGCCGCCGCCGCGCTTCGTGCCGAGGCCGACCTGATGCTCATCGCGGGCTGAGGCGGAGTCATGCTGCCCGAAGGACATCGACCGCCGACGCCAGGCGCCCCTCGCGAACCCCAGCGACCGGCGCAGACCTCTGACTACATCCGGTTCGCAGCCCTCGGCGCCTCCGCCTCGTGCGGGGTTGGAGATCCGACACCGGACGGTTGGCGAGGGTGGGCGCAGATCCTCGCGGACGCCATCGCGGTCGATCATCACGTCTCTTTCTGCAATCTCGCCGTGCCCGGTGCTGTCGTTGACGTCCGCAGGAAGCAGTTGGACGACGCGATCGCCCACCGCCCCGTACTCGCTTCCTTGGTTGTGGGTCTCAACGATGTCCTCCGGCCGACCTGGGATCCCGTGCAGGTACGCACGGACCTGCTGCAATGCGCTGGCGCACTGGCGCAGCACGGTGCGCTGGTGCTCACGGTGCGCTTCCCACGACCACACCCGCGTCCTCGGCATACCCGGACTCCTCGCCCGGCCAGCACGAGGTCGGGATCGAGAAACTCAACGAGATATACCAACGAGGTCCACCATCTGTACGGCGGCCTGCAAGCGATCTGTCCGCCGACCCCGCCATCTACTCCCAGTAAGTTATGGAACTTCGACCGACTGCACCCCCTCCGCTCGGACATCGCCGACTCGCGCGTCAGGTTGCCGAACTGCTGATCGAGGAGGATCTGGTCTTTCCGCTCCCCTCCCTCACCCGCACCAGCCCTCGGCAAACTCGACGCGACCAGATCGAGACACTGGTCGTCGACATCGTCCCCTGGCTCGGCCGACGGGTCCGCGACCTCGCCTCGTGGGCTGCGCATGGCGCCGTCGATCGCACCTGCGGACAAGGCCGGCGGGTCGAGCACAACGACTGCTGCTGATGCAGACTCCTCCGCAGCTCAGCCTCAGTGATTGCGCAGCAGAACGCCTCTAGCGTGACGGCGGCCGGTTCGGGGCCACCCCATCGCCTAGCGTCGAGGCGGTCGAGCGCGTGGCGGTCGTCGCTCAGGCTCGAAGGGCTGGTCTTACAAGTCGGGAGAACGCGCTACAACAGCGCACCTCACCCACCGCGATAACTCGGCGGTACACCGTTCGCGCCGACTTCGCTGCTCAACTCATCGAATGGGGCCTGAACCGCCGGACCGGCGGCCGAAGACCTGCTGGAGGCCTCATCGCAAACCCCGACGTGGTATCCAACGACGGCCTCGCGGCGCTTGATCAGAGCCTTACATCAGGCCACGAAAGACCAGCGCATCGTCTTGATTGATCCCCCAGTAGGGCGAATTCGATTG
>CAVOST010000001.1:0-116227 GCA_963698945.1 uncultured Actinomycetota bacterium | reverse complement strand
ATCTCTGAGGGGTGCACCTCGTGGGCGAAGCGGACGCCCTCCTGGTCGAAGACGTCGAGGATGGGGTTCCACCGGTCGGCGAAGTCCTCGTATCCGGCGTCGACCATGGCCTGCGTCGCCGGCGGGAACATGGCGACGTACTTCCAGATCGAGGAGCCGGTGAACCCGACAACGGTGTCGACGCCCAGGCGACGCGCGGCCCGCGCGGTCATCTTCATCTCCTCGGCAGCCCGCTGGCGCACCCCCTCCGCGTCTCCGTCGCCCCAGATGCGGCTGGACAGGATCGCCTGGTGCCGCTCGTCGATCGGGTCGTCACAGACGGCCTGGCCCTTGAGGTGGTTGGAGATGGTCCACACCTTGAGGCCGTACCTGTCGAGCACCTCCCGCTTGTCCGCCAGGTAGGCGTTCGTCCTCGACGGCCTGCCAGACGTCGAGGTGGTCGCCCAGCAGGCGATCTCCAGCCCGTCGTAGCCCCAGCCCGAGGCGAGCCGGCAGACCTCCTCGAACGGCAGGTCGGCCCACTGGCCGGTGAAAAGGGTGATCGGTCGGGTCATGGTGTCGTCCTCTCGTTGGTCACGCGGCGGCGGCAGGGATCGCAGTCGACTCCCACGAACCGTGTACGGCGCTGCGCTCGACGGCTGCCAGCACACACTGCACCTGCAGGCCGTCCGCGAACGACGGCAGCGGCTGCCGGCCCTCCGCGATGGCGGTCACCAGGTCCACCACCTGGTGGGTGAACCCGTGCTCGTACCCGAGGCCGTGCCCCGGGGGCCACCACCGACCGACGTAGGGGCGATCGGACTCGGTGACCAGGATCCTGCGGAAGCCGGCGGTGCGGTCCGGCTCCTCGGCGTCGAAGAACTGGAGGACGTTCATGTCCTCGAAGTCGAAGGCGAGGCTGCCCTTCGACCCGTTGATCTCGATCCGGATGGCGTTCTTGCGACCGGTCGCGAAGCGGGTCGCCTCGAAGACCCCGATCGCCCCGCCGCTGAAGCGCGCGAGGAACGTGGCCGCGTCGTCGACGGTGACGGGTGCGGTGGCGCCCCCGACGACCGCCTCCCCGCCGAGCAGTGCGCCGGCGGATGCGTCGGCCACCGGACGCTCGGTCACGAACGTGTGCATCAGGCCGTTCACGTTCTCGACCAGCTCACCCGTGATGTGTTGCGTGAGGTCGACGATGTGCGCGCCGATGTCCCCGAGCGCACCCGACCCTGCTCGTTCCTTCTGCAGCCGCCAGCTCATCGGCGCGAGCGGGTCGGCGATCCAGTCCTGCAGGTACTGCGCGCGCACGTGCCGGATCTCCCCGAGCCGTCCCTCGGCGACCAGCTGCCGGGCGAGGGCGATGGCCGGGACGCGGCGGTAGGTGAACCCGACCATGGCCAGCACACCGCGCTCGGCCGCTCGTCGGGCAGCGGCGGCCATCGACTGTGCCTCGGCCACCGTGTTCGCCAACGGCTTCTCGCACAACACGTGCTTGCCGGCGTCGAGGGCCGCGACCGCGATCTCGGCGTGGGTGTCCCCGGGAGTGCAGATGTCCACCAGGTCGACGTCGGCCCGGTCGAGCAGCCGGGCCCAGTCGGTCTCGGTCTCCTGCCAGCCCATCCGCTCGGCGGCCTCGGCCACGCGGACCGGGTCACGCCCGCAGAGCACGCGCATGTCCGGCTTGAGCGGCAGGTCGAAGAAACGTGGGGCGGTGCGCCAGCCCTGGGAGTGGGCCGCACCCATGAAGGCGTAGCCGACCATGCCGACGCCGAGGTCTGGGGCGATCGGGTCCATGCGGAAGTCCTTTGGTCGAGCGTGCGGATGGTCTCTGGGGTCACCCCGAGGGGACCGACCGGGCCAGCTGGCCCGGTCGGCCCCGTTGCTCAGGACTTGAAGCAGAGGTCCTTGTACTCGTCGACGTTGTCCTTGTTGACCACGGGCGCGTTGAGCACCGTCCGGGTCGGCACCTCGTTCTGGACGAGGTCGGACATGCCCTTGTCCTGGGCGATGAGTCGGGCGAGCTTGATGCCGTCCGCGGCCTGGGTGGGCGGGTAGATGACAGTCGCTTCCATCTCACCCTTCTTGATCCAGTCCATGGCGTTGCACGATCCGGCGCCGCCGATGAAGGCGAACTCGTCGCGGTTCGCGTTGTCGAAGGCCGCCTTCACGCCGACACCCTGGTCGTCGTCGTGGTTCCAGATGACGTCGATCTTCGGAGCGGCCTGCAGCAGGTTCGAGGCAGCCTTCTCGCCGGACTCCACGGTGAACTCCGCAGCGACCCGGTTGTCGACGTTCTCGCCACACGTCTTCAGGGCGTCCTTGAAGCCCTTCGAGCGGTCCTGCGTCAGCGGCAGGGAGTCGATGCCGGCGATCTCGGCGACGACCGCGTTCTTGGTGCCCTTCTCCTTGATCAGGTTGCAGGCGTAGGTCCCGGCGGAGACACCCATGCCGTAGTTGTCACCGAGGATCGTGGCCCGTGCCGCGAACGGCGTGGAGAACTCGCGGTCGACGTTGACCACCGGGATCCCGGCCTCCATCGCCTTGGTGGCGACGTCGGTGAGCGCGGCGCCGTCGGTCGGCAGCAGCACGATCGCGTCGACCTTGTCGTTGATGAAGGTCTCGACCTGGCTGATCTGCTGGTTGGCGTCGTTGGTGCCCTCGGCGGTCTTGAGCTCCACGTCGGAGTACTTCTTCGCCTCCGCGATCGCCGAGCTGTTGATCGCCGCGAGCCAGCCGTGGTCGGCTGCCGGGCCGGAGAACCCGATGACGACCTTCTCGCCCGGGTCGTCGTTGTTCGACGTGGCGCTCGACGAGTCGCTGCTGCCACTGCTGCTGCTGTTGTCGGTGTCGTTGGTGTCGGTGCTGCACGCGGACAGGAACAGCACCCCCGCGAGGGTGGCTCCGGTCGCCAGCGCGAGCCGGCGGCGATATGTGTTGCGGGACATGGACTGCTCCTTTTGATGGTCCGAGAACTTGATGGCGATCGATGAGGACGTGCGTTCGACGGATCCCGGGGTCTAGGGGCTCCCGCTGTTGCTGCGCGCCGCCAGCCGCTGCTGGAGCAGGACCGCGACCACGATGATGATTCCCTTGGCCACAGACTGGGCCGAGCTGGACAGGTTGTTCTGCGTGAAGACGTTGGACAGCGTCGTGAAGATGAGAACGCCGAGCACGGTGCCCACGATGGTGCCGCGGCCACCGGAGAGCAGGGTGCCGCCGATCACGACCGCGGCGATGGCGTCGAGCTCGTAGAGCGTGCCGTGCGTCGAGGACCCGGTGGTCGTCCTCGCGACGATCATCACCGCGGCGATGCCGCAGCAGAGCCCGACGATGACGTAGAGGGCCACCGTGTGGCGCTTGACGTTGATGCCCGCCAACCGGGCGGCCTCGGGGTTGCCACCCACCGCGAAGGTACGACGACCGAACGTCGTGCGGTTGAGCACCACCCAGCCGATCGCCGAGACCACCACGAAGATGATGACGAGCAGCGGGATGCCCAGCACGTCATGGCGGAAGAAGTCGGTGAACCCCGGGACGTCGACGATCTGCGTCCGGCGCTGGGCGATGATCTCGGCCAGCCCGCGGGCGGCCGCCAGCATGGCCAGGGTGGCGATGAAGGGGACGACCTTGCCGTAGGCGATGAGCAGGCCGTTGATGAGCCCGCAGCCCATCCCCACGACGATCGCCACGAGGACCATCACGGTCCAGTGGTTGCCTCGCGCCAGCGACTGCGTGGCCAGGGTGGTCGCCCACACCGACGACAGGGCGACGATCGCCCCCACCGACAGGTCGATGCCGCCACCGGTGATCACGAACGTCATGCCGATCGACACGACGCCGATGACCGACGCCAACCGCAGGATGGTGAGCGCGTTGTCGATGCTGGCGAACTGCTCGCCGGCCGTCGCGACGCCCACGATGCAGAGCACGAAGAGCGCCACGACCAGCCCCAGGTTGCGCCCCACCGAGGAACCCAGCATCACGGCGGTGAAGCCGCTGCGCTCGGTGCCGCTGCCGGCCAGGGGTTCCTGGACAGGCTCGGATCCCGCCGCAGCCTGCGTGGTCTCGACCTCAGGACCTTGTGTCATGCCGCGCTTCCTTCCATCACCAGGTCGAGGACCCGGTGCTCGTCGATCTCGGCGGCCGGCCCGCTGTGCACGATGCGCCCCTCGGCGATGACGAGGATCCGGTCCGAGAGCCCCAGGACCTCCTCCATCTCGCTCGACACCACGACGACGGCGACACCGCGTGCGGCCAGCGAGCGGATCAGGGCGTAGATCTCGCTGCGGGCGCCCACGTCGACGCCGCGGGTGGGCTCGTCGAGCAGCAGCACGCGGCAGTCGCGCATCAGCCATCGCGCCAGCACGATCTTCTGCTGGTTGCCGCCGGACAGGGTGCGCACGGGACGCTCCACTCCGGGAGGGCGTACGTCGAGCGAGCGGGTCAGCTCGAGCGCGGCCGCGCGCTCGCCCCTGTTGTCGAGGAAACCGAGCCGGGCGAACCGGCTGAGGCTGGAGACGGTGATGTTGCGGTAGAGCGCCTGGTCGAGCAGCAGGCCCTGGCTCTTGCGTTCCTCGGGGGCGAGGCCGATTCCCGCCTTGACCGCGTCTCCCACAGAGCCGGGACGCAGCCGCTTCCCGTCGACGCTCACGCTCCCGCGACCCGGCTTGCGCGCGCCGAAGACCGACTCGATGATCTCGGAGCGACCCGAGCCGACCAGGCCGGCCAGTCCGACGATCTCCCCGGCCCGGACCGAGAAGCTCACGTCGGCGAACTTCTTGTCCAGCGTCAGCCCCTCCACCTCGAGCACGGTGGTGGCGCTCTCGTCGGTGGGCACCCGCTCCGGGAAGGCGTACTCGATCTGGCGCCCGGTCATCCGGCGGATCAGCTCGCTGGTCGGGGTGTCCCGGGCCGGCAGGTCGGTCGCGACGGTCTGGCCGTCCTTGAGCACGGTGACCCGGTCGCCGACCTGGCGGATCTCCTCGAGCCGGTGCGAGATGTAGACCACGGCCACGCCCTGGTCTGTCAGGTCGCGGATGACGCGGAAGAGGGTCTGCACCTCCTGCTGGTCCAGCGCGGCCGACGGCTCGTCCATCACGATGAGGCGGGTGTCGTGGGAGAGCGCGCGCGCCATCGAGACGATCTGCTTCCCCGATGCCGGCAGCGTGCCGACCTCACGGTCGACGCGGATCTCGCTGTGGCCGAGCCGCTTCAGCAGCCCCCGGGCCGCGCGCCGGGTCTCGCTCCGCTTCAGCACGCCGCCGGTCGACAGCTCGTGGCCCAGGAAGATGTTCTCGGCGACGCTCAGCCCGTCGACGAGGTCGAGCTCCTGGTAGATCGTGGAGATGCCGAGCGCTATCGCCGCGTGCGGGTTGCCGAGCGTGACCTCCTCGCCGCGCCACTCGATCGTGCCCTCGTCGGGGCGGTGAGCGCCCGCGATGACCTTGATCAGCGTGGACTTGCCGGCGCCGTTCTGGCCGAGCAGGCAGTGCACCTCGCCGGCGCGCACGTCCAGGTCCACCCCGCCCAGCGCCCGGACGCCGGGGAAGGTCTTGACGATGCCCCGCATGTGCAGGAGGACCTCGTGCTCCTCGCGCACCGTGCTCTCGGGTGACTCCGCCACGCCAGCTCCTCGTCGCACCTGGGCCCCGGGGTGACGTACGTCACCTTCGGATGAGCGCCGAGCCTAGGTGTCAAAGCGAAAGCAGGCAAGAACCAAACGCAAACAAGTTTCGAAAGTTATCAATCTGTGGCTCCGCGCGCGGGGCGCCCTCACCCGGCGGCATAGACCGCGTCGCTGATCAGCCGCGCGGCACCGATGGTGCCGGAGTCGCCACCGAGCTCACTGAGCACGACCGGGAGGTTCCCGGTGGCCAGCGGGAGCGACTGGCGATAGATCGAGCTGCGGATCTCGGCCAGCAGGGCGTGGCCCAGGCCGGCCACGCCGCCGCCGATCACGATGAGCCCGGGGTTGAAGAACGACACCAGGTTGGCGAGCACGGTGCCGACCCGGCGGCCGCCGTCGCGGGTGAGCTGGAGGGCTGCGGCGTCCCCGCGGTCGAGGGCACGGCCGACGCTCTCGGAGGTGAGCACGCCGTCCTGCTCCAGGAGCTCGGCGAGCACTGCCGAGCGGCCCGACTGCGCAGCCGTGGTCGCGTCGCGGGCGAGCGCGGCGCCACCGAAGAAGGCCTCGAGGCAGCCCTGGTTGCCGCAGGCACAGACCGGCCCGCTGGGGTCGATGCGGATGTGGCCGATGTCCCCCGCGCAGCCGTCGGCGCCGCGGTAGAGGTGGCCCCCCACCACGATGCCGCAGCCGACCCCGGTGCCGATCTTGACGAACAGGAAGTCCGACGCCGACCGGGCCACGCCGGTGTGCTGCTCGCCCAGTGCCATCACGTTGACGTCGTTGTCGAGGAGGACCGGCGTACCGAGCTCGCGGGACAGGGCGTCCCGGACGGGGTACCCGTCCCAGCCCGGCATGATCGGCGGTGAGACGGGGACGCCCTTCTGGAAGTCGACCGGCCCCGGCACGCCGATGCCGAGACCGGTCAGCCGCTCGATGCCCTCGGTGGCCATCAGCTTGCGGGTGGTGTCCAGCGCATCGGCGAGCACTGCCTCGGGGCCGCGACGGATGTCGAGGGGCGTGTTGTCGCGGGCCAGCACCTGGAGCCGTCCGTCGGTGACGGCGACGCGCATCGAGGTGGCTCCCAGCTCGATGCCGACGAAGCGCAACCGCGGGTCGAGGTCGACCAGCTGCGAGCGTCGTCCCCCTCGCGACTCCGCCGGGCCGCCGTCGACCGCCAGGCCCAGCTCCACCAGCCGGCCCGTCTCGGCCGCGACGGTGGTCCTGGACACCCCGAGCCGGCTCGCGAGGTCGATCCGCGAGAGCGGGCCCTCGTCGCGGACGTAGGTGAGGATCTTGGACTGGGTCGGCGTCTCGGCGCGTCCGGAAAGGATGTGCACCATGCGCGCATGGTGCCACGTGGTGGGGGAATCAGCCCTGCCAGCGGTTCCACTCGGGGCGGAAGTCCGGGTGCCGCGCGTACGCCGCGACGAGCAGGTCCCGTGACATCTGGTCGGGGACCTTGCCGGCCTCGAGGTCGGAGAGCACACCGCGCAGCATCGTCAGTCCGCGCTCGGCGTGCTCGGGGTCGAGGCCCGCGCCGGGGGAGTCGGGATGGGCGGTGGGGTCCCACGCGTTCGCCACCCGCCGGTCGGCGTAGGCCATGTCCTCGGCCAGGCGTGCACGCAGGAACTCCAGGAATTCAGGGTCGATCGGCGCTGCCACGCCCGCCACTATGGCAGCGGGGCCGTCGCTATGCTCCGAAGGCCAGGTACGCCGACCCGGGAGCGTGATGACCACCAGCCGCATCACCGTGATCGTCCTCGCTGCCGGCGGCGGAACCCGGATGAAGTCGAAGACGATGAAGGTGCTTCACCCCATCGCCGGGCGCAGCATGATCGGCCACGTGATGGCCGCCGTGGCCGACCTCGAGCCCCACCGGGTGGTCGCGGTGGTCGGCCATCAGCGCGAGCAGGTGGGCCCCCACATCCAGGGACTGCTGCCGGACGTCGTGCTCGCGGTGCAGGAGACGCAGGACGGCACCGGACACGCCGTCCGCGTGGCGTGGGAGGCCCTCGACTCCGCGGACCGCGGCGACACCGTCGTCGTGGCGTACGGCGACACGCCACTGCTCGAGGGCGAGAGCCTGCGCGCCTTCGCCGAGGACCACCGGGCTGCCGGCCGGGGGGTCAGCATCCTCTCCGGCGTCGTGCGCGACCCGTTCGGCTACGGCCGCGTCCTGCGCGACGAGTCGGGCGAGGTGACCGGCATCGTCGAGGAGAAGGACGCGAGCCCGGAGCAGGCGCAGGTCAACGAGATCAACAGCGGCATCCTCGCCTTCGACGCCGACTTCCTGGACCGTGCGCTGCCGCGACTGACGAACGACAACGCGAAGGGCGAGTACTACCTCACCGACACCGTCGCCCTGGCTCGCGAGGACGGCCTGCCGGTGGGCGCCTACCCGATCGACGACGTGCTCCAGACCGAAGGCGCCAACGACCGCCAGCAGCTGGCCGCGCTGGCGAAGGAGATGAACAGGCGGGTGCTCGCGCGCTGGATGCGCGACGGCGTCACGATCATCGACCCCGACACCACCTGGGTCGACGTCGACGTCAAGCTGGCACCGGACGTGACCATCCTTCCCGGCGTACAGCTGCTGGGCGCCACCGTCGTCGAGGAGGACGCAGTCGTCGGGCCCGACACCACTCTCCGCGACGTCGAGGTCGGCGCCGGGGCTCGAGTCGTACGCACCCACGGCGAGCTCGCGGTGATCGGGGCCGGCGCGGACGTCGGCCCGTTCTCCTACCTCCGCCCCGGCACCGAGCTCGGGGCCGGCGGCAAGATCGGCGCCTTCGTCGAGGCCAAGAACGCCAGGATCGGCGACGGGGCCAAGGTGCCGCACCTGACCTACGTGGGCGACGCGGAGATCGGGGAGGGGACGAACATCGGCGCCGGCTCGGTCTTCGCCAACTACGACGGCGTCGCGAAGCACCGGACCGTCATCGGCCGGCACGCACGTACGGCGAGCAACACCACCTTCGTCGCCCCCGTGACCGTCGGTGACGGCGCCAGCACCGGCGCCGGCAGTGTCATCCGCGAGGACGTGCCGCCCGGGGCCCTGGCGGTCAGCGCCGGCCCGCAGCGCACCATCGAGGGCTGGGCCCTGCGGAAGCGGTCGGGGACCGCCCAGGGCGAGGCCGCCGAGGCGGCCCTGGAAAAAGAATCCGACGACACGACCGACGCGTGACCCTGATGCAGCGCTGCGGTGTCGGGTGGGTGACAATCGGGTTGCAGCAGCTGCCACCCGCACCCAGGAGCACCGCATCGTGAGCGGAATGAAGCGCACCACCGAGAAGAACCTGATGGTCTTCAGCGGAAGGGCCCACCCGGAGCTCGCCGAGGAGGTGGCCCGGCTGCTCGGCAGCGGCCTGGTGCCGACCTCCGCCTACGAGTTCGCCAACTCCGAGATCTATGTGCGCTACGAGGAGTCGGTGCGCGGCAGCGACGCCTTCGTGATCCAGAGCCACACGGCTCCGATCAACGAGTGGATCATGGAGCACCTGATCATGGTCGACGCGCTCAAACGCGCCTCGGCCAAGCGGATCACGGTGGTGCTGCCCTTCTACGGCTACGCCCGCCAGGACAAGAAGCACCGCGGTCGCGAGCCGATCTCGGCCAGGCTGATGGCCGACCTGTTCAAGACTGCGGGAGCCGACCGGCTGATCGCCGTCGACCTGCACGCCGACCAGATCCAGGGCTTCTTCGACGGCCCGGTCGACCACCTGATGGCGCTGCCGATCCTGGCCGACTACGTCAAGGAGCGCTACGGCGACCAGCGGCTTGCCGTGGTCTCGCCCGACGCCGGCCGGATCAAGGTCGCCGAGCGCTGGTCGGCGCGCCTCGGCGGCGCCCCGCTGGCCTTCATCCACAAGACCCGCAGCGAGGACCGCCCCAACGAGACGATGGCCAATCGCGTCGTCGGCAAGGTCGACGGCCGCATCTGCGTGCTGGTCGACGACATGATCGACACCGGCGGCACGATCGTGAAGGCGGCCGAGGCGCTGATGGCCGATGGCGCCGCCGGCGTGGTCATCGCCGCGACCCACGCGATCATGTCGGACCCCGCCGTGGATCGCCTCAAGAACAGCCCGGCCACCGAGGTCGTCGTGACCGACACGCTGCCGCTGAGCAGCGACCGCCACTTCGACAAGCTCACCGTCCTCTCGATCGCGCCGCTGATCTCGCGCGCGATCAAGGAGGTCTTCGAGGACGGCTCGGTCACCTCAATGTTTGACGGGCACGCCTGAGATCACCCGAAGGCAATTTCGCGAGCGCAGCAGGACTCGTTAGACTCGCCCGGTTGCCTCGGCGAGGGACGCAAGTCCGTGATCGACGTGGCGGAATGTGCCAGCGCGCAATGTTCTGCACCGTTCCGGTCCGGACGCGCTGCCGTCCTCCTCGCCATGGTGATCGCGATCCAACGACGACAGCTGTACGAGGAGCTCCACCATGGCCGAGGACCTGAAGATCACCGCCGAGGCGCGCACCGAGTTCGGCAAGGGCGCCGCACGGCGGATCCGTCGCGCCGACAAGGTGCCGGCCGTCATCTACGGCCACGGCAACGACCCGACGCACATCACGCTGCCGGGCCACGACACGATGATGGCGCTCAAGCACGGCGGCACCAACGCACTGCTCTACATCGACCTCGAGGGCACCACCCGCATCGCGCTGACCAAGCAGGTCCAGGCCGACCCGGTGAAGGGCTTCCTCGAGCACATCGACTTCATCGAGGTGCGCAAGGGCGAGAAGGTCACCGTCGAGGTGGGCGTCCACGTCGAGGGCGAGGTCAACAGCGAGGCGATGGTCGTCACCGAGCTCAACACCGTCACCGTCGAGGCCGAGGCCACCAACATCCCCGAGTGGGTGACCGTCAGTGTCGAGGGTGCCGAGGCCGGCTTCCAGATCTTCGCCAAGGACCTCTCGCTGCCCACCGGCTCGACGATCCTCACCGACGACGAGGCGCTCGTCGTCAACGTGATCCACGCCCCCACCGCCGAGGAGATCGAGGCGGAGCTGGAGGAGGCAGAGGCCGAGGCCGGCATCGAGCACGACCTCTCCGACGACGAGATCGCTGCGCAGGCCGAGGCTGCCGCGGAGGCCGAGTCCGGCGAGGGCGAGGCCGGCGAGGGCGAGTCCGGCGAGGGCGAGTCCTCCGTCCGAGGACGACGAGAGCTGACCTCCCCGGCCGATGCCCGACGCTGAGAGCTGGCTGGTCGTCGGGCTGGGGAACCCCGGTCCGACGTACGCCGGCACCCGCCACAACGTCGGCTACCTGGTCACCGACGAGCTCGCTCGCCGCATGTCCGGCAGCTGGCGTACCCACAAGACCGGCCACGCCGACGTCATCGAGGGACGCCTCGGCCCGCCGGGCACGGACGCCCCGCGGGTGGTGCTGGCCCGCGCCCGTTGCTACATGAACGAGAGCGGCGGGCCGGTCAAGGCGCTGGCGAAGTTCTACAAGGTGCCGCCGGAGCGGATCGTCGCCGTTCCACGACGAGCTGGACATCCCCTTCGGCACGCTGCGCACCAAGCTCGGCGGTGGCGACAACGGCCACAACGGGCTGCGCTCGATGCGGTCCTCGCTCGGCACCGGTGACTTCTACCGGGTGCGGGCAGGGGTCGGCCGGCCCCCGGGGCGGCAGGACCCCGCGGACTTCGTGCTGTCGAGCTACTCGGCGACCGAGCGCAAGGAGCTGCCGTTCCAGGTCGACCGCGCCGCCGACGCGGTCGAGTCGCTGATCGAGCACGGCCTCGAGGTCACCCAGCAGCAGTTCAATCAGTAGGTTCGTCCCGTGACGCCCGACGCAGCGACCGACGACCATGCCCTCGCCGCCTGGCTGGCCACGCAGGCGGGGGAGGTGCTGCTCGAGGTCCGCGCCGGCGGGCTCGAGGGGCGCGCCCTCAAGGATGCCGGCGACCTCGCGGCGCACGAGCTGCTCATGGGGCTCCTCGCCGAGCATCGCCCCGATGACGCCGTGCTCTCGGAGGAGGAGCATCGCGGCACCTCCTCGGTCCACGACCGGCACCGCACGGACCGCGTCTGGATCATCGACCCCCTCGACGGGACCCGCGAGTTCTCCGAGCCTCCGCGCGAGGACTGGGCGGTTCATGTCGCCCTGTGGGAGCGGTCCTCGGCCGGTGGCGACCTCGTCGCCGGTGCCGTCGCCCAACCCGCTCTCGGGACGACGTTCCACACGGGCGCTCCTCCCGTCGTACCGGCCTCGACCGCGGAGCGGCCGCGCATCGTGGTCTCGCGGACCCGGCCGCCGACGTTCGTGCAGGCGCTGGCCGAGGAGCTCGGCGCCGAGCTGGTGCCGATGGGGTCGGCCGGCGCCAAGGTGATGTCGGTGGTGCGCGACGTGAGCGACGCCTACGTGCACGCGGGCGGGCAGTACGAGTGGGACTCGGCGGCGCCGGTGGCAGTCGCGCGCGCTGCCGGCCTGTTCACCAGCCGGGTCGACGGGAGTCCGCTGGTCTACAACCAGGACGACGTGCTGCTGCCCGACCTCGTGGTGTGCCGGCCCGAGCTGGCCGACCCGATCCTGGACTTCGTGCGCTCGCACGGCAGCGACGTCTGATGGGCGACGCGCCGGTCGCGGCCGTGCTCTGGGACGCGGACGGCGTGCTGCAGCAGGTGCCGTCGAGCTGGTTCGACCTGCTGGGCGAGGCGGTCGGCACCGAGGAGGCGCTGGCCCTGCTCGACCTCCTGCTTCCGCAGATGGAGTCGGCCATCAGCGGCTCGCAGCCGATGACCGCGCTGCTGCCACAGTTCCTCGACGAGCGCGGGCTCGCCGACCGGCTCGAGCCGGTCAGCGAGATCTGGGGCACGATCGAGCCGCTCGACGGGGCCCGCGATGTCGTGAGGTCGCTGCGGTCCCGCGGGATCGGCTGCCACCTGGCCACCAACCAGGACGACCTGCGGACGTCGTACATGCGCTCCCGGATGGGGTACGACGACCTGCTGGACCGCTGCTTCTACTCGTGCGAGGTGGGCGCCGCCAAGCCGGACGCGCAGTTCTTCCGCCTCATCGCCGCCGAGCTCGGCCTCGACCTCGATCAGCTGGCCTTCGTCGACGACACCATGGAGAACGTCGAGGCCGCGCGGGCCATCGGGGTCCGCGCGACGTACTGGCACGACCGCGACGGCGCGGATGCGCTGCGCGAACGCCTGACCGGGCTGGGCCTGGCGCTCTAGGCGGCGCGGACAGGCGAGGGGCGACGCGAGTAGGCCCATCCCGGGCCGCGCAGCAGGAAGGACCAGCGGTCGGTCCAGGTGTCGGCGTCGGCGACGTCGCGCGCGATGTCGGCCCACTCGTGGGAGGCGATGCGCAACGGGTTGTAGGTGTTGATGTTGCGGGTCAGGCCGTAGACGACGCGCTCGTCCTCCTCCTCGAAGGTGCCGAACAGCCGGTCCCAGATGATCAGGATGCTGCCGTGGTTGCGGTCGAGGTACTGCCGGTTGGAGCCGTGGTGCACCCGGTGGTGCGACGGGGTGTTGAGCACCTTCTCGAGCCGGCCGAGCCGCCGGATGGTCTCGGTGTGGATCCAGAACTGGTAGATCAGGTTGATGCCGCGCGCGTGCTCGATGAGCGCCGGGCGCACGCCCAGGAGACCCAGCACGCCGTAGGGGACGGTCAGCGTGAAGCCCTCGGCGACCGGCTGGCGCAGCGCGGTCGAGAGGTTGTAGCGCTCGCTGGAGTGGTGGGCCACGTGCACCGCCCACAGCCAGCGGCTCTCGTGGGAGAGCCGGTGGTTCCAGTAGTAGAGGAAGTCCCAGCCGAGGATCGCCGCCCCGACCGCCAGCTTCCCGGTGCCGAGGTCGAGCGGGCTGCGCGCGAACATCCGCTTGCCGCTCGTCCGTGCCGCCCAGGTCGTCGCCACCGTGAGGGCGGTGGAGGTCACGGCGCTCACGGCGAGCGCCCCGCGCGCCCTCCCGATAGTCGAGGACGTTTCCGTGGTTCGAGGCGGCTGAACGCCGCGAATTTGTCCTCGACTATCGGTCCTCGGAGCGAACCGGAGCTCGGCCAGCTCGTCCTGCACCTCGCGCACGCGCGGCGGGACGATGCCCGCCTCGGGGAGCCCGCCCTCGCGACGCCGGCGGGCCAGGACGTCGGCGACCGTGGTGGCCAGGCCGGCCGCGGCGCCGACCCCGACCAGCACCTTCGCGAACCGGCCCACGCCGGGCGTCACCGGGTCGAGCATCCGCTTGGCGACGTACGGCGCGATCAGGCTGCCCGCGCCCATCGAGAGGCTCGCGAGGGTGTCGGCCAGCTGGTAGTCGCCAGCCCGCGTGCCGGCAGGGACCGGGTGACGCCGCTGCCACAGGTACTCGGCAGCCATCGAGCCGACGTACGCAGGGATGGCCAGGACGGTGAGGTCGACCTTCACACGCTCACCCTAGATTGTGGTGTGTGAGCGAGGCAGTGGAGATCGAGGTCGACGACAAGGTCGTGCGGGTCTCCAACCCCGACCGCGTCTACTTCCCGGCCCGCGGCGAGACGAAGCTCGACCTGGTCGAGTACTACCTCTCCGTCGGCGACGGCATCGTCAACGCGCTGCGCGAGCGGCCCTGCATGCTGCACCGCTTCCCGACCGGCGTGACGGGGGAGAAGGTGCACCAGAAGCGGCTGCCGAAGGGCGCGCCGCCGTGGATGGAGACCGTCCGCGTGTTCTTCCCGCGCTGGAGCCGTACCGCCGACGAGCTCTGCGTCACCGAGATCGCGCAGGTGATCTGGGCCGTGCAGATGAGCACCGTGGAGTTCCACCCCTGGAACAGCCGCCGCGCCGACACCGAGAAGCCCGACGAGTGGCGCATCGACCTCGACCCGGGCCCGCTCTGCACGTGGGACACCGTGCAGCGCGTCGCGCACGTCGCCCACGAGGTGCTCGACGACCTGGGCGCCACCGGCTTCCCCAAGACCAGCGGTGGCAAGGGGATGCACATCTACGTGCGGATCCGGCCCGACCACGGCTTCAAGGACGTACGACGGGCCGCGCTGGCCTTCGCCCGCGAGGTGGAGCGTCGCTCGGAGGAGGTCACGACCACGTGGTGGCGCAAGGACCGTGACCCGCACGACCTGTTCGTCGACTACAACCAGAACGCCCGCGACCACACGATCGCCGCGGCCTACTCCGTGCGCGGCAACCCCATCGGTACCGTCTCCGCCCCGATCCACTGGGAGGAGATCGACGACGTCGAGCCCGACGACTTCACGATCGCGACGATGCCCGCGCGCTACGCCGAGCTCGGCGACCTCCACGCCGGCATCGACGACGCCGTCTTCGACATCAGCCCGCTGCTGGAGTGGGCCGAACGCGACGAGGCCGCCGGCGCCGAGGAGCCTGCCGACCCCGACGAGTGAGCCCGCGGGAGCAGGAGCCGCGTGTGAGACCCGTCCCTTTACAAGACGGCCCGTTGTGTCAAGTAGGTGGCGAGTCTAGGGTGCGGGCATGAGCCTTCAGCCCGATCCGTCCCGATCCTCCGCAGGCAGCGAGACGGGCCCGGCCGATCCCGAGCACGACCCCACGGCGTCGTACGCGCTGGACCCGGCCTACGTCCGCTCGCTGACCAGCCGGGTGGTGGCGACATCGGGCGACGAGGTGCCGTCGTACACCCCGCTCACCGGCCAGCCGCTGGCGATGATCCCCCAGTCGAGCGCCGCCGACGTCAAGGACGCGGTCGCCCGAGCACGGCGGGCCCAGCGGGCGTGGGCACAGACCTCGCTGGAGCACCGTTCGGAGATCCTGCTGCGGCTGCACGACGTCGTGATGGACCGCCAGGACGAGATCATGGACCTCGTCTGCTGGGAGTCCGGCAAGGCCCGCAAGGACGCCTACGACGAGGCGGTGCACGTCGCCCTCACGGCCCGCTACTACGCACGTACGGCCCACCGCCACCTCGACACCGAGCGCAAGCTGGGCGCGGTCCCGGTCCTGACCCGGGTCGAGGTCAACCACGTGCCCAAGGGCGTCGTCGGCATCATCGCGCCCTGGAACTACCCGTTCACGCTGGCCCTGTGCGACGGCATCCCGGCGCTGCTGGCCGGCAACGCCGTGGTCACCAAGCCGGACGCCCAGACCATGCTGACCGCGCTGCTCGGCGCGCAGCTGCTCGAGGAGGCCGGCTTCCCCAAGGACCTCTGGAACGTCGTCGCCGGTCCGGGTCGCGAGCTCGGCGGCCCGATCATCGAGGGCTCCGACTACGTCTGCTTCACCGGCTCCACCGCGACCGGCAAGCTGATCGCCCAGCAGTGCGCCGACCGGTTGATCGGCTGCTCGCTGGAGCTGGGCGGCAAGAACCCGATCCTGGTGCTGCGCGACGCCGACCTGGACCGGGCGGCCGAGGGCGCGGTCCGCGCCTGCTTCTCCAACGCCGGCCAGCTCTGCGTCTCGATGGAGCGGATGTTCGTGGCCGACCAGGTCTACGACCGGTTCAAGGAGAAGTTCGTCGGCGCGCACCCGCGCGCTGGCCCTGCGACCGGGCATCGAGTGGGGTTCCGACATGGGCTCGCTGATCAGCCAGGACCAGCTCGACACGGTCGTGGCCCACGTCGAGGACGCGGTCTCCAAGGGCGCCACGGTGCTGGCCGGCGGCCGGGCCCGACCGGACCTCGGCCCCTACTTCCACGAGCCCACCATCCTCGAGGGCGTCACCCCGGAGATGACCTGCTTCGGCCACGAGACGTTCGGTCCGGTCATCTCGCTCTACCGCTTCCACGACGAGGCCGACGCCGTCTCCCGGGCCAACGCCGGCGAGTACGGCCTCAACGGCTCGATCTACAGCCGCGACACCAACCGTGCCCGGGCCCTCGCCCGCCAGGTCAAGTGCGGCACCGTCAACATCAACGAGGCCTTCGCCGCGACCTTCGCCAGCATCGACTCCCCGATGGGGGGCATGCGGGAGTCGGGCATGGGCCGTCGCCAGGGCACGGAGGGCATCCGCCGCTACACCGAGTCGCAGTCGGTGGCCGTGCAGCGGCTGCTCCGCTTCTCGCCGATGTTCGGCATGAAGGACGAGGCCTACGCGAAGCTGATGACGGCCAACCTGCGACTGATGAAGAAGCTCGGGCGCGCCTGATGGCGGACTACGACGTCGTCATCGTCGGCTCCGGCTTCGGTGGCTCGGTCAGCGCGTTGCGGCTGACCGAGAAGGGCTACAAGGTCGCCGTGGTCGAGGCCGGGGCGCGGTTCGAGGACGAGGACTTCGCGAAGACCTCCTTCGACGTGAAGCGGTTCCTGTTCCGGCCCGAGATCGGCTGCTACGGCATCCAGCGCATCGACGCCGTACGCGACTCGCTGATCCTGGCCGGCGCGGGCGTCGGCGGCGGCTCGCTGGTGTACGCCAACACGCTGTACGAACCGCTGGACGCCTTCTACCGCGATGCGCAGTGGCGTGACATCACCGACTGGAAGAGCGAGCTGGCGCCGTACTACGACCAGGCCAAGCGGATGCTCGGCGTGGTCGAGAACCCGCTGCGCACCCCCTCGGACGAGGTGATGGAGAAGGTCGCCGGCGACATGGGCGTGGGGGAGACCTTCCACCCGACGCCGGTGGGTGTCTTCTTCGGCGGACCCGAGTCGCAGCAGGGGGAGCGGGTGGCCGACCCCTACTTCGGCGGCGCCGGGCCCGACCGGCACACCTGCATCGCGTGCGGTGACTGCATGACCGGCTGCAAGTACAACGCCAAGAACACGCTGGTGAAGAACTACCTCTACCTCGCCGAGCAGAAGGGCGCGCGCGTGCTGCCGCTCTCGACGGTGACGCGGGTCAGCCAGCGCGACGCCGGCGGGTACGACGTGACGATCAAGTTCACCAAGGCCAAGCGGGCCACGTCCCGCTCGACCCGCACCATCAGCGCCGACCAGGTGATCTTCGCCGCGGCCGCGATCGGCACCCAGAAGCTGCTGCACCGGATGAAGGCCGAGGGTCACCTGCCGCGCCTCTCCGACCGACTCGGTTACCTCTCCCGGACCAACTCCGAGTCGATCCTCGGCGCGATCGCGCCCGACCTGAGCACCGACTACAGCTACGGCATCGCGATCACCTCCTCGTTCCACCCCGACGACCACACCCACGTCGAGCCGGTGCGCTACGGCAAGGGCAGCAACGTGATGGCACTGCTCCAGACGGTGCTCACCGACGGCGACGGTCCCGAGCCGCGCTGGCGCACGTGGCTGAAGGAGATGTGGAAGGAGCGCAAGAACGTCAGCGAGCTCTACGACCTCAAGCACTGGTCGGAGCGCACCGTCGTGGCGCTGGTGATGCAGACCCTCGACAACTCGATCACGGTGTTCCCCAAGCGGATCCCTGGGACGAAGAAGTGGCGGCTCTCGTCGCGGCAGGGCCACGGCCAGCCGAACCCCACGTGGATCCCGGTGGCCAACGAGGTGGTGCGCCGGATGGCGGCGCTGATGGGCGGCACCGCCGGCAGCTCGATCGGCGAGCCGTTCAACATGCCGATGACGGCCCACTTCATCGGCGGCTGCGCGATCGGGCAGTCGCCGGAGACCGGTGTGGTCGACCCCTACCAGCGGGTCTACGGGTACGACGGCCTGCACGTCGCGGACGGGTCGGCCATCTCGGCCAACCTCGGCGTGAACCCCTCCCTGACGATCACCGCCCAGGCCGAGCGGGCGATGTCGTTCTGGCCCAACAAGGGCGAGACCGACCCGCGCCCGGCCCTCGGGTCGGCGTACGAGGTGCTGAGCCCGGTCGCCCCGAACGACCCCGCCGTTCCCGCCTCCGCCCCCGGCGCCCTGCAGCTGCCGATCGTCGCGGTGTCCTGAGGGTCATCCCCGGCTGCGGCAGTTTCCCAGGGTAGGAACCTTTTCTGCCTCCAAGCACAGGTTGTTTCCTGTGCTTGGAGGCAATTTCCCTTCCTACCCTGGGAAACCGACCCCTCCGAGACGTGCAACGGCCCCGACCCGCGGCGGGCGGGTCGGGGCCGTACTGCTCCCAGCGATTCCTCCGAGCCGCCAGAGAACGAGCTGAAGGAAATGCGGCCCCGACCAAGGCCGGGGCCGCACAGCTCCCGAGCCGCCAGAGAACGAGCCAGGGCCCGACCGGGGAGGGAGGGAGGTCGGGCCCTGGCGAGTTCGCTGGTGGGCGAACCGGTTCCAGATCCAGCCGGGAGGGAGCAAAGCGCCGGATCTGTCGATTCAACGAGCCCCTCAGGGGCGAGTTATGTGCGGCGCCGCATTGTGAGACAAGTCTCTCTGACAGAATCGGCAGCACCGTCGACCGCCTCCCGGAAGGCGCAAAGAAGGGTTGAGTGTGACCGACCACGACCTCGTACTCGTCGTCGACTTCGGAGCCCAGTACGCCCAGCTGATCGCCCGCCGTGTCCGCGAGGCGAAGGTGTACTCGGAGATCGTCCCGCACCACATGCCGGTCGAGGAGATGCTGGCCCGCAACCCGCGCGCGATCATCCTCTCCGGCGGCCCTTCGTCGGTCTACGAACCCGGTGCGCCGGCCCTCGATCCCAGGCTGGTCGGAGGCGAGGTGCCGGTCTTCGGCATCTGCTACGGCTTCATGGCGATGGCGCAGGCACTCGGCGGCACGGTGGCCCGGACCGGGCAGCGGGAGTACGGCCGCACGCGTGTCTCCGTGCTCGAGCCGGGCACGCTGCTCGACGGCGTCCCGAGCGAGCTCGTCTCGTGGATGTCCCACGGTGACGAGGTCACCGCAGCGCCCCCGGGGTTCACCGTCAACGCCCGGTCGCCGCGCGCCACGGTGGCGGCGTTCGAGGCCGTCGACCGGCGCCTCGCCGGGGTGCAGTGGCACCCGGAGGTGATGCACTCCGAGCACGGCCAGGCGGTCCTCGAGCACTTCCTCCACGACATCGCCGGCTGCCGGCCCACGTGGACGATGGTCAACATCGTCGAGGAGCAGGTCGAGGGCGTACGACGACAGATCGGCCCCGACGGGCGAGCCATCTGCGGCCTCTCGGGCGGGGTCGACTCGGCGGTGGCCGCGGCCGTCGTGCAGCGTGCGATCGGTGACCGGCTCACCTGTGTCTTCGTCGACCACGGGCTGCTGCGCCAGGGAGAGGCCGAGCAGGTCGAGCGCGACTTCGTGGCGGCCACCGGCGTGGACCTGCACGTCGTGGACGCGGAGAAGCGCTTCCTCGACGCTCTTGCGGGAGTCAGCGACCCCGAGGAGAAGCGCAAGATCATCGGTCGCGAGTTCATCCGGGTCTTCGAGGAGGCCGAGGCCGACGTGCTCCGCAAGGCCGCGGTGGACGACGGGCAGAAGGTCGCCTACCTCGTGCAGGGCACGCTCTACCCGGATGTCGTCGAGTCCGGCGGCGGGACCGGCGCCTCCAACATCAAGTCCCACCACAACGTCGGTGGCCTGCCCGACGACCTGGAGTTCGAGCTGGTCGAGCCGCTGCGCACGCTGTTCAAGGACGAGGTCCGGCTCGTCGGCGAGCAGCTCGGCCTGCCGGCCGAGATCGTGTGGCGCCATCCCTTCCCCGGTCCCGGACTCGGCATCCGCATCATCGGCGCGGTCACCCGTGACCGCCTCGACATCCTCCGGCACGCCGACGCCATCGCCCGCGAGGAGCTGACCCGCGCGGGCCTCGACCGCGACATCTGGCAGTTCCCCGTCGTACTCCTCGCCGACGTCCACTCCGTCGGCGTGCAGGGCGACGGCCGCACCTACGGCCACCCGGTGGTGCTGCGCCCGGTCACCTCCGAGGACGCGATGACCGCCGACTGGGCCCGGGTGCCGTACGACGTCCTGGAGACCATCTCGACCCGGATCACCAACGAGGTCGACGAGGTCAACCGGGTCACCCTCGACATCACCAGCAAGCCGCCGGGGACCATCGAGTGGGAGTGAGCCGGGCGGCCGCGAGAGTCAGGCGAAGCGGCTCAGCCTGATCCACGCACGCGGGCCATGGATCGCTCGTACTTCCGCCGACCGACGAGGCGCCAGACAAGCCTGACCGGCGCCGGCAGTCCGGCCATCATCCGGCCGGCCTCGGTCGGAGTCGCGGACGCGAGCATCTCGCCCATCGCGGTGAAGCGCTGCTTCGGGGTGAACTTGCTGAAGGCGACCTCGCCGAGGTGCTCCCACTCGTCCTGGGTGACATGGAGCGCAATCAGCGGAACGATGTCGCGTTCCTCCTCTGCAAGGTGCACGGTGAGTCCCTCGACGACTGAACCCAGGGCAGCGGCGAGGGACTCCGATCCAGGCCCCGAAGGTGCGGCGACCCAAGCCCGTAGCTCCGCTCGGACGGACTCGATGTTGTCGTGCAAGGCGGCGTGCTGGTCCTCCATGCGTTGGACCGTGGCCTGCGCCAGGTCGGCCCGCTCGCGCAGGAGGGGCCAGAGCAGCTCGTCCTCCGACGTGTGGTGGGCGTGAAGGCCGGTGAGATTGAAGTCGACGTACTGCGCGATGTCGTTGGCACGCGAGGTGGAGCCGGCGGACTGAGCGAAGGCCATCGACTGCTCGAACCCGCGCCTGATGAGGCGATGGATGAGCGCCATCTCCCATGGATCCGACTGTTGGGTCAGGGTGCTGGAGCGTTGTCATGAGGGCTCCTTCTCGACAGAGGCGAAGTCAGTTCACTAGTGGCAGTCACTAGTAATCGACTCCTGTACTCTTCGCTTCGTGGCGAAGGCTGTCAATGCTCCGGGTCGATCGAGGCGCGAGCAGGCTGCGGCAACCAGGGAACGGATACTCCGGGCCGCGATCGAGGTGTTCGCCGAAGTCGGGTACGTCGGGGCGCGGATGAGCGACATTGCCGATCGCGGTGGCGTTGCCGTGCAGACGGTCTATTTCGTCTTCCACACGAAGGGCGAGCTGCTGCAGGCATGCTTCGACTTCGCTGTCCTCGGGCCGGAGCGACTGCTGCCGATGGAGCAGCCGCACCTGGTAGCGATGCTGTCGGCGCGATCGGGTCGAGCGGCGGTGGCCGCCTTCGTCCAGGGCAACACGGCCATCCACGACCGCTCCGCAGCCATCAAGGAAGTCGCCGACTCCGTGCCGCACGAGCCCGATGCCGCGGCCGTCGTCAGGAACAGCGAGCGCCTGCGCCGCGAGGGCCTCACGGAGGTCGTCGAGATGCTCGCGGAAAGATTCGGGCTCCGGGCGGGCCTGACCCTCGCGGATGCGACCGACCTACTCCTGATGCTGTCTGCGTCCTCGCCCTACCTCACGTTGAAGCGCTACGGCTGGAGCGAGCAGAAGTACGTCGAGTGGCTCACGGACTCGCTGGCCCGGCAGCTGCTCGCGCAGCCGGGCAGGGCTCGATGAGCTGAGCAGCCCCTAGCTGTTCTCCTCGATGTAGTCGTCGGGGTCCTTGTTGGCGTCGTCGACGCCCTTCCCCGCCGGGTGGTCGGCGTAGAAGATCAGCCACTGCATGGCAAGTCGGTGCCGCTGGTCGAGGGTGAGGCTCTTGACCGCGTCGGTCAGCGCCTCGCGCTCCTCTTCCTCGAGGTGCTCGCCGTTCTCCTCACGGGCCTTGTTGACGGCCTTCCACCACGCCTCACTGTCGACCTCGTGCTCGCGTGAGTCGCGCACGGCGTCGCGGATCTCGTTGTGGTCGGTGATGGCGTCCTCGGCCTCGTCCTCGGGGTCGCCGCCCTCCCCGCCCTTCTTGAGCAGGACGGGGTAGAAGATGTCCTCCTCGGCCTGGGCGTGCGTGTCGAGGCGGTCGGCCAGCGGCTCCCACACAGCCGCCAGCTCCTGCTTCGTCGTACACCCGTCGAGCAGCAGGAAGTAGCGGCGGAACCAGTCGTGGTCCGCGTAGATCAGATCGATGATGTCGGCCATGGGTCCGTCCTACCCCATGTAACGCGGTGTTCTCGCCCCTGAGTGTCGTGCCGGGGAAGCACTCACGGGCAACAACAGCGCGTTACATGCGGTCACCGCCCGGACGGCCCCACCGGGCGGTCGCCCTCGAGCGTGATCCGGCGCATGGTGCGCACCTCGTCGTAGTCGCGGTTGGCGTAGTGGAGCGTGCTGCGGTTGTCCCAGATGCCGACGTCGCCGACCTGCCAGCGGTGCCGAACGGTGTGCTCCGGCTTGGTCAGGTGGGCGTAGAGCAGGTCGAGGATGGCGCGGCTCTCCGCGTCGGAGACGCCGACGACGTGGGAGGTGAAGCCGGGGTTGACGAACAGTCCCTTGCGGCCGCTCTCGGGGTGCACCCGCACGACCGGGTGCTCCACCGGCGTGAGCTCGGTGACCTGCTTGCCGTCCCAGACGTTGCCGGTCCCGCCGTGCCGCCGCAGGTAGGCACCCCACTCGCGGTTGCCGTCGTGGACCGCCGTCAGCTGGTCCACCAGCTCCCGCACCGGGGCGGACAGCGACTCGTAGGCCAGCTGGCTGTCGACCCAGCTCGTGTCCCCGCCGTACGACGGCAGCCGCACCGCGCGGAGGATCGAGCCGAGCGGCGGCCGCTCCATGAAGGTGACGTCGGTGTGCCAGACGTCGGAGAAGGAGAACTCCGGGTCGGCGCTGTCGATGTTGTAGATCTCGGGCAGCTCGACCCCGGTGCTGGAGGCGACCGGGTGCCCGGCCGTGACCTCACCGAGCCGGCGGCCGAACGCGACCTGGTCGGAGTCGGAGAGGTCCTGGCCCCGGAAGAACAGCACCTTCAGGTCCACCAGCGCCTCGCGGATCGCGAGCACCTGCTCGTCGGTCAGCGTGCGCAGGTCGAGGCCGATCACCTCGGCGCCGAAGGACGGCCCGAGCCGGTCGAGGGTGAGCTCGGCCGCGGAGGAACGGAGCAGCGGGCGGGCTGGAGCCTGGGTCATCACGGTCCCCTTCGTAAAGCAACTGAATCAGTAGACTAACAGCACTTAACCTCAGATCCAGCCAGCCGACGTCGGGGGTGTCCCTGATGCAGTTCTGAACTGCGACTTCGTAGACTTGCGTTGTCGGGATTCGAGCAAGGGGTCGTTGTGGGCGTGGTCGCAGGCGTCAAGAAGGCGGTGCGTGATCGGCTGATCGCGCGCGCCGGCGGCCTCGACCTCACCCGGCTCGACAAGGTGCCCGACGCCCTGTCCTGGCCGCTGCAGCGCGAGGTGATGGACCCCAGCCGACGGCTCTCGGACTACCGCGACGCCGCGCCCGTCCAGAAGCTCGCCTCGCTGCTCGGGCTCGAGGTGTGGCTGGTGACCGGCGACGCCGAGTCGCGTCACGTGCTCAGCGACACCACGTCGTACTCCACCGACATCCGCCCCTACATGGGCACGAGCGGCTCGGCGACCGACGGCGACATCGGCGGCCTCGGGTTCACCGACCCGCCTGACCACACGCGGCTGCGCCGGCTGCTCACGCCGGAGTTCACGATGCGGCGGCTGCAACGGCTGCGTCCCGGGGTCGAGGCGATCATCCACAAGCAGCTCGACGAGATCGAGTCCGCCGGCGCCACCAGCGACACCGTCGACCTGGTCCCGACCTTCGGGTTCCCGATCCCGTTCCTGGTCATCTGCGACCTGCTCGGCCTGCCCGACGAGAAGCGCGAGACGTTCAGCAAGCTGGCCACGGCGCGCTTCGACGTCACCGGCGGCGGCCCGGGCACGGTGGGGGCGATCGGCGGCTCCCGCGAGTTCCTGCTGGCCGAGGCCGCCCGCCAGCGCGCCAACCCGGGCCCTGGGCTGATCGGCCAGATCATCCGCGAGCACGGCGACGACATCACCGACTTCGAGCTCGGCGGCCTTGCCGACGGCGTCTTCACCGGAGGGCTCGAGACCAGCGCCTCGATGCTGGCCCTCGGCACCGCCGTGCTGCTGGAGGACCGCGAGCTGTGGAACCGGCTGATCGCCGACCCGACCAGCGCAGGCCCGGTCGTCGACGAGCTGCTGCGGCTGCTCTCCGTCGTCCAGGTCGCCTTCCCGCGCTTCGCCAAGCAGGACGTCGTCGTGGGCGGCCAGCACATCTCCCAGGGATCCGTCGTGCTGTGCTCGCTGCCTGCTGCCAACCGCGACCCACGCGCGACGTCCGGCGACGCGATCGACCTGGCCCGCGCGAACGGCAGCCACCTGGCCTTCGGCTACGGCTTCCACCGCTGCATCGGCGCCGAGCTGGCCCGGATGGAGCTGAAGATGGCCTTCCCCGCGATCGCCGCCCGGTTCCCCGACATGCGCCTGGCGGTGCCGCGCGAGGACCTCGAGTACCGCGCCCTCTCCATCGTGTACGGCGTCGAGGCCGTCCCGGTCCGGCTTCACTGAGCCGCGACACGCCGCGGTCTGGGCCAATGTCTAGACCACTTGGTCACGAAGTGGCATTTGTTGTCTCGCCCTACTAGACCTCCCAATGTGACCGTCGTTACGTTGGCGCGACCAACAATTACCTCCCAGACATTCGGCGGACACGCGTGCATGCGGGTGGTGCTCTCTTACACAAGAAGGAGGCGATCTGCGTGAAGCGGATGCCTGCAATAGTCGCCGCGGGAGCGATGGCCCTGTCCCTGGGTCTCAGCGCCTGTGGCAGCAGCGACGACAGTGGAGACAGTGGCAGCAGCGCTGACAAGGCGAAGCCCAAGATCGGCGTGATCCTTCCCGACACCGAGTCCTCGGTGCGCTGGGAGACCGCGGACCGCCCGGAGCTCACCGCCGCCTTCAAGGAAGCCGGCGTGGACTATGACATCCAGAACGCCCAGGGCGACGCGGACAAGATGGCACAGATCGCGGACTCGATGATCGCCAGCGGCGTCACCGTCCTCGCGATCGTCAACCTCGACAACGCGTCGGGCGCGGCCATCGAGCAGAAGGCCAAGGAGCAGGGCGTCGCCACCATCGACTACGACCGGCTCACCCTCGGTGGCTCGGCGGAGTACTACGTCTCCTTCGACAACGTGAAGGTCGGCGAGCTGCAGGGTCAAGGCCTTGCGACCTGCCTGGGCGACAAGAAGGCGAACATCGTCTACCTCGACGGTTCGCCGGACGACTCCAACGCGACGTCGTTCTCCAACGGTGCACACTCCGTGCTCGACAAGATCACGAACTACAAGAAGGTCGCCGAGCAGGCCGTGCCCAAGTGGGACAACAAGCAGGCGGGCGTGATCTTCGAGCAGATGTACACCCAGCAGAAGGGCAAGATCGACGGCGTGCTCGCGGCCAACGACGGTCTCGGTGGCGCGGCGATCTCGATCCTCGACAAGAACCAGCTCGCCGGCAAGGTCCCGGTCACTGGTCAGGACGCGACGGTCGAGGGCCTGCAGAACGTCCTCGCCGGTACGCAGTGCATGACGGTCTACAAGTCCGCCAAGCTCGAGGCGGGTGCGCTGTCCAAGCTCGCCATCGGCCTGGCCAAGGGCGAGAAGGGCGAGACCAACGGCACCGTCAAGGACGCCGAGGGCGGCCGTGACGTCCCGTCGGTCCTGCTCGACCCGGTGTCGATCACGAAGGACAACGTCAAGGCCGTCATCGACGACGGCGGTCAGACTGCGGCCGACGTGTGCAAGGGGTTCGAGAAGCAGTGCTCCGCTGCCGGGATCTCCTGACCCGGTAGCACCCTCGACGGGCCCGGTTCCCTTTCCGGGAGCCGGGTCCGTCGTCACACTGAGTCCCACAGACCGAACGCCAGGGAGACGTCATGACCGAACCACTGCTCGAGCTTCGGGGAGTCGACAAGAGCTTCGGACCGGTGCAGGTCCTCCACGGAGTGGACCTGAAGGTGTTCCCCGGACAGGTCACCGCGCTGGTCGGGGACAACGGCGCCGGCAAGTCCACCCTCATCAAGACGGTCGCGGGGATCTACCACGCGGACGCCGGCGAGTTCTTCTTCGAGGGCAAGCCCGTCACCTTCAACGGCCCGAAGGACGCGGCCGCCCTCGGCATCGAGGTCGTCTACCAGGACCTCGCGCTGTGCGACAACCTCGACATCGTCCAGAACATGTTCCTGGGTCGCGAGGCCAAGACGCCCGCGCACCTGCTCGACGAGCTCACCATGGAGGACCGCGCACGCCAGACGCTGGCGTCGCTGTCGGTCCGCACGGTGAAGTCGGTGCGCCAGAGCGTCTCCTCCCTCTCCGGTGGCCAGCGTCAGACCGTGGCCATCGCCAAGGCCGTCCTGTGGAACTCCCGCGTCGTGCTCCTCGACGAGCCGACCGCGGCGCTCGGCGTGGCCCAGACCCGTCAGGTCCTCGACCTCGTCCGGCGCCTGGCCGACCAGGGCCTCGGCGTCGTGCTCATCTCGCACAACATGAACGACGTCTTCGAGGTCTCCGATCGCATCACGCCGCTCTTCCTCGGTCGCGTCGCGGCCGACCTGAAGACCAGCGAGACCAACAACAGCCAGATCGTCGAGCTGATCACGTCCGGGCGCTCGGGAAGCATCGGCATCTCCGCGGCCACCGCCAACGAGTCGGCCTGAGGAGACAGTCATGACCGACGAGACGAAGACCCCCGCCAGCCCGAGCCTGGCCGCCTCCGACTTCGCCAACGACAGCGCGAACCTCACCCTCAGCGAGTCCCTGCGGGCCTATGTCGAGCGCGTCCGCGGTGGCGACATGGGCGCCCTCCCGGCCATCGGTGGCCTGGTCGTCCTGTTCATCGTCTTCTCCTCGCTGCGGCCCGAGACCTTCACCGGCGCGCTCAACATCGCCAACCTGCTGGTGCAGGCCTCCTCGATCTCCATCCTCGCGATGGGCCTGATCCCGGTGCTCCTGCTCGGCGACATCGACCTGTCCGCCGGTGTCGCCGGTGGTCTCTCGGCCGGCTTCACGGCGGTCGCGATCGTGCGCCATGGCGACGGCTGGGTCCTCGCCGTGCTGATCGGCATGGCCGTCGGGGCGCTGATCGGCCTGGTCATCGGACTGCTGGTCGCCAAGCTCGGCATCCCGTCCTTCGTCGTCACCCTGGCCTTCTTCCTCGGCCTGCAAGGGTTCACGCTGAAGCTGATCGGTCAGGGCGGCACCGTGCCCGTGCGCAACAGCGTGCTGCGCGGCATCACCATCAAGTCGATGCCGGTCATCACCGGCTGGATCGTGGTCATCGCCCTCCTGGCCATCTACGCCGGCCTGCTGTTCTGGCGGCAGCGGCAACTGGCCGCCAAGGGCCTGCACCGTCCGCCGACCTCGCTGGTGGCCCTCAAGTTCGGCGCGCTCGCGGTGATCCTGCTCGGCATGACGGCCTTCCTGAGCAAGAACCGCGCCCCGAACCCCTTGATCTTCACCATCCAGGGCATCCCGTACGCCGTGTTCCTGGTCGGCGCGCTGCTGATCTTCTGGACGTTCATCTTCGGTCGCACCGGCTACGGCCGGCACATCTACGCCATCGGCGGCAACACCGAGGCCGCGCGCCGCGCCGGTATCAGTGTCGACGTGCTGAGGATCTCTGTGTTCGTGATCTGCTCCACGATGGCGGCTGTCAGCGGCATCGTGAGCGCGTCGTACACCGGCAACGTGTCTCCCGGATCCGGCGGGGGCAACACGCTCCTCTACGCCGTGGGCGCGGCCGTCATCGGTGGCACCAGCCTGTTCGGCGGCAAGGGCAACATCCGCGACGGGGTGATTGGCGGCCTGGTCATCGCCACCATCGACAACGGGCTGGGCCTGCTGAACCAGGCCGCCTACATCAACTACATCATCACCGGAGCCGTCCTGCTCCTGGCTGCCTCGGTCGACGCCATCTCCAGGCGCCGGCGGTCCGCGACAGGTACCTGACCGTGGCCGACCGGGGCCGGCCAGGCACCGGCACCAACCAGGAAGCGGTACGCCGGCACAACCTCGCGACGCTGCTGGGGCACGTGCACCGCTCGGGCGGTGTCTCCCGGGCCCGGCTGACCGCGCGGATGGGCCTGAACCGCTCCACGATCGCCGACCTCGTGCGCGAGCTCGAGGACCTCTCGGTGGTCCGGCAGTCCACGCCCGAGGCCGGCAGCATCCAGCGGGTCAGCGCCGGGCGTCCGAGCATCGACGTCAAACCGGCCGCCGACGCGGTCTTCGTACTGGCCGCCGAGCTGGGCGTGGACACGATGGACGTCGCCCGGGTGGGCCTCGGCGGCGAGGTGCTGGAGCGGATGTCGACCAGCACCCCGGTCAACCCCGGACCCGACGTCGTCGTCGACGTGATCGTCGACATCATGCGGCAGATGCTCAAGGGCGCCAAACCGACCTCGCGACTCGTCGGAGTCGGGCTGGCCGTGCCCGGCGTGGTCACCGACACTGCGGGGCTGGTGCGCTTCGCCCCGAACCTGGGCTGGAGCGATGTGGCCCTCACCGGCCTGCTGCAGGGGCGGATCGGAGCCCGGGTACCTGTGCACATCGGCAACGACGCCGAGCTCGGTGCCCTCGCCGAGCACACGCGTGGCGTCGGACGGCACCTGAACAACCTGATCTACATCTCCTGCGACGTCGGTGTCGGTGGCGGGGTCATCGTCGCGGGGGCACCCATGATGGGCGCCAGCGGGTACGCCGGGGAGCTCGGCCACGTCCGCTTCAACCCGGACGGCCAGACCTGCCGTTGCGGGAACGTCGGGTGCTGGGAGACCGAGATCGGCTCGCACGCGGTCGCGGAGGCAGTGGGTTGCCCGGTAAACGAGATGCACCGGCTCGCGGAGTACCTGCAGCCGGGCACGACGCCACCCCCCGAGCTCCGCGCACTCGGCCGGTCCCTCGGGCTGGGGCTCGGCGGCCTCGTCAACATCTTCAACCCCGAGATGGTGATCCTCGGCGGCGTGCTCAGGTGGGTCTTCCCCCTCGTGCAGGACGACGTGGTTGCAGCCATCGAGGAGTGGGCGCTGGAGGCGCCCTCGGAGCAGGCCCAGATCGTGGTGCCGATGCTCGGCGGCGACTCCGTCGTCATCGGGGCGGCCGAGCTCGCCTTCGCCGACATGCTCCACGACCCTGTGGGTGTGCTGGCGAGCGTCGACGGAGCCCCCGCCGAGATGCTCGGCGCCTGAGCCCCTAGCGGATCAAGGTCGACCGTAGGTCGTCGTACGTTGCTCGACGGGCCGGCCGATCCCGGTCCCGATCTCGACCAGCTCTGCCACCGTCTTCGCCGAGCCGTGCTCCGACCCGGCCATCCGGGAGATGGTCTCCTCCATCAGCGTGCCGCCGAGGTCGTTGGCACCGGCGCGCAGCATCGCCTGGGTGCCGTCGACGCCGAGCTTGACCCACGAGGTCTGGATGTTGTCGATCCGGCCGTGCAGCATGATCCGCGCCAGTGCGTGCACGGCGAGGTTGTCGCGCAGGGTCGGCCCCGGGCGCGCGACGCCAGCGAGGTAGATCGGCGCCGAGTGGTGCACGAACGGGAGCGGCACGAACTCGGTGAAGCCACCGGTCTCGTCCTGGATCCGGCTGAGCACGCGGAGGTGCTGGACCCAGTGACGTGGGTTGTCCACGTGTCCGTACATCATCGTCGAGCTGGACCGGATCCCGACCTTGTGGGCCGTCGTGACGATCTCGACCCATGTCCGGGTGGGCAGCTTGCCCTTGGTCAGCACCCAGCGCACGTCGTCGTCGAGGATCTCCGCCGCCGTGCCGGGGATGGTGTCGAGGCCGGACTCGCGGGCCTTGATCAGGAAGTCCTCGAAGGACAGGCCGGTGCGGCTGGAGCCGTTGACGATCTCCATCGGCGAGAACGCGTGGACGTGCATGCCGGGGACGCGCTTCTTCACGGCTGCGGCGAGGTCGAAGTACGCCGTGCCGGGCAGCTCCGGGTCGATGCCTCCCTGCATGCACACCTCGGTCGCCCCGAGGTCCCAGGCGTCCTGCGCGCGGTCGGCCACCTCGTCGAGCGAGAGCGAGTAGGCGTCGGCATCGGTGCGGCGCTGGGCGAACGCGCAGAACCGGCAGCCGACGTAGCAGACGTTGGTGAAGTTGATGTTCCGGTTCACGACGTAGGTCACCGTGTCGCCGACCGTCTCGCGCCGCAGGTCGTCTGCCAGCCGGCACACCTGCTCCAGCAGCTCACCCTCGGCGGTCATCAGCGTCAGGGCGTGCTCGTCGGAGAGGTTGCCCGGGTCCTTCTCGGCCGCCTTGAGCGCCGCAATTCCGGGTAGTCCGAGGCCAGAATGCTGTGTTTCGGCCTCGCCGACGACATTCTGACCTCGGAGTACCCGGTCCTTGAGTTCTTGCCAGTCGCCGTAGACGGAGTCGAAGTCGGAGCGGCGGTCCTCGGTGCGGCCCTCGTCGTCGACGCCGGTGTGCAGGTCGGTGCGGCCGACGCCCTTGCCTGCCCGGGCGAAGCCGCCGTCGGGTTCCTGCCAGGGCAGGCCGGTCGGCCGGACTCCTGGTCGGGCGAAGCCGTCGTCGTCGGCGAGCGCGGCGACGTGGGCGGAGACACGGGGGTCGATCCACGGCTCGCCGGCCAGCACGTACGACGGATGCGCGGTCAGCCTCGCGCGGAGGTCGAAGCCGCAGTCGGCGGTGACCTGGCGCAGCCGGTCCAGCGTGGGCCAGGGGCGCTCGGGATTGACGTGGTCGGGCGTCAGCGGCGAGACGCCACCCCAGTCGTCGACCCCGGCCGCGAGCAGCGACCGGCACTCCTCGAGATCGACGAGGTTGGGCGGTGCCTGCAGCCGCATCTTCGGGCCCAGCACGACACGGGCCACGGCCAGCGTGGCGACGTACTCCTCGAGGCCGAGGTCGTCGACGTGGCGCATCGCCGTGTCGGGCTTGGCCCGGAAGTTCTGGACGATGACTTCCTGGACGTGGCCGTACTGCCGCGCGATGCGGCGCAGCGCGAAGATCGACTCGGCCCGCTCGGTCAGGTTCTCGCCGATCCCGACGAGCAGCCCGGTGGTGAAGGGGATCGAGAGCCGACCGGCGTCCTCGAGCACGCGCAGCCGCACGTCGGGGTCCTTGTCGGGCGAGCCGTGGTGGGCCTGACCCTTCTCCTCGAAGAGCCGCCGCGACGTGGTCTCCAGCATCATCCCCATCGAGGGAGACACCGCCTTGAGCCGGTTCATCTCCTCCCACGACATGACGCCGGGATTCAGGTGCGGGAGCAGTCCCGTCTCCTCGAGCACCCGCACGGCCATCGCGCGCACGTAGGCGAGCGTGGAGTCGTACCCTGCTGCGTCCAGCCAGGCGCGGGCCTCGGGCCAGCGGTCCTCCGGCCGGTCGCCGAGCGTGAACAGAGCCTCGGTGCAGCCGAGACCGGCGCCCTGGCGGGCGATGTCGAGGATCTCGTCGGGGGAGAGGTACGGCGCTCGGCCCTCGCGCTCGGCGTGGCCGGGGGTCTCCACGAACGTGCAGTAGTGGCAGCGGTCGCGGCACAGCCGGGTGACCGGGATGAACACCTTGGGGGAGTAGGTGACGGTGCCCCGTCCGTCCACGAGGCGGCCGGCGTCGGCCAGGCCGGAGTCGCGGACACGGGAGGCGACGGCACACAGCCGCTCGAGGTCCTCACCCCTGGCGGAGAGCAGCACCTCCGCCTCGGCGACGTCGAGGGCGGCTCCGCGCTCGGCCCGGGCCAGCGCCCGACGGGTCTGCTGCCTGGTCGGGGCCGCAGGCGCGGGCTGGCTGGCGGTCATCGTGGCAAGGCTAGTCCTGGCCGGAAGCGGGTGTTCAGCTCACCCATTCCTTGAGCTGGCGCACCAGCCCGGCGGGATCCTCGCTCGCGGGCATCACCTGGAGGTTGGTGACGCCGGATTCCTGGAACGCGGCGATCCGCTCCTTGACGTAGGACTCCGGCCCGACGAGGTTGGCCTGCTCGAGGAACTCGAGCGGCACCAGCGCCTCGGCCTCCTTCTTCTTGCCGTCGAGGTAGAGGTCCTGGATCTCCTTGGCCTCCTTCTCGTAGCCGTACTGGCAGGCGAGCTCGTTGTAGAAGTTCTTGCCGCGAGCGCCCATGCCGCCGATGTAGAGGGCGAACATGGGCCGGGCGAAGTCGAGGAAGCCCTTCACGTCCTCGCCGACCGCGACCAGGCCGCCGGCGACGATCTCCAGCGGATCGAGGTCGGCCGAGCGCTTGGCCTGACCGTTCGCGAGGGACTCGCCCCACACCTTCCCGGCACCCTCCGGTGTGTAGAACATCGGCAGCCAGCCGTCGGCGTACTCGGCCGCGCCCTCGACGGACTTGGCGCCGAGGGCGGCGATGTAGATCGGGACGGCAGGGCGCTCGGGGCGGGTCGAGCATCTTCAGCGGCTTGCCCAGCCCGGTGCCCTGGTCGGGTGGGAGCGGGAGCTCGATGGTCGTCCCGTGGTACTCGAGCACCTCGCGCCGGATCGCCGCCCGGATGACCTCGATGGTCTCCTTGGTGCGCGTGAGCGGCTTGGAGTAGGGCACGCCGTGCCACCCCTCGATCACCTGCGGCCCGGAGGCGCCGAGGCCGATGATCGCGCGGCCTCCGGAGACGTTGTCCAGCCCGGCGGCCGTCTGAGCGAGCAGCGCCGGGGTGCGCGAGTAGACGTTGAGGATGGCGGCGCCGATCTCGATCGTGCTGGTGCGCGCGGCCAGGTAGCCCATCAGGGTGGGGGAGTCGTAGCCGTAGGCCTCGGCCACCCACACGCTGTCGAGCCCGGCCTCCTCGAGCGCGGCCACCTGGTCGGCTGCCGTGCGCGGGTCGCCGTCGTACATCAACATCGTGGAGAGCCTCATGATCGTGACAGTAAACCTGTCACGATCACGAAGCCACCATCAGCCCCGGTGAGAGACGAGGCTCACACCGGGGTGTCGACGGGTACGTCGGCGCGGTGCTTGGGGTCGTCCTCGTCGTCCTCGTCGAGCTCGCGGGCCTCGCCGACCGGACCGCGGTCGAGCTTGCTCGGCCACCAGATCCGCGAGCCGAGGTCGAGGTTGATCGCCGTGACCAGCACCGAGCGCACGATGATCGTGTCGATGATGACCCCCACGGCCACGGTGAACCCGAGCTCGACCAGGAAGACCAGTGGCAACGTCGCGAGCACCCCGAAGGTGGCCGCCAGCACCAGCCCCGCGGAGGTGATCACGCCACCGGTCGCCGCCAGCCCGACCAGCGCCCCTTGCCGGGTGCCGCGTTTCTGCGTCTCCTCGCGGACGCGCGTCATCAGGAAGATGTTGTAGTCGATGCCGAGCGAGACGAGGAAGACGAACACGAACAACGGGAAGCTCGAGTCCACGGCGGGATAGTCGAAGACGTACTTGAACGCGAGCGCGCCGATGCCCAGGGCTGCGAGGAAGGACAGCACGACGGTGGCGATGAGTATCAAGGGAGCGACCAGGGCGCGGAGCAGCAGCATCAGGATGAGCAGCACCACGACCAGCGTGACCGGGATGATCACCTTGGAGTCTCGGGCGTTGGCCTTCAGAGCGTCGTCGAGGAACGCGGGGAACCCGCCGACGAGCGCGTCGGCCCCCTCGACGGAGTGCACCGCCGACCGGACGTTGTCCACGGCGTCGAAGGCCTCCGGACTGGTGGCGTCCACTGTCAGGTTGGCGCTGATCAGGGCCACGCCGCCCTTGACCACCGGCGGAAGGGGCTTCTCGATGTCCTCGATGTTGCTCATCGAGGCCGCGACGTCCTCGGCCTTGTCGGCGTTGGCGACGACCATCACGGGCGTGGAGTTGTCGGCCAGGCCGTGCTCGGTGAGCACGTGCTGACCCTTCACCGAGTCGAACTCCTTGGTGTAGGACTCCTCGGTCGAGAGCCCGCTCATGTCGAGCGTCAGCACGCCGAGGGAGATGGCGGCCAGGACCACCGTGGTGCCGACCCACACCCGGCGGGGCCGTGGCGCGATCCACTGGCCGACGCGGGCCCAGAGGCCGGTCGAGGTGGGCTCGGGGGAGCCCATGGTCGGCCGCTTCGGCCAGAACACCCAGCGCCCGAAGATGACGAGCAGCGCCGGCAGGAGCGTGATCATGGCGAGCAGGGTCACGGCGATGCCGACGGCCACGACGGGGCCCATCCCTGCCGTCGAGTTCATCTCGGCGAGGGTCAGGCACAGCATGCCCACGATGACCGTGGCGGCACTGGCGATGATCGCCGGAGTGGCGCGGTGGAGCGCGAAGGCCATCGCCTCGTGCCGGTCCTCATGACGGCGGAGCTCTTCCCGATATCGGGCGGTGAGCAGCAACGCGTAGTCGGTGCCGGCGCCGAGGACCAGGATGGAGACGATCGCCTGGCTCTGTCCGTTGACGGTCAGGCCGAAGTCCTTGGCCAGGAAGTAGATCAGGCCCAGCGAGGTGCCCAGCGCGACCATCACCGAGAAGATCGGCAGGATCCAGAGCACCGGGCTGCGGTAGGTGAGCAGCAGCAGGATGATCACCGCGAGCAGCGCCCAGAGCAGCAGGCTGCTGTCCAGACCGGCGAAGGACTCGGCGGAGTCGATGGCCTGGCCACCGCTGCCGGCGAGGTAGACCGTGCCGCCGTCGAGCGACGGCGATCTTGTGGATCTTCTTGCCGATGCCCGGCATCTTGTTCCAGCCGTTGGCGCCGACGTTGAAGGTCACGACGGTCTGCGCGGCCTGCATGTCCTTGGAGGGGATCGGGCCGATCACCTTGCCCTCGACGTCGTCCATCTGCTGCAGCTCGGTGGCCTGCTGCTTCAGCTCCGCGAGGTCGGCGGCGGACGAACCCGGACTGGCTTCGAGTAGACCACCGTGGTCGGGATGGCGTTGGGGTCCTGGAACGGGGCGAGCTTGTCCAGCGCCTTGGTGGACTCGGCGTTGCCGGGCAGCCAGGAGGAGGCCTCGTTGTTCTGGACGTCCGTCAGCTTGCCGGCGAAGGATCCCAGCACCCCCACCGCCACCAGCCAGAAGGCCAGGACGAACCACTTGGTCCCTTGCCGGTGAGCGTTCCGGCGATCTGACGATGCATGAGTCCACTCCATCAGCGGGCGTGCTCGGGCGCCATAGGGTTTTCCCCTGAGGCAGACCCCGGGGTAGACCAGAACTCATCGCCCGCCTCGGCTCTCGAGGCTAGACCCGCCCGGTGACAAGCCCGTGCAACGGACGGCCCGGTACGCCGGTGTCTCAGCCGGCCAGCCCGTCGACGACCTCGGCGCCGGGCAGCGCGGCGAGCAGCCGTCCGGGCAGGAACAGCTTCGAGCCACGGATCCCGCTGCCGATGACGCGATCTCGATGTCGGTGACCCGGCTCGTCGACGAGCAGCCGCCACGACCCGGGCAGGCCGACCGGCGTGATCCCGCCGTACTCCATCCCGGTCTCGGCGACGGCGCGGTCGTGGGCCAGGAACGAGCACTTGCGGACGTCGAGCAGCCGCTTGACGACGTTGTTGACGTCGGCGCGCGTGTCGGCGCGGACGACGCACGCCGCGGTGCGCTCCTGGCCGTCGCGACGTCCCATCACCACGACGCAGTTGGCGCTGGCGTTCAGCGGCACGTCGTAGGCCTCGGTCATCGCCGCGGTGTCGGCGAGCTCCGGGTCGATGGCGGACCACGGAGACCTCGGCGGCGTGCTCCCAGGTCGCCAGGAGCGTCGCGCACGGGCGCGCCGACGAGGTCGGGGTGGTCGAGGGCGGGCGCCAGGGTGAGCGAGCCGAAGGTCTGCATGTCGTCCCACCGTAGGTGCTGCGTTCGATGTCACTTCACCGGCACGACACCTGCTGCGCCCACGCTCGGGACGTGACCGCACCACTCGTCATCGCGCACCGCGGCGCCAGTGGGCACCGCCCGGAGCACACCTCCCTGGCCTACCGGCTGGCCTGGAGGCAGGGAGCCGACTCGGTGGAGACCGACCTCGTGGCACCCGCGACGGTGACCTGGTCTGCCGGCACGACCTCGACCTGGCGAAGACCACGGACGTCGCGGACCCGCCCCGAGTTCGCTGGGCGGCGACGGATGATGCGGGCCGGGGCGCGGCGAGAACGGCTGGTTCGTGCGGGACTTCGACCTCGACGAGATGCGCCCCTGCGCTCGCGGGAGCGTTGGCCGACGAAGCGGCCCGGCAGCGCGAGGTACGACGACCAGGTCGGTGTGCTCGCCCTCGCCGACCTGCTGCGGCTCCGCGAGGACGAGGCCGCGCGGTCGGCCGCCAGCTCGACGTCCATCTCGAGCTCAAGCACGCCGAGCTGTTCGAGTCGCTGGGGATCCCGTTCCACGAGCCGCTGACCGAGCTGCTGCGGGCGCACGGGCTCGCGGGAGCGGGTCGGCCCCGCCACCGTGATGGCCTTCGAGCCGCCCGTCCTCCAGGAGATGCGGCGACGCTCGACGCCGGCCAGGTGCGCCTCTTCGACAAGCCATGGTGGTGCGCCGCGGCTCGCTGCACCGGACCGCCGGCTACGCGGACGGGGTCGGCCTGCACAAGGACCTCGGTCCTCGCCGCGGTCCGACGGCGACCGCGTTCGGCGCCCCGGGCAAGGCGGTCGCGCAAGGCGATGGCCCGGGTCTCGAGGTCCTCGTGTGGACCCTGCGCAGCGAGAACCGGTACCTGCCCGCCAGCGCGCACGGCTGCCCGGGGACGCGACCCGGTGACGCTGCCACCGGGTGGCGTGGTTCCTCGACCTCGGGCTCGACGGTCGATCCCGACTTCCCGGACGTCGCCGTGCGGGTCCGGACCTAGCGGACCCCGGTCGCTCTCCGACCGCCGGTCGATGGTCCGGGTCGGCCGGCCGAGCTCTCGAGGTCGCGCGCCTCGGCCGCCTCGTCGGCCGCGGTGAGGCCGTCGACGGGGACGACGTCGCCGACGTCGCTGCGCATCTGGCCCAGGATCCGGGTGAGCAGTCGGGAGACCTGCATCTGGGTGACCCCGATCCGGCCGGCGATCTCGCGCTGGGTCAGGCCCTCGTAGAACCGCATCGCGAGGATCTGGCGGTCGCGCGCGCTGAGCCTCTCACAACAGGTCCCAGCATCAGCCGCGCCTCGGAGGCGGGTGCTCGGTGTCGTCGAAGGAGAGCAGGTCGCCCGTGGTGGACAGCCCGTCACCGCCGGTCGGGTGGTCGAGCGACGCCGGCACGAAGCAGCCGTCGCTGGCCAGCGCCTCGATCACCGACTCGATGCACTCGTCGAGATGGTCGGCGATCTCCGATCGGCCTGGGGGCGCGACCCAGGCGGTTGGACAGCTCGCTGTCGGCCATGTTGATCCGTGCCTGCAGCTCCTGGACCCGCCGTGGCGGGCGGATCATCCAGCCGTGGTCGCGGAAGTACTTGCGCAGCTCGCCCCGGATCGTGGGCACGGCGTAGGACAGGAACTCGTGGCCCGCGGTGACGTCGAAGCCGCGAGCGGCCTTGGTGAGGGCGAGGGCCGCGACCTGCCGCAGGTCGTCGAGGGCGATGCCCCGTGAGCGGTAGCGGCCGCCTCGGCGTGGGCCAGGTCGAGGTGCATCACGATCACCCCCTCGAGCAGGCCGGCGCTTCTCGCCTCGGCGTCCGTCGCGGCGGTGAGCGCTGAACAGCTCGAAGGTGCGGACGGTGCGGTCTCGCGAGCAGGCGCTTGGGGTGGCTGGAATGGGCAACAGCAGTCACTGGTCACCGACCTGCTCGGGCCGGTCTCCCCGCGGAGAGGGCTGTTCCGGCTGCGAGTGCCGCCCCGCAACGCACTCAGGCATCAGGTCGGTTCCCTGCAACGAGACACCAGCCGCCCGACGGCGGCGCGTGTTGTCACCATAGCCCTTTATGCGCCGGTTCAAACTTTGTCGACCAAAAGTGTCGACTATTGCCTCAGTCGGCCTCGCTCAGTCGGCGTGATCGCCGCTTCGCGGCTCAACGCCTCCCTCGCTCGGCACGAGCACGAGCAAGCTCGACTCGGCCTCGCTCAGTCGGCGTACAGCTCGTCGAGGATGTCCGCGTAGTTGGCGTACACCACCCGACGCTTGAGCTTCAGCGTCGGCGTCAGCTCGGCGGACTCCGCCGTCCACTCGAGGGGGAGCAGCCGCCACTTCTTGACCTGCTCGGGCCGGGAGAGCCGCTCGTTGGCCGCGTCGACCGCCTGGCCGACGACGGCGAGGATCTCCTCCTTGCGGGCGAGGTCGGCGAGGTCGTCGTAGGTCACGCCGAGTCGGCCGGCGACGACGGGAGCCACCTCGGCGTCGAGCGTGAGCAGCGCGACCACGTAGGGCTTGCTGTCGCCGTAGGCCAGGGCGTGGCCCACCAGCGGGGACTCCTTCAGGAGGTTCTCGATGTTGGAGGGCGCGATGTTCTTGCCCTGCGAGGTGATGATCATTTCCTTCTTGCGGTCGACCACCTTGAGGAAGCCGTCGGCGTCGATCTCGCCGATGTCGCCGGTGTGGACCCAGCCGTCGGCGTCGATCAGCGCGGAGGTGGCCTCGTCGTTCTTGTGGTAGCCGCGGGTGGCCACGGGTCCGCGGGTCAGGATCTCGCCGTCGTCACCCAGCGCGATCTCGATGCCGGGCTGGGCGCGGCCCACCGTTCCGAGCCGGAAGTTGCCGGGACCGCACGCGGTGACCGACCCCGTGGTCTCGGTCATCCCGTAGATGTCGTAGATGCACAGGCCGAGCCCCGCGAAGAACCGAGCTGTCTCCAGCGGCATCGGCGCGGACGCGCTGCCGGCCCAGGTCACCCGCTCGAGCCCGAGCATCGACTTCATCGGGGAGAGCACGGCCGCCGCGACCGCGTCGTACCGGGCCTGCAGCTCGGGTGTCGTCTGCTCGCCGTACTGCTGGGACTCGACGTACTCCAGCCCCACCGCCATGGCGTCGGCGACGGCCTGCTTCTTCTGCTCGTCGGTCTCCATGGCGAGCAGCCCCGAGATGCCGGTCTGGATCTTCTCCCACACCCGGGGCACGCCGAAGAAGCGGTTGGGCCGGACCTCGCCGAGCGCGCCGACCAGCAGCGAGGGATCACCCACGAGGTGGACGTGGCCGCCGCCGACCTGCGGGATGTAGAGGCTCAGCACGCGTTCGGCGATGTGGGCGTAGGGCAGGTAGGAGACACCGACGCCCTCTTCCTCCTGGTCGAGCCCGGCGGTCCGGTTGCCGCTCTCGACCTCGAAGAGCACGTTGCGGTGGGTGATCACCACGCCCTTCGGGTTCCCGGTCGTCCCGGAGGTGTAGAGGATCGTCGCCGGGTCCTCGGGGTCGATGGCCCGCCAGCGCCGGTCGACCTCTGCCTCGTGCTGCTCGCGGGTGCGCCGCCCGCGCGCGAGCAGGTCGTCCCAGGTGAGCGCGTCGTCGTCGGCCGCCTCGGCGTCGATCACCACGACCTGGCGGACCGAACCCTCGTCGACGGCCTGCCGCCAGCGGGCGACGTGGTCGGCGGTCTCGAGCACGGCGACGGCGGGCTCGCTGTGGCCGGCGACGTAGCCGACCTGGCTGGGGGAGAGCGTGTTGTAGATCGACATCGCCACTGCCCCCGCGTGCATGGCGCCGATGTCGGCGAGCAGGTGCTCGAGCCGGTTCGAGGCCATGATCGCGACGCGGTCGCCGGGCTGCACGCCCAGGTCGACGAACGCGCACGCGAGGTCGAGGGCGGTCTCGCGCAGCTCACGCCACGTCAGCGTGCGCCACCCGTCCTCGACGCCCACCTTGTCGGAGTACGCCGGGGAGTCGCCGTGCTCGGCCACCGTCGCGGCGAACGCGGCCGCGATGTTGGGGGCGAGCAGGCCCGCGATCTCGACGCGGGCGTTCTCGATGTCGGTCCGGTGCTGGTCTGGGTCATCTCGGTCTCCAGTCCTACAGACCCAGGGACCGACCGATGATCTCCTTCTGGATCTCGGTCGTGCCGCCGTAGATCGTGGAGATCCGACTGTCCAGGTAGGCCTTGGCGATCGGGAACTCCATCATGTACCCGTAGCCGCCGTGCAGCTGGACCCCCTGGTTGACCAGCTTGTTCTGCAGCTCGGTGCGTCCACCACTTCGCCATGGCCGCGTCGACGGCGGTGAGCTTCTGGTCGAGGTGCTTGCGCAGGCAGTCGTCGAGGAAGACCCGCGCGATCCTGGTCTCCGTGGCCATCTCCGCCACCAGGAACCGGTTGTGCTGGAACTTGCCGATCGGCCGGCCGAAGGCCTCGCGGGTCTTGGCGTAGTCGAGGCACAGCTCGAGGATGCCCTCGCAGGCGGCGACGGCCTGGGCGGCGATGATCAGCCGCTCCTGGGGCAGGTTCTGCATCAGGTAGATGAACCCCTCGCCCTCCTTGCCGAGCAGGTTCTCCTTGGGTACGACGACGTCGGTGAACGAGAGCTCAGCGGTGTCCTGCGCGTGCAGCCCGATCTTGTCGAGGTTGCGGCCGCGCTCGAAGCCCTCCATCCCGCGCTCGACGACGAGCAGGCTGATGCCCTTGTGGCCGGCCTCGGGGTCGGTGCGTGCGACCACGATCACGAGGTCGGCGTTGATGCCGTTGGAGATGAAGGTCTTGGAGCCGTTGAGCAGGTAGTGGTCGCCCTTGTCGACGGCCGTGGTGCGGACGCCCTGCAGGTCGCTGCCGGCACCCGGCTCGGTCATCGCGATGGCCGTGATGATCTCGCCGGTGACGCAGCCGGGCAGCCAGCGCTGCTTCTGCTCGTCGTTGCGCGATGCTGATCAGGTAGGGGACGATGATGTCGCTGTGGACCGAGAAGCCCGGTCCGCTCGCGCCGGCCCGGGCCTGCTCCTCGGTGAGGATCACGTTGTAGCGGAAGTCGTCGACCCCCGGACCGTCGTACTCCTCGGGGACGTCGAAGCACAGCAGTCCGGCCTCGCCGGCCTTGGCCCACACCTCGCGCGGCACGATGCCGTCCTGCTCCCACTGCTCGTGGTGGGGGACCACTTCCCGCTCGAAGAAGGTGCGGGCGGTCTTGCGGAAGTCTTCGTGCTCGGAGGTGTAGAGGTCGGACATGCGGCGGAGCGTAACAGATTCACTGTTACAGTCAACGGTGTCAGCGGAAGGAGAGAGCGTGAGTGCGCAGCACGAGGTCGAGGACGAGCTCTACACCGTCGACGAGCTGGCGGCGGTCACGGGACTCACCGTGCGGACCACCCGCTACTACGCGGGTCTGGGCCTGCTGCCCGCCCCGTCGCGTCGCGGCCGGATGGCCTACTACACGCGAGCGCACCGCGCCCGGCTGGAACTGATCAGGGCACTGCAGGACCACGGCTTCACCCTCGCCGCCATCGAGAAGTACCTCGGCCGGGTGCCGCTCGACGCCTCCGTCGAGGACCTCGCCCTGCAGCGGGCGATGCTGACCTCGTGGGGTGGCGGCAAGCGCGAGGCCATGACGAGGCGCCAGCTCGAGACCCGGGCTCGGCGCGCCGCTCAGTGACGACGACCTCGAGCGTCTCGAGAAGGTCTACGCGATCCGGCGCGAGGACGACCGCTTCCAGCCGCTCCCGTCCTTCGACGTGGCGCTCCAGCTCGACGAGCCTCGACCTGCCGGTCGACTCCATGGAGGAGGCGGCCGAGGCGATCAACCGCCACATGGACGCCCTGGCCGACGAGCTGACCGACATCCTGCGGACGCGGGTGCTCGCGCCGTTCCGCGGCGGTGAGCACAGCGAGGCCGACAAGGCCGCCTTCGAGCAGAAGATGTCGCGGTTGCGTCAGCTGACGCTCGAGGCGGTCGTGGCCGGCTTCCAGCGCGCGGCCAACCAGGTGATCACGCGCTCGCTGTCATCGTCGGACTGAGCGCCGGCTCCCCGGTCAGTCCTTGGGGATGACGCCCCAGAGGACGGCGTAGACGATCGGGCCCACCGGGAAGGTGAAGAACGCCGCGACGACCGCCAGCACCCGGACGAGCGTCGGGTCGACACCGATGTAGTGGGCGATCCCGCCGCACACGCCGCTGATGGGGGCGTTCCACGTGCGGGTGAGCCGTCGGTACGGCACCGGGGCCGGAGACGCGTACCCGGGGTGCGGAGCCTGCTGCTCGGTCATCACTTCTCCTGGGTGGTGTCGAGGGTCTCGGTGGTGTCGGGGTCGTCGTAGTCCTCGGTGTAGTCGGGGCGTAGGCGGTGTCGAGCTCGTGCTCCCGCTGTCGCCGGCGTCGGTTGCTGCCGGTGGCCAGGCTGGCCACGAGGCCGATGATCCCGGCGCCGATCAGCACGGCCGGGCCGAGGATGGTCAGCAGCTCGCCGCTGATGGCGCCGCTCTCGCCGATGGCCCAGAGGCCGGCGACGCCGAGGAACAGCAGCCCGAAGACGAGGTGCGGAACCTTGACGGTGCGGTCGGCGGGGTGGGGGAGCCTGGTCGGTGTAGGGGTCGGACATGGTTCTCTCCTGCTCGTTGGGTCGACGGTGATCTGGCCGACGCGGGCGTCCAGGTCGAGGGTGATCGTGGGGGCGTCGCCCGAGGTCGAGGCAGTGATCGTGCGAGTGACGTCCTGGTCGAAGCCGCCGCCCTCGCTGCCGTCGATGTCGATGCCCCCCGCGAAGTGCATCTGGGCATGCACGATGGCGTTGATGCCTCGTGGCAGGTGTACGTCGATCTCGCCGGCGTTGAGCTGCAGCGCGATGTCCCGCCCGTCCAGGCGGCGACGTCACGGACGCCGCCGAGGTCGAGCGTGAGGTGCCCGTTGGGCACGGCGTAGCTGTCCTGCAGGCTGGCGGCAAAGGTCGGGGCGACGGTCAGGGTCTCGCCGCCGGTGTTCCAGTCGGTCGTGGCCTCGACGGCAGTCGTGATCCCTAGACCGAGGCTGGTGACGAGCCCGAGCGCGATCAGGCCACCGGGCCGGCCGACGAAGGCGCCGATCAGCAGCATCACGGCCGTCACCGCGACCGCCAGGGCGACGTAGGCCGAGGGCTGCACCGAGGTGTTGGTGTCGATGATGGCGAGAGTGCCCTCGGCGATCGCGATCAGCGCGAGGGTCGGCCAGAACAGCACCAGCCCGGTGCGCCTCGGCCGCGGCGGCGGCACGTAGGTGGGCGGCGGCGGTGGCATCCACGCGGGTGGCTGCTGGACCGGGAGCGTCTGGGTCTCGGTGGTGGACATGGGGCTTCCTTCCGTGGCGGCCGGCGGGACCGGCCCGGTGAGCTGCTGGGTGTGCCTGCTGGGTCTGCTGTGACGGGTCGTAGGCCTGCTGGGTCCACGGCACCGGTGGCGTGGCAGCCGGCTTGTCGCGTCGTACGAGCGTGTAGACCCACAGCGCGACCAGCCCGACGATCAGCAGCGGCAGTGGGAAGCCCCACCCCCAGCCGTTGTTGCGCGAACGGCGTCCCGAAGACGATGAGTGCCGCCACGACCGCGGCCGTGATCAGCAGCGCCCGCTGGAGGTCGGGCTTGAGGTCGATCGGGGCGCGGCGCCTCGCCGTCCTCGGGGACCAGCACCCAGACAGCGACGTAGACCAGCAGGCCGGCGCCGCCGAAGAACGTCAGCACCGCCAGCACGCACGCGGATGACGGTCGGGTCGATGTCGAAGTGACGACCCAGCCCGCCTGCCACGCCCGCGACGTAGCGGTCCGAGCGGCTGCGGCGCAGCCGGCTGACGTCGCGCATCTGGTCGCCGGTGACGCGCGGTCCGGCCGACTGCTCGCGTGTCGGGTCCTGGGTCTCGTTCATGTCCCCCATCGTGTCGAGCGCGAGAGGCCGGCACCATCGGGGACGCCCCTGATTCCTCCCGGCCTCCACTCAGGGGTCTCACCTGATGTCCACCCCGCGGTGCCAGTGCCACGATGGAGCGGTCATGACGTCCTCATCCGCCACCCCCGGGGTAGTGGCGCCGCGCCGCGCCTACCGGGCGATCCGACGGGCGCCTGCTCGGTGGCGTCGCCGCGGGCCTGGCCCAGCACCTCGGCCTGCCGGTGCTGTGGGTGCGCGTCGGCTTCCTGGTCCTGGTCGCGTTCGGCGGCTTCGGCGCCGTCCTGTACGCCGGGCTGTGGCTGGTGCTCCCCGCAGAGCACCACGTGCTGGCCGGCGCGCCGGGGCTGGACGCCGCGACCCGGCAGGGCAAGCGCGGTGGCCGGCGGGAGCGGAAGCTGGCCGACTACGGGCCGCTCGTCGCGGTCGGCGCCATCGCCGTCGGCGTGCTGCTCCTCATCACCATCGCCACCGGCCAGACCCTCGACTTCGGGCCGCTGCTGCTGGCCGCCGGGGGCGTGGCCGTGCTGTGGTGGCAGGCCGACCAGGCCCAGCGCGACCGCTGGCAGGACCGGTCCGGTCGGATCAACCCGCTGCGCGCCGTGGTCGGCGGCGGTGGCTGGGCGGCGTACCTCCGCATCGGGGTCGGGCTGCTGATGCTGGTCTCGGCGATCATGCTGTTCTCGCTGCGCTCGGGCAGCGTCGACGTGGCCCTCAACGTCGGCCTGGCCGCCGCGCTCGGGATCCTCGGGCTCGGCCTGATGGTCGGGCCGTGGCTGTTCCGGCTCTCCTCCGACCTCAGCGAGGAGCGCGAGGCACGGGTGCGTTCGGAGGAGCGCGCCGACGTGGCCGCCCACCTGCACGACTCGGTGCTGCAGACCCTGGCGCTGATCCAGCGCTCGGCCGGCGATGCCGGGACCGTCAGCCGGCTGGCGCGGGCCCAGGAGCGTGACCTCCGCTCCTGGCTGTTCGAGGACCCCGCGGAGCAGGCCACGACCCTCGCCGCCGCCCTGCGCGAGGTAGCGGCCGAGGTCGAGGACGCCCACGGCGTGCCGGTCGAGGTCGTCTGCGTCGGCGACCTCCCGCTCACCGACGCCGAGCGGCCGCTCGTCCTCGCCGCGAGGGAGGCGATCACCAACGCCGCCCGGCACTCGGGCGCGGCGATCATCGACGTCTACGCCGAGGCCACGCAGCAGGGACTGGAGATCTTCGTGCGTGACCGCGGCCAGGGTTTCGACCCGGACCAGGTGGCCGAGGACAGGCAGGGCCTGCGCAGCAGCATCGTCGGGCGCGTGGAGCGCCACGGCGGCACCGCCGTCGTACGCAGCGCCCCCGGGGAGGGCACCGAGGTGCGGCTGTCGATGCACCACACCGACACACAGGAGATCCCGCATGAGCCGTCGTAGCGTCGTCATCGTCGACGACCACGCCATGTTCCGCACCGGCGTGCGCGCCGAGCTCGGCACCGCCGTCGACCTGGTCGGCGAGGCTGCCGACGTCGACCAGGCCGTGGCCGCCGTGCTCGAGCACCAGCCCGAGGTGGTGCTGCTGGACGTGCACCTCCCCGGCGGGGGCGGGGCCGAGGTGATGAGGAGGACCGCGGGCCGCGCCGTCAGCACCCGCTTCCTCGCCCTCTCGGTCTCCGACGCGGCCGAGGACGTCATCGGCACGATCCGCGCCGGGGCGCGTGGCTACGTCACCAAGACCATCACCGGCCCCGAGCTGATCGCGGCCATCGAGCGGGTCGCCTCCGGTGACGCCGTGTTCTCGCCGCGGCTGGCCGGCTTCGTGCTCGACGCCTTCGCCGGCACCATCGAGGTCGCGGCGGTCGACGAGGACCTGGACCGGCTCACCGAGCGCGAGCGCGAGGTGATGCGCCTGATCGCCCGCGGCTACTCCTACAAGGAGGTCGGCGCGGAGCTGTTCATCTCGATCAAGACCGTCGAGACCCACATGTCCTCGGTCCTCCGCAAGCTGCAGCTCTCCTCGCGGCACGAGCTCTCCCGCTGGGCGTCGGACCGGCGACTGCTCTAGTCCCGGCCTTGCTCAGCCGGCGGGGAGCAGGCTGGCCCACGCGGGGCGCCAGCGGGGGTGGCGCTGCTCCATCTCCCAGGCCAGGTCCTCGAGCGAGGGCCCCTGGCTGACGTGGGTGGTGCGGTACCAGTCCGGCCAGCTGTCGAAGGCCCGGTCGAAGCTCACCACGACGCCGTCGGAGGTGACCCGGGCGAACAGCCAGGCGCCGGTGTCCTCGCTCGCCTCCTCGCTGTGCAGGCTGCGCAGCACGTTGGCGAGGCTGCGCTGGGCCGGCTCGGGCAGCCGGGTGTTCGTCGGGGCCTCGCGGAACCGGTTGCGCACCGCCATGACGGCGTGTTCGAACGGGATGGCAGGACCGTTGACCCGCGACCACTGCACCAGGATCGGCGGCCGGCGCATCAGCATCCGGTCTGCCTCGGGCGCCTCGCGCATCTGGTCGTGGATCTGGTCGCGGAGCCGGGCTCGCACCGAGCCGGCCCACACCGGCGGGGCGTCGGCCGCGGCTGCCAGCACGAGCTCGGCCGCCGCCTCGAGCCGGTCCCCGTTGGCGTACGACGCGAGCTCGTCCTCGGTCAGCTTCCCGTGCCGCGCCAGCTCCACGATGCGCGGGTCGACGGTCAGCAGCGGGCGCAGGAGGTGGAGCGCCCCCTCGTCGGCACCGTTGGTGCTGGTGTCCCACTCGCCGTGCGAGTACCACGCGACGAAGGCCGGCCGGCAGTCCTCGGTGGCATCGCTCAACGCCCAGTCGGGCACGTCGCGGCGGGGGTCCGGGTGGTGCGCCGGCGCGAGCGTCGAGCGGCCCCAGAGCACGGCCCGGGAGCGATGGGTACGCCGCATCCGCAGCCAGCCGCCGTCGGGGTGGTCGAGGGCGAGCACCAGGTCACCGGGGTCGAAGCGGCAGGCGTCGTCGCCGGCTGCCCGGTGGAGGGCCGCGAGGACCACCCACGACCACCAGAGGTCGTCGGCGCCCGGAAGGTCTTCAGGCTCCACGCCCACATTGTCGGTGCTGATTGCTGAACTCGACCAGGGGGGTCAGTCCGTGAGAGCCGGCGGTGGATACCAGTGCGTGAGCTACTCGGCCACCTGGGCGAGCGAGGCGTCGACGAGCCACTCCACCGGCGCCCGGTCGTCGGTGTAGACGCTGCCGCCGGTGAGCCCCGGCTCGAGCCGGCCCGCAGCCTCGTCGGCCACCGGGCGCACCTCCGCAGGAAGCTCGGCCTCGCGCAGCTGCTGGGCGGGGTCGGCCGCGCCCGTCGTGCCCACAAGCATCGTGTTGGTGTCGTTGACCGGGTCACGGCGCACGTGGTCCCGGCCGAAGACGCTCGCCAGGGTGGCGGTCAACACCTGTTCCAGCCGTTGCGACTGCTCCGGGTGACCGACGTTGATGGCGATGATCCCGCCCGGGTTCAGGTGCTCGCGCACCTCGGTGAAGAACTCCTTGGTGGCCAGGTAGAAGGGGATGTAGGGCTGCCGGTAGGCGTCGACCAGGATCGCGTCGAAGCGGCCCTGCTGGTTGTCCAGCCAGGGGCGGGCGTCGGCCGTGTGCGTGGTGATGCCGCGGCCGCGCAGGTCGAACAGCTCGCGCCCCACCTCGGTCACGTCGGGGTCGAGCTCGACGGCGTCCACGTGCACGCCCGGGAAGTAGTGGGTGATGGCGCGGGCCGTCGTACCCGCCGCGCTGCCGAGGATCGCCACCCGCTCCGGCGCCTTCTCGGCGGCGAAGGGGAGCACCGTCATGTCGTCCCAGTAGCCGTTGGTCAGCCACTTGCCGGGCCGGTACAGCGAGTGCACGGCCAGGCCCTCGTTGAGCTCGAGGAGACGTTCGCCGTCGTCGCGCTGGATGACGCGCGCGTACTGGTACTCGGTCTCCTTCTCCCAGATCACCTTCCCGTCCGACGACGCGCCCTTGGTGACACCGACGGGCACGAGCAGCAGCCCCGCGATCACGACGGCAACCACCGCGCCCGGGATCCAGCGGTGGCCGAGCCCGGGCAGCGCCGCCAGCGCCAGGGTCAGCGCGAACAGCAGGAAGGTGCGGTGGGTGCCGACCACCGGGATGAGCAGGAGCGCGGCCAGGAAGGTGCCGGTGAGCGAGCCGATCGTCCCGATGGCGTAGAGACGCCCGGCGACCTTGCCCGCCTCGTTGACCTGGTCCACCTTCAGCCGCACGGCGTACGGCGAGACGATCCCCAGCAGCAGTACCGGCACCGCGATCAGCACCCCCACGCCGAGGAGCGAGCCGATGAACAGCCCGCCGGACAGCTCGGCGAAGGCCCTCGTCGACTGGCGCAGCAGCGGACCGCTGATCCAGGGCACCAGCGCGAGCGCTGCTGCGGCCAGCACCACCCAGCGCGACAGCCCGGCCATCGTCGGGTTGCGGTCGGCCAGTCGGCCGCCGAGCGCATAGCCGATCGACAGCGCCACCAGCACCGTGGCGATGGTGTTCGCCCACACGATCGTGCTCGCCCCGAACCACGGCGCCAGCAGCCGGGCGGCGGCGATCTCCGCGCCGAGGCTGGCCATGCCCACGCAGAACACGACCACCTCGAGCAGCGGCGCCCGTCGGCTCGAGGGGGTCGTCACGATCGGAAACTTATCCGGACGGCCATGAGGGCGGGCGCAGGTCGGGACATCGCCGGGACATTCCGGCGATGTGTCCGGGACAGCAGGCGCGACAGCGTTGCCGTCATGACAACCACTCACGTAGACACCGTCCAGCGGCCGACCGAGGCCACCACCACCCGTCCGAGTGCGCTGCGTCGCGTCGCACTGGCCGCCACGGGGTTCCTGACCCTGGCTCTCCCCGTCGTCTTCACCGTGAACCTCGGCCGGATGCTGCTCACCGGCGTCGAGTCCAGCCACCAGTTCCACCAGGCCACCGGCCAAGGGCTGTTCCTGTGCGCGATCTGGCTCGGTGCACTTGTCCCGCTGCTGCGTGCCGGTTGGTCCGGGCGTCGCCCCTCGTCGGCTGCCGGCTACCGCCATCTCGCCCTCATCGGCAGCGGTGCGGTGTGCGCCGTGGCAGCGCCGGGCGGCGGCGCCCCGATTCTGGTCGGCTTGATCGCGGTCACCGGTGGGCTGCTGTGGTGGGCACTGCCGGTGCGCCCCAGGATCCGGTCCGTCGTCCAGGTGGACCCGGTGCTGGCGCCGGTCGCGCTGCTGTCGGCGGCCTTCTTCACGCCGTACGCCATCGCCCAGCTCGGCCTTCAGAACGCCGCCACCGGGTACCACGCGCAGAACCCGCACTTCTTCGACATGGCCTGGATGGTGGTCACCCTCACGGTGCTCGCAGGGCTGAGCGCCCTGCTGCCTGCCGTGCGGTCGGTGATGTGGTGGACCGCCGCCGGCGCGGTCGTGCTCGGCGTGGCCGGGCTCGTGTTCGGTGAGTCGACCACGTGGTCGCTGCTGGCGCTCGGTCTCGGGGTCCTGGCCACGGCTGCGACCGCGCTGCGGACCCGACCGGCCCGTACTCGCTGAAGGTCGGGACGTGGTGCTCGTGACACCTACACTGCGGGCCATGCCGACCGCCCCGCGTGCCGCACTCGCGGCACGTGGGGCAGCGGTCGTGTCGGTGGCTCCTCTCGGTCGTGGCCGTCGTGCTGGTCACCGCGGGCGGTGCCTGGGACCTGCCGCTGGCTGCGCAGATGGTGGTCGACGTGGCGGTGGGGACCAGCTTCCCGATCATCGCGGTGACGGTGCTGACGGCCCGGGACCTGCCCCGCGGAACCCGCCAGCTGGTGGGGGTGCTGCTCGTCTCCGGGTTCTGCTCCGGCCTCACCGCCGTCTGCACCGCAGCCGCGCTGGTGGCCGACTCGTCCAGCCCGCTCGTCTCGTTCCTGGTGCAGATGCAGGCCTGGCTGTGGGTCCCCGGGTTCGTGCCGCTGCTCACGCTGGTCCCACTGCTCTACCCGGACGGGCTGCTTCCCGGGCGGTTGTGGCGCGGAGCCGCGTGGGCGTCGTGCGTGGGCATCGTGCTCTTCGCGGGTGGTGTCGCGCTGTTCCCGGAGACGTTCGAGGGCCAGGTGGCCCTGGATCGGCCTGTCACCGCGGAGACGGCGGCGCGCGTCCTCGCCGCGGCCGGGGCGGTGCTGCTGCTCCCCGCCGTCGCCGTGGCGGTCGCGAGCCTGGTGGTGAGGCTGCGCTCGTCGGACCGGCTGCGGCGTCGTCAGGTCGTCGTGCTGGTGGCGGCCGCTGCGGTGCTGCTCGTGGTGACGCTGCTCCAGGGCGTGCTGCCCACCCCGCTCGACGTGCTGCTCCAGGCGTTGGCGGTGGTGCTGCTGCCGCTGGCGATCGGGGTCGCGGTCACCCGTGACCGGCTCTACGAGCTCGACACCGCCGTACGACGAGCCCTTACCGCTGGCAGCCTGACCGTCTGCCTGGCCGGCCTCTACCTGACGCTGTTCGCGCTGGCCCGCCTCGTGGTCCCGGACTCCTCCGCGGTGGCCTCCGCGCTCGCCGCCGGCATCACGGGGGTGCTCGTCCTGCCGCTCGCCCGGCGTCTGACCGTCGGCGTCGACCGGTTGTTCTACGGCGACCGGGCGGATCCCTTCGTGGTCTCCACCCGGGTGTCGTCGCGGCTCGCGGAGACCGGCCTCGACGTCGCCGAGGTGCCCAGGGTGGTCTGCGAGACCGTGGTCGACTCGCTGCGCCTCGGGGGTGCCGAGGTGTGGCTGGCCGTCGGAGAGGGAGGTCGTCTGGCCGCCCGCGCCGGTCGCCCGTTCGAGGACGGTCAGCGTTTCGACCTGCGGCACCGGGGCGACCACGTCGGATGGGTGCTGGCCGGCCCCCGCCCCGGCGAGGTGGCGCTGGAGGCGCTCGACGTCGAGCTGCTCGGTGCCATCGCCGACCAGGTGGCGCCGGCGATCGCGGCCCTCCGCCTGCACGACCAGCTCCAGCTGAGCAGGCAGTCGCTGGTGTCCGCGCGGGAGCAGGAGCGGCTCCGGCTGCGGCGCGAGCTGCACGACGGGCTCGGCGCGACGCTCGCCGGGGTCCGACTGCAGGTCGAGTCGGCCCAGGCCGTCGTACGTGACCCCGGAGCGGCGCAGCTGCTCGCGTCGGCGTCCGGGGGAGTGGCGCACGCGGTCGCCGAGGTGCGCACGCTCACCGACAACCTGCGCCCTCCTGCCCTCGACGAGCTGGGGCTGGCGCGGGCGCTCGAGCTGCTGGCCGAGCGGCACGCCACCCCGGAGCTCGTCGTCGTGGCGGAGGTGAGGGCGCTGCCCGTGATCGAGCCGGCCACCGAGGTCGCGGCCTACCGCATCGCTGCCGAGGCGCTGACCAACGCCGGTCGGCACGCCGGCGCTCGGCACGTCACCCTGGGAGTCGCGGTCGACGACGGGCAGCTCGTTCTGCGGGTCGTCGACGACGGGCGAGGCGGAGCAGTCGAGGGCTCCACGACGGGCCTGGGGCTGGCGTCCATGCGCGCACGCGCCGAGGAGATCGGAGGCCGTCTTGTGGTCGGACCTGGCGTGGCGGGCCGCGGCACGGAGGTGCGCGCGGAGCTCCCGCTGCACGTGCGGGTGAGCCGATGATCCGGGTGTTGCTGGTGGACGACCACCCGTTGTTCCTGGAAGGCGTGCGCGCCGTGCTGGCAAGCGACTCCTCGATCGAGGTCGTGGGGGAGGCGGCCGACGTGGCCGGGGCGATCGAGGCCGCGGCCGCCATGGACCCGGACCTCGTGCTGATGGACCTCGGGCTGCCTGACGGTTCCGGCATCGACGCCACCCGCGCCGTCCTGGCGGCGTCACCCGAGACGCGGGTGCTCGTCATGACGATGTCGACCGACGACGACGCGGTCGTCGCCGCGATGCGCGCCGGTGCTCGCGGGTACGTCGTCAAGGGCGCCGGGCGTGACGACCTGCTCCACGCGGTGCGGACCGTGGCCGCGGGCGGTGCGGTGTTCAGCCCCACGGTCGCCGACAGGTTGGGAAGCTACTTCTCGGGGCTGGCCGCCCAGCCGGGACGCGAGCTGTTCCCGCAGCTCAGCGAGCGCGAGCGGGAGGTGCTGGAGCTGATGGCGCGCGGTTACGACAACCGCCGGATCGCGCGGGAGCTGTACCTGTCGGACAAGACGGTGCGCAACCACGTCTCCGCCGTGCTCGGCAAGCTCGAGGCGCCCGACCGGTCCGAGGCGATCCAGCGAGCACGGCGGGCGGGTATGGGCCAGGCCTGAGGTCACCCAGGTCAGGCAGGGCCAGGCAGCGGCTGGCAGGTCGGGCACCAGTACGTCGGGCGCTCCCGGCCGCGCGGACCCAGGTCGGCCTTGCGGATCGTCGTACCGCACCGCAGGCAGCCGCCCCGGCGGCCGTAGACCCAGAGCTGGAAACCGGGCCTGCGGTCGCCGGTGGTGATCCGTGTGAAGCGATCCTTGTTGGCCTCCAGGAGCGCCTTGGCCCGGTCGACGATGAGCGGCAGGTCGGGGACGGCACCGACGGGCGTGAGCGGGTCAACCTTGCCCAGGAAGCACAGCTCGGACTTGAAGACGTTGCCCACCCCGGCCAGGTTGGCCTGGTCGATCAGCGCGTCACCGACGGGCACGTCAGGGGCTGCGCGCAGTCGCTCCAGGGCGCGGTCGGCGTCCCAGTCCGGACCGAGCAGGTCGGGCCCGAGGTGGCCGACGAGCTCGTCCTCCTTCTCGGTGCGGGCCAGGTCGAGGGTGACCTGGAAGCCGACCGCCTCGGTCGTCGTCGTGCGCAGCACCACCCGGGCCGTGTGAGCGGGACGCCGCCAGCGCGACCCCACCGGATGGACAGCCCAGTAGCCCTCCATCTTCAGGTGGGTGCGGAGAGTGACGCCGTTGTCGAACCGGGTCAGCAGGTGCTTCCCACGGGAGACGGTCTCCCTGACGAGGGCGCCCGCGAGGTCGCTCGTCGCCAACGACGGGATCCGGAAGTCGCTCTTCGTCAGCACCTGCCCCGACAGTGCCTGGTCGAGCCGCTTGGCCGTCAGGTAGACGGTGTCGCCCTCGGGCAACCGGTCACCCCCTGAGCCTCAGGCCCCGTGGGGTCGCGATGAAGCCGGCCGACTCCATGGCGCGGCGGATCACCTCGGAGTCCTGGCCGAGGATGCTGACGCCGTCGGCCTTCTCGACGGTGAGCCGGCCGAGCGCCCCCTGGCGTACGACGCGGCCGAGGGCCTCGATGCCGTGGGCGAGCAGCTCCTCGTCGGCAGCGTCTGCCGAGGATGCCGAGGGAAAGGTGAGCAGCGTCTTGCCGCCGCGCTCGACGTAGAGCGCGAGCTCGCCGTCGACCAGCACCACGACGGCTCCGGCCTTCCGGCCAGGGCGGTGTCCCCCCGACTCCTGCTGCGGCCACGGCAGCGCGGCGCCGAAGGGGTTGGCCGGGTCGGTGGCCGCCAGGGCGAGGGCGTCGGGCTTCTCCGGCCGGTCGGCCTCGTGCTGATGCGTGCGGAGGCGGTCGACGGCGCCGGCCGTGCCGAACTGGGCGGCGCCGAGCCCCTCGACGAAGTAGCCGCGTCGGCATCGGCCGGTCTCCTCGAACGCGGCGAGCACCTTGTAGGCGGCGGCGAAGCCGCCCGGCGTGCGCTCGCTGACCACCGCGCCACGGGTGACGACGCCGTGGCGCTCCAGCAGCCCTTCGGCGACCGCGTGCGCGCGGCGGGTGGTGTCGGTCTCGCGCTCCGGCAGCAGGAACCATCGGCCCGCGGCGTCGGCAGGCGCCTGTCGCAGCGCCCGGGTGGACAGCCGGGGGCGGGCCGAGCGCACACGGGGGGCGGGCCGCTTGACCCGGTGGGCGCCGCGGCCGCCGGTGAGCGCCCGGAGCGGCGCGAGCGTGTCGTTGCCGACGTGGCCCGCCCAGGCGAGGTCCCAGAGGGCCGCCGACAGCTCCTTGTCGTCGGTCGAGCCCACCGCACCGGCGAGCTGCCGGAAGAAGAACGCCCCGCCACCTGCGAGGGCCGCCAGCACGGCGTCGTGGTCGGGTGTCAGCTCCAGCTCACCGACGTCGGGCAGGGTCAGGTGGGCGGTGTCGGCGAGGTGCAGCGAGACCCAGCCGTCCGAGCCCGGGAGGCCACCGTGCCCGGCCCACAGCACCTCGCCCGTGGCCGTGAGCTCGTCGAGCATCGACGGCGAGTAGTCGACGACGCGTGAGGGGAGGACCAGGGACTCCAGCGCGCTCGCGGGTACGGCGCACCCGGCGAGCTGCTCCGCGACCGTGACCACGCCGTCGAGCCCCCGGCAGGCGACCACCGATGTGCTGCCACGACGGCAGGAACCGGGCCAGCGCCACGGGCTCGACCGGCTCGACCTCGTGGCGGAGCCGGGCCAGCGAGCGCCGGCGCAGCATCCGCAGCACCTCGGCGTCGCACCACTCGGCGCCGGCGCCGGACGGGCGGAACTCGCCCTCGAGCACTCGTCCCGCTGCCGAGAGCCGGGCCAGCGTCTGGTGGCACACGGCGACCCCGAGCCCGAGGCGTTGGGCCACCTCGGCCGCGGTGAACGGCCCGTGGGTCCGGGCGTAGCGGCCGACGAGGTCGCCCAGCGGGTCCTCCACCGGCTCGGTGAAGGCGTCCGGGACGCCGGGAGGCACCGGCGTCCCGAGACCGTCGCGCAGCCGCGCGACGTCCTCGACGACGGCGAAGCGGTCGGCGCCCGCCATCAGCACCGGGACGATGCGTCGGGCCTCCACGAGCAGCGAGACCCAGTCGTCCACCTGCTCGGGCACCCGGCACCGGGCACGGATCTCCTCGCTGGTGAGCGGGCCGAGCAGGCGCAGCAGGTCGGCCACGCCCTCGCTGTCCTTGACCTTCCGGTCATCGGCCAGCCGCTGCAGCTCGGACTCGACCTCGGCCAGCACCTCCGGGTCGAGCAGCTCGCGCAGCTCGGCCCTGCCCGAGCAGCTCGGCCAGCAGTCCCTGGTCGAGGGTGAGCGCGGCGGCACGGCGCTCGGCGATGGGCGAGTCGCCCTCGTACATGAACGCCGCGACGTAGCCGAACAGCAGCGACTGCGCGAACGGCGAGGGCCGCTGGGTCTGCACGTCGACCAGGCGCAGCCGGCGCTCGGCGATGCGCTGGTGCAGCGCCTTCAGCGACGGCAGGTCGTAGACGTCCTGCAGCACCTCGCGCACCGTCTCGAGCACGATCGGGAACGACGGGTAGCGGGCCGCCACCTCGAGCAGCTGGGCACTGCGCTGGCGCTGCTGCCACAGCGGCGCGCGGCGACCCGGGTCGCGTCGGGGGAGGAGCAGGGCGCGGGCGGCGCACTCGCGGAAGCGGGAGGCGAACAGCGCCGAGCCGCCGACCTCGGTGGTCACGATCTGCTCGAGCTCGTCGGGCTCGAAGGCGATCAGCTCCGCGCCCGGCGGGTCCTGGTCGGTCTCGGGGATCCGCAGCACGATGCCGTCGTCGGTGGCCATCGCCTGGGCGTCCATCCCGTAGCGCTCGCGCAGCCGCGCGTTGATCGCGAGCGCCCACGGCGAGTGGACCGGGGTGCCGAACGGCGAGTGGACGACCAGCCGCCAGTCGCCCAGCTCGTCGCGGAACCGCTCGACCACGATCTGCTGGTCGTGCGGGATCGCGTTGGTGACCTCGCGCTGCTCCTCGATCAGGGAGACGAGGTTGTCGGCGGCCCACGGGTCGAGGCCGGCGTCGGTCGCGCGGCGCAGGGCGTCCTCGCGCGGCATCGCGGAGACCTCACGGGTGAAGGCGCCGATCGCGCCGCCGAGCTCGGCGGGCCGGCCGAGGGTGTCGCCGGTCCAGAAGGGCAGCCGTCCGGGCTGCCCGGGCGCGGGCGCGACCAGCACGCGGTCGTGGGTGATGTCCTCGATGCGCCAGCTGGTGGTGCCGAGGGTGAACACGTCACCGACCCGCGACTCGTAGACCATCTCCTCGTCGAGCTCGCCCACCCTCGACGCACGCTCGCCGACGAGGAAGACGCCGAACAGGCCGCGGTCGGGGATGGTGCCGCCGCTGGTCACCGCGAGTCGCTGGGCTCCCGGTCGACCCGTCAGCTCGCCGGAGACCCGGTCCCACACCAGCCGCGGTCGCAGCTCGGCGAACTCGTCGCTGGGGTAGCGGCCGGAGAGCAGGTCGAGCGTGGCGTCGTACGCGCTGCGGGGGAGGGTGGTGAACGACGCGGCCCGTCGTACGACGTCGAAGAGCTCGTCGACGTCCCAGGTGTCGAGCGCGGTGGTCGCGACCAGCTGCTGTGCCAGTACGTCGAGGGGGTTGGTCGGCACCCGCAGGGCCTCGATGCCGCCGGAGCGCATCCGCTCGACGGCGACCGCGGAGGGGACGAGGTCGCCGCGGTGCTTGGGGAAGAGCACCCCGCGCGAGATCTCGCCGACCTGGTGGCCCGCGCGACCGACGCGCTGCAGGGCACTGGCCACCGAGGGCGGCGACTCGATCTGGATGACCAGGTCGACCGCACCCATGTCGATGCCGAGCTCGAGGCTGCTGGTGGCCACGACACAGGGCAGCCGGCCGCGCTTGAGGTCGTCCTCGATGACGGCCCGCTGCTCCTTGGAGACGCTGCCGTGGTGGGCGCGCGCGACGAGCGCGGGCGCTCCCTCGGACTGGCCGCTCTGGGCCATCACCTCGGCGGGCGACCTTCGAGACAGGACTTCGTCCGTCTCCGGGGATCCGTCCTCGGCGCGCTCGGCGGCGAGCTCGTTGAGCCGGGCCGTCAGCCGCTCGGCGAGGCGGCGGGAGTTGGCGAAGACGATGGTGGAGCGGTGCTGCTCGATCAGGTCGAGGACCCGCTCCTCGACGTGGGGCCAGAGCGAGCCGCTGCGGGCGTCGTCGCTGTCGGCGTCGAGCTCGGTCATGTCCTCGACGGGGACGACGACCTTGAGGTCCCACCGCTTCTCGCTCGGCGGGGCGACGACCTCGACGGGAGCCGAGCCACCGAGGAAGCGGGCCACCTCCTCGACCGGGCGGACCGTGGCGGAGAGACCGATGCGCTGGGCCGGCCGGTCCAGCAGCTCGTCGAGCCGCTCGAGCGACAGCGCGAGGTGGGCACCGCGCTTGGTGCCCGCGACCGCGTGGACCTCGTCGACGATCACCGTCTCGACGCCGCTGAGCGCCTCGCGGGCACGGGAGGTCAGCATCAGGAACAGCGACTCCGGCGTGGTGATCAGGATGTCCGGTGGCGTGGTCTGGATCTTGCGTCGCTCGGCGGGCGTGGTGTCCCCGGACCGGACGCCGACGCGGATCTCGGGCACCTCGGTGCCCAGGCGCTCGGCGGTCTGGCGGATGCCGACCAACGGAGCCCGCAGGTTGCGCTCGACGTCGACGGCCAGGGCCTTCAGCGGGGAGACGTAGAGGACCCGGCACCGCTTCTTCTTCTCGGGCACGGGCGCGGTGGCCAGTCGGTCGATCGACCACAGGAACGCCGACAGCGTCTTGCCCGACCCGGTGGGCGCCACGACCAGGGCGTGCTTGCCGGCTGCGATGGCGTCCCACGCGCCGACCTGCGCAGGGGTCGGCTCGGCGAACGCCGCGGAGAACCACGCGTGCGTCGCCTCGCTGAACTGGTGCACCCCGCAATCCTGCACGGCGTCCCTGACAAGTGCGCCAGACATAGCCGGAAAGCCATGAGGTCGTTGAGGGGGCATGACCCGACGAAATGCATGGCCCAGGCTTCTCGCCCCCTTCGTGCTGGTGCTGGTCGTCGTGCTGGCGCCCGGCCGCTCCATGGCCGCCGGCTCGGCGTGCGACACCACCTGCAAGGTCACCGGTGCCCGCGCCTACGTCGATGCGCTGGTCAGCCACGACGCGTCGAGGGTGCCGTTCCACCCGCGCGCCACCCGTGTCGAGAACGGCGTCCAGACCGGCTTCTCCGGCGAGCAGCTGCGGCACGGCCTGGAGAACGACCCGCAGTACCGGGTCATCCAGCAGGTGCAGGACGCGTCGTACGTCGTGCGGGCCGACGGTGTCGTCGTCGCCGACTACACCTTGGCGGTGGGCGTCGGGCCGGTGCCCATGGGGCACGCTCGGGTGCACGAGACCTTCGCCTACGACGCGGCGCAGCCGCGGCTGATCCGCACCATCGTCGCGGACTTCGCACTCTCCGACCTCGGCGGCCAGCCGGTGCCCGGAGCCTGACACCCCGCGGCCGCCGGCGGAATCAATACCCGTCGGCGATGCGCAGCAACCCGCCGAGGGTGCCGACGTAGGCGGTGCCGTCGGGGCCGAGGCTGACCGGCGCGTAGTTGTTGTTGTAGCCGAGCCCGGAGCCGGCGTACTTCGACCAGACCTGCTTGCCGGTCCGGGCGCTGAACGCGGTGAAGAACCAGGCGTCGGGTGTGAGCGCAGCCGGCAGGGGAGCACTCGTGGGGACCTCGGAGGCCGACGGGTGCGTGTAGCCGTAGATGAGGCCGGTCCGCAGGCTGAGCTTGCTGACGACCGTGGGGATCCGCGCGGTGGTGTTGCGCCACTCGACGTGGCAGCCGCCGCGGGCGTAGTCGACGGCCACCTTGACCAGGCCCGGCGTCGTGTCGGCGGTCCTGGTGGAGGTGCCGGCCGGGGCCGGCCCGGCGTAGCCGTAGTTGTTCTCCGCGACCAGCCCGCCCGGGACGGCGATCAGGCTGTTCTCGTCCGAGCCCTGACCCGCGGGGAAGACCGGTTGCCGGCACAGCGGCGTACGGCCCGGCCCGGCCTTGCCGCGACGGAAGACCACGACGTTCATCTGGGGGTCGGCGTTGTCGGTGATCGCGACCGAACCGCCGCCGGCCGACGAGGCCGATCCGATCAGCGTGGGGGTGGTGCCGCTGCCCTGGCTGACCTGCCCGTCCTTGACCCGTGTGCCGCGGTCGTAGGTCTTGCGCCAGGTCACGGCCGGTCGCCCGTCGCGCACGTCGTAGCGGTACAGCGCGTGCGTGGAGACGACGAAGACGCCGCCCGACTCGTCCATGGCGAAGCTGTTGGCGATGGTCTCCCCGGCCGGCAGCCGTACGGCGCGCACCGCGTTGGACGGCGTGACGAAGCCGACTACCCCCGACTGCGTGACGAACCAGATCCGCCCGGCCCAGTCGGGCAGCGCGCTCTGGATGCCCGAGCCACCCGTGACGCCGCTGAGGTCGACGTCTCGCACCAGCGTGAAGCCGGTGGCGTCCGCGTTCTCGGCCAGGGTGAGCAGGTGGCCGTCGAAGGTGGCGACGACCGCGCGGTCGCGTTGGTCGAGGTAGAAGTACCCGCCGCCGGAGAAGTTGCTGAACGAGAAGGTGCCCGGCTGGCGCGCCGGGAGCTCGTACGACGCCAGCGTGGCCAGCGAGTCGGGGTCGATCAGCCGCAGCGTCGCGCCGGTCGGCGAGACGCAGACGGTCACGAGGCGGCCCTTGCCGTCGAAGGTGACAGACGCGCACTCGGAGGCGAAGAGCGTGCTGGTGATCTCGGGGTCACGGCCGAGCGGACCCGCCACGTTGTAGGCGTCGGTCTGGTAGGCGTCGTTGTGGATGTTGCTGCGCTCGTTCGGCGCCATCCACGGGTTGCGCGGGACCGACTGGGCCGCGTAGGGCTGCGCGACGGCCGGAGCGCCGGTGAACGGCTGCACCACCGGGTCGCGCGGGTCGGACGGAATCGGCACGGCCGGCGTACCTGCGGCCGCGGCCATCGCGGGGACGAGGAGCGCCGTCCCCACGGCCAGGGCCAGGCCCGCCCGGAGCCGGAAAGTCGATGACATGACTCGACAACGAGCGAACCCAGCCCCAGGCAACGGCCGAAAACCAGATGAGCGCTGTCCGCCGTCCCGTCTAGTGTCGTGGTCTGTGGAAGGCGAGCCGATGATCCGCGCACGCGGGCTGCGCAAGTCGTTCGTCACCAAGCAGGGCGTGACGGTCGAGGCAGTGCGCGGCATCGATGTCGACGTGCGACGTGGCGAGGCCTTCGGCTTCCTCGGGCCCAACGGGGCCGGCAAGTCCAGCACCATGCGGATGATCGCCGCGGTCTCGCCCATCAGCGGCGGCGAGCTGCGGATCCTCGGTCGCGATCCTGCGACCGATGGGCCACAGATCCGCGACCGGCTCGGGGTGTGCCCGCAGGAGGACTCCCTCGACACCGAGCTCACCGTGTTCGAGAACCTCTACGTCTACGGCCGCTACTTCGGCATCCCGCGGCGCGACGTGCGCAGCCGGGCGGACGAGCTGCTCGACTTCGTCCAGCTCGGCGAGAAGCGAGGCGACCGGGTCGACGAGCTGTCCGGCGGCATGAAGCGGCGGCTGAGCATCGCCAGGTCGTTGATCAACCGGCCCGACCTGCTGCTGCTGGACGAGCCGACCACGGGGCTGGACCCGCAGGCGCGGCACGTCGTGTGGGACCGGCTCTTCCGGCTCAAGCAGCAGGGCGTGACCCTGGTGATCACAACTCATTACATGGATGAGGCCGAGCAGCTGTGCGATCGCCTCGTGGTGATGGACAAGGGCCTGATCGTGGCCGAGGGATCACCCCTGGAGCTGATCCGCACCCACTCCACCCGTGAGGTGGCCGAGCTGCGCTTCGGGGTGCTCGACCACGCCGAGATGCACGACAAGGTCGTCGAGGCCGTGGGCGCCGCCGTCGACCGCGTCGAGGTGCTGCCCGACCGGCTGCTGCTCTACACCGCCGACGGCGAGGATGCCGTGGCCAGGGTCCACCAAGGGGGCCTCGAGCCGTCGATGACCCTGGTGCGGCGCTCCACCCTCGAGGACGTCTTCCTGCGGCTGACCGGCCGCACGCTGGTGGAGTGATGGGCCGGCCGTCCGCCCTCGAGCTGGTCAACCGGCAGGCCGACTACTGGGCCGTGGTCTACCGCCGCACCTGGCGGGGCTCGGTGGTGATGTCGTTCCTCAACCCGCTGCTCTACGTGCTGGCCATGGGTCTCCTGCTCGGCGGCTACGTGAAGTCCGACCCGAGCCAGCTCGAGGGCGCGACCACCTACCTGGCCTTCATCGCACCGGGGTTGGTGGCCTCGCAGTCGATGCAGACGGCGGTGGGCGAGACGACGTACCCGGTCATGGGCGCGCTGAAGTGGAACCGCGTCTACTACGGCATGCACGCGACGCCGCTGCGGCCGGTCGACATCGCCAACGCCAACCTGGCCTTCGTGCTGGTCCGGCTGATGCTGACCTGCGGCGTGTTCATGGCGGTGATGGCGCCCTTCGGGGTGTTCGTGTCGGTGGGCGGGGTGCTGCTCGGTTGGGCGGCGTCGGTGTTCGTCGGCATCGCGATCGGCACCGCCGTCTACGCCTTCAGCGTCGGTGTCACCAACGAGTGGAACTTCGGCCTGATCCTGCGGCTCGGCGTGATCCCGCAGTTCCTCTTCTCCGGCGCCTTCTTCCCGGTCAGCAACCTCCCGCCGGTGCTCGAGGCGCTGGCGAAGGCGACACCGCTGTGGCACGGCGTCAACCTGACCCGGATGTTCTGCCTCGGCACCTTCTCGCTCGGCCCTGCACTCATCAACATTGCCTACCTCTGCGTGATGCTCGCGGTCTCCCACGTCATCGCCGTACGACGCCTGACCCGGCGGCTGAGCGCATGATCACCCTCGCCTCGACGTCCATGGCCGCCTCCACCCAGGTCATCGTGCTGCGCGACTTCCTGTCGTTCCGGCGCGGCTGGCCGGTGTTCCTGGCCGGGTTCCTCGAGCCGGTGTTCTACCTGTTCTCCATCGGCGTCGGCGTCGGCGAGCTGGTGACGGGCTTCGAGGTCGGCGGGCGGATGATCCCCTACGCCACGTTCGTGGCGCCGGCGATGCTGGCGGCCTCCGCCATGAACGGTGCGATCTACGAGACCACCTTCAACATGTTCTTCAAGCTCAAGTTCGAGAAGGTCTACGACACCATGCTCGCCACGCCGCTGGTGCCCACCCAGGTGGCGGTCGGCGAGCTCACGTGGTGCCTGGTGCGCAGCGGGCTCTACTCCGCGATGTTCGTCGTGGTGATGGTGGCGATGGGTCTGGTGCAGTCCTGGTGGACGGTGCTGGCCCTGCCGGCGGCGCTGCTGATCGGGTTCGCCTTCGGCGCCGTCGGCATGGCCCTCACCACCTACATGCGCACCTGGCAGGACTTCGAGTTCGTCACCCTGGCCGTGGTGCCGATGTTCCTGTTCTCGGCCACGTTCTTCCCGATCACCGCCTACCCGGAGGCGCTGCGGTGGGTGGTCGAGGCGACACCGCTCTATCGCGGGGTCGCGCTCTGCCGCGAGCTCACCACCGGCGAGGTGACGAGCGCGTCGCTGGTGTCGGTCGTCTACCTGCTGGTGATGGGTGCGATCGGGATGCGGGTGGTCAGCCGCCGGATGGCGAAGCTGCTGCTGACCTGACCCGCGACTCGTCGTATCGGCGCCGGATGCTGCTGCCGACCCGGCTGAGGTCGGCGCCGTAGACGTGCAGCGAGATCGCCAGGTCGTCACCGGTGTTGTGCACCCGGTGGATGTCGCCGGGCGGCAGCAGGCCGGCGACGTCGCCTCCGAAGGCGACCGCCCGCGCAGACTCGACGAGGTTGCCCTCCGGCGTCAGGTCGTAGCGGATCTCGTACTCCGCCCCCTCGTGGATGCCGACGACGCACCACGAGAGGTGGTCGTGGATCGGCGTGGCCTGGCCGGGCAGCCAGACCAGCGCGACCAACGAGAAGATCCCGTCGGGCGCGACGTGGAGCAGGTGCTGGCGGTAGGCCGACGGATCGCCGACCTGCTGGTCGGGACGCAACAGGCCGCTGTCCCCGAGCGCGGGTTGCAGGGCGTCGCACACCGCGTCCACGGTCGGCTGTCCGTGCTTGCTGAACCGGACGGCGCGGTCGAGGTCCTCGACGAGCAGGTCGAGCGATCGGGTGCGGGTCGGGGTCGTGGTGATGGTCATGGTCGATTCCCTTCGAGTTCAGACGGTCACGGGTGTGGTGAGCGAGGCGTGTCCCAGGACGGCACGGAGGGCGGTCCGGAGGTCGCTGGTGCCTCCCGAGCGCCAGGCGACATGGCTGTCGGGCCGCACGAGCACGGCGCCGTCGTCGTCGATCGCGTAGCTACGGGCCAGGTCGCCCGACGGGTCGAGCAGGTCGCGGCCGATCGTCAGGGCCCGTGCCGGCAGCCCGGCCGCGGCGAGCTCGTCGAGCTGCTCGCGCCCGTCGCCGGAGCTGCCGGTAAGCAGCGTCAGCCGGCCGTCGTACAGGTCGAGGACCGAGCAGGTACGTCCGAGGTGCTCGACCCACGCGTGCGGCGCGCGCGCTCCCGGACGGCGCCCGGCAGCTGGTCCGGCCGCTCCATGCGGCGTCGCGGGGTCGCGGGGGAGTCGACCACGGCGTCCGAGTCGTAGACCACGCCGAAGTCCTGGCCGAGGTCGCCGGTCGTCTCCGGCCCGGACTCCTCGAGCGACGCGAGCGCGTTGTGCAGCCCCACGGGGTAGCGCTCGTCGGCGTAGCTGTCGAGCAGCGTCGGCCCGGCCCAGCCGCGGGCCACCCAGGCCAGCTTCCAGCCCAGGTTGTGCCCGTCGGCGATGCCGGTGTTCATCCCGGTGGCGCCGCGCGGGGTGGTGCGGTGCGCGGCGTCCCCGACGAGGAACACCTCGCCCACGCGGACCGTCTCGGCGACAGCAGCCCCGAAGGACCAGGGGAAGACGCCGATCAGATCGACCTCGAGGTCGGGCAGCCCGGCGGCGGTGCGGATCGCCTCGATGCAGCGCTCCGGCGGCCAGTCGGCCAGGGTCTCGCCCTGCTCGGGGTGCCACTCGCGGTCGTGGAGCCAGCGACCGTCGGTGCCTGACGGCACGAACATCACCGGCCCCTGCGGCGTCATCACCATGTGCAGCGCGTACTTGCGGTCGATGCGCTCGGCAAGGTCGGCGCGGAACAGCATGGCGAGGTGCTGGCCCTGGATGCCGAGCTCGCGCACGTCGACGCCGAGCATGCGGCGCACCGTGCTGTCGGCACCATCGGCCCCGACGACGTACGTCGCCTCCACGTCGTACGACGATCCGTCTGCCGTGGACCGCAGCCGGAGGCGCTGACCGGGCTCGACCGGGACGAGCTCGACGAGCTCGGTCTCGAAGCGAACCTTGCCGCCGCAGTGGACGAGGTGCTCCAGCAGCACCGGCTCGAGGTTGTCCTGCGGCGAGACCACGAACTGTGTCGGGCTGACCTGCGCCAGGTCTTCCGGCTCGGGCGCACCGAGGGAGATCTCCTGGTGGCGCGGGTCGACCAGCGAGCCGGAGACCGACATGGCGACACGCACGTCCTGGGCGCCGGACCGGACCCGGTCCTCGAGGCCCCAGCCACGGAAGATCTCCATGGTGCGTGGCCGGATGCCGGTGGCCTTGGGAAAGATCGTGGTGCCGCGGTGGCGGTCGACCACGAGCACGCTGGCGCCCCCGCGGGCGGCGGCGATCGCGGTGGTGAGGCCGGACGGGCCGGCTCCGACGACGACGACGTCGTACTGCTCGGTGAGTGTGTTCATGACCGTCAGCGTGGCTGCGGCCCGGGGGTCGGCGGATCCGTGGCGACTACGGAGTTAGCGCACCCAGCCACGGAGGTCGTCGCGGCCCTCGGACCCGGTCTTGCGCAGCAGGCTCGCCACGTGTGTCTCGACCGTGCGCGGTGAGAGGAAGAGCCGTTCGGCGACCTGGGCGTTGGACGCCCCGTCCGAGACCAGCCGGAGCACGTCCATCTCGCGGCTGGTGACGCCGAGGGCGGCGAGGTCGACCGGCACCGACGTCGTACCGCGCCCGCGGCGGGTGTTCACGCCGGCGCGGCGCAGCAGGTCGCGACACGTGCGGGCCTGCGCCTCGTCGCCCGTGGCCTCGGCCTCGGCGAGGACGGCGCGCAGGCGAGGCACCGGATCGCCCCACCCGTCGCTCACCGCGCACTCGAGCGTGAGCAGGAGCAGGACGCGGCGCAGCCACGGCAGCCCGGTCACGAGCTCCTCGCCCTCGTCCAGCAGTGCCGTCGCATCGCGGTGTCGGCCGTCGCGGCCGGCCGCAACCGCTTCTGCGCACAGCAACGCAGCGCGGTTGGCAGGGCGCAGCACCGCGTGCAGCCCCGCCAGGGACTGCCGCGCCTCGAGGTCGCGGTCGTCGGTGACGGTGCGGAGCAGGGCCCACAGCCCGAAGTAGGTGCAGCGGCGCTGCCGAGGCGTGCTGCAGCAACGGTGGGATCGCCTCGTCGAGGGTCCGGGACGCCCGCTCGAGGTCGTGGTTCGCGATCGCCGCCACCGCGCGGGTCGCGGCCGACATGAAGCCCGCCTCGACCCCGGCCTCCGGCGGGAACCGCCACTCGGCGAGCTCGCGCTCGAGCTGCTGCGTCTGGCCGCGGGCAGCCGGTTCGAGGGCCGCGAGGTAGCTCGCGACGGCGGCGGCGTAGGGCAGCTGCAGCCGCTCTCCGCGCTCCTGCAGCCGGTGTGCGATCTCGGCCGCTGCCGTCGGTCCGCCCGCGAGCACGGCGTGGTCCGACATCAGGATGTCCACCGCGGTGGCCTGACCGAGCAGCCCGAACTCCTCCGCGAGGGCGTGCGCCAGCGGCAGGCTCTCGGAGTGCTCGTGGTCCATCAGCTCCAGGGTGCCGAGACCGCTGAGGGCCTCGACCCGCCACCCGGCCAGCCCGTGCTCGGCGGCCACCTGGGCGGCCCGGCGGAAGCGGGTCGCGGCGGCGTCCGCGTCCCGACGTCGCACGAGCTTGCCCGTGATGACCAGTGCCTCGCAGAGCGCATCGGGTCGCGCGCCGGCCTCGGCCAGCGCGACGGCTCGGGCGGCGTGCTCCTCGGCTTCCTCGACCCGGCCTGCTCCGTGTGCGGCGTCGGCGCGCACCACCCACGAGCGTGGGTCGTCCGGGCGACCGGCTCGTTCGGCGTACGACGTCGCCTCGTCCCAGTGCCTGGCGTCGACCGCGGCGGCGGCCAGCCGCAGCGCCAGCTCGGCATGGTCGTCCCCGGTCAGGCGGTCGAGGAACGGGGAGCCGAACGCCAGGGCCTCGCTCGCCCGGCCCGTGAGGCTGAGCAGCCGCACCCGCTCGGCCGGCTGTGCCGGTGCTGACACGTCCAGCCGCTCGACCGCGTCGAGGAGGTCCTCGGCGGTCCGCAGCGCCCCCCGCTCGAGGTTGCGCCGGGCCTGCGTGAGCATCAGCTGGGCAGCCTCGGCGGTCGCGCCGGACTCGAGCAGGAGCTCGGCGGCCGAGGTCTGGTCCTCGGGGCGCCCCCGGTCGAGCAGTGCGCGCGCCGCGTGGGCGGCGAGCTGACTGCGCTCCGGCGGGAGCAGCATGCCCAGCACGACGTCGCGGGTCAGCTGGTGCCGCCAGTGCAGGGCGGTCCAGTCGGAGACCAGGACACCGACGTCGGTGGCACCCCGCAGGCCCTCGACGACCTCGTCCTCGCTCAGCTCGCTGACCTGGGCGAGCAGTGTCCAGTCCGGTTCCGGTCCCAGCACCGCGGCCGCGGCGAGGACCCGCCGCTGCGGGGCCGAGAGCGTCCGCAGCCTGGCACCCACCAGGGCGACGAGGGTCGGCGGCAGGTCGCTCGCCGCGGTGCCTCCGGCGATCAGCTCCTCGACGAGGTAGGGCAACCCCTCGGCGCGTCGAGCAAGGTCGAGGGTGGCCTCGTCGGCGGTCGCGTCCGGCAGGGCGTTCACCAGTGCCGCCACCTCCTCGTCCGAGAGCCGATCGAGAGGGACGGTCAGCACCCCCGGCGTACCCGAGAGCCGAGTGGCCTTCTCGGCGTCGGGTTCGTCGTCGCGGGCGGAGACCACCACGAGGACGGGAGCGGTTCGTACGGCGCTCGCGAGGTGCTCGACCAGCGCGAGGGTGTCGGGGTCGGCCCACTGGAGGTCCTCGAGCACGAACAGGCAGCCGTGCTCGCGGCCGATCTCGGCCAGGAAGCGCGCCACGGCCTCGCCGAGCACCACGCCCGGGTCGGCGAGGTGTTGGGGGGAGTCGGTGGCGGCGCCCAGCCAGTCGGGGAGGAGGCGGCCGAGGACGGCCCGGTAGGGGCCGAGGGCGTCGGTGGCCGTATCCGCCGCGCCCGCGCGGAGGAACCCGAGCAACGACTCGGTGACGGCCCGGTAGGCACCGCTTCGCTGCACCGCCCTGCCGGACAGCACGACGGTCCCGGATTCCGACGCGAGTCGGGTGAGCTCGGCGAGCACGCGCGTCTTCCCGATGCCGGCCTCCCCGCGCACGAGGACGACGCGGCCGCGGCCGGACGTCGCCTCGCCCAGTGCGTCGAGCAGCAACGCGATCTCGGCGTCGCGGCCCACCATCGTCGGCTCGGGCATGCCACACCCTCCCGCCAGGTGACGATGCCAGACTTCGGGGCATGTCTTCCACCACCACTCCCACGATCGCGGTCATCGGCGGGAGCGGCTTCTACGAGTTCCTCGACGACCCCACCGAGGTGGCGGTGGAGACGCCGTACGGCGACCCGGTGGCGCCGATTGCGGTGGGCGACGTCGGCGGAAAGGCCGTGGCGTTCCTGCCGCGGCACGGGAAGGGTCATGAGTTCCCGCCCCACCGGATCAACTACCGCGCGAACATCTGGGCCCTGAAGAGTCTCGGTGTCGAGCGCATCCTGGCGCCGTGCGCGGTCGGCGGGCTCCAGCCGGAGACGCAGCCCGGCACGCTGGTCGTGCCCGACCAGCTCGTCGACCGCACCACGAGCCGGGTGCAGACCTACGTCGACCGGGGCGCCGCCCATGCGCCGTTCGCCGACCCGTACTGCCCGGACCTGCGCGCCGCACTCGTCGATGCCACCGGCGACGGCGTGATCGACGGCGGCACGATGGTGGTGATCGAGGGGCCGCGGTTCTCGACCCGGGCGGAGTCGCAGAGCTACGCGAGGGCCGGGTGGACCGTGGTGAACATGACCGGCCATCCCGAGGCAGTCCTCGCCCGCGAGCTGGGCGTCTGTTACGGCACGGTCGCGCTGGTCACCGACCTCGATGCCGGCGTCAGCCGGGAGGAGTCGGTCGACCAGGCGCAGGTCTTCGCGCTGTTCGAGAAGCACGTCGGGCGCCTCAAGGAGATGCTGGCCTCGGTCGTCGCCGAGCTGCCCGCGTCCGTCGGCGACTGCGGCTGCGCCGACTGGCTCGCCGACGTGTCGTTGCCCTTCGAGCTCCCCGGTCCCACGAGGTGAAGGTCCTCCTCACCGGCGCGAGCGGGTTCATCGGCGCGCAGGTCGGCGAGCAGCTGGCCGCCCGCGGCGACGAGGTCGTCGCGGTCGATGCGCTGATCCCGGAGGCCCACGCGGTTCCCGCTGCGTCCGACGGGGTGCACCGGGTCGACGTACGCGATGCGGCTGGGTGGGCCGACCTCCTCGACGGGGTCGACGCCGTGTGCCACCAGGCAGCGATGGTCGGGGCGGGCGTGAAGGTGGCGGACATGCCGCTGTACGCCGGCCACAACGACCTCGGCACCGCAGCGCTGCTGGCCGCGATGTCGGACCGTGGCGTCGACGCGCTGGTGCTGGCCAGCTCGATGGTCGTCTACGGCGAGGGGCGCTACTCCTGCTCCGAGCACGGCCGTCAGCCGGCCGTCGTGCGCACCCGCGCGGCGCTCGACGGCGGCGACTTCGAGAACCACTGCTCGTGTGTGTGACCGGTCGATGGGCTGGGAGCTGGTGCCGGAGGACGCCCGGCTCGACCCGCGCAGCAGCTACGCGGCGAGCAAGGTGGCGCAGGAGCACTACACGGTGGCCTGGGTGCGTCAGGCCGGCGCGCGCGCGATCGGGCTGCGCTACCACAACGTCTACGGGCCGGGGATGCCCCGCGACACCCCCTACTCGGGCGTGGCCGCGATCTTCCGCTCGGCGCTCGAGGCCGGCCGCGCCCCCCGCGTCTTCGAGGACGGCGGCCAGATGCGCGACTTCGTGCACGTCGCCGACGTCGCGCGCGCCAACGTGCTGTCCCTCGACGCGGTCATGCGTCGCGAGCCGGAGTCGTTCACGCCGTACAACGTCTGCAGCGGCACGCCGGTGCCGATCCGCCGCGTCGCCGAGCTCCTCGCCGCGGCCTCCGGTGGGCCGGAGCCCGAGGTGACGGGGGAGTACCGCCCCGGCGACGTCCGCCACATCGTCGCCTCCCCGCACCTGGCCGCCGACGACCTCGGCTTCACGGCCGAGATCTCACCGGAGCAAGGGATCCGCGAGTTCGCCTCCGACCCGCTGCGCTGAGCAGGTCCTTCACCACCCCGTCGCCAACAGGTGCTGTACGACGAGCGCGAGCAGGATCTGGGCGACGAGTCCGACGCGACGCCACCGCTCGGGCAGCAGGGCGGCGGAGACCAGCAGCCACGGGACGAACGGCAGCCAGATGCGCTCGACCTCGCCCCTGCTGGCACCCGAGGCGTCGGCGAGCGCGACCATGAGCACCGCGGCGCCGGTGAGCCAGCGGACGGCTCGCGTCGCGTCGGGCAGGGCCCGCGTCTCGCTGGTTCTCGTCCACAGCCCGGCCACGCCGGCGAAGGCCATCGGCCCGGCGCTGAAGGCCAGCGCCGCGAGATTGCCCCACCACCAGTAGGTCGGCGGGCGGTTGTGCGCCACCCCGGCGTACTGCCGGTCGTGCACCGCAGGCAGCGCGTCCCAGTAGTGGAAGCCGTAGGCCGTGAACGCGCCCACGACCACCAGCGCCCCGAGCACGGACCAGGGGAGCGGACGCCAGTTCCGGGCGACGACCAGCACCGCGACGGCCAGGAGTCCCAGCAGCGGCAGGCCGTAGGAGAGCATCACCGCGTACCCGAGCAGCAGCCCGCTCGCCAGTGCCCACGGGATGCTGCGGCGCACGCTCGCCACCGCGAGGGCGGCGATCCCCCACGCGCCCACGGACGCGAACAGCGCGTCGGCGCTGACGCACTGCCACACCGCGGCGGGGCCGAAGACGAGGAAGGGCGCGGCCCGCCGGGCCACCGTCTCCGCGCCGAGCGTGCGCAGCGTGACCATCACCGCCAGCGCGGTCGAGGCCGCGAACAGCGTGACCACGACGCCGGCCGCGAACCCGCTGCCCAGGCCCAGCCGCGCCAGCGCCACGAAGAACACCAGCGCTCCGGGCGGGTGGCCGGCGATGTGCACGGGCCAGTTGGCGTCGGCGATGTCGTCCGGCAGTCCGTCGTAGGCGATGCGCGAGACGAACGTCGACAGCGCGTGCGGCAGGTCGGTCATCGCGCGCGCCGTGCGCAGGTACTCGTACTCCGTGTCGAGGATCTTCCCGACCCCGTCCGGGCCGTCCACGTAGGCGAGGCTGAACATCCACGCCAGCCCTGCGGCGTACGACGAGACCAGCAGTCGCCCCACCCGAGCCGGGCCGCGAGCGGCACGGCCTGCCACGCCGCGAGCACGCCGATGAAGACAGCCGGGATCGTGCCGACGCCGAAGCGCGGGTCCCAGTCGGCGTGCAGCGGCGGGAAGTACCTCACGTGCACGTCCCAGCCGGTGAGTGCCGGGAGCGCCATCGCCCATCCGGCGAGCGCCACGGCCACGAAGAACCCGATGAAGGGGAGCAGGCGCGCCCAGCGCGGACTCGGGCCGGAGGTCGTCATCGCGGCAAGGCTAGTCATCGAACGGCTAGGGGAGCAGAGCGTGGAGGTGGCACTAGCGTGACCGGCATGCCGGGGCCCGATGACGTGCACTGCGACGTCGTCATCCCGTGCCGCGACGAGGCACCGGCCCTGCCGCCGCTCCTGGCCAGGATCCCCGACGGTATGCGGGCGATCGTGGTCGACAACGGCTCGCGCGACGGGACGGCCGACGTGGCGCGCCGACTGGGTGCGACCGTCGTCGTGGAGCCGCGACCGGGGTACGGCGCGGCAGTGCAGGCGGGCCTCGAGGCGGCCACCGCCGAGTTCGTGGCGGTCATGGACGGTGACGGCTCGATGGACCCGGCGCAGCTGGTGCCGTTGCTGGAGGACGTCGAGCAGGGGCGGGCCGACCTGGCCGTCGGGCGACGACGTCCCAGCCGTCGTGGTGTGTGGCCGTGGCACGCCCGCGCCGGCAACGCCGTCGTGCTCTGGTGGCTTCGGCGACGCATCGGCCTGCCCCTGCACGACATCGCGCCCATGCGCGTCGCGGGCCGGCAGGCACTGCTCGACCTCGGGGTGGAGGACCGCAGGTTCGGCTACCCGGTCGAGCTGCTGCAGCGGGCAGCCCGCGCGCAGTGGCGGTTCGTGGAGCGCGACATCGACTACCACCCGCGGGCCGAGGGCACGAGGTCCAAGGTCTCCGGCTCGGTCATGGGCACGCTGCGGACCGCGCGCGACTTCGCGAAGGTGCTGTCGTGAGGCCGCGGTCGCGCTCGTCGTCGCGAAGGCGCCGGTCCCCGGCCGGGCCAAGACGCGCCTCGCCGCGGTCGTCGGTGCCCAGCGGGCCGCGGACCTCGCCGCAGCAGCATTGCTCGACACGATGGACGCGTGCGTCGCGGCGTTCGGCGTGGAGCGCTGCCACCTCGCCCTCGCCGGCGACCTCGCCACCGGTGCACGGGCCGATGAGCTGACGTCCGCCCGGCGCGGCTGGACGGTGCACCAGCAGCGCGGCGACGGCTTCGCGCAAAGGCTGCTGCGGGCCCATCAGGACGCGGCCGGCACGAGCGGCGCTCCGGTGGTCCAGGTCGGCATGGACACCCCCCAGCTCGAGCCGCGTCACCTCCTCGACGCGGCTGACCTGCTCCACGGGCCGGACGACGCGGTGCTCGGGCCGGCGTACGACGGGGGCTGGTGGCTGCTCGGAGTCGGCGGCCCGCACCTGCTCGAGCACCTGGGCGAGGTGCCCATGTCCACGGACGAGACGGGGCTCCTGACCAAGGTGGCCCTCGAACGGTGCGGGGCACGCGTCACCGGCGCCGACGTGCTCCGCGACGTCGACGAGGTCGCTGACGCCGTCAGCGTGGCCGCGGCGGCTCCCGGTACCCGCTTCGCGCAGCAGTGGCGTGAGGTGGCGGCCTAGGTCGTCAGCAGGCTGATCACCAGCCCGACGGCGCCGATCACCACCGACACCGTCGCGATCATGATGGGCACCAGCGAGGGTGGGTGACGCTCGGCGTCACGTGGCACGAGGGCGATGATCGCGGCCACGACGGTCAGGAACCCGCTCACCGCCGCCACGACCGTGGCCAGGTCGGGTCCGGACTGGTCAGCCCCCGTGGCGCCGCCGACCGTGAAGCACACCGCGCTGGTGAGCGCCGACAGCCCGAGGGCCGGCCACGGCAGCCGTTTGCCCGACCGCAGCAGCATCGCGGCCGCGATGACGAGCGCGAGGGCGACCGCGATCAGCAGGACGGTCAGGGGGGTGGACATGCCGGGCCTCTCGGTGGAGCGTGCGTCACTGGTCTACACGATGACGGCCCGATCGGGGGTACCGGGCACAATGCGCGACGTGAGCATCGAGCCCGACACCAAGGACTGGACCTGGGTCCTCGAGCGGCCGTGCCCGGAGTGCGGGTACGACGGATCGACGGTCACCCCCGAGCACGTCGTCGACCTGCTGCACGAGAACACCCGACGCTGGCACGGCGTCCTCGACCACCACGACAGCGCCGTACGTCCGGCCGCGCACCGGTGGTCGCGGCTCGAGTACGCCTGTCACGTCCGCGACGTCCACGAGGTCTTCGCCCGGCGGGTGCACCTGATGCTCGACGAGGACGACCCGGCGTTCGAGAACTGGGACCAGGACGCCACCGCCGTGGAGAAGAAGTACGACGAGCAGGACCCCGCAGCCGTCGCGGTCGATCTCGTCGAGCGAGCCGCGGAGGCGACGGCGGCCTACGCGCTCGTGCAGCCCGACCAGTGGCAGCGCACCGGCCGCCGCAGCGACGGATCCGCCTTCACGGTCGAGACGCTCGGCCGCTACCACCTGCACGACGTGGTGCACCACCTGTGGGACGTCGGCGTCACTCCTCACCTGCCATCATCGAACGGGTGAGGCACACCGAGTTCTGGGAGCGGATGGAACGCGCCCTCGGCCCGGCGTACGCCCGTTCCTGGGCCGCCTACCACGTGATCGGTTCCCTCGAGGGGCGCACGGCGCAGCAGGCGATCTCGGAGGGGGAGCCCCCGAAAACGGTCTGGCGTGCCGTCTGGGCCGAGCTGGAGCTCCCCGCCCACGACCGCTGAAAGTCCGCGCGTGTCGGACGTGCGTCGAACACATGTTCGTACTACCGTCGGTGTCCACAGGCAGGGGTCGAGGCCGGTTTCTCCACAGGCGGACAACGAGTCGCCGAGGTTGTCGGCAGCGACACCTAGCGTCTGGCCCGACGAAGGTCTGACATCGCGCCGAGGGGCGCACGAGACGTGAGGGACGAACCCATGGCTGGCACCGACTTCCGCAACAAGGACATCACCGACCGCACCACCAGCAACCGCGAGAAGGCGCTCGACGCCGCGCTCGCCAACATCGACAAGCAGTTCGGCAAGGGCTCGGTGATGCGCCTCGGCGACGAGACCCGCGCCCCGCTCGAGGTGATCCCCACCGGCGCCATCTCCCTCGACATCGCGCTCGGCCTCGGCGGCCTGCCGCGCGGTCGCGTCGTGGAGATCTACGGCCCGGAGTCCTCCGGCAAGACCACCGTCGCGCTGCACGCCGTGGCCAACGCCCAGGCGGGCGGCGGCATCGTGGCCTTCATCGACGCCGAGCACGCCCTCGACCCGGAGTACGCCCAGCGTCTCGGCGTCGACACCGACGCCCTGCTGGTCTCCCAGCCCGACTCCGGTGAGCAGGCGCTCGAGATCGCCGACATGCTGATCCGTTCCGGCGCCCTCGACCTGATCGTCATCGACTCGGTGGCCGCCCTGGTGCCGCGCGCCGAGATCGAGGGCGAGATGGGCGACAGCCACGTCGGCCTCCAGGCCCGGCTGATGAGCCAGGCGCTGCGCAAGATGACCGGCGCGCTCAACGGCGCCAACACCACCGCGATCTTCATCAACCAGCTGCGCGAGAAGATCGGCGTCATGTTCGGGTCGCCGGAGACCACGACCGGTGGCCGGGCGCTGAAGTTCTACTCCTCGGTCCGGCTCGACGTGCGCCGCATCGAGACGCTCAAGGACGGTGTCGAGATGGTCGGCAACCGCACCCGCGTCAAGGTGGTCAAGAACAAGGTGGCGCCGCCGTTCAAGCAGGCGGAGTTCGACATCATGTACGGCCAGGGCATCAGCCGCGAGGGTGGCCTGATCGACGTGGGCGTCGAGACCGGGCTCGTCCGCAAGGCCGGTGCTTGGTACACCTACGAGGGCGACCAGCTCGGCCAGGGCAAGGAGAACGCCCGCGCCTTCCTGCGCGACAACCCCGACCTGGCCAACGAGATCGAGAAGAAGATCCTCGAGAAGCTCGGCATCGGCCCGTCCGTGGACGCTCCCGCCGAGGCCGGCGCGGAGTTCAAGGCCGACGCCCCCGGCATCGACCCCGATGGCATCGACTTCTGAGCGGAGGCGCGGGCCCTTCGAGACGGGCCTTGCCGGCCCTCCTCAGGGACCCGAGGACGTCTGCTTTGGGCACCCGAGGCGGTTGCGCAGCGACTGTCCCGGGTCCCTGAGGAGGTTGCGCAGCAACCGTCTCGAAGGGCCCGGCTGACGTGCGCAGCGAACCCGACTCCGACCTCGACACCGGGCCCGACGCCGACCCCGAGTCGGTGGCGCGCAAGATCCTGCTCGACCAGCTGACCGGGCGCGCCCGCACCCGCTCCGAGCTGGCGACCAAGCTGGGCAGTCGGGGGGTGCCCGACGATGTCGCCACCCGTCTCCTCGACCGGTTCGAGGAGGTGGGCCTGGTCGACGACGCCGCCTTCGCCCGCGAGTGGGTCGAGCAGCGCCAGTCCGGGCGCGGGCTGGCCAGCCGGGCGCTCGCCCAGGAGCTCCGGCGCAAGGGCGTGGCCGACGACGTGGTGCGTGGGGCCCTCGACGAGGTCGACCCCGACGACGAGGTCGAGGCGGCGCGGACGCTGGTGCGGGGCAAGCTCCGCGCGGTGCGCTGCCTCGAGCACGACAAGGCCACGAGGCGGCTGGTCGGCATGCTCGCGCGCAAGGGCCACTCCCCGTCGGTGTGCTACCGCGTCGTGCGCGAGGAGCTGGGTGCCCTTGCGGGCGACGACGTCGAGGAGTGGGACGACGCCGGCCACTGACCTGCGCTCTTGCAAAATAAGATAGTCACTCCTAATATCTAGTCACTACTGTTTCACAGTGACTAGAGGTTTGAGATGGCCAAGGACAACGCCCGATGGTGGGCGATGGGTGCGACCGCACTGACGCTGTTCGTCATCGGTCTCGACATGACGGTGCTGAACGTCGCGCTGCCCGACATCGCGCTCGACCTGCACGCTTCCACCGCCCAGCTGCAGTGGTTCGCCGACGCCTACCTGCTCGTGCTGGCGGCGGTGCTGCTGCCGGCCGGCATGCTCGGCGACCGCTACGGCCGCAAGCGGCTCACCCTGGGGGCACTCGCCGTCTTCGGCGTCGGGTCGCTGTGGTGCGCTTTCGCCACGAGCCCCGGCAGTCTGATCGCTGCGCGGGCGGTGCTCGGGCTCGGGGCTGCGGTGCTGCTCCCGCTGGCCATGTCGGCGGTCGTGGTCCTCTTCGACCCGCCGGAGCGGCCGCGCGCCGTGCTCGTCCTCAGCCTGGCCACGATGATCGGCTTGCCGCTGGGGCCGATCATCGGCGGCGCGTTGCTGCAGACGTTCTGGTGGGGCTCGGTGTTCGTGATCAACGTCCCGGCGATCGTTGTGGCCTTCGTCGCGGTGGCCAGGCTGTTCCCGGCCGATGCCTCCAGCACCAACCGTCAGCCGATCGACGTGCTCGGGGCTGTCGCCGCCGGCGTCGGGCTGCTCGGCCTGACCTACGGCGTCATCGAGGCCCCGAGCCGCGGCTGGGGAGATCCCGTCGTCCTGGGCGCAGTGCTCGGCGGCCTGCTGGTGCTCGCCGGCTTCTTCGTCTGGGAGCGACGCCTTCGCGACGTCCAACCGGTCTTCGACTACGCCGTCTGGGCCGATCGTCGCTTCCGCTACGGCGCGATCTGCGCTGCCATCGCGAGCCTCACCCTCTTCGGGGCGATGTTCACCCTCCCGCAGTACTACCGCGCCGTCCTCGGTGCCGACGCCCTCGGCACGGGAGTTCGGACGCTGCCGATGGTGGCCGGGATGATCCTCGCGATGCGGGGCACGACCGGGTTGGCCCACCGCTTCTCGCTGCGTTCCCTTGCGGCGACCGGCTTCCTGCTCGCCGGCGCCGGCTTCGTGTGGGGTGCCACGACGTCGGCCCACGACACCTACCTGCGCAGCGCGGGTTGGACGGCGCTGGTCGGAGTCGGCTTCGGAATGGCCCTGTTCGCGGCCCAGAACAGCGCGCTGCTGACGCTGCCGCGTCCCCGGGCGGCCACCGGCTCGGCCCTCGTGCAGACGCTGCGCCAGGTCGGCAGCGTGCTGGGGATCGCCACTCTGGGAGCCTTGCTCAACCACGTCTACCGCACCAGCGTCGACACCGACGGACTCTCGGCCCACGCTGCCGCCGGCGTACGCGAGTCGGCGCAGGCCGGTGTCGCGGTCGCCCAGCAATCCGGCTCCGGTGCGCTCGCCAACTCCGTCGCGGCCGCCTTCGTCTCCGGCATGGACGCCGCACTGTGGCTCTCGGCCGCCACGGCCCTGCTCGGGGCAGTCGTCGCTGCTGCGCTCATGCCCGCACGCGAGCCTGATGGATCGGCTACCGCCGATGTCGCAGAATCGGACGGTGCCCCCGAACCCCTCGACGCGGCCACCGGTGCGACCCGGACTCCGTGAGCGCAAGAAGGCGCGCACCAAGGCCACCATCCAGCGCGAGGCGCTGCGGCTGTTCAGCGACCACGGGTACGCCGAGACCTCGATCGAGCAGATCGCCGACGCCGCCGAGATCTCCCCGAGCACCTTCTTCCGCTACTTCCCCACCAAGGAGGAGGTCGTCCTCACCGACTTCATGGACGAGCGGGTCGTCGAGGCGTTCCGGACGGCTCCGTCGTCGTACGGCCCGACGGCGGCCCTCCGTCACGCCATCGAGCACGTGATGACCGACATCGACGCGGAGACGCTCGAGCTCGAGACGCTGCGCAACGCGCTGATCCGCCAGGTGCCGGAGCTGAGGCGGGGGATGCTCGCCGAGCTGTTCCGGCCGATCTCCCTGATCGCCGCTGCCCTCGCCGATCGCCTGGGGCGTCCCGAGGACGACGAGGACCTGCGCGCCTACGCCGGTGCGCTGATCGGTGGCCTGTTCGCGCCGGCCATCGATCGCGACCCCAACGCAGTGCTGGAGCCCGGGGCGATGCGAGCAGACATCCTGAAGCGGCTCGACCGGCTCGAGCCGATGCTGCGCCTCCCGGAGAGGTGAGACCGCCGAGCAGCTGGGCGATGCCCCCGAGCCCGCGGCACCGCGCCACAGCGCCGCCCGGGAACGGGGGGGATCAACCGGACGGCGCGCGACGGCCGAACGGGGAAAGAAAGTCGATTTCCGAGACGACCAATCTCATTATGTGGTCAGAATGCCCGATGTGCCACCCCGGACCGGCCGTGGGCTAGCCACCAGGCGCCTGTTGATGGCCCAGCGCTAGCCCAGCTTCTCGAGGAAGCTGCGACCCTCGTCGCTGAGTCGGCCGTGCCGGGAGGCGACGCGGCACCAGCCCACCGCCATCTGCGCGAACCGCATCGGGTTGTAGACGTCCTCCTCGCGCGACCAGAGCCCGTCGCCGCCGTAGGTCAGGATCGTGATGTTGCTGGCCTCGTGCACCGACCCGTCGCCCGGGTCCGGCATCAGGTTGCGCACCTCGCACACGACGCGTCGCGTGGGCAGGTCGAGCACCTGCCAGGCCATCGGGAACGACGTCATCGTGTTGCCCGGGAACGCGGTCATCGTCGCGAGCACCCACTCGCGGATCGCCTCCCGGCCCCGGAAGCTGCCGAACGCGTGCTCCTCGTAGGTCGCGTCCTCGGTGAACAGGTCCGCGAACCGGCCCCACTCACCGGAGGCGGCGATGCCGGCCACCGTCTCCTGGTAGGCCTCGAATGCGTCCTCGATCTCCCTCGTCAGCTCCACGTGTGGCATCCAACCAGCCAGAATGGCCTGGTGCTGATCGAGATCGCCCGCGCGGACGTCGCGCCGGGCGAGGCCTGGGCCGAGGCGGCGGACCGTGCTGGCGCAGGAGCCAAGGGGCCGGTCCTGGCGCTGGACCTCTCCGGCGACCCGCTGCGCTTCGCCGTCGACGACCAGCACACCTTCGCGCTCCGCCCGATGACCGCAGGCGACCTCGTCCTCATGGAGCGCTGGGTCAACGCCGCGCACGTCTCCAAGTGGTGGGACGAGAACCGCACCAGCGAGCAGCTCGCGGACTACTACGGGCCGTCCCTGCGGGGCGAGGACCCGACCCGCCTGTGGATCTGGGAGGTCAACGGGCGGTCGGTCGGCTTCTGCCAGGACTACCGGATCGCGGACAACCCCGACTACGCGCTGCTCAGCGGCCACGTCGATGCTGTCGGGTTCGACTACGTGATCGGCGAGCCGGCGCACGTCGACCGTGGTCTCGGCACCAGCCTGCTCTGGGTGTTCCTGCGCGACATCGTGGTCCCGGCGTACGACGACGTCACCGAGCTGTTCGCAGCCCCCGACCACCGCAACGAGCGGTCGCTGCGGGTGCTGGACAAGCTCGGCGCCAAGCGCGGGCTGTGGTTCGACGAGCCCCAGAAGGACGGGCGGGTCGACACGGTCGTCGGGTGCAGCATCGACGTGCGACGGGTACTCAGGAGCGCATGACGATCCGTGTCGGCATCTCCGGGTGGCGCTACCCGCCGTGGCGCGGTGACTTCTACCCGGGTGACCTGCCGCAACGCCGCGAGCTTGAGTACGCCGCCTCGCAGCTCACCTCGATCGAGGTCAACGGCTCCTTCTACTCGCTGCAGCGTCCGTCCAGCTGGGAGAAGTGGCGCCGCGAGGTGCCCGATGACTTCGTGTTCGCGGTCAAGGGCGGCCGGTTCATCAGCCACCTGAAGCGGCTGCGCGACGTCGAGGTGCCGCTGGCCAACTTCTTCGCCCAGGGCATCCTCGCGCTCGGGCCGAAGCTCGGACCGATCCTGTGGCAGCTGCCGGCCAACTTCCGCCTGGGACGAGCAGGTCGTCCGCGACTTCTTCGCCCTGCTCCCACGCACCACGACCGAGGCGGCCGAGCTCGCCGGCCATGCAACGCGCCGCCCTGAGGAGGTCGCGCAGCGACCGTCTCGAAGGGGCAGGTCGCCGGCGACAAGCTCTGGTCCGGCGCCGTCGAGGAGCGGCCGCTCCACTACGCCCTCGAGCCGCGCAACCGGGGATTCGAGTCCGAGGAGGCCCTCGCGGTCCTCGAGGAGTGCGATGTCGCGCTGGTGGTGGCCGACTCCGCCGGGAAGTTCCCGCGCTTCGAGCAGGCGATCGGCCCACAGGTCTACGTCCGGCTCCACGGTGACGAGGAGCTCTACGCCAGCGGCTACAGCGACGCCGCCCTCGAGTCGTGGGCCGGAGAAGCTCCGGGGCTGGACCTCCGACGGCCGGGACGCCTTCGTCTACTTCGACAACGACATGAAGGGCTACGCACCCCACGACGCGAAGCGACTGATCGCGCGCCTCGCGTGAGTCTGCCCACACCTCGGCGGCGCCGGTGACGAATCGACCTAGGGTCGCCGCATGAGCAGAGTCGTCGACCTCTACGAGATCGCCCACAAGGTTCCCGTCGTGGGAGACCGGGTCTTCTCCTTCGCCTTCTCCCAGGTGGCGCCGTACTTCTGGACCATCCGGCCCCGGTTCACCGTCATCGAGCCCAACCACGCCGAGGTGGTGATCCCCAAGCGCAGGGGCGTCAAGAACCACATCGGGACGGTGCACGCGATCGCGCTGTGCAACGGCCTCGAGGCCGCCATGGGCGTGCTGGCCGAGGCCTCGATCCCCGCGACGAAGCGCTGGATCCCCAAGGGCATGGAGGTCAGCTACACCGCCAAGGCGACGAGCGACATCACCTGCATCGCCGAGACCGATCCTGAGCAGTGGACCGGCTCCGACCCCGACGTGCCCGTCAGGGTGAAGGGTGTCCGCACCGACGGCACCGTGGTGATCGAGGGAGTCATCCGGCTCTGGGTCACCGACAAGCCCGTGTGATCATCGCCGTACGTCGTTTGCCACAGTAGGAGCCGGGCAGCACCGAAGTAGTCCTCGAGAGGAACAGTGATACCGAATGATCAAGACGGTCGGAGACCTGACCCGCGGAGTCGTGTCCACGGCGGTCACCGCCGCTCGACACCCGGTCAGCACCGCGGCAGTGACCGCGGGTCTGGTCAAGGGTGCCGCGGAGGTGGGTGTCGGACTCGTCCGGAGCACGGTCAGCGGGCGCATCCCGCAGCCGCGGGCCGACGATCCCGCGCCCGCGCCGTCCGTGACGCCGACCCAGGACGACGTCCCGGAGCCCGAGGCTGTCGTCGACGCCCCCGAGGTCGACCTGCCGGGGCCCGACATCGTCCTCGCCGAGCCGCCCAACCCGGCCGACCTCCCCGAGCCGGTCGTCATCGAGGCCGACGACGCGCCTGACCCCGCGGTGCACGAGTCCTTCCACCACGAGCCGCACGCCACGACTCGCGCCGAGACGATCGGCCACGAGGCGGGCGACGTCTTCGAGGCCGAGGACGAGGCCGACGAGGCGGTCGAGGGAGGACTGCCCGACCGACCCGCAGGCCTGAGCCGGACGGGTACGTCGAGCCACGTACCCTGACCCGGTCATGAGCACCACCCTTTCCAACGCCCGCACCTACGAGGTGCGCACCTACGGCTGCCAGATGAACGTGCACGACTCCGAGCGGCTGAGCGGCCTGCTGGAGGACGCCGGGTACGTCGCCGCGGGCACTGGCGAGCAGGCGGACGTCGTGGTGTTCAACACCTGCGCCGTGCGGGAGAACGCCGACAACAAGCTCTACGGCAACCTCGGGCACCTCGCTCCGGTGAAGCCGAAGACGCCCGGCATGCAGATCGCCGTCGGTGGCTGCCTGGCCCAGAAGGACCGCGCCGCCATCGTCGAGAAGGCGCCGTGGGTGGACGTCGTCTTCGGCACCCACAACATCGGCTCGCTGCCGGTGCTGCTCGAGCGGGCGCGCGTCAACGACGAGGCGCAGGTCGAGATCCTCGAGTCGCTCGAGGTGTTCCCCTCCACGCTGCCGACCAAGCGTGAGTCGGCGTACGCGGCGTGGGTCTCGATCAGCGTCGGGTGCAACAACACCTGCACGTTCTGCATCGTCCCGGCGCTGCGCGGCAAGGAGAAGGACCGCCGCCCCGGCGAGATCCTCGCCGAGATCGAGGCGCTGGTCGCGCGAGGGCGTCTCCGAGGTCACCCTGCTGGGGCAGAACGTGAACACCTACGGCGTCGAGTTCGGCGACCGGCTGGCGTTCGGCAAGCTGCTGCGCGCGTGCGGCGAGATCGAGGGCCTCGAGCGGGTGCGGTTCACCTCGCCGCACCCGGCGGCCTTCACCGACGACGTCATCGCCGCGATGGCCGAGACGCCCAACGTGATGCCGCAGCTGCACATGCCGCTGCAGTCCAGGGTCGGACCGCGTGCTGAAGGCGATGCGCCGCTCCTACCGGCAGGACCGCTACCTCGGCATCATCGAGCGGGTCCGCGCCGCCATGCCCGACGCGGCGATCACCACCGACATCATCGTGGGGTTCCCCGGCGAGACCGAGGCGGACTTCCTGGAGACCATGGCCGTCGTCCGCCGGGCGAGGTTCTCCGGCGCCTTCACCTTCCAGTACTCCAAGCGCCCCGGCACCCCTGCCGCTTCCGCTGGCCGACCAGATGCCGCGCGAGGTCGTGCAGGAGCGCTACGAGCGGCTGGTGGCCCTGGCCGACGAGATCGCCTGGGAGGAGAACCGAGCCTTCGAGGGACGCGCCGTCGAGCTGATGGTGTCCGAGGGAGAGGGTCGCAAGGACGCCGCGACCCACCGGCTCTCCGGCCGCGGCCCGCGACAACCGGCTGGTGCACTTCACCCCGGTCGACGAGTCCGGCAGCGCCGTGCAGGTGCGTCCCGGCGACGTGGTCGAGGTCGTCGTCTCGTACGGCGCTCCGCACCACCTGGTCGCCGACGGCCCGGTCCGGTCGCTGCGTCGTACCCGCTCCGGCGACGCCTGGGAGGCCCGCACCGGCCCCCACCGCCGGCCGGCGTCCAGCTGGCCTACCCCGCCGTCGGCCCCCGCAGCCGGCACCACCGCTCCCGGCCGCGACTCACCGGCTGCGTCCCGCGACGCTGGCTAGTCCCAGAGCCGGCCGACGACGACGGGGCAGAGCGTGGTCCAGCCGAGCCTCGTGTAGAGCGCGCCGGCCCTGGGTCGAGGCCATCAGCAGGCCGCGCGTGGCGCCGAGATCGGCCGCGGCGTCGACCAGGGCGGTCATCATGGCGCCGCCGAGGCCGCGGCGCCGGTGGCCGGCGAGGGTCTCGATCTTGTCGGGGACGGCGCAGTCGCCGACGACCGCCAGCTGCCCTGACGCGGCCGGCTCACCGGTCGGGCCCTGCACGTGCAGCCGTACGACGCCCCCGGACCGCGAGAAGGAGGGGGAGTACCCGGCGAGGAACGGCACCTGGCGCTGCTCCTCGAGTCGGATCGCCATCATCCACTCGGGGAGCGGGGGAGTGCGCAGGCCGTGCTCGTGCAGGCGGTCGGCGGTGCGCCCGTCGTCACGGGTCGGAACCGTCAGCCAGGGGTCCCGCGCTGAGAGAGCGGTGCCAGCGGCTCGGTCGACACGACGCGGGTGGTCGTCGGCGTCCAGGACGAGGTACTCCACGCCACGCCCCGGCAGCCCGATGTCCACGCGCAGCACGCCGTCGGACTCGACGGCCGGAGGGAAGTCCCGCGCGCCGGCCCAGCCGGTCTGCCACGAGCCGGAGGTCGTCGGCGCCGATGCCGGGGAACGGGTCAGGCGGGTTCCTCGGTGCTGTCGTCGGAATCCGTCCTGCTCCTCCTCGTCGACCTCCTCGGGCTGCTCGATCTCGTCGGGCACGTGCTCCTCCTCGACCTGCGCGGACATCGGCTGGTCGGGGGTGGCGATCGGGAAGTCGTCGGGGTCGCGCTCGATCCGGTCGGCCGGCCCGCCCGGCGCGTCGTCCGGCGGGGGGTCGAGCGTGCGGCTCGGGCTGCTCTCCCGAGGTCGGGTCGGCTCATCGAGCCGCTCCGCGGCCCATGGGACCTGTCGGCGCCGTCGGCTCCTTCGGGTCCGTCGGCGTGTCCGGGTCCGAGGGCCCGTGGGCCCCGTGGGGTGCGACGGGTCGCTCGGGCTCGGGAGTCGGCGTCGATCGGGTCCTGGCCGAGGTCGCGGTGAGGGTCATGAACTGCCTCTCGTGCGGTCATCCGTGGCCGTCTCTCGGCTCGGCGTACCCGACGGCGCCCCTGCCAAACTAGCCGTCGTGTCGACCAACGCCGCTCGGGGCCCGCAGCACCGCGTCGTCGCCGTCGTGGGCGCGACCGCCGCGGGCAAGAGCGCGCTGGCCCTCGACCTCGCCGAGCGCCTCGGCGGCGAGGTCGTCAACACCGACTCGATGCAGCTCTACCGGGGCATGGACATCGGTACGGCGAAGCTGCCGGTCGCCGAGCGGCGCGGCATCCCGCACCACCTCGTCGACGTGCTCGAGGTGACGCAGACCGCCACCGTCGCGGAGTTCCAGCGGCGGGCGCGCGCGGTGGTCGCCGACTGCCATGACCGCGGCGTCTGCCCCGTCCTGGTGGGCGGGTCGCCGCTGTACACCCGCGCCGTGCTCGACGAGTTCGACTTCCCGGGCACCGACCCGGTGGTCCGCGCGCGGCTCGAGGCCGAGCTCGCGGAGGTCGGGCGCCGAGGCGATGCACGCCCGGCTGGCCGAGGTCGACCCGGAGGCCGCCGCCCGCGTGCTGCCGAGCAACGGCCGGCGCGTCGTACGTGCGCTCGAGGTGGTCGAGATCACCGGGCGGCCGTTCGCCGCCACGCTGCCCGGGCAGCGCTACCACTACGCCGGGGCGGTGCAGGTCGGCGTCGACATCCCCAGGGACGTGCTCGACGAGCGCATCGAGCGCCGCGTGCAGCTGATGTGGGAGCTCGGCCTGGTCGACGAGGTCCGCGGCCTCGTCCCGCAAGGCCTGCGTGAGGGCCGTACGGCCGAGCCGGGCGCTCGGCTACCAGCAGGTGCTCGCCTTCCTGGACGGTGAGATCACCGAGACGGAGGCGCAGGAGCGTACGACGGTGGGCACTCGTCGCTTCGCCCGGCGACAGGAGAGCTGGAACCGGGCCGACACGCGCATCTCCTGGGTCTCCTACGACGACCCGGCGCGGGTCGAGCGGGCGCTGGGGACGATCAGCGCTCGGTGAGCAGGTCGAGCTCGCGAGGCAGGTCGCGCATCCGCACCAGCGGCGAGAGCAGCACCGGCAGGGCGGCGAGAGCGGATCCCACGAGCGCCGATCCAGAACACGTTGCGATCCCGTAGCGCCTGGCCGAGGAGCCCGCCGACGAAGGCGCCGATCGGCATGCTGCCCCAGACGATGAACCGGATCGAGGCGTTCATCCGGCCGAGCAGCGGGCGCGGGCAGAGCCGCTGGCGGAAGCTCACCTGGGTGACGTTGTAGACGACCACCCCGACAGGCGAACGCAGCGCTGGAGACGGTCAGCGCCACCATCGGCCGCCGGATCCCGGTGCCGGCAAGAGGCATCAGCGAGCCCGGCCGGGACCCAGACCAGCGTCGAAGCGGGATCGTGCGTCCCTCCCCGACCATCCGGTCGACCCGCGGAGGTGGCCAGGGCGCCCACAGCCCGCCGACCGCGGCGACCGAGACCCATCGCAGGCCGACGGTGCGCCGGCGTCGAGGCCGAGGTCGTTGAGGGCGTAGAGCACGAGCAGCGCGCTCGTCATGCCGGTGAAGAAGTTGCCGATCGCGTGCAGGCCGTGATCCGCCACGAGCAGCGGGTTGCCGAAGACGAAGCGCAGAGCCCCTCGCGCGATCTCGACGTCGAGCGGCCGCCGGTCTCTCGCGGCGGCGGCGGTCGTCGAGCGTGGCGGATCCGCCGCACGAAGAAGGCGGAGCCCGACGAAGCTGACGGCGTCGAGCGGCGATCGGCACGGGCGCCGCCGATCACCCGATCAGGCCGCCCGCGACGGCCGGGCCGCCGATCATCGGCGACCGACTGCGCACGCCTGCAGCTTGGCGTTGCCGTCGCCGATCTGGTCGGGCTCGACGATGTCGGGCAGGTAGCTCTGGTAGGCGACGTCGAAGAAGACCGTGCGCATGCCCGTGACGAGCGCGACGACGTACAGCTGGCCCAGGGTCAGGAAGCCGAGCGCCCAGGCCAGGGGCAGGGAGCCGAAGGCCGACGGCGCGGACGACGTCGCCGGTCATCAGCACGCGCTTCTTGCGCCACCGGTCGACCCAGGCGCCGGCGGGCAGCCCGACGACGAGGAAGGCGAGCGATCTCGAAGGTCGGTCGAGCACGCCCATCTGGAACGCGGTCCGGCGTCGCAGCACGGTGACGGCCAGCACCGGCAGGGCCAGCTGCGTCAGCTGGGTGCCGACCTGGCTGATGGTGTCGCCGACGAAGAGCTGCCGGAAGTCGTGGTGCCGCAGCAGGCCGCCGCGAAGCCTGCGGGGCACCTCGGGCTCGACTGGGCCTCGTCGGTGGGCCCGGGCGCCGACGGTGGCTCGACGGTCATGGCAGCATCCTGACCCACTGATTGGGAAAGATCAATCGGTTATCGTTCGGGCATGGACGCTGCCGCCGCGCGGGAGGAGCCCGCGCTCGAGCCGGCGCCGTTCGGGCCGCTGCCCGTCGGCTCGGGTCGTCGCGTCTGGGCCCGGCGGCCGGCCGACGAGGCCGAGCGAAGGCGCTCGCCTCACCGCTCCGGCTGCGGATCCTGCGGCTGGCGCTGCACGAGCCGCGCACCAACAAGGAGATCGCGCAGGCGCTGGGACGTGACCCCGCCTCGGTGCTGCACCACGTGCGCACGCTCGTCGACACCGGCTTCCTGATCGAGCAGCACCGGCGCCGGGGGCCGCGCGGCTCACGGGAGCTGCCCTACCTGGCCTCCGGGAAGTCCTTCTACGTCTCGACCGACGACCGGGTGCTCGACTCCGGCAGCGACCTGCTCCTGGAGACCTTCCTGCAGGAGATCGCGGAACTCCCGCCGGGTCAGCTCGACAGCGCCCGCCTCGGCTTCCGCCTCAAGCCCGAGGACCGCGAGGAGGTGCAGCGCCGCCTCCAGGCCGTGCTCGACGACATCGCCACCATGCCCAGCGACCCCGACGGCGAGCCCTGGAGCCTGTACCTCGGCGTCCACCCCGAGGTCACTCCCGGCCCGTAGGCTCGCCCGCATGACCTGGACCGAGATCACCGACGTCGAGGCGCTGACCTCGCTGGTCGGCGAACCCACGCCGGCGGCGCGCGACAAGGCCCGCGAGGCGCTGCTCGACGTCGACGTGCAGTGGCTGCAGGCCTCGCCGTTCTGCGTGATCGCCACGGCCGACGCCATCGGGGAGTGCGACGCCTCGCCGAAGGGCGACCCCGCCGGCGACCTGGTGCACGTGATCGACGAGACGACGATCGCGATCGCCGAACGGCCCGGCAACCGGCGCGTGGACGGCTACCGCAACGTGCTCCAGAACCCGCACGTCGGGCTGCTGTTCCTCATCCCGGGACGCGGCGACACGCTGCGGATCAACGGCCGCGCGCGCCTGGTCTCCGACGCGCCGTTCTTCGACGACATGGTCGTGCGCGGCCACCGTCCGGTGCTGGCGATCGTGGTCGACATCGACGAGATCTACCACCACTGCTCGAAGGCGTTCCTGCGTTCGCAGCTGTGGGACCCCGAGTCCTGGGAGCCCACCCGCGTCCCGCGGCGCGCGGTGCTGGCCCAGCAGCTCGAGCGGCCCGAGGAGACGGTGGAGCAGCTGGACGAGTACTACGGGCCGTCGTACGCCGACAAGATCTACCGGTGACAGGATCGCCCGCGTGAGCGAGTACTTCTTCGTCAAGGGCCACGGCACCGAGAACGACTTCGTGCTCATCCCGGACGCCGACGGCAAGCACGAGCTGGGTGCCGAGCAGGTGGCGCAGCTGTGCGACCGGCGGGCCGGCATCGGCGGCGACGGCGTCATCCGCGTCGTGCGCACCGACGCCACGGAGGACGCAGCGGCCGTGGCGGCCCGCGAGGAGGCCACCTGGTTCATGGACTACCGCAACTCCGACGGCTCGCTGAGCGAGATGTGCGGCAACGGCATCCGGGTCCTCGGCCACTTCCTCGTCACCCACGCCGACGTCGATCCCCGCAACCCGCTGCCGATCGCGACCCGCGCCGGCGTCAGGACGCTCACCTTCGAGGCCCCCTCGCCCAACGGCGGAGTCATCACCGTCGACATGGGCTCGCCCGAGGTGCTGGGCGACACCCGCGTCACCGTGGGCGAGCGCGAGCTGCCGGCGAGCAGGGTCAGCATGGGCAACCCCCACGCCGTGGCCTTCGTCGACGACCTCGACGAGGCGGGGGAGCTGCGCGAGCAACCGGGGTACGACGCGGCGCACTACCCCGACGGCGTCAACGTCGAGTTCGTGGCGCGACGCGGCGAGCACCACATCGCCATGCGGGTGCACGAGCGGGGCTCGGGCGAGACCCGCTCCTGCGGCACCGGTGCCTGCGCGGCCATGGTCGCTGCAGCCGTGGCTGACCAGGCCGAGCGCGGGACGTCGTACGCCGTCGACCTGCCGGGCGGCACCCTCACCATCGTCTGGACCGACGACGACCGCATCCTGATGACCGGCCCGGCCGTCCTCACCGCCGAAGGCGTCACCAACCTCTGACCCTGCGGTGCCATGATCGCGGGATGTCGCGGCGTGCACGCCTGCGCGACGGGCTCACCGTCGCCTACACGGAGAGCGGGAGCGAGTCGGAAACACCCGCGGTCCTGCTCCACGGGTACGCGGACTCACACCGCTTCTTCGAGCCGGTGCTGGCGCACCTCTCCGGAGATCATCGCGTGCTCGCGATGACCCAGCGAGGGCACGGCGACAGCGACAAGCCGGCGGACGGGTACGACCTGGCGACGCTCGCGGACGACGTCGTCGCGTTCCTCGACGCGGTGGACGTCGACCGCGCCGTGCTGGTGGGTCACTCCAGTGGTGGGCTCGTGGCTCAGCGAGCCGCGGTCGCGCACCCAGGTCGGGTTGCCGGTCTCGGTGCTGCTCGGTTCGCCGGGGGACCTTCGTGGAGTCGTACCGCCGTTCTCCGGCATCGTCGCCGCGATGGAGGACCCCGTCTCGACCGAGGACGTGAAGGCAGTCCTCGGCACCGCTCGACCCCGATCGGCTGACGGTCGGTCCCGACTACATCGAGGAGATGGTGGCCGAGAGCGCCAAGGTGCCGGCGGGGGTGTGGCGCGAGGCGCTGGCCGAGCTCGTCAGCGCCGAACCCCCTGTTGCTCACCGCGTCCCGGAGGTTCCGACGGTGGTGGTGTGGGGTGACGCGGATCCGATCCTGGGGCGCGAAGGCCAGGTGGCGCTTGCCGCCGCGTGGGCCGCGGAACTGGTGGTGCTCCCGGGATGCGGCCACCTCCTCGCGTGGGAGGAGCCGCGACGTGTGGCAGCCACGATCGACCGCGCCCTCACCGACCGGTCGCGGGAAGTCGGCCCCTGAGCGGCCGATACCCTCCCCGGCATGGACATCAACGGAGCCAGTGCCATCGTCACGGGTGGCGCGTCGGGGATCGGCGCCGCGGTCGCGCGCCAGCTCGCCGAGCGCGGGGCCAAGGTCGTCGTCGCCGACCTGAACCAGGAGAAGGGCGAGGCCCTCGCCGCGGAGATCGGCGGCGTCTTCGCCCCGGTCGACGTGACCAAGACCGACCAGATCAAGGCGGCCATCGAGCAGGCCGAGGAGCTGGGGCCGATCCGCGTGCTGGTCAACTCCGCCGGCATCGGCTGGGCCCAGCGCACGGTCGGCCGGGACGGCAGCTACGACTCCGCCGCCGACCTCGACGCCTTCACCAAGGTGATCGCGATCAACCTGATCGGCACCTTCGACTGCGTCCGCCTGGTGGGTACGGCGATCAGCCGCAACGAGCCGACCGAGAGCGGCGAACGCGGTGCCATCGTCAACCTGGCCAGCGTGGCGGCCTTCGACGGCCAGATCGGCCAGGCGGCGTACTCCGCCTCCAAGGGCGGCGTCGTCGGCATGACGCTCCCGGTCGCCCGGGACCTCGCGGCCGCGGGCATCCGCCTCAACACGGTGGCCCCCGGCCTCATCGACACCCCGATCTACGGCGAGGGCGAGCAGTCCGAGGAGTTCAAGGCCAAGCTCGGCGAGAGCGTGCTCTTCCCCAAGCGCCTCGGCAACCCCGACGAGCTGGCCAGCATGGTCGCTCGAGTGCCTCACCAACTCCTACATGAACGCCGAGACGGTCCGGGTCGACGGCGGCATCCGGATGCCCCCGAAGTAGGGGCACCCGGACGGCGGCAAGGCTCAGGCAGCGACCAGGGCCAGCCCGCCGGTCCACCCGATCTTCTCGCCGGCGGCGAGCTTGATCTGGAGGAAGCCCAGCGACTCGAGCTCGCGGGCCCGCGAGAGCGCCCCGGCGTCGACAGCCTCGAGCCCGCCCGCGGTGACGACCCGGCTGAGCTCCGCCTTGGCGTCCTCGTCGTCGCCCGCGATCAGCACGGTGGTGCCGATCGGGGCCGACCTTGCCCGAGGCCAGCGTGGCGCCGAAGTTGGTGTTGAAGGCCTTGAGCACCCGCGACTGCGGCAGCCGGGCGGCGATCACGGCGGTGGCCGAGCCGTCGGCGGGCACGACGAGCGAGTCGAAGGTCTCGAAGTTCAACGGGTTGGTGATGTCGACGACCACCTTGCCGGCGAGCGCGTCGCCGCGCTGGGTGAGCACGTCGTCGATCGCGGGGTAGGGGACCGCGAGCACCACGATGTCGCCGGTGATCTCGCCCTCGCGTCCGACCAGGTCGACGGTGTGGCCGCCCTGCTCGACGATCCGGGCGATCGCCTGGCCCATGTTGCCGCTGCCGATGATGCTCACGTCTGCCATGTCTGCTCCATTGCTTGTAGGTACAACCAATATAGAGGGAGATTACTTGTAGCGTCAACTATTGGTTAGGATGCGCGCATGGGTACCCGATGGCTCGACTCGCAGGAACGCGTGGCCTGGCTCCGTTTCGTGATGCTCCTCGAGCTGATGCCCGGCGTCCTCGACGCCCAGCTGCGCCGTGACGCAGGCATCTCGCACTTCGAGTACTTCGTCCTCGCGATGCTCGTCCGAGGCCCCCGACCGCACGCTGCGGATGACCGGGCTGGCCACGATGACCAACGCGACGCTGCCGCGGCTGAGCCACGTGGTCAGCAGGCTCGAGGACCGCGGGTTCGTCGAGCGGCGGCCCTGCCCCGAGGATCGTCGCGCCACCAATGCGCGCCTCACCGACGCCGGCTGGGAGAAGGTGGTCGACGTCGCCCCCGCCCACGTAGGGCACGTGCGCGAGCAGGTCATCGACGCGCTGTCGCACGACCAGCTCGCCCAGCTGGGCGAGATCTGCGACGCCATGCTGGCCCGGATCCCTGCCGCGCAGGAGATGCTCGTCGCCCGCGAGCAGACGATGCGCTAGTCGCTGCCCGGCATCCGGCCCGCCGCTCAGCGGCGTGGAGTGCCGACGCCACACGCGCCACGTGCCGTCCCGGGCCACCCAGGTGTCGCTGAGGGCGAACAGGCCGCTGCGGTCCTCTCCCATGACGGTCGCGTTCATGTCGACGAGGGAGAAGACCAGACCGACACCACCCTCGACCTCGACCACCTGCTCGCGGATGTCCCAGGAGTGGACGACGTAGTCGTCGAGCATCCCCAGCCACTGTGCTCGGGGCACGGAGGCCGGCGCGGGATGAACCAGCACGAGGGCGTACTCGTCGTCCAGCACGTCCTCGGCGAGTGTCGTGGTCGCGCTCGATGACAGCCCGGTCGAAGTCCCCTGCGCGGGTTCGCAGGGACTCGCCGTCGGCGGCCACCTCAGCCGCCCCCGTGGCCGGGGTTGCCCTCGGGGTTGCGCGGATGCGACGGCACGTCGTTGTCGGGCTGCACCTCGGGCTCGCCGTCGTGCGCCGACTGCTCGGGCGGGGTGTCCTCACCGGTCGGCGCACCGTCGTCGTCGGGATCGGTGTGGGTAGGGGCGGCGGTGTAGGTGACCTCATCGTCCCCGCCGCGCACGGTGCCCTTGCGCTCGCTGCTGACACCCATGCCGCCGGCCAGGCCGCCAGCGCTGTCGGCGTTGGGGTCCGACTCGAAGACGTCGGTCTCGGGGGTCTCGCTCATGTCGCTCATCCTTCCGAGGGCTGGTCCTGGGAGGTCTCGGCGTTCTCGCGCTGGACCGGCGACTCCTCGTCGGCGTGCTCGGGGTGCGACTCCTCCTCCTCCAGGGGAATGGTGCCACCATGCCGGTCCTCGTCGGAGGCCTCCGACTCGCGGTCCACGCCGACGTCGTCGTGCTCCAGTCCCTCACCCGACGCGTCCTGCCGGAGGGGACCGCCGGGTGGGGTGGGGGCTTCGTCCTGCTGCGACTGGCTCATGGGGGCGGCGTACCCGCCTCACCCTGCGCGAAACTCAGCTGACCGCGCTGTCCGAGCCGGTACGACGAGCAGCGTCAGCCGACTCGTCCTCAGGGACCTCGTCAGCCGGCGCGGGGGCGATCTTCAGGCGGGGGCCGGGATCGACCGGGAGAGTGAAGGTGAAGATCGAGCCGGTGCCGTCGAGCCCCTCACGCACGGTGATGGTGCCGCCGTGCCGCTCGACCGCCCGAGCCGTGATCGACAGGCCGAGCCCGGTGCCGGGGTAGAAGCTGCTCGTGCTGTCGCTGCGGAACCAGCTGTCGAAGACCTTGCCGCGATCGGCGGCGGGAATGCCCAACCCGTTGTCGATGACGCGCACCTCGATCATGTCGCCGGACCGGCGCGAGGTGATCCGCACGACGGGCTGGATGTCCGGGGCGACGTACTTGACGGCGTTGCCGATCAGGTTGTTCAGCACCTGGCGGACCAGCGTCTCGTCGGCGCGCACCGTCCCCAGCGACTGGTGCTCGATGCGTGGCCGCAGCCCGGAGGTCTGCTCGGCGACCTCGCGCGCCGCCGCGTCGACCGCCTCGTCGAGCGAGACCCCCACGAGGGCGAGCTCGGAGCTGCTGGTCTTGGTCAGCACCAGCAGGTCGCGGATCAGCTGCTGCATCTGGTCGGCCGAGCGGTAGATCTTGACCAGGCTGCCGCGTGCCGGCGACGCGTCCTCGGTGAGGCTGTCGAGCTGCTCGTCGAGGATCTCCGCCCAGTTCATCAACGAGGCCAGCGGGTTCTCGAGGTCGTGGGCGACGACTCCGGCGAACGCCTGGAGCTCGCGGGTCTGGGCGCGCTCGCGAGACACGTCGTGGAGGAGCAGCACGGCGAGCCGGCTGCCGTCCTCCTCGTCTCCCAACGGCACGGCACTGACCGAGAGCATCGACTCCGCGCCGGTCTGCGGGTTGATCCGGAGGTAGTCGGTGGGCGGCACGATCTCGCCGTTCATGGCGCGCACGTGCGGCAGCTCCTCCATCGGTAGCGGGCTGCCGTCGCCGCGGTAGAAGCCGTGGGTCTGGGCATCGTGCACGCGCTCGTCGTCGTCGGGTCCGCCGGCCAGTGCCGTCGCGGCGGGATTGCTGATCAGCACGTTGCCGCGTGTGTCGATCACGGCGAGCCCGTCGGTCAGGGCGTCCTTCACGGCGTCGAGCATCTCCGCGCGGTCGAGAGCGCGCTTCTCCGACGCCCGGAGCTGCTCCATCAGCCGGCTCCTCTCGGCGACTCCGAGGGACAGCATCAGCGTGATCACGGCGGTGACCGCCACGAACATCTGCACCACGATCGCGCGGGTGTTGAGGTTGGTGATCTCGCCGAAGGGTCCCCAGCCCTCGAGACTGCACAGCACCGCCAGGCTGCCGAAGACAAGCGTGTGGATGCCTGCCACGTACGGGGTGAACCGGAACCCGATCCAGGCCGACGAGGCGAGCATCACGAAGCCGATCGGCAGCTGCTGGTCGGAGGAGAAGACGAGGATGCCCGAGGCGAGGGTGAGGCTGGCCGCGACGCCCAGCTCGAGGAACACATGGGATCGGACCTCGCCGGCCAGTGTCTCGCTGAGCGGCCTCCTGGACTCTCGGCGCTCCCTGTCGGCGCCCCGGATGGCGAGCACAGCGGCGGCCACGACCAGCGCGCCACAGGCGTTGCGGATGACCCAGGTCACCCAGATGGTCGTGGACCAGACACCCGTGTTCACCAGCACCCCGGCGGTGGCGATGGGGGCGCTCAGCACGGCGCCTGCGAGCGTGCCGACGCCCAGCTCGAGCAGGTGGTGGGCGGTGCGGACCTCCGGCAGCAGCTCCCCGGTCACCGGCTTGTTCTCGAACCGCGCTGCGACGACGCGTACGACGAAGCCCTGCACCAGGTTCGCCAGGGCGAACAGGATGGTCGGGAAGGGTTCGATGTCGACGACGAGGTTGACCACGCAGGTGCTCAGCACGAGCAGCAACGCGTCGAGGGTGACCTGGTCGCGCGTCTTGCCTCGTAGCATCCATAGAACGGCAACCCCTGCCGCGGGCCAGAACATGGCCAGCCCGGTGCCGGGAATCACCACCACGCGTCCGAGCAGGAAGGCAGCGACGTAGACCGCGAGGTACGTCAGACTCGTCCCAAACCGGACTCCCGCCATGCGCAGAGTCTCGTTGCTCGGCGCAAGCGCCACCACCCGTTCGCAGAAATTGGTTGCCGCCGCTCCTAGTCTTGATGGGGTATGACGAACCCAGAGCAGAACTTCGACCTCTCCCAGGAACTGGCCGCCACGGCCGACTGGGAGGACCCAGAGCCCTCCTCCCGCCTGCAGGCGGAGGAGTCCGCAGGAGACCTCGACCTCGCGGAGCGCCACGCGCTGCGACGCGTGGCCGGCCTGTCGACCGAGCTCGAGGACATCACCGAGGTCGAGTACCGCCAGCTGCGGCTCGAGCGGGTCGTCCTCGTGGGCGTGTGGGTGCAGGGTGCCTCGTTGGAGGACGCCGAGAACTCGATGGCCGAGCTCGCGCTCCTGGCCGAGACCGCGGGCTCGCAGGTGCTCGACGCGCTGTACCAGCGTCGCGACACCCCGGACCCGGCGACGTACATCGGCCGCGGCAAGGTCGAGGGGCTCGCCGAGATCGTCCGGGCCAGCGGGGCCGACACGGTGATCCTCGACGGCGAGCTCGCGCCCAGCCAGCTGCGCAACCTCGAGGACAAGGTCAAGGTCAAGGTCGTCGACCGGACCGCCCTGATCCTCGACATCTTCGCCCAGCACGCGAAGAGCAAGGAGGGCCAGGCCCAGGTCGAGCTGGCCCAGCTCAGCTACATGAAGCAGCGCCTGCGCGGCTGGGGCGGCAACCTGTCGCGCCAGGCCGGTGGCCGCGTCGGATCGCAGGGCGGCGGCATCGGTGGCCGTGGTCCGGGTGAGACCAAGATCGAGACCGACCGGCGGCGGATCAACACCAAGATCGCCAAGCTGCGCCGCGACCTGGCCCACATGAAGACGACGCGCGACACCAAGAAGTCCTCGCGCCGTCGCAACGAGATCCCGAGCGTTGCCATCGCCGGCTACACCAACGCCGGCAAGTCCTCGCTGCTCAACCGGCTCACCGACGCGGGGGTCCTGGTCGAGGACTCCCTGTTCGCCACTCTCGACCCGACCACCCGGCGCACCGAGACCGGCGACGGCCGGATCTACACGATGAGCGACACCGTCGGCTTCGTCCGGCACCTGCCGCACCAGCTCGTCGAGGCCTTCCGCTCGACGCTGGAGGAGGTGGCCGACTCCGACCTGATCGTGCACGTCGTCGACGGCTCACACCCCGATCCCGAGGGGCAGCTGGTGGCGGTGCGCGAGGTGCTCGCCGAGATCGGTGCCGAGGGCGTCCCCGAGCTGGTGGTGATCAACAAGGCCGACATCGCCGACGACCTCGTGCTCGCCCGGTTGCGTCAGCGCGAGCCGCATTCGGTCGTCGTCTCCGCCAAGACGGGGGAAGGCATCGCCGAGGCTCGCGCCGCCATCGAGGCCGACCTGCCGCGCCCTGCCGTCGAGGTGGCCGTACTGCTGCCCTACGAGCGCGGAGACCTGCTCAGCCGGGTGCACGACCAGGGCGAGGTGATCTCGGTCGAGCACACCGCCGACGGGACCGTCGTGAAGGCGCGGGTCGGTGAGGCGCTGGCCGGCGAGCTGGAGCCCTACGCCGTCTAGACCCGCGCACCGTTCTCGGCCCCGCGAGGCGGCCGGTCGTGGCCCGATCGACGTGTTTGCCGCCAGTCGAGCGGGCTGGTCAGTAGCCTCCGCGTGTGAAGCGATGGCTGGTCTGGCTGCTCGCACTGCTCGTTCTCGGGGGACTGGTGCTGATCCCGGCGCTGACCTACGGGCACAGCGGGGGATCCTCCGACACCGACGTGGCCCGGATCAACGACTACGACGCGGTGTTCACCGTCGACAAGGACGGCCGTCTCGAGGTCACCGAGAAGCTGACCGTGTTCTATCCGATCTACAAGCACGGGATCTTCCGCTTCTTCGACGTCGTGGACCCCGGTGACGACCGCGTCCGGCTGATCCCGCGCGACATCTCGGTGACCCGCGACGGGCAGCCCGAGCCGTTCGAGGTGCTGCGCGAGGGCCACGGCCGCTACCGCAACGTCAAGATCGGCGACGCCAACCGGACGATGGACGGCGAGCACGTCTACGTCATCCGCTACCGGGTCGACGACGTGCTCTCGCGCAAGGGTGACGGCTCGCAGTTCTACTGGAACCTGATCCCCAGCGGCTGGCAGATGGCGATCGCGAAGTCGCGGCTCGTCGTACGGCTGCCGGCGAACGGTGAGGACGTGCGCTGTGCCGTCGGGGTCGGGGCCACGACGGGCTGCACCGTCCGCGGGGTCGGCACGCGCACCCTGAGCACGAGCACCGGCCCGCTGGCACCTCACACCCCAGTCACCCTCCAGGCCGCCATGGACCTGCCGGCGCCGGCGCGCGCGCACCGCGCCTGGCCGGCCCGCTTCGACGCCGTGCTCGGGCCGAGCCGGCCGATCCTGATCGCGGTCGGTCTGCTGGCGCTGTTCACCGCCGCGCTGGGCCTGATGCTGGCCCGGGGGACCCGCGAGTCGGACCCGCAGTTCCCGGTGATGTACGCGCCACCGGACGGCGTCGGCCCGGCCGAGGCGCTCTACGTCTACAGCGAGCGGGTGCCGCGAGAGGCCTTCGTCGCCTCGATCATGCAGACGGCGGAGAAGGGGGCCACGACGCTCGACCACTCCAGACGGCTGGACGATCACCGACTCCGGCCAGGCGGCCGCGTGGCAGCAGCTCGACCCGGTCTCGGCGTACGCCGCAGAGACGCTCGGTGTCCCCGGCGGCTCCTTCACGGCCGACTCGACCGTGTCGGCCGGGAAGAAGCTGAAGTCCGCGCTGTCGCACTTCGAGGCCGCCACCAAGAGCTGGGCGCGGGAGAACGGGCTGGTCGTCAGCGCAGGGATCGGTGGCCTCGGCAGCCTGCTCGTGATCGGCGCCGCTCTGCTGGCCGGGTTCCTGGCGGTCAAGAACCCGTTCGACCTGTCCGTGATCGCGCTGGTCCCGGGCCTGTTCGCGATCTTCGCGATCGAGACGCTGCGCCCCGGGTCGGCGACCCGTCGTACGGCGGCCGGCCGTGACCTGTGGTCGCGGATCGGCGGCTTCCGCCGGATCCTGGCCACCGACTCCGCGGAGGACCGTTTCGACTTCTCCGGCCGCAAGGAGCTCTACACCGCCTACATCCCGTGGGCCGTGGCCTTCGGCGTGGCAGACCAGTGGGCGAAGAAGTACCGCATCGAGACCGGCGAGGACCCGCCCGCCCCGTCGTACGCCCGCTCGTGGGCCAGCGGGTACGCCGGCGGCTCGTTCGCCTCGGCGATGGCCGACGACTTCTCCTCGACCGTGGGCTCGGCGATCTCCGCCTACCAGGCCACCCAGTCCTCGTCCTCGAGCGGCGGCGGGGGCGGCTTCTCCGGCGGTGGTGGCGGCGGAGGCGGCGGGGGTGGCTCCTGGTGACGCCGCCTCCTGACAGAATCAGCGCGTCCGCGTCGAAGGAGAGAACATGCTGACGGTAGTGATCGTGCTCGTCGTGATCGTGGCCCTGGTGGGCTTCGGGGTCGTCGGCTTCAACAAGCTGCGCAAGAGCGACATCGGCGCCCAGGAAGCCCTCGGTGGCATCGACGTGCAGCTGACCCGGCGCGCGGACCTGATCCCGAACCTGCTCGAGACGGTGAAGGGGTACGCCGCCCACGAGAAGGGGGTCTTCGAGGAGGTCACCCGGGCTCGCGCCGCGGTGCAGAAGGCGGCCATCAGCGACGACGTACCCGCCAAGGCCGCGGCCGACGCGCAGCTCCAGGGGGCGCTGGCCAACATCAACGCCGTCGCGGAGAACTACCCCGACCTGAAGGCCAACCAGAACTTCCTCGCCCTCCAGCAGCAGCTGGCCGAGACCGAGAACCAGATCTCGTTCGCGCGGCAGTACTACAACGACGCCGTCGCCACCCTCAACAAGCTCACCCAGACCATCCCGTGGATGTTCTTCACCGGCGTCGCCGGCGTCCACAAGCGCGAGTTCTACGACGCCCCCGAGGGCCAGGAGCAGGCCCCGCAGGTCCAGTTCTGATCTCCCTCAATTGCCGATGTAACGCGCTGTTCCTGTCCCTGAGTGCAGTGCCGGCAGGGGCCTCAGGGGCAACAACACCGCGTTACAACGAGTCCGGCCGCGTGACCCAGCCCCCCGAGCAGTTGTCCGAAAACACCTACTTGCACCAGTTCAACTGGCTACCGTTTTTCACGTGCCGCGACTCGTGCCGTCTCCGGGAGCGCTCGGGCGCCGTCGGCGACCGAGCGCTCGCTCCGCTATACGCCGGGGAGCCCTCCTCGCCGTAGGGGCCGCGATGGTCATCCAGGCGCTGCCGCTCTTCTCCTCGGCAGCGCACGCCGCCCCCGACTCGCTGGAGCGGGTCTGGTCGGCGCAGGAGCACGGCGCGATCCGCCTGTTCGGCAGCGCCTCGATGTCCTGCTCGCTCACCGACGCCCACTGCCTGCAGGCACAGGCGGGAGCGCCGGGGCTGGACCACGAGTGGTACGACAACGACGCCTACGACATGCAGTGGATCGACCGCGACGCCGACGACACCACGGTCAACTCCACCGCGGCCCGGGTCCGCATCCCTCACGGCGCCAAGGTGCTCAAGGCCGTGCTGGTGTGGGGCGGCACCACCGGCGGTGACCTCGACCGCACCGAGGTGCGCTTCCGCGCTCCCGGCAGCGACGACTACCGCACCCTGACCAGCGACGCGAGCACGGTGCGCGACACCGCCTACCAGAGCTCGGTCGACGTGACCGACGAGGTCGCCGAGGCCGGCAACGGCACCTACTGGGGCGCCGACGTCTCCTCGACGCCCGGTCCCGGGGCGTACGCCGGCTGGGCGCTGGCCGTCGCCTACCGCGACGCCGGCGAGCCGATGCGTCAGCTCACCATGTCCGTCGGACTCGATGCCGTGACCAGGAAGCAGCCCGCCAGGCTGGTGCTCGACCACCTGCAGACCCCCAGCACCGGCGAGGCTCCCGCGTCCGTGGGCATCGTTGCCTGGGACGGCGACCGCGGCGTCACCGGTGACCGGCTCCGACTCTCGGGTACGACGCTCTCCGCCCGTCCGCACGCTCGGACCAACGTCGCCGGCTCGTCGGTCCTCTCACCCGCGACCGCTGCCCGGCCTCGGCTCGCCGCCCGGGCCAACACGATGGGTCTCGACATCGCGACGCTCGACGCCACGGGTGCGCTCGACAGCGGCGCCAGCCGTGCCGTGCTGCGGGCCACCACCCGTCAGGACGACTTCCGCCTCGGCCTCGTGACGACGCAGCTCGACGTCGAGGCGCCGCAGCGCGCCTCCGTCGTCGAAGGCGCAGATCGGCCGACGTGACCGAGCAGGTCACGACAGGTGCCGACGTGTCCGCGACCATGACGGGCCCGAGCGGGGCGAAGCCCGGCGACGAGGTCAGCTACGCGATCACGATCGCCAACGCCGGTCCCGACCCGGCCACGGACGCCGCCTTCGACCTGTCCACGCCCGATCCCGGGGACGTCGTACACGCTCGACGGGGCCGGCTACACCTGCGACGGCGCCTGGCACTGCACCCTCAGCGGCCCGCTCGCCTCGGGCGCTCACCTCGACCTGACGCTGCGGCTGCAGACCGATCCGGCTGCGGACGACGGGGACCAGGTGACGCCGACCGTCACCGCGTCGACCTCGGCCACCGACCCTGCCCACGGCAACGACGTCGACTCCGTGACCACGACGCTGAGCGTCTTCAGCGACCTCGCCATGACCGTCCAGAAGACCAGCGGCAAGGTGCTCCCGGGCGTGCCGGTGACCTACAAGGTGACGCTGACCAACCACGGTCCCGCCCCGGCGATGAACCCGGCGGTCCGCGTGACGCCGCCCCCGCCGCCGTACGCCAGCGGCTTCGCGGCCAGCGCGACCGGCGGTGGACTCTGCGTCCCCTACAACACCTCGGGCGCGCGACTGTGCTCCTGGTCGAACATCCCCCTCGGCGAGAGCCGAACGATGACCTTCGTCGCCACGCCGTCCGAGGGCTTCGCCAAGGGCGACACCTTCGGCATCTACGCGCTGGCCGACGCGGACAACTCCGTGACCGACGAGACCGCCACCTCGACGTCCGTCGTGGACGACATCGCGACGCGCCCCACGGACGTCGCGGTGTCGACCTACACCTCCCCGAAGGTCAAGGCCGGGCACAAGGGCACCTGGAACGTCACCATCACCAACCACGGACCCCACCGCGCCCACGGGGTGATGCTGGTGCAGACCCTGCCGAAGGGGTTCACCTGGACCGACGCCCAGGGTCACGTGGTCCAGTCCCGCACCAAGTCCTCGCCGCTCGGGGACCTCGAGGTGGGCGAGTCCCGCTACCTCAAGGGCTGGTTCATGTACCCGACCGGCGCGACACTCACCTGGACCACCAAGGTCACCCACACGGACCCGGACTCCAAGGCCAAGAACAACACCGACCGCTCCACCACCACGGTGACCGGTCAGGTCTACGCCGTGACCCCGTCCAGCTCGTCCGGCACCACCACGCCCGTGGTCCAGGTCTCGAGCACCGGTACGACGGGCACCACCGACGCGACCGACACGACCGATGCCACGACCGACAGCACCGCGAAGGCCACCAGCCTGGCCGAGACGGGCGGACCCCAGCGGCAGACGCTGCTGCTCGCCGTCGCCCTCATGCTGCTCGGCGTCGTGTTCACCACCGCCTCCCGCCAGCGCCGCCCCGGCCCGCGGCACCGCGCCCGTCGGCCACTCCCGCTGCTGTAACGGGAACGTGGGAGCAGCCGCATAGGCTGCTCCGGTGGTCGAGCAGCCGGGGCAGGTCCGCGAGGTGCTGGCCGCAGCCGTCGAGGGGCTGGACAGCCTGGGCGTCGGCGGCGAGGAGCGCCCCGGCCAGATCGCGATGGCAGAGGCCGTTGCGCAGACGATGACCGACCGGCGGCACCTGCTCGTCCAGGCCGGCACCGGCACCGGCAAGTCGCTCGGCTACCTCGTCCCGGCCCTGCTGCACGCCGACCGGGTGGTCGTGGCCACCGCCACCCTCGCGCTGCAGCACCAGCTCGTCGAGCGCGACCTCCCCGCCCTGATGGAGGCCACTGGCGAGCTGCTCGACTCGGACACGTCGTACGCCGTGCTCAAGGGTCGTTCCAACTACGCCTGCCTGCACCGCGTCCGTGAGGGCGTGCCCGACGACCAGGGCACCCTCGTCGACCTGCCGCAGGGCTCGATCGGGGCCGAGGTGGTCGCGCTGCGGGAGTGGGTCGAGGAGGAGGCCCAGAAGAAGCCACCGTCGAGCGGCACGGGGGAGCGCGACCACGCACCGCGCCACACCGACCGGGTCTGGCGGCAGGTCAGCGTCTCCCACCGCGAGTGCCTGGGCGCCACCAAGTGCCCCTACGGCATCGAGTGCTTCGCCGAACGCGCCAAGGAGCGCGCCATGCGGGCCCAGCTCGTCGTCACCAACCACTCGCTGCTCGCGATCGACGCGGTCGAGGGCGTCCCGATGCTGCCGGACTACGACGTCGTGGTGGTCGACGAGGCCCACGAGCTGGTGGCGCGGGTGACCCAGGCCGCGACCGACGAGCTCAGCGTGCTCGACGTCGACCGGGCGGCCCGGCGGGCGCAGCGACACGTCGAGGGTGACGAGGCCGACGATCTCGCCGACGCCGGGGAGGTGCTGCGCGACGCCATCGACGACTGCCGACCGGGCCGGCTCGACCGCGTCCCCGAGCTGCTCGCCGACGCGCTCGTGCTGGTGCGCGACGCCGCCCGGGCCCTGGTCTCGGCGCTGCCCAAGGACCCGGGAGACGATGCCGGAGTCACCCAGGCCAAGGGCTGGGTGCAGGAGCTGTTCGCCACCGCCGACCGCATGGCCGCGGGTTCGGACCAGGACGTGCTCTGGGTGGCCGAACGCGAGCGCAACCGCGGCGGCAGCTTCCTCTGCGTGGCGCCGCTCGACGTCGCCGAGCCGATGCGGGCCGGCCTGCTCGCCGAGAAGACCGCGGTCTTCACCTCGGCCACGCTCAAGCTGGGCGGCGACTTCGACGCCGTCGCCACCTCGTTCGGGCTCGACGTCAAGGACCGTGGCGAGACGTGGGAGGGACTCGACGTCGGCTCGCCGTTCGACTACCAGCGGCAGGCGATCCTCTACGTGGCGCGGCACCTGCCGCCGCCGGGTCGCGACGGACTCACCCAGGTGCAGCTCGACGAGATCACCGAGCTGGTCGACGCCGCGGAGGGCCGCACCCTCGGGCTGTTCTCCAGCCGTCGTGCCGCGGAGGCCGCCGCCGAGCACGTGCGCGAGGCGCTGCCGCACCTGACCACGGTGGCGCAGGGCGACGCCCAGCTGCCCGAGCTGACGCGGCAGTTCGTCGGCGACCCGCACACCAACCTGTTCGGGACGCTCAGCCTGTGGCAGGGCCTCGACGTGCCGGGGGAGACCTGCCAGCTCGTGATCATCGACCGGATCCCGTTCCCGCGTCCCGACGACCCGCTGATGTCGGCGCGGCAGCGCGCCGTCGACCAGGCCGGCGGCAACGGCTTCATGTCGGTCGCGGCGACCCACGCCGCGCTGCTGCTCGCCCAGGGCACCGGGCGGCTGATCCGGACGATGACCGACCGCGGCGTGGTGGCCTGCCTCGACCCGCGGCTGGTCACCGCGCGCTACGGCACGTTCCTGCGCGCCAGCCTGGCGCCGATGTGGCAGACCGACGACCCTGCCGTCGTACGCCAGGCGCTGGCGCGGCTGGCCACCGGCGACTGACCTCGCTCAGCGCGCCCTGACGATCCGCGACTGCACCGACCACGGCGAGGAGCCGACGCTGTTGGCGGCCGCGACCTGGAACCGGTAGAACCCGCGCGGCAGCCGCACCGTCACCCCGCGCGTCGTGGCGTGCAGAAGCCGGGTGACGTAGACGGCCCGGACGCGGTGGCGGGCGTCGAGGCGCTGTGCCCGGAGCCGGTACGACGTGATCGTTGCGCCGCCCGTGTCGCTGGGTGCGTACCAGCGCACCGTGGCGGTCCTCGGACCGCGTGGCGTGCCCGGGCGAGACCGTGCCGATCCTCGGTGCCGTGGGGGCGTGGTGCTGCACCGGCTTGGGGGGCACGGACGCCGTGGGGGTGGCGGTCGCGTGGGCGTCGGGGTGGGGGTGCCGGTCGGGTCCGTGGTCGGGCCGTCCGTCGGGGTGCCGGTCGGGTCGTCGGTCGGACCGTCGTTGGACCGTCGGTCGGGGTGTCGGTGGGTGTCGCGGTCGGGGTGGTGGCCTCGCAGCCGGACGCGGTCAACGTGTACTGCCCGAGGCTGGCGTAGTCGGACCAGCCGCCCGACGCGGGACTGCCGTTGCCGACCCCGTCCACGCGGAGCACGTAGTTGCCGGTGGCATTCGGAACGGTCACCGACGCGTTCATCCCCGCGGAGACCGGTGGGCTGCCGGCGCGCGTGGAGGCCGGTGAGCTCGAGGCGACGACCTGACCGTTGCCGTCGAGCACGGTCAGCGAGAGGTCGAGCGCGGTCTGGGCGCCGATGCCCCGGGCGGCCACCGTCATCGAGGTCGTGCAGGGCAGGGTGAGCGCGAAGTCGTCGGTGTCGGTGCGGGTGCCGATCACGCCACTAACGTCGTACGACGCCTGCGAGCCGAGGTCGGTCACGCCGGCGTGGTCGTCGGCGCGCAGCGGGAGGCCGTTGGACGCGATGACCGCCAGGTCGTCCTCGGTGTTGTTGGCGCCGGTGTACTCGCCCTTGCTCCACTGGCTCACGGCGCGGTTCATCGAGGAGCCCATGATCGGCCCCCAGGCCGAGGTGCCGCTGTAGTAGCTCGCGCTCGAGGTGCCGTCGTGGGAGAGCCCGAGGGTGTGTCCCGTCTCGTGCGAGGCCGCCTGGGCGATGATCATCGGGTCGAAGCTGGTGCTGTAGTCGAAGACCCACGCCGGCTGGTAGTAGCCGCCGGCGTCGATGTTGTCGAAGGTGCCGACCCAGGCGACTCCCAGGCAGCTGCCGCAGATGTCGGCGCGCGGCGCGGGGTCGCTGGTGACCAGGACGTGGGTGCCGTAGGTCGTGTCCGAGCTCGAGGAGCGGGTGATCCCTGCCAGGCCGGGGTCCTGGGTGGTGACGTCGACGTCGTAGGGGGCGTAGGTCTCGGTGACCTCGCGCCACACCTCCTGGACGTAGCCGTGCTCGGCGGTGCTGAAGGTGGCGGGGTTGCCGTCGCGGTCGAAGCCGCCGTAGGTGCCGTTGGGCACGTCGCCGGGACTGGTGCCGTTCCACCCGGTGTTGCTGACGTTCGGCGCCGTCGAAGTCGAGGAAGATCGTGCGGCTCGCGCCCGGCCGGCTGTGCAGCTGGAAGGTCTGGCTGGTCGGGTAGACGGGCGCCACGGTCTCCGCGCGCGTGGGGTCGGTGGTGCTCTGCTGCGGTACGTCGTTCTCGCGGTAGTAGACCCGGCCCTCGGGGGCGACGTACGCCGAGTCGTCCGTGGGCCAGCACGCTCTTCAGCTTCGACTGCGACCAGCCCGTCCGGGCGGCGACCTCTCCCAGGCGGGGGCCGAGCTGCTCGACCGCGGCGCGGCCGTGGACCGCCTTCTTCACCACGGGGGTGTTGTGGTGGCGGCGGATCCGGCCGTTCGAGACCGAGGAGTGCGCGTCACGGGGCGCCGGCGTGGGCTGCGTCGACAACGCCTGCCCGGGGCTCGCGCTCACCTCGCCGACCGCTCCCGTCGTACCCTCGCCCAGCGCGGGCAGCGCAGCGACGGCCGCTACGCAGATGGCAGCGGCCACCACCAGGCGTGGAGCGCGGTTCGGCACACGACCATGGTCGCGCTGGTAACCCGACTTATACGGCTAAAACGGACAAAATAATACCAAAGTGTCCAGTAGTCGGACGTCACATCCGACGCAGCACCGCGGTGACCTTGCCCAGGATCGTGGCGTAGGTGCCGTCGATCGGGTCGTAGGCCTCGTTGTGGGGCATCAGCCAGACCTGGCCGTCCTTCTTCTGGAAGGTCTTGACGGTGGCCTCGCCGTCGAGCATCGCGGCCACGATGTCGCCGTTCTCGGCGGTCTGCTCCTGGCGTACGACGACGTAGTCGCCGTGGCAGATGGCGGCGTCGATCATGGAGTCGCCGGAGACCTCGAGGAGGAACAGGCTGCCGTCGCCCACGAGGGTCTTGGGCAGCGGGAAGTACTCCTCGACCTGCTCCTCGGCCAGGATCGGCGCGCCGGCGGCGATCCGGCCCAGCAGCGGCACCTGGGTCGGCTGGGGGAGCGCGTCGCCGATGCCGGTCGGGTCGAAGTCGGCGTCGTCGGCGTGGGCGATCGCACGGCGGGCGGCCATCAGCTCGGGGATGAACACCTCGAGCGCGCGGGGCCGGTTGGGGTCGCGCTTGATGAAGCCCTTCTGCTCCAGCACGCGCAGCTGGTGGGCCACGCTGGAGGAGCTGGTCAGCCCGACCAGCTCGCCGATCTCGCGGATGCTCGGCGGGTAGCCGCGCTTCTCGATCGACTCGCGCAGCACGTTGAGGATGCGCTGCTGCCGTGGGGTCAGGCCGGTGCTGTCAGGGGCCGCGTCGGGCAGCTCGGTGACCGAGCCCCGCATGCTCCTGGGGCCGACCTGAGCGTTCTTCTCGTCGCGAGTCGCCATGCCCTGAAGGTAGTCCAGAACGCGGACACACTTCAAACACCTGTTCGAACGGTGTGTCGCGCGCTCACCCGTGCCTCACGGCGGTGGCGAGCAGGTAGCGCGCGACAGCGCGGTGCACGTACCTACCCACGGACCACACCGCGCGAGCCCACGCGTTCTCGTAGCGGAGCACCGTCGTGACCACCAGCCGGTCCGGCTCGACGGCGGCGATGACGCGCGGGGTGACGATGCCGCCCTCCACGCCGAGCACGATGCGGGCCGCGGTCCTGTCGAGGATCGTCCACCCGAGCGGGTTCTCGGGACCGTGATCGGCCAGGTGCATGCGGCCGACGCGTGCGTGCGCGGACCGGACCAGCGCCAGGACCGCGGGGTGCGCGTGCTCGAACATCAGGGTGAGCCACTCGTCGGCCGTGTGCTGCGCCGTCGTACGGGCAGCGAAGCAGTCCGCGTAGTCCACACGGTCGAGCAGGGGCAGCTGCTCGAGGCTGCGGGGGGCTGGGATCCGGTCTCGACCATCAGTCATTCCTATACGGAGCGTTCAGATGAACGCAGCGTATAGATTGGCGAGCGTGACCACAACCCGGGGACGGCGTCGCGACCCGCACAAGGACGAGGCGATCCTGGTGGCGACGCGCGAGCTGCTGGTCGAGGTGGGGTACGCCGCCCTGTCGATGGAGGCGGTCGCGTCGCGGGCCGCGGTCAGCAAGCCGACGCTGTACCTGCGCCACCAGAGCAAGGCCGTCCTGGTCTTCGAGGCCGTGTTCGGGAAGACGAAGAGCAGGGCCGTCCCCGACTCGGGCAGCGTCGTCGACGACCTGCGCGAGGCCTACCAGTGGGCGGTGGAGGAGTTCGCGGCTCCGGAAGCCATGGCTGCGCTGCCCGGTCTGCTGGGTGAGCTCGCGGCGCACCCGGAGCTGGCGGAGCTCGTGCGCACCACGGTCATCGAGCCCGAGTACGCGCGGGTGAGGGCAGCTCTCGAGCGCGGGCAGGAGCGCGGAGAGATCCGTCGCGACGTGGACCTGGAGCTGGTGATCGACGCCTTCACCGGCACGGCGCTCGCCCGCTCCACCCTCCTCGCCCATGCGGTCGTACCGTGCGTACGGCGAGGCGCTCGTCGACCTCCTGGTCGAGGGGTTGCGGCCCGCCCCCTAGTCGAAGGTGAACCGGGTGCAGTCCTGCGGGAAGCTGAACCAGGCCAGCGCCTTCGCCGGCCGCAGCACCCGCAGTCCGCCGCCCTGCTCACCGGCCCAGGCGTCGGGCTCGGGTGCGTACGTGGGGTGGTACTTCGAGAACGCAGCCGACAGCTTCGCGCCGAGCCCGTCGGGATCGGCGCTGGTCGCAAGCGAGGCGCCCTCCACGATCACCGCCTCGCTGCCGCTCTCGAGGTGGAGCGTGCACGCGGGGTTGACGGAGAGATTCTGCGGACGTGCCGCGTCGTCGGCGCTCCGTCGTAGTAGAAGCACCCCTCCACCCACACCCCCCACCGCGGCACCGTGTGGGGAGTGCCGTCGGGTCGGACGGTGCGACAGCCAGTAGTGCATCGACGCGACCAGCCGCTCCTCCACCTCCGACCAGCTCAGCACCCCGTCGAGGGTCTCGGGGATGCCGTAGCCGTCCGGCATCGTCGGTCTGGCGAGGGCTGGCCCGGTGCTCATGGACCCGAAATTAAGCGATGCCGATCCGGGGTAACGATTCGAACATACGTTCTTGCGCTGTTCGAACACCTGCTCTAACGTCGTACATGTGTTCGATCGAACGTCTCTTCGAACGACCCGAGCAGAACTGTCAGTGGTCGCCGATAGACATCGACACAGCACCGAGCAGGGGTCGCAACCACTGACCGGCCACCCGGCCGGTCACTTCCCCGAAAGAGGTTGAGAACCATGAGCGCACTGACGATCACTCCGGAGTACGACGTCCGACCCGCCCTGCGGGTCGTAGAGACCCCGGCAGTCCGGGTCCCCGAGCAGGTCGCCCAGCGCCCTCTTCGGGTCCCAGAGGAGGTCGCGCAGCGCCGGCTTCGGGTCCCTGAGGAGGTCGCGCAGCGACCGTCTCGAAGGGCCCGCCAGGCTCCCGCCCGGCTCACCCGCCGCGGCCGCACCGTCCTCGTGCTCGCCTTCCTCGGACTCGTCCTCGGCCTGATGATCCCGTTCGGCGGCTGGGCCACCGCCACCCTCACCGGCGGCACGCCCGAGCCGGTCCGCGTCGTCGAGGTCCAGCCCGGCCAGACCCTCTACGACATCGCCGGCCAGGTCGCCAAGCCCGGCCACGTCCGCGAGATGGTCTACCGCATCGAGGAGCTCAACTCGCTCCCCTCGGCCACCATCACCGAGGGCCAGAAGCTCGCCATTCCCCAGGGCTGAGCCTCCCGGCGCACCACAGACGTGCCGACGACTCCCTTCGACCCGGGTCGTCGGTGCTGGGGAAGAAATGGGGTGGGACCGACCGTCGGTCCCACCCCATTCGACTGCTCCCGTCGTCGCCGTGTCCCTTGTAACGCGGAGTTATTGACGCTGAACAAGCCATACACCGCGTGCGAACCGTCAAGAACACCGCGTTACAAGTGGGCGCTGCGCTCACGCGCGGGCGGCGCCCTCGCTGAGCAGGAACTGTGCGGCGGTGTACGTCGCCATGACGGCGGTCTCGAGCTCGGGCGGCGGGTCGGTCAACGCGAACTTCCGGAAGCCCAGCAGCGAGTCCGACACCATGAACAGCGCGGCTCCGGCAGCGGTGAGTCGGCGGGCCGAGGCAGGAACGGTCGGATCGAGGTGCGAGGCGGCGGCGGCCATGCCGGCGAGCAGGGTGGCGTACCCGAGGATCGGACCGCCCAGCTCCCGCTTCTGCCGCCCGGCGAGGTAGGCCATCAGCGGCGCCGTCGCAGCCCACGATCCCGCGACCACCCGCACGCTGCGGTCGTTGCGCGCCGGCCGGTGGTCGCGTCGCCGCAGGAACCCGGAGACATAGGCCAGGTGCCCGAGCCCGAACGACCCCGCCCCGACGAGGAACGGCTTCGTGCCCTCGCCGAGCAACGCCACGTCACCGCCCCAGCCGCCCGCCTGGGCCACGAGCGTGCTGGTGCGCAGCGGAGAGCCGACGGCGCGTTCGTTGGTCGCCAGCGAGGCGCCGAGCACCGGCATCAGCAGTGGCTTGGTGACGAACCGCGCTCGATGGGCCAGCCGACCCGGCTGGCTCGACAGCCAGGTGTCGGCGGCTGCCAGCGCCACGTAGCCGAGCTTCAGCTTGGTCGAGGTCGAGGGTCGCCGCACGAGCGGCAACCTAGCGCTCAGTGACCTTCGCCGGAAAGGGCCGGACTCGCCTCGGCGATCCGCAGCGGCGTCGCGGGACCGGTCGTCGTGACGGTCCCGTTGACCGGTTGCAGCGGTCCGCCGTTCAGCGACCACCGCGCACTCCACGTCACGACGACGCGGTGCCCGACGGTCGTGTGGGCGTCCTGGTAGCGGTAGACGATGTCCTTCGACGGGTACGGCGCCCCAGGCGTGGCCGTCGTCGCCGCAGTCCCGTCGCCGTGCACCCACTCGAACCGGCTCGGCCGGATCACGAGTCGGACCCGCTGCCCCAGCAGGGTGATGTTCCGCGTCAGCTGCTGGGCGTCGGTGAAGAAGATCGTGTCGAAGTTGATCAGCGTCTTGTTCGCCGGCTGGCTGTGCGAGCGCAGGTGGGGGAGCGGGATGCGCCGGAACGCGGCGAGCACCATGGCGTCGGTGACTTGTGGAACGGTAGCCAGCGCGGGCGGGCCGTTGCCGGAGCACACAGCGGCCCGGGTTCGCGGGTGGCGGTGGACTACTTGCCAAAGGCGATACGAGCTCTCGCCGGGCGGACAGGGGTTCCGCGGACAGTTCGGCTGGACTCTGACCGGTCGCATTCGCACCGCTGCTGCACGGATTGCGCCACTCGAAGCGAGGCTGCGCCTGACGGCGTGAGTACTCCGGCGACTGGTGACGCTACCGACGCATCCGGGCGGGCTGGCTTGCGTGCCCTCGACGATGAATGCGTCTGACACCTCGTGTGGGTGCGCCGCATCCTGCAGCGGCCGCCGGCAGCCTGAGCGTGCAAGCCACGAGGGCAATCGCCCAGAAGACCATACGCGTCGCGAGTCCACTCCGAGCACCTTCCAGCCAGCTCGGCGCCGTGCACATCCAGGTTGACGAGGCCACCCGCCCTCCGCCTGTGTAGCGCGTCGGGCTTCGCGCCCGACTTCCGCACGACAAGTCTGCGGGCCGTAAGTGACCAGCGATGTCGACAGCCAGCCCTTGTCGTCGGGTTGCCTGATCGCTATCGATTCCGGTGTCCAGCCCCACCTTCGACCTCGCCCACCCTGCGGTACAGCCTCTCGATCGTACCTGAGCTGCGCGTCACAGGAGTGCATCGCGCCGCCATCGAGGTCGTATCCGACTTGCCTGCCCGTTGAAGCTGACGAAGTTCACGAGGTCGACGTAGTGCTGAACGAAAGCGCAGCCCGCGCCGAACTCTTGCGCTGCGATCAGGCAGCGCCGGCGGCGTCGGGCTCGCCGAAGCCGAAGGACTAGGGCTGGGCGACTTGGAAGGCAACGACTTCGGCTTCGGGCTCCCACCACACCCGGCGACGAGCAGCGCAAGCACCGCAGCAACGGCGACAAGCCGCACCTGCCTGCGCATGACGTACCCCCGCAATTGATCCAGGTCGTTGCGACGGTAACTACCCGGCGCAGTGACGCGCTACACCAGTCCGACAGCCTGTGGACAACCTCGGAGCAGGACTAACCTGCGGCCCATGCACGACGCGACGTCCCTGACTGTGGGTGACCGGCTACGACGGCGTACGCACTGGAGCGTGACGCACGGCCTCCTCTCCGTCCTCGTCCGTACCGCCGCCAGGCGCGGCGACCTGCAGGCCCGCCTGATCTACGCCGGCAACCCCGGTGGCGACGTGTGGGACGCCATCGAGAACCTGCGGGCGGCCGGTCCCGTCTACGGAAGCAAGCTCGGCTACGTCACGACGAGTCACGACCTCGTCAAGGAGGTGCTCTCCAGCGGGGACTTCCGCGCGGGCAACCCGATGTACGGCGACAACCCGCTCGGTCGGCTCGCGCTCCGCACCGCCACCCGCGCCGTGCACCCCGTCTCTCCGCCCTCGCTCCTGGTGGTCGAGCCGCCCGAGCACACCCGCTACCGCAAGCTGGTGACCCGGGTCTTCACCGTCAAGGCGGTCCAGAAGCTCCGCGAGCGCACCGAGACGATCGCTGCCCAGCTGCTCGACGACCTCGGCGCCGAGAACGGGCCGGTCGACCTGGTCGACCGCTACTGCGCGCAGCTGCCGGTCACCGTCATCGCCGAGATCCTCGGAGTCCCCGAGGCCGACCGCGAGCGGGTGCTCGCCTTCGGCGCCGCCGCCGCCCCGAGCCTTGACTTCGGCCTGTCGTGGCGGCAGTTCCGGCAGGTGGACGACGGACTGCGGGCCTTCGACCACTGGCTCGACGGCCACATCGCGCGCCTGCACGACGAACCCGGCGACGACCTCCTCAGCCAGCTGGTGCACGTCCGCGACGAGGAGGGCGTGCTCGACGACGCCGAGCTCGAAGTCGACCGCCGGTCTCGTCCTGGCGGCTGGCTTCGAGACCACCGTCAACCTGCTCAGCAACGGGATCACGCTGCTTCGCGAGAATCCCGAGCAGCTCGAACGCCTCCGCAACGAGCCCGACCTGTGGCCCAACGCGGTCGACGAGGTGCTGCGCGTCGACCCACCCGTGCTGTTCACCGGACGATTCACCGAGCACGGCGCGCACGTCGCCGGCAAGGACATCAAGCCGGGCCTCGGCATCCTCACCGTGCTCGCGGGTGCCAACCGCGACCCCGAGGTCTTCCCGGACCCCGCGGCCTTCGACGTCGCGCGGCCGAACGCGCGTGAGCACGTCTCCTTCTCCGGCGGGCGCCACTTCTGTCTCGGTGCCTCTCTGGCCCGTATGGAGGGTGAGGTGGGGCTGCGCGCCCTCTTCGACCGGTACCCCGACCTCGAGCTGCTGCCCGGCGCCTACCGCCGACCGACCCGGGTGCTGCGTGGCTGGGAGACGTTGCCGGCACGGCTGAAGGCGTGATGGTCGGCTATTCCGGTACCCCGCTCGAGCGCAAGCTCGGCGTGAAGCCGGAGCACGTCGTGCTCCTCGACGGCGCGCCCAGCGACTTCGATCTCGAGGCGCCGACCACCCGCCGGCTGCCGAAACGTTTGGACATCAGCCTCACCTTCCACACCGAAGCGCGCGGCCCTCGAGAAGCGGCTGCCGCAGCTCATCGACCGCACCGAGCAGGCCGGCATGATCTGGGTCTGCTGGCCGAAGAAGGCGTCGAAGGTGCCGACCGACATCGACGAGAACGTCGTACGCGAGATCGGCCTCGCCGCCGGCGTCGTCGACGTCAAGGTGTGCGCGGTCGACGAGGTGTGGTCAGGCCTGAAGTTCGTACGACGGCTCGCCGACCGCCACTGACCTCACGCCCGGTGCGACGGCGTACGACGAGCCGGCACCTCGCCCCGACGTACGGCGCGAAGGCGACTCCACGCGAGCAGGGCCAGGAACAGGCACGCCATCGCGCCCGCCGTGAACACGGCCGTCCACCCGAAGGGTCCGGAGGTGCTGGACATCACCGCCAGCACCACCAGCACGCCCCATCCCGCGAGCAGCACCACGATGCCGAGGAGCCGGATGAATGCGCGCACGCTGACTCAACGACCAAGTCGGCTGTCGGTGCCGTGCGACACACTCGAAGACACTGGGCCATGGTGGTCCACTGACGAAAATTGAGCCCCTGACCTGCGGCGATGTGTGGACGAGCACCGAAATGCCCAAAAGGATGAGCCGAAGTTCTTGCGGCTGTCAGACCCCGGGCGTACGGTTCCACTACATCTAGTAGTTACACGGATGTAGTTATCCACATCTTGGGGATGTTTTCCCACAGGAACGACGTTGAATCCACAGCCGGACTCACAGGTCAACACACAGAGAGGAGCCGGAAGTGCACTGCCCGTTCTGCCGCAGCACCGACACCCGGGTCCTCGACTCGAGGGTCGCAGAGGACGGCGGAAGCATCCGCCGCCGCCGCACCTGCCCCTCCTGTGAGCGGCGCTTCAGCACCGTCGAGCAGATGCAGCTGATGGTGGCCAAGCGCAGCGGCATCACCGAGCCGTTCACCCGCGAGAAGGCAGTCGCGGGCGTCCGGGCGGCCTGCAAGGGACGCCCCGTCGACGAGGACGACCTGGCCCGGCTCGGCCAGACGGTCGAAGACACGCTGCGCGCCGAGGGCTGGGCCGAGGTGCCCGCCAACGAGATCGGCGTGGCGATCCTCGGACCGCTGCGCGACCTCGACGAGGTGGCCTGGCTGCGGTTCGCGAGCGTCTACCGGGCCTTCGAGTCGGCCGACGACTTCGAGGCGGCCATCGGCGAGCTGCGCGCCGTACGGGCCGTGCCCGACAGAGAAGGACCTCAGCCCGCCAAGGCGGGCTGACCACAGACCGCTCCGGTGCGTCGTGGGGAAGCGGCGCACCGGGGCTACCACGTAGGAAGCACCACAACTCAAGGGAGAGTAGGGAACATGACGGAGACGGCACGCGGATCCCAGTCGAGGACCCAGGGCAGCCACCGCAGGGGACTCGCGACCGAGCGAGTCTTCTCGACAGCGGGCGTTCACCCCTACGACGAGATCACCTGGGAGCGCCGCGACGTCGTCCAGACCAACTGGAAGACCGGCGAGACCGTCTTCGAGCAGCGCGGGGTCGAGTTCCCCGACTTCTGGAGCGTCAACGCCAGCACGATCGTCACCACCAAGTACTTCCGCGGCGCCGTCGGCACCGACGCCCGCGAGTGGAGCCTCAAGCAGCTCATCGACCGCGTCGTGAAGACCTACCGCAAGGGCGGCGAGGACCACGGCTACTTCGCCAGCCCCGCCGACGCCGAGCTGTTCGAGCACGAGCTGACCTGGCTGCTCGTGCACCAGTACTTCTCGTTCAACAGCCCCGTCTGGTTCAACGTCGGCACCGCCTCGCCCCAGCAGGTCTAGCGCCTGCTTCATCCTCTCCGTCGAGGACTCGATGGACTCGATCCTCAACTGGTACAAGGAAGAGGGCTTCATCTTCAAGGGCGGCTCCGGCGCCGGCCTCAACCTCTCCCGCATCCGGTCCTCCAAGGAGCTGCTCTCCAGCGGCGGTACGGCGAGCGGCCCGGTCTCCTTCATGCGCGGCGCCGACGCCTCCGCCGGCACCATCAAGTCCGGCGGCGCCACCCGTCGCGCGGCCAAGATGGTCGTCCTCGACGTCGACCACCCCGACATCGAGGAGTTCGTGCAGACCAAGGCGCGCGAGGAGAACAAGATCCGCGCGCTGCGCGACGCCGGCTTCGACATGGACCTCGGCGGCAACGACATCACCAGCGTGCAGTACCAGAACGCCAACAACTCCGTCCGCGTCTCCGACGAGTTCATGCGTGCGGTCGAGGACGGCGCGGCCTTCGGCCTGCGCTCGCGTACGACGGGCGAGGTGATCGACACCGTCGACGCCCGCGACCTGTTCCACAAGATCAGCCAGGCGGCGTGGGAGTGCGCCGACCCGGGCGTGCAGTACGACGACACCATCAACGACTGGCACACCAACCCCGAGACCGGCCGGATCACCGCGTCCAACCCGTGCTCTGAGTACATGTCGCTCGACAACTCCTCCTGCAACCTCGCCTCGCTGAACCTGCTGAAGTTCCTCAAGGACGACGACACCTTCGACGGGCCGCTGTTCGCCAAGGCGGTCGAGCTGATCATCACCGCGATGGACATCTCGATCTGCTTCGCCGACTTCCCGACCGAGTCGATCGGCGACACCACCCGCGACTACCGCCAGCTCGGCATCGGCTACGCCAACCTCGGCGCGCTGCTGATGGCGATGGGCCTCGGGTACGACTCCGACGGCGGTCGTTCGATGGCCGCCTCCATCACCTCGCTGATGACCGGTGTCTCCTACAAGCGCTCCGCCGAGCTCGCCGGCGTGGTCGGTCCCTACAACGGCTACGCCCGCAACGCCGAGGCCCACAAGCGGGTCATGCGCAAGCACCAGGCCGCCAACGACGTCGTACGCACCGTGCACGCCGTGGACTCCCAGGTCCACAAGCTCGCGGCGGCGGCCTGGGCCGACGTGCAGACGCTGGGGGAGCAGAACGGCTTCCGCAACGCGCAGGCCTCGGTGCTCGCGCCCACCGGCACCATCGGCTTCATGATGGACTGCGACACCACCGGCATCGAGCCGGACTTCTCGCTGGTCAAGTTCAAGAAGCTGGTCGGTGGCGGCTCGATGCAGATCGTCAACCAGACCGTGCCGCGGGCGCTGAAGAAGCTCGGGTACGCCGAGGAGACGATCGAGGCCATCGTCGAGTACATCGCCGAGAACGGCCACGTCATCGACGCCCCCGGCCTGCGCCAGGAGCACTACGAGGTCTTCGACACCGCGATGGGCGCCCGCGCGCTCAAGCCGATGGGCCACGTGCGGATGATGGCCGCGGCCCAGCCGTTCCTCTCCGGCGCGATCTCCAAGACGGTGAACCTGCCCGAGAACGCCACGGTGCCCGTAACAACGACCCGAGCCATTGCCCGTGATCCCGAACCCATCGTCTCCTGAACCTCATGGCGAATACCCGGAATCGCTCGCTTGCCATCGGCCCAAACGGGCCTTCTCCGCCTCAACGCCTGTCGTCGACAAGCCAAGAGGGGCATGAACCACGACCTCTGGATGGAGGTACCGGTCGAACTCGTCGACGTCTCCGCGGTCACCGGCCGCCAGCCACGCGCACAGCATGTCCTCGGTCGGGCTTGGCGCTGTGAAGCTCCCGTCCGGTACTAGCATCGAGTCACAACCGACAGCGAGGGAGGTCGTCGATGTCTGCGCCGTTCATCGTCAGGTCAGTTTCTCGAATCCATCCCGGCAAGGCAGAGGCCTATCGACCGGTTGCCGCCGAGTTTTGCAGGCTCGCCGAGGAGAGGGAACCTCGATTGCTGGGCTTCCATATCTACGTGACCGAGGACGGCAGCTCCGAGGTCGTCGTCCAGATCCACCCGGATGCTGAGTCGATGCAACACCACATTGCGGTGATGGGCGACAAGGTTCGGGAGACGTTCGCTTACGCCGACTTCGAGAGTCTGGAGATCTACGGCGAGCCAAACGACGAACTGAGGGAGTGGATCCCTCGTGTCGCTGAGGGAATCCGGTTCACACACCACCCGGTGCATTGGGGCGGCTTCACCCGGCTCAGCACCTAGTCCGGCGCGGGGGATCTCCAAGCGCCAGCAACCGGTCGATACTCCACGCACGTGTCGATCTACCGCCTCCACGACACAACCGGCGACGACCTCGGTCTCCTCGAACACCCTGCGCCGAACCTCGAGCCGGGTGATGTAGTCGTACTCGCGGACGGACGCGATGCGGTCGTTACAGGCCGAGTTGAAGTAGAGCCTGGGCCGGGGCCGCTGGTGGCGATGCTGGAGGTCAAGATCCTCCACGACTTGCTTCAGCGCTAGCCGGGGATTACTGGCGCGGCGGATAGTCGCGTATGTCGCCGGCCGGGATCGTCTCCCAGATCCCGTGGCCGCGTGGAATAGACCCGAACGTGTCCTATCGAGGACGAGGACTGATTCGGCCCCGGGTCAGCGTCTCGTGGCGTGCTGGCGCTAGAAGCTGCGGGCGAGGTAGCTCGCCACGACGAGCCAGAACTCGAGGCAGAGGACAACTGCGAGGAGCAGGCCCCAGTTCTGGTGGGCCGCAGCGACACGAGTATCCGTAGCGCGATGATGTCTGGCCACCATCGGTGCCGGAATCGTTTCACGCGGCTCGGATGTATGCGCCGGTTACTTCGTCACCCAGGCGAATCCGATGACCAACGTGGCGAATACGACGCCGAAGGCGAGCAAAATCGGGCCCCACATCTCACAACCTCCCCCTGGTTCCCCTGACGCTTTCGACCATAGCTGCCGCTCCTTCTCTGGCGACGATCGTGGTGACCGTCATTGCGACAGGAGAGTGTCAGGTGTCGCTCAAGACGTGCTCAAGTCATTCGAGGCGTCGCAACCCCGCATGGTTATGCGGTCTTTTCCTGAGTTTGCGAT